>NZ_JAHDTG010000126.1 GCF_018531475.1 Pseudonocardia mahuensis
GGGGCTGCTCCCACCGCCACCCGGCACCTCCCGAGCGCGGCTGCCCCCAGCTTCATCAGGCCGCTGCGACGACCCGAAGGCGGAGCCCTTCCATCTCCGCGCGGTCACATAGCGCCTCGTGGCGCACGGGGTTGTTCGACCAGATCTGGCGCCAGAGCTCCCGCGGGAACGGGGTGAATGCCAGCAGGTCGGCGCGGGCGGCGTCGAGGTGCTCGGCCGCGGCCGGGAACTTCGCCTGCAGCCCCTCGACGACCCGGTCGAACTGGGCACACACCTCGGCGGCATCGGGCTGATCGAACACCGTGCGCAGCAGGGTCAGCACCCACGGCTGGGCCGACTTGGGCACCCGGCTGGCCAGATTGCGCGCGTAGTGGGTGCGGCAGCGCTGCCAGCCCGCCCCGGGCAGGGTGGCCTCGACCGCGGCCACCAGCCCGGGGTGGCTGGCGGAGGTCACCAACGCCACCCCTGACAGCCCTGACAGCGACCAGCGAGCGCAGGAACGCTGTACGGGCCGGCGTCCAACGGGCGCGACCGGAACGCCTCGACCTGTGCGTCGAGGCTCTTGCCCATCTCGCTGACCTGCGACTTCGACAACGACGCGATCCCGAGTTGAGCGACGAGCTTCTCCACCCTGCGGGCCGCAGACTCCGAGCAGATAGCTCGTGGCCACGACCGAGACCAATGCTCGCTCGGCGCGGCGGCGCCGCTCGAGCAGCCACTGCGGGAAGTAGGTCCCGGACCGCAGCTTCGGGATCGCGAGCTCCACGCTCCCGGCCCCGGTGTCCCCATCCCGCAGCCGGTAGCCGTTGCGGGAGTTCACCCGCCCCTCGGACCGTTCGCGGAGCCAGCCCCGCAGGCGGCATCGGCTTCGGCGGCCATCAACGTCTCCGCGAACTGCTTGATCACCACCCGCAACAGATCCGGGCCCGCCCCGGCGAGCCGCTCGTCCAACCAGCCCGCTACATCGTTCACACTGTCTGACGCGGCCATCGCGTCTCCTCCCTCGAGAACCCAAGCACTCGAAGGACCACGCGGTGGCCCTACGGTTCCGTCCCGACGCCACGCCACTGGTCAGCAGCAACGTCGTACACCACCTCGGTGGACACAACCCCCGCCCCGGCGGATCGCCGTCCATCAAGGACGCCGGTCGGCCGGGACCTACGCCGACCGATGACGACTGCGATGTGCTCTCGCCACCCGGACAGCCGGGACGCCGGTTGAGGGCTGTCGGGCGGCGAGTGCTCGCACCGGTCGATCGGCGTTGGCCGTCGTCAGCGGGCCGCGAGTTCCCGCCGGGCCACGGCGTCACGGTGGACCTCGTCGGGCCCGTCGGCGAGGCGCAGGTAGCGGGCCTGGGCCCAGAGCATGGCCAGGGGCAGGTCCTGGCTGACGCCGGCTCCGCCGTGCACCTGAACGGCCTTGTCGATGATCCATTCCGCGGTGCCGGGTGCGGCGATCTTGATGGCGCTGATCTCGGTGCGGGCGGCCTTGGCCCCGACGGTGTCCATCATCCAGGCCGCCTTGAGGGTGAGCAGCCGCAGTTGCTCGATCCGGACGCGGGATTCGGCGATCCAGTGCCGTACGACGCCCTGGTCGGCGAGGGGCTTGCCGAACGCGACCCGGCGGTTGGCGCGGTCGCACATGAGTTCCAGGGCGCGTTCGGCCATGCCGATCAGCCGCATGCAGTGGTGGATACGGCCCGGTCCGAGACGGGCCTGGGCGAGGGCGAACCCGCCGCCGCGTTCACCGAGCAGGTTCTCCGCGGGGATCCGGGCGCCGTCGAAGACGATCTCGGCGTGGCCGCCGTGGGCGCCGTCGTCGAAGCCGAAGACGTCCAGCCCGCGCAGCACCTCCACACCCGGGGTGTCCCGCGGGACCAGCACGATGGACTGTCGGCGGTGGGCGGGGGCGTCGGGGTCGGTCACGCCCATGACGATGAGCAGTTCGCACTGCGGGGCGAGGGCGCCGGTGGACCACCACTTGCGGCCGGTGATGGTGAACCCGTCGCCGTCGGGGGCGATGCGGGTGCTGATGTTGGTGGCGTCGGAGCTGGCGACCTCGGGTTCGGTCATGCAGAACGCGGACCGGATCCGGGCGTCGAGCAGCGGCTGCAGCCAGTCCTGGCGCTGCTGCTCGGTCGCGGCGATGGCCAGCAGTTCCATGTTGCCGGTGTCGGGGGCGGCGCAGTTCAGCGCTTCGGGGGCGATGAGCGGGCTGCGGCCGGTGATCTCGGCGAGCGGGGCGTACTGGGCGTGGCTGAGCCCGGGCCCGTAGCGGGGGTCGGGCAGGAACAGGTTCCACAGCCCGCGGCGGCGGGCCTCGCGGGTGAGCTCGGCCATGATCGGCGGGCGGTCCCACCGGTTCTCCGCCGCGGCGGCCTGTTCGTGGAACACCGGCTCGGCGGGGTAGACGTGGCTGTCCATGAACTCGAGCAACTGGTCGCGCAGGTGCTCGGTCTTCGGGTCGGGGGTGAAGTCCATCAGTCCTCCAGGCAGGCGTGCCCGCGCTCGATGAGGTGCGGGACCAGGCCGCCGATGCGGTCGAAGCCGGCGCCGACGGTCTCGCCGCGGGTGTGCCGGTAGTGGATGCCCTCGCAGATCACCGCGAGCTTGTAGTGGGCGAAGCCGAGGTACCAGGGCAGTGCGCCGAGATCGGCTCCGGTGCCGGCCGCGTACCGGTCGAGCAGCCGGGCGCGGCGCGGAAACGCCCGATGGTCACCGGGGGTGGCGGTGATGACGGTCTCCAGACCGCTGACCCCGTCCCAGAACATGACGGTTGCGGCCAGGTCGCTGAGCGGGTCGCCCAGGGTGGACATCTCCCAGTCCAGGACTGCGAGCACCCGTGCCGGATCGTGGGCGTCGATGATGACGTTGTCGAGCCGGTAGTCGCCGTGCACGATCGCGGACGGCGCTTGCGGCGGGGTGGTGGCGGCGAGGCGGTCACCGAGCCGGTCGAATCCGGGGACCTCGCGCGAGCGGGACGCGTCGAGCTGGGTTCGCCACCGGCGCAGCTGCCGGTCGAGGTAGCCGACGGGTCGTCCGAAGTCGGACAGGCCGACGGCGGCGGGAGCGGTGGTGTGCAGCGCGACGAGGGCGTCGACGAGGGCATCAGCGATCTTCGCGGCCGCGGCGGGGGAGCACGCGGCGAGCTGGTCGTCGTCGCGGTAGACGACACCGTCGACGTGCTCCATCAGGTAGAACGGCGCGCCGATGACCTCGGCGTCGTCGCAGCGGGCCACGGTGCGCGGCACCGGGACCGTCGAGCCGGCCAGCGCGGTGAGCACCCGGTGTTCGCGGTTCATGTCGTGCGCCGTGGCCAGGACGTGCCCGAGCGGGGGGCGGCGCAGCACCCAGCGGTGGGTGTCGTCGGTGACGAGGTAGGTCAGGTTCGAGCGCCCGCCGGCGAGCAGCCGGGCGTGCAGCCGGCCGGCCGGGTGGGCGCCGGCGTCGGGCAGCCGCAGCAGGTACCGCGCCAGTGCGGTGAGGTCGAGCCCGGGCGGGTCGGTGGCCACGGGGGCCGTGCCGGAGCTCGTGGCTCCGGCACGGCCCGCGTGCGGGACTGCGCTCACGTCGTACGGCTCACTTCGCCGGGGGGAGGATGCGGCGCTCGATCAGAACGCGCAGCCAGTGCCGGAAGGACTCCTCGGTGTCCCAGGTCTCGGTGAACCCGGCCTGCTTGATCTTCACGGTGCTGACGAACGCCGGCGGCGGGGGCTCCTCGGCGCCGTAGGCCATGCAGAAGTCGGCGTAGTAGTGCGACTCGCCGAGGATGTCGGTGATGCTGTTCTGCCGCAGCCCGTGCTTGGCGACGATCTTGTCCCAGACGTCGGCCTTGGTCGGCAGGTACTCACCCAGCGATACCGGCTCGTCCGGTCCGAGCTCGACGCCGAGCTCCTCGGCGAAGGCCGGCCACAGGTCGCGCCAGGCGAAGACCTCGCCGTTGGTGAGGTTGAAGTGCTGGCCGGCGGCGGCGGGCGTCTCGGCGGCCCAGCGGATCGCCCCTGCGACGAGGCGGCAGTCCACGGCCTCCCAGACGTAGGGGATCCCGCCGGGGAACCCGAAGGGACGGCCCTCCTCCTTGCAGATCGCGGCGTAGACGCCGATGACCGGGGGCAGGTTCATCACTACGCCGGTGTTCGGGCCGACGATCAGCTGCGGGCGGAAGATCGTGAAGTCGAAGCCCTTGGCCGCGGACTTGCCCTTGATGTAGTCCTCTTGCAGCCAGTAGAAGTTCGCGTGGTCGTCGCGCGGGAACCGCTCGCGCGCCGGCACCGGCATCGGGTGCAGGTGGATGCCGTAGGCCTTGGTGCCCTGCAGCAGGCTCACGTGCTCGAGGTCCGCGACGTCGGCGAGGGGCTCGATCAGGTTGCGCAGCATGGCCAGGTTGGTGTCCATCTGGTCCTGCTCGGTCCAGCCCGCGATCAGCCCCGGCTTCTCGTAGACCGCGGTGTAGACCACGTGCGTGACCTGCGACAGCCCGCCCAGCGCGGCTCGGGCGCCGGCCTCGTCCTGCAGGTCCACCGGCAGGTGCTGGAAGGGCTTGTCGCTGAACACCTCGGGCCGGCGGCGGGAGACCGCGATGACCTCCCAGCCGTCGTCGAGGAACTTGTCGACCGTCGCGGCGCCGACCAGGCCACTGGCCCCGGCGATGAGAACGGTGTCCGCCATTGCGCTCTTCTCTCCTGTGAGTAGGCGTGGTGAACCGCGGCGCCGCCGGCCGGCGACGCCGTCATGCGTGTCGGGACGCGCCCGGCCCGCGGCGGGCCGGGCGCGTGGCGGCTAGCTGCGAGCGCGCAGTTCGCGGCGCAGGAGCTTGCCGGTGACGGTCTTGGGGATGTCGTCGAGAATCTCGACCAGTCGCGGGTACTTGTAGGCGGCCATCCGCTCCTTGGCGAAGGCGATCAGCTCCTCGGGAGTGGCCGACCTGCCCGGACGGAGGCTGACGAAGGCCTTGACCGTCTCGCCGCGGTACTCGTCGGGCACCCCGACCACGGCGGCCTCGCGGACCGCGTCGTGCTCGTAGAGGACGTCCTCGACCTCGCGCGGCCACACCTTGTAGCCGCCCGCGTTGATCTGGTCCTTCTTGCGGTCGACGATGTAGAACCAGCCCTCGGCGTCCATGTAGCCGACGTCGCCGGTGTGCAGCGCCCCGTCGGGCAGCGCCTTCGCGCTCTCCTCGGGCTTGTTCCAGTACCCGGCCACGACCTGCGGGCCGGCGGTGACCAGCTCGCCGATCTCGCCGGGCGGCAGGTCCTTGCCCTCGTCGTCGACGATCCGGACGACCGTGTTGTAGATCGGCACCCCGACCGACAGCGCCCCGGAGGCCGGGTCGACCGGCGCCTCGCTGCCGAGCGGGACGGCGTGCGAGGGCGATGTGGTCTCGGTGAGCCCGTAGATGTTGTGGATGTAGTGCCCGAAGGTGTCCTGGAACGCGGTGACCGTGCTCGGCGGGATGGGCGCCCCACCGGAGTAGATCTTGGTCAGGCTCGCCAGCGCGTCCTTGTCGGCGTTGGGCGCGTTCATCAGCGCGATGAACACCGTGATCGAGCCGACGGTGAAGGTCGCCTGCTCGGCCTGGACGGTCTCGATGGTCACCGCGGGGTCCAGCCGGTACATCAGCACCAGCGGGGCCCCGGCGAGCAGCGAGATGGCGATATGGCCGACCAGCCCGGTGATGTGGAACAGCGGTGCGATACCGAGGACCACGTCGTCGGGGCCGATGCCGATCCAGTCCCGGTAGGTCTGGGCGTTGAACACCACGTTGCGGTGGGTGGTCATCGCGCCCTTGGGCGGGCCGGTGGTGCCGGAGGTGTAGGTCAGGAACGCGACGTCGTCGGGCCCCGGCGACACCCGGGGCGGGGCCTGGCCGCGGAACCGGCTCAGCAGCTCAGCCATGTCCAGGGTGCCCGCGCACGGGATGCGCTCGACGCCGGCGAAGATCCGCTCGTCGTTCCGGGTCTGGTACTCCAGCTCCGAGGTGGTGATCACCGTGCGGACGCCGGTGTTCGGCACGACCTTGGCCGCGACGTCGCGGTAGAGGCTCTGGAGGGCGACCAGCACCGTCGCGCCCGAGTCGGTCAGGAGCTGTTCGAGCTCGCGCTCCTTGTTCATCGGGTTGATCGAGACCGCGATGCCGCCGGCCTTCCAGGTGCCGAGCTGGGCGATGACGAACTGCGGCACGTTCTGGGCGTAGATCGCCACCCGCTCCCCGGCGCCGAAGCCGGCGTCGGCCAGGCCGGCGGCGAAGGCGTCGGTGAGCTCGTCGAGCTCGCGCAGGGTGATGCGGCCGTCGAAGTACCGGATGGCATCCGCCTCCGGGGACCGGGCCACCGACGCGCGGAACATCTCGACCGCGTTGTCGAACTCGACCGTGATCTCGGCCGGCTGGCCCGGCGCGTACCGGGCCAGCCACACCTTCTCGTCGTAGGCGCTCATGTGCTCAGCGGATGGCGATGGGGTTCACCGGTGCCCCGGTGCCCTTGACCACCTTCAGCGGGGCCGCGGCGTAGAGGAAGCTCCACCGCCCGTCGGCGGCACACGCATCGGCCAGGTCATCGAGCCAGGCGATCTCGGTCAGCGCCACACCGAGGTTACGCATCAGCGCGCAGTGCAGCGGCAGCGCGATCCCGCTCTCGGGCTCGTAGGTCACCTCGTTGGCGATGGTGTCGGTGACCAGGTTCGGAATCTCCATCCGCTGGAACCACTCGACCAGCTCCCGGGAATAGGTCAGCCCCGGCTCGTTGAACCCCTCGTAGAAACTGTCCTTGTCGGTGATCTGGTACCAGTACTTCATCCAACCGGTCCGGATCAGCAACACATCGCGGGGCTCGATCGTCACCCCCTGGGCCTTCGCCGCGGCCTCCAGGTCGTTGTGATCGAAGGTCTCCCCCTTGTCCAGCCAGTCCTTGCCCCGGTAACGGGCCATGTCGATGAGCACCCCGCGCCCGACCACGCCCTTCTCCGCGATCGGCAGCACCGAGGCCTTGTCCATCGCCTCCACCGTGCTACGCGCGTCATAGCCGTTCCACAGCTTGCCGTCGTACCAGACATGACCCAGCGCGTCGTACTGCGTGGACCCCTGCAAGAAGATCAACGCAGTGTCATCGGCGTAGTGCAACCCCCCCGGGAACTGCGGAGCCCCCTCCCCGTCCCAGGTCGACTCGTCCATCACGTTCTGCCGCTGGATGCCCTCCCGACCCGGCCACAACGGATCCCCGGGACCATCGGTCCGCCCCATCTGGATCTGCAGCGTGAACACCTCCCCGGACCTGATGTGCTGCACCCCGCGCAGCACCTGCGACGCGTCCAGGTAGTTCAGGCACCCGACCTCGTCGTCCGGACCCCACTTACCCCAGTTGCTGGGCGCGTCGGCACCCAGGAACTCACCCATCGCGGGGGCGTCAGACATCCTCGTCTCCTCACAGGAACTGAACACTCTGTAGCCGGGCGAGCGTTCGCACGGCTGATGTTTAGAGAATGATGCAGATCACCCAGCAGTGCGTCAAGACTTGAGTTCTGCCGTAACCGGGACCACTGTGTTCAGTTAATCTAAACGACCGGC
This sequence comes from Pseudonocardia mahuensis, assembly GCF_018531475.1. GTDB lineage: Bacteria > Actinomycetota > Actinomycetes > Mycobacteriales > Pseudonocardiaceae > Pseudonocardia. The sequence continues at coordinate 7,561 of NZ_JAHDTG010000126.1, forward strand.
GTGATCAGGAGGGGTGGCCATGACGGCAGCAGGTGGCGGTGGCCGGCCCGCCGACGCAACGCTCGGGGCACAGGTCCGCGCCGCTCGGATGGCGCAGAAGATCAGCCTGCGCGCGCTGTCGCACAGGCTCGGGGTCAGCCCGGCGACGGTCAGCCAGATCGAGAACGGTCGAACCGGTCTCAGCGTCGTGCGCCTCGGTCAGATCGCCGACGTACTGAACCTCACGGTGCCCCAGATCCTCGACATCGTCGTGGACCCGGAGGCGCCGGACGTCTCGCCCGCCTCGGCATCGCCGCACCCTCCATCCGCAGCACACTCGACCGCGGAAAACGGTGACCCTCCGGACTGGCGCACCTACGCGCCACTGGATTTCGATCCCGTGCTTCGCGCGGCACTCGAAGAGATCCTGGAAATCGGCTACCACGGCGCGACCGTGCGCGGAATCGCGTCCCGATGCGACCTGTCGGTCTCCGGGCTCTATCACTACTACACGAGCAAACAGCACATGCTGCTCACCATCCTCGACCGCACCATGACCGAGCTGCTCCAACGCGCCGAAACCGCCCGCAGCGAGGGCCGTGATCCCGTCGAGCGGTTCAGCCTGCTCATCGAGCACCTCGCTCTGTTCCACACCCATCGCCGAGAACTCGGTTTCGTCGGCGCGAGCGAGATGCGCAGCTTGGATACCGAGAATCGCATCAAGATCGCCACCATGCGGACCCGCCAGCAACGCATGGTCGACGAGGAGGTGGAAGCGGCCGTCCGCGACGGGCAGTTTCGCAACGACCATCCCCATGAGGCCTCCCGCGCGGTCGTCACCATGTGCACGGCGCTGCCCAACTGGTGGCGGCCCGATGGCCCCCTCAGCGCCGAGCGGGTCGCCCAGCAGTATGTCGGCTTCGCTCTCGACCTCATGCAGTACAGGTCGGTAGCTGCCCGGTTCCCTGGCTGAGGCGCCTCCCGGCCTGAAGACCGGGCGCAGCCAGGGTGACGGCACGTTCTACAAGCAGCCGCCCGCCGAGATCACCCCGTACTCGGGCCGGTCGGCGGAGGGCCGGCTGGTCGAGATCGCGATGTCGCCGGACTCGGTCACCCTGGCCGTGGAGATCGGCGCGGAGATGGGCGCGAAGACGGCGACCTTCGTGCAGTTCCCGATCGAGCAGCACGAACCGCTGATCGGCCTTGTACAGCAATGTCCTCGCGTCGCTGCCACCGACCGGGCACCTGGGATCGAGGACCTGCGAACCGCCTTCCCGGGGCTGTACGACAACTTCGACCTTCCCTCAGACGCACAGATCGAGGAGGTCGACGACCGCGGGGCGGTCGTCGACACCCACCTGTGGCGCGACTCCCAGCCGATGATCCGCTTCGCGCCCGGGGACGAGACCTACCTGGCCACCGACCCGTGCCCCTGCGGGCGCACGTACGTGCCGGACCTCGGCCGGAGTTCCGCATCCTGGTGCGCAAGGCCGGCGCGCTCGACGAGCTGAGCGTGCAGGCCGAGCTCGGCCACGGGACCGTCGCCGAGCTGGACGCGCTCCCGTCCGGGGAGGGTGAGGCCCGCCGCGCCGCGCTCGTGCGGCGGACCGAGGAGGCGCTGAAGCGGGCCCTTCACATCCGCGTCGCGGTCGAGCTGCTGAAGCCCGGGACCCTGCCGGAGACGACGTTCAAGGCCCGTCGCGTCGTCGACGAGCGGCCGCGAAGCTGACGACCGGAGGGGGCAGCATCAGGATGTCCCCGCCGGCCTGCGCCGTGTCGTGGTCGAGCCGGTCGTCAGCCCGGCTCGACCAGTCGGGCCCAGCCGGCCCGGACCGCGGCCAGGGCCTCGGCCGCGGTCACGGTCAACCGGATCACCGAGTCTCCCGCCACCGCGCTGACGGCCGCGAGCAGGTGCGAGATCAGGTGATCCCGCAGGACCTGCGACTGATCGACCCCGAATCGAGCGGCCACCGCCCGCAACTCCTGGGAGCGAGCACGCTAGGCCCTCTCGCGATGGTGGACCAGGGCCTGCTCGACGGCGCCGCGGCGCCGCTGCGCCACGGCCAGCTCCCGCAGCAGATCGGTGTCAGCCCGCGGGATGAGCGCCGCGATCGCCTCGCGCGCCGCGTCCGGGGTGTTGCCCAGCTCGGGCCGGGCGATCAGGTCGAGCACGGTCTGCTCGACCGTGGTCACCCATCCCTGGCCCAGCTCGGTCCGATACCGCTGGACGTCGAGCCGGGCGACGTCGCGCCGCACGAACAGCACCTCGGCCTTCCGGTCGGTCAGCTGCAGGGTGCGGCGATGTCGGGCCACGGCCACCACGGCGACGTTGAGGGCGCGCGGGATGGCCGCGTGGACGCGGGCCGCGCTGATCCCCGTCAGCGCCGCCTTGCCGGTGTGGCCACCGGTGCCGGCGATCGCGAGCGCGGCGGCTTCGAGGGGCGGCAGCCAGTCCGCGCCGACCGCGTCGTCGGGGACCGCCGCGAACAGGCCCGGGGCGAGCCGGTGCAAGGCCCCGCGACGTTCGAGCCGGGCGAAGTCGGCCCGGGGGTTGGCGTAGACCTCCTGGGCGTCGATGGGACGCAGGACGCGACCACGGCTGAGCAGCGCCGACGGAACCCGCGCGGCGGCATGAGCGCCCATCGCTGTCACCTCCGTAGTTCAAAACACTACGCTCGTGACAGCGATGAAGGTAGGTCGCGGCGGGGCAGCGCGCCACCGCCACCCTGTGCCTGCGCCGCGGCGCCCTCGACCCACGGCCGGCCCGCCGCACCGCGGCCCGGGCTCACAATGTGCCGGTGCGGGGATGGCCATGACCGGGGCGAGGCTTCCTCCGGGCCGCGCCGCGATGATGCGGGCGCACCCGACCCTCGGGGCGGCGGCGATGGCCACCGCGGTGCTGTCCGTCGCGCTGCGCTCGGCCGGGCACCCGGCGCTGTCCGCGGTCTGGCTCGCCCTCGCCGTCGCGGTCTGGCTGGCGCTGGTGGCCGCCGTCGGCGGGCAACTGGTTCTGGACCGGGCCGGCTGGCGCGCGGTCGCGGCGACCCCGCCGGCGCTGACCGGGGTCGCCGCCACGGCGGTGCTGGGGACCCGGCTGTCGATGGCGGGGTGGGCGTGGGCGGGATGGGCGCTGCTGGTGGTGGCGCTGGCGGGCTGGCTGCTGCTGCTTCCACGGGTGCTGCGGCACTGGCGCCTCCCGGCGGTCGGTGCCGGTTTCCTGGTCTGTGTGGCGACCCAGGGCGTCGTCGTCCTCGCCGGCACGTCGGCGCCGCCCGGGCGGGTGGGATGGATCTGCGTGCCGGGGCTGGCGGTGTTCGTCCTCGGGCTGGTCCTCTACGGTTTCGTGCTCGCCCGGTTCGAGCTGGGCCAGCTTCGCCGCGGGGCGGGTGACCAGTGGGTGGCCGGTGGGGCGCTGGCGATCTCCGCGCTGGCCGGCGCGACCCTGGTGACGGCGACGTCGTCGTCGGGAGTGCTGGGCTGGTGGCCCGGCCTGCACGAGGCGGTGCGCTCGGCGGATCTGATTGTGCTCGGGCTGGCGCTGGCCTGGTATGCGGTGCTGGCCGCTTCCGAGCTGCGCTGGCCGCGGCCGGTCTACGACGCGCGCCGCTGGTCGACGGTGTTCCCGCTGGGCATGACCGCCCTCGCCTGCATGACCACCGCCTCCGCTACCGGCGTGGGCTGGTTACGGCCGTTGGGCGAGGTGCTGGTGTGGCCGGCTCTCGCAGCGTGGATCGCGGTGGCGGCCGGCGCCGCCCGCCGGATGACGCCACCGGCCCGACGTTGCTGATCACAGCCCCCGCGCAGCGCGAGCGATGCTTCCCGGTGCGGTAGCGGCACCCGCGCCGCCCTGCGCGACGAGGCCGGACGGGGCGATCAGACGTTGACGGTGTCCCCGTCGTACGCGAGGGAGTCCACGGGGTCCACCGGCCAGGCCTCGAGCCCGGGCTCGGCGAGGACCTCCGGGGGAAACGCCGGCGGCACCGGCTCGCTGCTGCTGCCATCGAAGTTGATGACGGCGACGGACGGGCTGCCGTGGATCCACCCCCAGCCCTCCCACAGCGCGAAGAAGCACCCCTGGTCGGGCGCGGTGTGCCGGGCCAGCACGCCGCACAGGATGCGCAGCGCGTCCGGTTGGAGAGTGCCCACCTCCGGCTCCGCGCCCGGCCAGAGCATCGTCTTGGTCAGCGCGGTGCCGGTGCGCGTCCGGACCTGTGTCTCGACGACCCCGGCGATCGCGTGCCCACTGCATCAGCGCGTGCGGTCGCCGGCCCGTCGCCTCACACACCTCCGCCCAGCGCGCCGCCGGACGGTCGTGGTCGGGGTCGTCGGGCACCGGGTGCAGGATCCGCGCGTACGCGGCGTACCCGCGGGGAGCGACCGACCCCACCGAGCCACCGAACGGCCCGAGCCGAGGCGCGATCCAGTCGGCCACGGTCACATCGGTCACCGGCTCCGGCGCGCTCTGGCCATGGCGATCATCATGGCCGCTGCCGCCCCGTTGTCCAGGTGGGTGGCAAGCGGGTCCGCGGGTGGCGCTGACCGCTCCCTAGGCCGTGCCGTCCGGACCGCCGTTAGGTACCGCTCACCTACCTGTCAACTCTTGCACATCTGTTCAGGTCTTTGATTACATCCGTGGATCACGGAAGCGGGCCAGCAGGGTGGGAGATCACATGAGACCGATGGGCCGGCAGCTGCGCCCACCATCCGGGGTGTCCCGACGTTCGGTGCTCCGCGGGGCGCTGGCCGTGACGGCCCTTCCGGCCCTGGCCGCGTGTGCCCCGGCCGCCCCGGCACCGGACACCGCGGCGCTCACCGTGACCGACCTGGCCGGACAGACGCTCACGCTGGACGGCCCCGCGCGCCGGGTCGTGACGATCCCGCTGCCCGCCGCCTCGATGGTCGTCGCGGTCCACGGCGGCCCCGACGTCCTGGTCGGGATGAACGCCGCGTCGCTCGCCGCCATGCGCAGCAGCTACCTCGGTGCGGTCCACCCGCAACTTCTCGCGCTGCCGAGCGACGTGGCGGGCAGCGACTTCGCCCCCAGCATCGAGAGCATCCTGCGGCTCTCGCCGGACGTGGTGATCCAGTGGGGCAACCGGAGCAGCGGCATCATCGAGCCGCTGCGCAACGCCGGGCTGCGGGTCGCCCAGCTGACCTACGGCACCCAGGAGGACCTCGAGGGTGCCGCCCTGCTGTACGGCCGGTTGCTCGGCAGGCAGGACCGGGCCGAGCGGATGGTCACCGGCATGCGGGAACGGCTGCGGGCGGTGCGCACGCAGACGCCCGGCCTCGCTGCCGCCCGGCCGAAGGTGCTCTACCTGCGCATGGCCGAACGCAGCCTCACCGTGGGCGGCGGGGCGTCCTACAACCACTTCGTCATCGACCTGGCCGGAGGGGTGAATCCCGCCGCGGACATCCCGGCCGAGCAGGCCGAGGTGGACCTCGAGCGGATCCTGGCCTGGGATCCCGACATCATCCTGGTCGGCACGTTCGACGCCGCCACCCCGGCGACCCTCTACGCGAACCCCGCGCTGGCCGGTGTCCGCGCGGTGCGCGAGCGGCGTGTCTACAAGGTCCCGGTGGGTGGGTACCGGTGGGATCCGCCGAGCCAGGAGTCGCCACTGATGTGGCGCTGGCTCGCCGGCCTGGTGCACGGGACCGGGGCGCCGGGCCTGCGCGCCGAGGTCGTCGCCGAGTACGAGTTCCTCTACGGCCGCGGGCCGACCGAGGCTCAGCTCGACACGATCCTGCAGACCGTGCCCAACGCCGGATCGGCCGGGTATGCGAACTTCGGTCGGTGAGCCGGCGACCGCCGCCGACGCGATGGGCTCCCGGCGGAGCTGGGCGCTGGTCGTGCTGCCGGTCGGCGTCGTCGTGGTGGCCGTCGCGGCGCTGGCGGTCGGGCGCTACACGGTGCCGTTCGACCGGGTGCTCGCGATCCTGCTCGGGCAGTTGCTGCCGCTGCCGCCGATCTGGACCGGCACCGAGGCCACCACGGTCCTGCAGGTCCGATTGCCCCGGGTGCTGCTCAGCATGGTCGTGGGCGCGGGCCTCGCCGTGTGCGGCGCCGTCCTGCAGGCGGTCTTCCGCAACCCCATCGTGAGCCCGCAGATCCTCGGGGTCTCCTCCGGTGCGTCGTTCGGCGGGGCGCTCGCGATCATCCTGGGGCTGGGCTACGCCGCGCTGGTCACCGGCGCGTTCGCGTTCGGCCTGCTCGCGCTGGTCGCGGTGTACCTGGTGAGCCGGGTGGGCGGGACGGCGCCGCCGCTGATGATCGTGCTGTCCGGCATCGTCGTCGGCGCCTTCTTCACCGCGCTGGTGTCGTTGCTGACCTATCTGGCCGACCCCTACGACGAACTGCAGTCGATCGTGTTCTGGCTGCTGGGCAGCCTGGCCACCGCCACCTACGCCAAGGTCGCCGTCGCCGGGGTGCCCGCCGTGGCCGGGGTGGTGCTCATCCTGGCGCTGCGGTGGCGGATCAACGTGCTGTCCCTCGGCGACGAGGACGCCGCGACGCTCGGGCTCCGCCCAGGGCCGACACGCTGGCTGCTGCTGACCACCGTGGCCGCCGTCGTCGCCGGGGCCGTCGCGGTCAGCGGCGTGATCGGCTGGGTCGGGCTGGTGGTGCCGCACCTGGCCCGGCTGTGGGTCGGGCCCGACCACCGGGTGCTGCTGCCGGTGACGGTGCTGATCGGCGCCGCCTACCTCACCGTGATCGACACGCTGACCCGCACCATCGGGGCCGCCGAGATCCCCCTCGGGGTGCTCACCGCGGTGATCGGGGCGCCGGTCTTCCTGCTTCTGCTGCGCCGCAGCCGCCGCCGGATGTGGGCCGATGCTTGAGCTCGAGGACCTCGGATTCGCCCACCCCGGCGGCGACTGGCTGTTCCGCGGGGTCCGGCACCGCCTGCGCGCCGGGGAGATCACG
>NZ_JAHDTG010000127.1 GCF_018531475.1 Pseudonocardia mahuensis
CGGCCGCGGGGGCGGCCGAGCCGGTGTCGGTCGCAGCAGGCTGCGGGTCCGGAGCACCGGCCGGGCGCGAGGCCGTGCGGCGGCGCCGGGTGGTCGTGGTGGGAGCGGTGTCCGTGCCGGTCACCGGCGCGACGGCCGCCTCGCTCTCGGGCAGCGACAGCTGCGGGGTCGCCGCGGGGGACGACGGCGGCGACGACGGAGCCGTCGGGGCCGACGACCCTGCGGCCTGGCGCTCCTTGATGGCGGCGATCAGATCGCCCTTCCGCATCCCGGTGATACCGGGGATGTTCAGCTCACCAGCAAGCTGGCGCAATTCCGCCAGCACCATTCCGGACAGGCCACCCCGCCGTCGGGTAGGGGTGCCGTTGGCCGCATCGGCCGCGGCGGTCTCGGTGCTGACGAGATCAGTCTCGCTCACGAAGATCCTTCCTGACCGACCCGGGTCATCTACCCAGGTCAGCGGATTCACACAGTCGCCCGAACGGTCCGCCGGACGAAAATCGGCAACGGGGCCGCGTGATCGGCAACCGTCCCGACTGCAGGGGGCGGCAACCATTGCGACGGTCGCGGGGAAGAGGCCGCTCGGTCCGGAACCAGATCCGCGGGCAGACTGCTGCCGAGATACGGATTCCGGCTCGAGAGGCCACGCGGATGACGCGTGGGTCGCCGTGCGGTGCCGAGAGTAGACGCTTCCCCCAGGTCCGGGCAACAACCCCCCTCGCGACGCGCCGGACGGAACATCGCGCGGGTCCGGCTCAGCCGATCTCGACGCGCGCGCCGACCCGGTCGACGGGCAGCGGCACGACGGTGAAACCGCGCGTGTCGATCCCGCCGGGGACCGCCCCGTCGCTGGTCAGCGCCAGCACGGTCGGCCCCGCACCGGAGATCGCCGCCGGCACGCCGTGGGCTCGCAGCGCATCGACCAGATCGGCCGACTCCGGATAGGCCGGACGCCGGTAGCTCTGGTGCAGTCTGTCCTCGGTCGCCGCGAGCAGCAGATCGGGGCGCTGGGTGAACGCCAGCACCGACAGCGCCGTACGGCTCCCGGTGAACGCGGCGTCGGCCAGCGGTACCCGATCGGGCAGCAACCCGCGGGTCATCTTGGTGGAGGACTCGACCCCTGCGACGAACGCCACCGGGCGGATGCCCGGGTGCGTGTCAAGTCGTACAGCGTCGAACCGGTCCGGGTTATTCCCGGAACCCGGCTGCATTTCCCACGCGATGACGAAGCCGCCGAGCAGACTGGCCGCCGCATTGTCCGCATGACCCTCCATACCTGCTGTGACCTGCAGCAACACCTGCCGTTCCAGTTCCGGGTCCCGACCTGAGAGCACGGCTGCGGCCACCGCACCGGCGACCGCTGCAGCGGCCGAGCTGCCCAGCCCGCGGGAGTGCGGGATGGCGTTGCGGCAGCGCAGCCGCAGCCCGGACGGCGCGTCGCCGAGGACCGCCCACGTGGTGCGCATGGCACGGACGACGAGGTGGGAATCATCACAGGGGACCCGCCCCGCACCCTCGCCGAGCACCTCCACCCGCACCCCGTCGGAGGCCACGGAGACCTCGAGGTCGTCGTAGAGCGACAGCGCGAGCCCGAGCGAGTCGAAACCGGGTCCGAGGTTCGCCGACGACGCCGGCACCCGGATCCGGACCTCGCGCGGCCGTCCCATCAGCGGACCGTCACTGAAGCTCGAGGGCGGCGGCGACGGCACCCGGGTCGATCGGGACCACGGTCGGCGCCGGAGCGGTGAGCAGCGCGGTGTCGGGGTCCTTGAGCCCGTGCCCGGTCACCGTGCACACCACGAGCGAGCCACGCGGCAGGGCCCCGTTCGCACTCGACTGCAGCAGACCCGCGACGCTGGCCGCCGATGCGGGCTCGACGAACACCGCCTCCTGCGCCGACAGCATCCGGTACGCGGCCAGGATCTCCTCGTCGGTGACGGCCGCGAACTGCCCGTTCGACTCGTCGCGGGCCGCCACCGCGGCCGCCCACGACGCGGGGGCGCCGATCCGGATGGCGGTGGCGATGGTCTCGGGGTTCTTGACCGGTGCGCCGAGCACCAGCGGCGCGGCGCCCGCGGCCTGGAACCCGAACATCCGCGGCAGCTCCGGGACGAGCCCGTCGGCGTGGTAGCCGCGATAGCCCTTCCAGTACGCGGTGATGTTGCCGGCGTTGCCGACCGGCAGGCAGTGGATGTCGGGTGCCCGGCCGAGCTCGTCGCAGATCTCGTACGCGGCGCTGGCCTGCCCCGCGATCCGCGTCGGGTTCACCGAGTTGACGAGTGCGGCCACGGGGTAGTCGGCGGCGGTCTTGCGGGCGAGCTCCAGGCAGTCGTCGAAGTTGCCGTCGATCTGCAGGATCCGGGCACCGTGCGCGACGGCCTGGGCCAGCTTGCCCAGCGCGATCTTGCCCTGGGGAACCAGAACGGCACAGGTCAGGCCCGCGCGTGTGGCATAGGCGGCGGCGGAGGCCGAGGTGTTGCCGGTGGACGCGCAGAGCACGCCCTGCTTGCCGTCGGCCAGCGCCGCGGTGACCGCCATGGTCATCCCGCGGTCCTTGAACGAGCCGGTCGGGTTGGCGCCGTCGACCTTGAGGTAGACCTCGCAGCCGGTGGCCTCCGACAGGTGCGGTGCGGGCAGCAGCGGGGTGCCGCCCTCACCGAGGGTGACGATCGTCCAGTCCGGCTGCACCGGCATCCGGTCCCTATAGGCCTCGATCACCCCCGGCCAGCGGCGCAGACCGGTGCGGGCAGGCGTTGCGGCACTCATCCGGCCACCCCCAGTGCACTCACCGAACGCCCCAGATCCTCGACCCTCAGCACGCTGTCGACCCCTCGCACCGCATCCAACCCACTCAACGCCTCCACGGTCGCAGCCAGCGCGGCGTCCGGCGCGCCGTGCGTGACGACGACCAGCCGGGCCTCGTCCTCGGACTCCCCGTTCAACGGGACCTGCCCGCCTCCGGTCTGCCGGACCGCCGCGATGCTGATGCCCTTGCGGGCGAACTCCCCCGCGATCGACGCCAGCACACCGGCGCGGTCGGCCACCTCGAGGCTGACGTGGTAGCGCGTGGACACCGCGCCCATCGGACGCACCGGCAGGCTCGCGTAGGACGACTCGCGCGGCCCGCGGCCGCCGACCACCCGGTTGCGGGCCACCGCGACCAGGTCGCCGAGGACGGCGCTCGCGGTCGGGGCACCACCGGCACCCTGACCGTAGAACATCAACTGCCCGGCGGCCTCGGCCTCGACGAACACTGCGTTGAAGGCGCCGTCGACCGCGGCCAGCGGGTGGCTGCGCGGAATGATGGCCGGGTAGACGCGGGCAGAGACCGACTCCGGCTCCCCGGCGGGGCCGGCCGGCACCCGCTCGCAGATGGCCAGCAGCTTGATCGTGCAGCCCAGCGCGTCCGCCGCGACGATGTCGGCAGCGGTGACCCCGCGGATGCCCTCGCAGTGCACGTCGGCGGCGGTGACCCGGGTGTGGAACGCCAGGGAGGCGAGAATGGCGGCCTTGGACGCGGCGTCGTAGCCGTCCACGTCGGCGCTCGGGTCGGCCTCGGCGTACCCCAGCCGGGTGGCCTCCTCCAGCGCGTCGGCGTACCCGGCTCCGGTCGCGGTCATCGCGGAGAGGATGAAGTTGGTGGTGCCGTTGACGATCCCGGCCACGCGCGTGATCCGGTCGCCGGCGAGCGACTCGCGCAGCGGGCGCAGCAGCGGGATCGCCCCGGCCACCGACGCCTCGTAGTACAGGTCCGCCCCGGACGCGTCCGCGGCCTCGGCCAGCGTGGAACCGTCCTCGGCCAGCAGCATCTTGTTCGCGGTCACTACGGACTTGCCGGACTTCAGGGCCTCGAGCAGCAACGTGCGTGCCGGCTCGATGCCACCGATCACCTCGACGACCACGTCGACGTCGTCCCGGCCGATCAGTCCCGCCGCATCGGTCGTGAGCAGCCCCTCGGGCAACTCGGGGTGCTTGTGCGGGCGCCGCACGGCCACTCCGACCAGCTCGACCGGCGCGCCGATCCGCGCGGCGAGCTCGCCGGCCTGCTCGTTCAGCAGCCGTACCACCTCGCCGCCGACCGTCCCGCAGCCGAGCAGCGCCACCCGGATCGGCGTGCCGTTGCCCCTCGGGCCGTTCCCGTTCACTCAAACCCTCCCAGCGGCGCGCAACGCCGCATGCCGACCGTCCCGGACCCCCGGGCACGAATCATGACTGCTCGTGGGCCGATCCGGACCACGGGGTGCCCCGGTTCACCCCGACACCTCGAGCCGGAACTGGTCGTCGACGGTCTCCCGGCGCAGCAGCAGCCGGGCCTGCCCGTCGCGGACCGCGACCACGGCGGGACGCGGCAACCGGTTGTACGAGCTGGCCATCGAGTAGCAGTACGCCCCGGTCGCGGCGACGGCGAGCAGGTCGCCGGGGGCGAGGTCGGTGGGCAGCCAGCAGTCGCGGACGACGATGTCACCGGACTCGCAGTGCTTGCCGACGACCCGCGACAACGTGGAGATCTCGCTCGGGGCACCGGCGCCGCCCGCATTGTCCCAGGCGTCGATCAGCGACGCCCGGGAGACGAGCCGGCAGTCGTACACCGCGTCGTAGAGCGCGGTGCGGATGTTGTCGCTCATGCCGCCGTCCACGCTCACGTACCGGCGCGACCCGCTGTCCAACCCGACGTCCTTGAGCGTGCCGACCTCGTAGAGCGTCACCGTGCCCGGCCCGGCGATGGCCCGGCCCGGCTCGACGGCGATGGCGGGGACGTCCAGCCCGGCGGCCCGGCACTCGCGCTCGACGATCTCGCGCAGCTGCACGGCCAGGTCGGCCACGGACAGCGGTTCCTCCCCGGCCCGGTAGGCGATGCCGATGCCCCCGCCGAGGTCGAGCGTGCCCAGGGCGGCGAGCGTGCCGGCGCCGTGCTCACGGTGCAGCTCGGCGAGCAGCCGGACCACCCGGTGCGCGGCCACCTCGAAGCCCTCGGTGTCGAAGATCTGGCTGCCGATGTGGCTGTGCAGCCCGACCAGCGAGAGTCCCCCGGCCTTGAGCACGCGGCGGGCCGCCTCTGCGGCGTCGCTGTTCGGGCCACCGGCGATCGAGAAACCGAACTTCTGGTCCTCGTGCGCGGTCGCGATGAACTCGTGGGTGTGGGCCTCGACGCCGACCGTGACCCGGATCATCACCGGGACGACGACCCCGCGCTCGCGGGCGATCGCGTCGAGCCGGACGATCTCGTGGAACGAGTCGACGACCACCCGGCCCACGCCGGCCTCGACCGCGTCGACGAGCTCTGCGACCGACTTGTTGTTGCCGTGGAAGGCGATCCGCTCCGCCGGGAACCCGGCGCGCAGCGCGACCGCGAGCTCGCCACCGCTGCAGACGTCGAGGGACAGGCCCTCGTCGTCCACCCAGCGGGCGATCTCGACGCTCAGGAAGGCCTTAGCCGCGTAGTGCACCGATTCGGCCCCGAAGGCCGCGGCGAACTCGGCGGCGCGGGAGCGGAAGTCGTCCTCGTCGACGACGAACAGCGGGGTGCCGTACTGCTCGGCCAGCTCCCGGACGTCGACGCCGGCGACCTCCAGCACGCCCTCGGGGTTGCGCGACGCGTTGCGCGGCCACACCGTGGGGGCGAGCTCGTCGAGTTCGGCGGACGAGGACGGGCGGGGCCCCGCCGTCTCCGGGGGTGCCTGGACGCCGGCGTGCAGCGGGCCGGCCGGGTGCGCCCTCACATCCGCTCCGGAGCTGAGACGCCGAGCAGCCCGAGACCGTTGGCCAGCACCTGACGTGCCGCGACGCACAACCCGAGCCGGGCGCGGTGCAGGTCGGTGGCCTCCTCGTCACCCATCGGCAGCACCCGGCAGGAGTCGTAGAACTTGTGATACGCGCTGGCCAGCGACTCCAGGTAACGGGCCACCCGATGCGGCTCGCGCAGCTCCGCCGCCGAGGAGACGACGGCCGGGAACTCACCCAGGGTGCGGATCAGGTCACCCTCGCGGGGGTGCTCCAGCAGCGCGAAGTCCGGCGAGTCTCCGACCTCGACGCCGAGATCGGCGGCGTTGCGGGCCAGCGAGGCCAGCCGGGCGTGCGCGTACTGCACGTAGAACACCGGGTTGTCGTTGCTGCGCCGGGCGATCAGGTCCAGGTCGACGTCCAGCGTGGAGTCCACCGAAGACCGGATCAGCGAGTACCGGGCCGCGTCGACGCCGACGGTGCCGACCAGGTCGTCCATCGTCACAACGGTCCCGGCCCGCTTGCTCATCCGGACCGGCTTACCGCCGGAGACCAGGTTCACCAGCTGCCCGATGAGCACCTCGACGGTGTCGGGATCGTCGCCGAACGCGGCCGCCGCGGCCCGCAGCCGGGCCACGTAACCGTGATGGTCGGCGCCGAGCATGTAGATGCACAGGTCGAACCCGCGGGCCCGCTTGTCGAGGTAGTAGGCGATGTCGCCGGCGATGTAGGCCGGGCGGCCGTCGCTCTTGATGACGACGCGGTCCTTGTCGTCGCCGAACTCGGTCGAGCGCAGCCACCACGCGCCGTCGGCCTCGTACAGGTTCCCGGAGTCCTTGAGCCGGTTCACCGCCGCCTCGACCGCGCCCGAGTCGTGCAGCGACTGCTCGTGGAACCACACGTCGAAATCGGTGCGGAACTCGTGCAGAGCGGCCTTGACCTCGTCGAACATGAGTCCGACGCCGATCCGGCGGAACGCCTCGTCGCGCTCGGCATCCGGTAGGTCGAGGACCCCGGGTTCGGCCGCGAGGACCTGCGCCGCGATCTCACCGATGTAGGCGCCGCCGTAGCCGTTCTCCGGGGCCGGCTCGCCCTTCGCCGCAGCGACCAGCGAGGCGACGAAGCGGTCGATCTGCGCACCCGCGTCGTTGAAGTAGTACTCGCGGGTGACCTTGGCGCCGCGCGCGGCGAGCACCCGGCCGAGCGCGTCGCCGACCGCGGCCCACCGGGTGCCGCCCAGGTGCAGCGGCCCCGTCGGGTTGGCCGAGACGAACTCGAGGTTCACGGTGCGGCCGGCCAGCTCGTCACCGGTGCCGTAGGCGTCACCGGCGGCCAGCACCTCGCGGACCAGCGCACCCTGCGCGTCGGCGGCGAGGCGCAGGTTGATGAAGCCGGGGCCGGCGACCTCGGCCGCGGCGATGCCGGGCCGCTGCGCGAGCGCCTCGACCAGCCAGCCGGCCAGGTCGCGCGGCGCCACACCGGCCTTCTTCGCAGTGCGCATGGCGACGTTGGTCGCGTAGTCACCGTGTTCGGGGTTGCGGGGGCGCTCGACACTCACATCGGGGGGCAGTGCGGCGACGTCCAGGCCTCGGTCGGCCAGCACGTCCAGCGCGGCGACACGAACGAGGTCGGCGAGCACGTCGGGAGTCACTTCACCGAGTCTAGGAGGTGCTGCTCAGAAGCTTCTCAGGCGCCGCTCCTAGACTGCGGTACCGCTAGGGCCATCCGGGTGATGGCCGCGAACGTCACATTTCTCAGCGTCGACGCCACTCGGGACGGTCCATGGTCAGCGGCAAGAACAGCAAGGCGGTCCGCAACGCACGCGCCGCGGTCGTGAACGAGCGGTCCACACCATGGGGCCTGATCGCGGCCGTCCTGGTCATCGTGGTGTTCGCGGGCGCGGTATTCGGTTTCGCGTTCTTCCAGAACCAGGAGAACAGCGCGCGCGCCGAAGCGCTGGCGCCGTTCACCCCGACCGCGGACAACCGGGACCCGTCGACGCAGATCGAGGGCGTCCAGACCGTCGACTTCGTGGGCGGGCAGCACGTCACCGCGGAGCAGCAGGTCGCCTACACGCACAACCCGCCGATGGGCGGCGCCCACGACTACGCCTGGGCCGCCTGCAACGGCGTCGTCTATCCGCAGGCGGTGCGCAGCGAGAACCTGGTGCACTCCCTCGAGCACGGCGCGGTCTGGATCACCTACAACCCCGACCAGGTGACCGGCGAGGCGCTGGCCACCCTGCGGGCCAAGGTCGACGGCCAGCCCTACATGGTGATGTCGCCCTATCCCGGCCTGGACCAGCCGATCTCCCTGCAGTCCTGGGGGCACCAGCTCAAGCTGGGTGACGCGAACGACGTTCGGATCGACCAGTTCGTCCAGGCGTTGCGCCGCAACCAGTACACCCACCCCGAGCCGGGCGCGAGCTGCAACGAGATCGGGCCGGGCAACTTCGTGCAGGACGACCCGCCCGCGTTCGTCCCGCCGCCCGCGCCGGGCACACCGGGCGCGTACGCCGAGAACGGCCAGTTGCCCACCGGCGGATGACGGCGGCCGCCAGTATCGAGTCAGACCGACGACGACCGTGCGGGGGCGAGACATCATGGGCCCGGTGACGACCTCCACCGATCAGGCATCCAAGACCACAACGAGCCCCGACGACCGGAGCCGGTCGACCGGGTGGCAGCGGGTACTGGTGCTGCTCGGCGGCGCGCTCGCCCTGCTCCTGCTCGGAGCCGCGGCGGGCCTGCTCATCGGGCTACCGGGGAGCACGCCCCCGCGGCCCGCTCCCGGGTCGGTCGGCGTCGGTTTCGCGCAGGACATGACCGCGCACCACGAACAGGCGGTGCAGATGGCGGCGTGGGAGCGGGACCACACCGACGATCCGGTGCTCCGCCAGCTCGCCTACGACATCGAGACCGTGCAGATCGCACAGATCGGGCGGATGCAGGGCTGGCTGGAGCTCTGGGGTGCCTCGGGCCTGCCGGTCGGTGGACAGCACATGGCCTGGATGTCCGGTGACTCCGGGCATTCGCACTCCGGGATGGCGACCACGGACGGCGGCGGCGTCGCGTCGATGCCCGGCATGGCGAGCACCGAGGAGCTGCGCGCGCTGCGCGCCGCCACCGGCACCGAGCTCGACGTGCTGTTCCTGCAGCTCATGCTGCGCCACCACCAGGGCGGCGTCTCGATGCTGGAGTACGGGGCACAGCACGCGGAGCAGCCCGCGGTCCGCAATCTCGCCGCGCAGATGCTCAGCTCGCAGAGCTCGGAGTCCACATACCTCATGCAGCTGCTGACCGAGCGCGGGGGGCAGCCGTTGCCGCTGTAAATCGTGCGCTAGGCTTCCCTCATCGCACGGCCCCCGTAGCTCAGGGGATAGAGCACCGCCCTCCGGAGGCGGGAGCGCAGGTTCGAATCCTGCCGGGGGCACCACCCGCTGACCAGCGGTTTCGCCGTTCGCGATCGCGAACACTTTCTCCTCGTGGCACGAGTGGGTTCTAGCCTCGTTCCATGCCACCCCGGAAGCGCCGCCCGCGCGGTCACATCGGTGAGCTGCCGAGCGGCTCCTACCGCGTCACGGTCTATGCCGGTACCGATCCCCTGACGGGCTCCGCGAGACGGTGCCCGACCGCAAGACCACCCGGCTCCAGAGCCAGGTGGACGAGGACAGGCACCCGAAGTCCAACATCACCATCCGCAAGGCCGTCGAGCAGTGGCTCGAGGTCGTCGTTCTCGAAGACACCACCCGCGAGCGGTACGACGACCTGATCCGTCTCTACATCCTGCCGACGTTCGGGGACCTCCAGGCCGCCAAGCTCGACGCCGAGCCCCTGGAACGCTTCTACGCGCGCCTGCACCGCTGTCGGTCCATGTGCAACGGGAAGGCCCGGGCCAGCCACACCTGCCGCCCGCTGAGCTCCAGCACCACCCGCAAGATTCACTACATCATCCGCCGGGCCCTCGGCCGCGCCGTTCGATGGCGCCACCTGGGCGTCAACAAGGCCGCGATGGCAATCGCGCCGTCTCCTCAGCGCACCGAGCCGGATCCACCCAGCGCCGACGAAGCAGCCCGCCTCCCGAACGCCGCGTGGAGCGATCCTGAATGGGTCTGCTGCTCTGGCTGAGGATGCTCACCGGGCCTCGACGAGGCGAGGTCTCAGCGCTTCGCTGGCGGCACATCGACTTCGAGCGCCGGCTTGTCACCGTGCACCGCAGCAACGCGCAGACGAAGGCCGGGATCAAGGAGAAGCAGACCAAGACCGGTCAGGCACGAAAGATCGCACTCGACGAGCACACCGTCGGGCTGTTGACCACGCACCGTCAACGCTGGGAAAGCCGCTGCGACGAGCTCGGATGCGCGCTCAGTTCAGAGGCGTTCGTCTTCTCCCCCGCACCTGATGGGTCCATGCCGTACCTGCCGCGAGCGATCAGTCAGCGATACCGCCGACTCGCTCTCCGACTGAAGCTCCGGAGCACCCGGCTGCACTCGCTTCGGCACTACTCAGCGACCGAGCTCGACGCGGCCGGGGTCGACATCCGGACGGTGGCTGGCCGGCTCGGGCATGGGAGCGGAGGCGCGACGACGCTCAAGGTCTATGCAGGCTGGGTGAACGAGGCAGATCGAAGAGCCGCCGACACGATGGCGACGATCGTTCCGAAGCCTGTCCCGACGGCGGTCACACCGCGGGGGCCGTACGAGGTCATAGCCGCGGCGTTGCGAGAGCAGATCCGGACCGGGCATCTGAAGCCGGGTGATCTATTGCCGACAGTGGCCGAGCTCGCCGTCGCGAACATGGTCGCGGTCGGGACAGCACATCGAGCCCTGACCGTCCTACGTGACGAGGGCTTGATCGACGTCGCAAGTGGCCGTCGCGCCGCAGTTGCAACGGCAAGCCACCCAGGCTGACAACATCCCTCTGCGATGCCTGGCGGGTGGGGCTCGTCCCCAGCGGCGATCACGGCGTGGCTCCACAGCGCCAGCGAGCATCTCCTGGGACTCGGCGATGCGCCACCGATCACGAGAGGCTGCGAGAACGGGCGGGAGTTCGAGACTCATGCCAGCACTGACTAGTGGTCCCCGTCGTTGAACCGTCGGGGGTCATGCGGCCTGTGGTTCGTGGGTGGCGAGTCGGTCGAGGAGGATACGCCTCCCACACCAGCCGCTTCGAAATAGTGAACGGCTTGTTCACCGGACCTGACATGCCCACCCGTTTCCTCCCGGAGAGCTTCCGGTTGTCCGCGCGAACAGATCATCAATGAGCCGGCCCCTTCGCTCCACCACGATTACCGAGGCTTCATCACTACTACGAGCCGGTCCGCCAGCGTGTGCCACATCGGTACTCAACGCCTCACGGTTTCCGCCGCCAGCGCGCTCCCTCTCGTCGCCGACGCCTCTCGACGCACAGACGACCGTATCGACACTCGCCTTCCCACGTTCCATGCAGAAGCCGCAGACCGGACTCGCGCCGCCTCCATGCCGGACACCACCTGGCCAATAGACGGGCACCCGCCAGGCTCATCCCGGCGCCCTTTAACCGCCCCGGTTCTGATGTCACCTACTTGTTTCGACACGTCGTCAACGGTTCGCTCACGCTCGCCTTCCCGGTCCCCACCTGACGCCTCTCGGACGCCTTCTCCTCAACGCTCACCACGACGCCGAGTAGCCGGGGGCATCTCAGCCCCCGGCCCTCACAGATCCGGACGTGAACCTCTCAATTCATCCGGCTCGTGCCGTCCAGTTACCAGGACTTGTACCGTAGCTCCCAATGCGCGAACAGCCGGGGCGCCCGTTCTCGGACCCCACACAGCCATTCCCGTGCACGTTTGTCACCACGTTCCAGCCGCTTGTACTTCCTTCTCGCCCAGTGCATTAGATGGCGATCGACACGCCCGCACAACGGGATCACGGTGCTCGGATAGAACACGGTGAAGTAGGTTAACCAGCCCCGAAGCGCCGGGTTCACCTCACGTGCGAGGTCGTTGAGAGTCAGAGTCGTGCGCCGATGCATCTTCCACGAGGCAACCTTCCGGCTCATGTCCGCCAACTTGCCAGGATCGACCGCTGGCAAGAACCTCGTGAACGCCCTCCCTTCCGCCTTGTTGAAGGCTTTCCGGGGACGGAACGCATACCCACAGAACGTGAACGACACCGCCGGATAGTCCCGACGCCGCCGACCGTCCTTGCAGTACACTATCTTCGTCTTGTCGGGGTGCAGGCTCAATCCAATGCCGGCGAACCGACGCCCGATAGCATCCCGCACCTCCCAGGCTTGACGTTCGGTCACACAATGGATCACCGCATCGTCCGCGAAGCGTTCGAACTGGACACCCGGATACTCTCGAGATATCCAGAGATCGAAGCCATAGTGCAGGAACAGATTGGCGAGCAACGGGGAAATCGGACCGCCTTGTGGCGTCCCTTTCGTCCTTTCGGTGAGGGTGCCATCCGGCATCTGCATCGGGGCCTTCAGCCAGCGCTCCACGTAAAGCAGGACCCACTTCTGGTCCGTATGGCGCGCGACCGCCTTCAATGTCAGATCCCATGACACCGTGTCGAAGAAGGCCTTCACGTCCAGGTCGACGACCCAGTCCTTCCCCCAGCACCGCTTACGGCATACCGCGACCGCATCCAACGGCGACCGTCCAGGCCGATACCCATAGGAGTCCTCATGAAACACCTTCTCCACTGCGGACTCCAACGCCAGTACCGCCACCGTCTGCGCCACCCGATCGACCACGTTCGGGATACCCAGGACCCTCGTTCCTCCTTTCTTAGGTATCTCCACCGCGCGGACCGGCCCAGGGAAATACGATCCTGATGACATGCGATTCCACAGCCTGTAGAGGTCATCCTTCAGCCTCTCCTCGAGCTGATCGATCGTCACCCCATCGATCCCAGCCGCTCCTCCGTTCTTCTTCACCTTCAACCACGCATCCCACACCAGCCGTTTCGGGATGTCGTGCGACTTGCCCTGCAACATCGGCTCACTCATGCAACTCCTTCCTTCCGGTTGGTCACACTCATCAGCCAGGACGACCCCGCCCCTTGGCTCCACCCCCACTGCGATACGCAGGAGCTTCCCAGCTACTACGGGCGAGTCCGCCAGCACGTCCCGCGACGGTACTCAGCTCCTTGCGGATTCCGCCGCTTGGAGTTCTCCCTCTCACCGCCGATTTCCTTCCTACGGCAATATCAGGACGCGCCTTCACATGTTCCATACGAGAGCCCGGACCGGACTCATGCTGCCTGTACGCCGGACACCACCTGGGCAGTAAACGGGTAACCCCCAGGTTCATCCCAGAGCAAAGACCAAACCCTGGTTTTGATGTCATCTGATTAGCTTTCGACGCTTCAGCCGGCAGAGGGCTCCACAGCCCATCGCTCATCTTCCCGGTCCACACCTGACACGGTCACAGCCGCGCCTTTTCCTACGCCGTTCAAGACCACGGTCTTCAGCCAAGGCCCCGGTAGGTGGTTTGAAGCCTCCTCCCGCAAGGCGACTCCGGAGGTCCAGAGATTCCTCCATCTACTCGTACAGCACCGCAGACACCGAGCCGACCTTGGCTCGGTTCCGCGTTCATATTCACAAGGTCTTCAGCCAACGCAGCTTGAGGCGGTTTGACGCCTCCCCCCGCAGGGCGACGCCGAAGGGCCACAAAACCTTCATCATCTGCACAGCACCGCATCAAGTGGGCCTACCTACATCAACCTCACTCTCCGCGCTCGTGGCGCACTTAAAGATCAAGCTAAGGTGGCCTTGTCAATGCCCGGTGCACCATCGTTTCGATACACCGCAACCCACGCCCGCCACAAGACGTCCCTGCGGAAGACCTTATCTCGTAGCGCATGGAACCGACGTCCGGGATCAGCCTTGGCTGCCCGATAGAGCGCATGCTGCAAGGCACGGACCGGATCCACAGGAACAGATCCCACAGCGGCGGAACTAGCCGTAACGGCACTCACCGAGCCCCTCCTCACATCATCACGCATCAACGAAGCAGCGGCTCTTCCCTCACCGGCGGTTTTGTTGTCCGCCCGGCTCAATCAGTACTATGACCGCCTCCGACTCCCACCCGGCTGGCAATCCACTTCCCGAGGTCATCGGTTATAGGATGCCGCGTTCCAGCAACACCATCCGCAGGTTGCCGGGCCGGGGAGGGCCTCCCAGTTCCCGCCGCCACTATCTGAACGTTCCGCACCCCATACGCCGAGGAGTTCTTCACGGCTGCAATCCAGGAGCTACACCGCTTCCATAGCCTTCGCCCCGATCTCGAAGGGCTCGGCACTCCCTGGTCCCACCTTCACAGGCGGATGAGTAACGACGCCGCAGGTTTCGCTTCATGCTACGGACCGCTCAGTCGCTCCCCCTGAAGGGCTTTCGACACTAGGCTTCGACCCCGCCCGTTTCCAGACGAAGCCGCCAGTCTGCTACCGGGCCCCCTGGCGGCTACCCGGACTGGAGTGTTCCCGATCTTATTGACACCGATTTAGGCTGCCAGGTCGGTAAGTTCCCTGAATCCTAGCTCGTACTCGAGTAACCATTCAGGTCAGCAGGTCAGCGGCGGTTTCCAGGGGCTCCCGGTGATGGCGTCGCGGAGCGCGTCGAGGACGTTGTCACCGTGTTTGCGCACGGTGGAGATGTAGCTGCGGATGCGGAGCCA
>NZ_JAHDTG010000128.1 GCF_018531475.1 Pseudonocardia mahuensis
CGCCCGCCACCTCGCCGACGCCCTGAGCTGGGCCGACTGGCGACGACGCCACCAACACCGCGCCCGAACCAGCCACTACCGAGCCCGCCCCGAGACCTGATAACGATCTACGGCTGGAGTACTAGGGGACGGTGCCTCGGAGCAGCTTTACAGTGGGCTGGCAAACCGCCTCTGACCTGCGGTGGAGCCACGTACCCACCGTCCGCGTCCGTGCATGGTCCGCGCGGGCGTTCTCGCTGCCCACGCCGCCGCATTCCCCTGATCTCCGAGCGGTGCCGGGTTCGGGCGGAGCCCGGCCGCCGGAGGCAGCAGCGCTGTGCCGCCTGCGCCCTTAACGCCCCGCTTCACCGCCTCATCGGGCTGCGCGCCCAGAAGCCAGCGTGAAGAGCGGTGCGTTACTGCTGCCACCGCTTGCGCACATCGTCTGCGAAACCCGAGTATTCACGGATCGGAACGATTTCCTCGAAGTCCAGCATGTGAGCCATTGGAAGCCCGGCCATCACGATCCGGTCCAGCTCCTCGTGCGACTCGACGTCGAGGACGCCTACTACCCGCCGCTGCCCGCTGACTTTGTAGAGGTCCTTGATCTTGCCCGCCTTGAGGGCGCCTTGCGCCGCGTCAGCTTCCTTCTCCCACTCGTCCCACAGCTCGTCGAAGGACACTCCGCTGTGTTCGATGCGCACACTGAAGAAGAACAACATCGAGATCGACTCCTTCGGCGATGCCGAGCCAGTTGGATGACCGAGAGTGGACCTGACAAAGGGCAATAACAACCACCGATCGGACGAGACCCTGCCGTGTGCTCCCGCCTCGGGCCCTGACGAAGTGGCCGCGTGCGGCAGACCCTGACCGACCGCCGTCGCGAGGGTCGGGGATAGACACGCCTGGCTGTCGTCATTGGGCCTGTAGTGAGGCGCTCTTGATCTCATAGAGGCAGATTCGGCAGCACACCGAAGCGCCATATCGGCTACCTGACGAAATACCTCACCAAGTCCGTCGGGGAGGCCGCCGGCCTCGACGAGGACGCCACCGCCCGCCAGCGCGAACACGCCCGCCGCCTCGACCACCCCGGGGGGTGCAAGGGCAAGGCGCACAAGCCCGAGCACCTCGGCATCGCCGGGCGCCGCGTGCTGGTCTCGCGCAAGTGGTCCAACAAGTCCCTGTCCGATCACCGCGCCGAGCGGGCGGCGTTCGTTCGGCAACTGCTCGACAAGGCCGGCGTGCGGCCCGGCTACGCCGTCGATGACGGGCCGTTCGAGTGGGAACGCACCAAATCCGGCGACGGGGATGTGCCGTCCCGGCCGGTGCTGCTGCACGCGATCAGCCAGCGACAACGCTGGAAGGCCGACTACACCGCCGCCCAACTCGCGGCCGGTGACCCACCGCCCGAAAACCGTTCGGCAACTGAGGAGGAGGCGGCATGAACGCCAGGATCGACCGGGACGAGCTGCTCACCGTCCGCCAGGTCCTCGACCTCCTGGACTGGCTGGAAGGGCTTCGTGACGGTGTGGGCAGGGCAGCATGACGAGCGGGACGACCCACCAGGTCCGGGTCTGGCAGATCAAGCAGATGAAGGGCCGGCGCCGCCCGTGGGGTGTCCGGTGGGTGACGGATGGTCGCGAGCACTCCGAGTGGTACGCGACGAAGGCCCTCGCGGAGTCGTTCCGGATGCAACTCGTCCGGGCGCAGCGCGACGGCGAGGCGTTCGACGTCGGGTCCGGTCTTCCGCTCTCGCTCGTTCGGCAACGGGGCGCGGAGACGTTCCTTGACCTGGCAGTGGCCTTCATCGACTGGCAGTGGAAGGGCGCGCCGGCCAACACCCGGAGGGCAGCGGTGACCAGCCTCTCCGCCGCTGTTCCGTTGTTCTGCCACCACCTCGACGGTCCGCCGGAACCCGCGCTGCTGCAGCGACTGCTGTCGACCGCCTGCTGCCGCCGCCACGTCGGTCCGAGCCGTTGACGTTGGAGGAGAGGGCCGCAGTGTCGTGGCTCCGGCGGGCGTCCCGGCCGATCAGCGATCTCTTGGACGACCTGTCCGCGGGCGAACTGCTACTGGCGCTCGGCAAGTCGGTCGACGGGCGCGCGGTCACCTCGTCGACCTGGGACAAGCGGCGCGCCGTTCTGCATCGCTGCGTCGGTTTCGCGGTCTCGTCCAGCTGGCTGGATCGGAACCCGATCACCGGGCGGCGGCTCCCCACCGCTGCTGCGGTGCAGTCGGTGGACCCGCGTGTGGTCGTGAATCCGGCTCAGGCTCGGCAGCTGCTTGCCGCGGTCAGCTACGTCGTTGCGGGGAACCACACGGACCCGCAGCGGGGGAGTCGGCTGTACGCGTTTTTCGCGTGCCTGTACTACGGCGGTCTCCGACCGGGAGAGGCCATGAAACTGTCGCGGGGTGACCTGGTGCTCCCGGTAGGGGGCTGGGGCGAGCTGCGGCTGGCAGGATCGCTCTCCGAGGTCAGCGGGGCGCACTACGCGGACTCGGCCGATCGGCAGCGACCGTTGAAGCGGCGTCGGCCGGAAGACGTGCGTGTGGTGCCGATTCCGCCGCACCTCGTTGCGATTCTGCGTGACCACCTGGACCAGTTCGGGACCGCGCCGGATGGCCGGCTGTTCCCGGCGCAGCGATCGGGGAGGGGCGTCCCCTCCTCGGTCTACACCCGGGTCTGGCAGGACGCCCGCCGGATCGCGCTGAGCCCCGAGCAGGTGGCGTCCCCGCTGGCCCGCCGCCCGTACGACCTCCGGCATGCCGCGCTGTCGACCTGGCTCAACGCTGGTGTCCCGCCGACCGACATAGCCGAGCGGGCCGGTCACACCGTCGCCGTGCTGCTGTCTGTCTACGCCAAGTGCCTGCACGGTCAGCGGACGACGTACAACGCCCGGATCGACGAGCTGCTCGGTGACTAGGGTCGGCCGCAGGGTGAGGACCGAACCGCAGGGCCGACAGCTGTCTACTGTGGACGCAGCCGGGCCCGATCTGTTCCGCATCTGTTCCGCGGACGTCCCCACACAACCCCTGACGGCCCCTGCTGGTCACACATTCCCGGCAGGGGCCGACCTGGCGTCGTCGCAGCTCAGCGCAGGGAAACCGCAGGTCGGGCTAGACGACGGTGCGGTCGCGGCCCTCCCAGTAGGGCTTGCGGAGGTCCTTCTTCAGGATCTTTCCCGTCGGGTTGCGGGGCAGCTCCCCGAGCACGTCGACCGACTTGGGGCACTTGAACGAGGCCAGGTCCTCCCGGCAGTAGGCGAGCAGCGCCGCCTCGTCGACGGTCTGCCCCGGCGCGGCGACCACGATCGCCTTGGGCACCTCGCCCCAGCGCTCGTCCGGCACCCCGATGACGGCCACGTCGGCCACGGACGGGTGCTCGGCGAGCACCCGCTCGATCTCGGCCGGGTAGATGTTCTCCCCGCCGCTGATGATCATGTCTTTTATCCGGTCGGTGACGTAGACGTAGCCGTCGGCGTCGATGTGGCCGCCGTCGCCGGAGCGCAGCCAGCCGTCGGGGGTGATCGCGGCCGCCGTCGCGTCCGGCCTGCCGAAGTACCCGCCCATCAACTGCTCGGTGCGCACCCAGATCTCGCCGGGTTCGCCCGTGGGCACGGCGTGGCCGGTCGCGGGGTCGCGGATCTCGATCTGTACGCCGTGGATCGGCTTCCCCGCGGAGATGAGTCGGTGCGCGACCGCGGGATCGTCGCGGTGGTCCTCCGGACCCAGGGAGCTGACCACGCCACAGGCCTCGGTCATCCCGTAGACCTGGTGCATCTTGTCCGGGAACAGCTTCAGGCAGGCCCGCATCACCGGTAGCGGCATCGGCGAGGCGCCGTAGGACAGGGCGCGCAGCGACGAGAAGTCCCGCTCCGCCGCGCCCGGTACCTGGCTCATCGCGGCCATCAGCGCCGGCACCAGGAACGTGTGGGTGATGCTCTCGCGCTCCAGCATGTCGAGCACCGCGGCCGGGTCGGGCGTCCGCGCCATCACCATCCGCGCCCCGCCGTAGAGCGCCAGCAGCGCGTAACTCGTGCCGCCCACGTGGAACAGCGGCATCGCGATCTGCACGACGTCGGAGGGGGACAGTTCGAAGTCCGCGGCCACGTTCGCGGAGTGGGCGAGCATCGCGCGGTGGGTGAGCATCGCGCCCTTGGGAAAGCCGGTGGTCCCCGAGGTGTAGAGCTGGACGAAGCAGTCGTCCGGCCGGGAGGGGTGCGCCTGCGGATCGGGCTCGTGGGCGGCCAGCCAGGCCTCGTACTCGTCCTGCTCGCCGCCGACGTGGATCACCCGCTCCACCCCGGGCAGCTTGTCACGGACCGCGGCGACGGCGCTGGCGAACTCCGGGCCGACGAACAGGATGCGCGCCGTCGCGTCGTTGATGACGTAGACGATCTCCGTTGGGGCCAGCCGGAAGTTGACGACGGCGTTGGCGGTACCGATCTGCGCGCAGGCGAGGGTGAGCTCCAGGCAGGACGGGTGGTTGAGGTCCAGCACCGCGACGCGGTCGCCGGGGACCAGACCGGCGGCTCGCAGCGCGGCGGCCACCCGGTGGACCCGCTCGGCCAGCTGTGCCCAGGTCCGTGTGACCTCCCCGAAACGGATCGCTTCGTCGTCCGGTCGTTCGGTCTCCCAGCGGGCGAGCAGTGCGGAGACGTCGGTCGACTGGAGGGTCATGGAGGCTCCCGGGGGTGTGGCGGGGGGCACACGGCGGTCGCGACGGATCGTAGCGGCGCGACGTGTGTGACGGATCCGGCGAAAGGGATCTCTCACGGGCGCCCGCCGAATTCGGGGCATTGACGAGGACCGTCCCTGATGGTCGGCTTGTGGTCGTTGCTGTGCTGCAACCAACCAACGGACTGGAGTTGAGCAATGACGCTCGATGCACAGGCGCGGGCCCTGCTGGACGCGATGGCCGCCCAGGGTATGAAGGGCTTCGACGAGATGACGGTGCCCGAGGCGCGGGACGCCGGTCTGGCGTTCATCGGTCTGCAGGGCGAGCCCGAGGACGTCCACGAGGTCTACGCCCGGACCGTCCCCGGCCCCGCCGGCGAGATCCCCGTCCGGGTCTACCGGCCCGCCGGTGACGGCCCACATCCGGTGATCGTCTACTTCCACGGCGGCGGTTGGGTGATCGGCGACATCGAGGTCGCCGACAAGCCGTGCCGGACGCTCTCGAACGTCGCCGGCGCCATGGTCGTCTCCGTCGGGTACCGCAAGGCCCCCGAGGACCGGTACCCGGCCGCCCCCGAGGACTGCTACGCGGCGACCACGTGGGTGGCCGAGAACGCTGCCGAGCTGGGTGTCGACGCCTCGCGGATCGCGGTGGCGGGTGACAGCGCCGGGGGCAACCTCGCCGCCGTCGTCGCGCTCATGGCGAAGGACCGCGGCGGCCCGGCGCTGGCCTACCAGCTGCTCGTCTACCCGGTCGTCGACGCCACGGGCGAGTACCCGTCGCGGGTCGAGAACGGCGAGGGTTACCTGCTGACCAAGGGCGCGATGGACTGGTTCTACGGGCACTACCTCGAGAACCCGGACCGGGGCGAGGAGCCCTATGTCTCCCCGCTACGGGGCGAGCTGGCCGGGCTGCCGCCCGCGACCGTGATCACCGCCGGATTCGACCCGCTGCGCGACGAGGGCAACGCCTACGCCACGGCGCTCGCCGATGCGGGCGTGGCCGTCGAGCACGTGGAGAACCCGACGATGATCCACGGCTTCTTCTGGATGCTGGGCGCGATCGAGCACACCCGAGGGGTCTACGACCAGGCCGGGACGCACCTGCGGGCAGCCTTCGGGACCTGACGCGCGCCCGGTCCGGCGCGCCGTCCATCCGACTCGGGCAGGATGGGTGGCGCGCCGACGACCCCGGGGGTAGCAGCGAGTGCAGGCAGTACAGGACCACGACGGGCGCATCACCGCGCACGCGCTGACCAAGCGGTTCGCAACGGTGGAGGCGGTCTCGGACCTGAGTTTCACCGCCCCGCCAGGTGTGGTGACCGGGTTCCTCGGTCCCAACGGTTCGGGCAAGACGACGACCCTGCGGATGATCTTGGGTCTGGTCGCCCCCACCGCGGGACAGGCCCGGATCGGGGGCATGCGCTTCGCCGAGCTCGAACGGCCTGCGCGGGTGGTCGGCGCGGTCCTGGACGCCCAGGGGTTCCATCCGGGGCGGACGGCGAGGGCGCACCTGTGCGTGCACGCCGCGGCGATCGGGCAGCCCGACGGTCGGGCCGACGAGGTGCTCGAACTCGTCGGGCTCGCGGACGTGGCACACCGGCCGGTCGGCGGCTTCTCGCTGGGGATGAGGCAGCGGCTCTCCCTCGCCACCGCCGTGCTCGGCGACCCGCAGGCGCTGGTGCTCGACGAGCCGGGCAACGGGCTCGATCCCGGTGGGGTGGCCTGGCTGCGCTCGTTCCTGCGGGGGTTCGCCCGCAGCGGATGCAGCGTGCTGGTATCCAGCCACCTGCTGGCCGAGGTCGAGCAGACCGCCGACCACCTCGTCGTGATCAGCCAGGGTCGCAGCGTGTACCAGGGCGGGCTCGACCAGCTGCGGGCGTCGGCCCGATCGCGGGTGCTGGTGCGTTGCGCGGCGCCGGCGCGGTTGGCCGAGGAACTGGCCCGCGGCGGGCTGCTGGAGCTGGACACCCTGCCCGACGGCCGGCTCGCGGTCGGGGGCGCCGATCCCGTCCGGGTGGGGGACGCCGCGCTGGCCGCCGGCGTCGCCGTCTACGGGCTGGTCGAAGAGCAGGCGGACCTGGAGCAGCTGTTCTTCCAGCTCACCGGCGCCGGCTCCGCTGCGCCACGGGATCCCGGCGTGCATCCGGCGGCGCGGTGATGCCCGGGCTGCTGCGGGCGGAGGTCCGCAAGATCGTCTCGACCCGGTTGTGGTGGGCGCTGCTGATCCCGGTGTCCCTGCTGACCGTGTCGATCAACCTGTTCGGCGGCGTCGTCGGGATGGGGCTCGGCGACGTGGGCGGCGACCGGTCACCGGTGCTGCTCGCCTCGCTGGCGTATGCCCTGGGGCTGGCCGGCGTCTTCGCCGCGGTGCACGGGATTGTGTCGGCGGCCGGTGAGTTCCGGCACGGCACGATCACCACCACCTACCTGACCGCGGGCGGCCGCGGCCGCGTGTTGGTCGCCAAGATGGCGACCGCAGGCATGGTGGGGGTGGGGTACGCGGCGACGGCCGTGTTGCTCGGGCTGGTCGCCGGGCTGATCGGGCAGGGTGAAGCCCGGCCCCCGGCGACCGGGGCGCTGGCCACCGTGGCCGGCACCGGTGTGCTGGTGTGCCTGCTGTGGTCGGTGATCGGGGTGGCGCTCGGCACGATGGTGAGCAACCAGGTGGCGGCACTGGTCGTCGGGCTCGTCTACATCCTGGTCGGGGAGAACGTGCTGTCGGTCGTCCTGACTTCGGGCGGGGACCGCCTGGCGGAGCCGTCGGCGTTCGGCCGGCTCACCGCGTACCTGCCGGTCAACGCGGGCGACATCGCGCTCTACGACCTGCCTGCCCGGGAGCTGGCGGGCGAGCAGTTCGGCGGGCTCGTCGTGGAGCAACTGGTGGGGGTCGCAGCGCCGCCGCCCGGCTGGGTGGCGCTGCTGGTGCTCGCGGTGTGGGCCGGGGCGGCCGCCGCCACCGGATGGATGGTCGGCAGCCGCCGGGACGTCACCTGACGCGGGTCGCGCGCCGATGACGGGTCTCAGGCGCCAGCCCGGGTCGGGGCCGATGCGGGTGCCGTTGTCCAGTGCGATCTGGAAGTTGGAGACACCGGTGGCCCGGCCCGGCCGGAGGCGTTGATCTCCTCCTGCGCGTTGTCGTAGATCCGCGCCGTGTCGATGTGGCGGTAGCCGGTCACCAGCGCGCACCGTCGATCATCCTCGGTGTTGCCGGGGTCTCAGGGGGCGGCGGCCGTCGGGGGTGCGGCCTAACCTGTCCGGGTGGTGAACTCCAGCCCTGCCGGTGGCGTCGACGGCGCCGA
Source organism: Pseudonocardia mahuensis (assembly GCF_018531475.1). GTDB lineage: Bacteria > Actinomycetota > Actinomycetes > Mycobacteriales > Pseudonocardiaceae > Pseudonocardia. The sequence continues at coordinate 7,959 of NZ_JAHDTG010000128.1, forward strand.
GCGGCAGGGTTGGATCCGCCGGCTCGTCGACGCGTGCATGCGCCACCGCGCGGTCACCCTGGGCGCGCTGCTGGCGTCGGTGTTCGGCGTCAGCCTCGAGGCGGTCGGCCCGCTGCTCACCAAGGTGGCGGTCGACGACGCGGTGGTCGGGGTGACCGACGTGCTCGGTGCGGTGGTCGCGGCGATCGTCGGGCTGGCGCTGATCCGGTTCGGGGCGTCGTTCCTACGCCGTTACCTGGCCGGGCGGATGGCGCTGGACGTGCAGCACGACCTGCGTCGCCAGGTCTTCGCCGCCGTGCAGCGGCTCGACGGTGAGCGGCAGGACGCGTTGCGCACGGGGCAGGTGGTCTCCCGCGCGATCACCGATCTGCAGTTGGTGCAGTCGCTGCTGTCGATGGTGCCGCTGGCCAGCGGCACCATCGTGCTGGTGATCGCCTCGGTGGCGGCGATGCTGTGGTTGTCGCCGCTGCTCACCCTGATCGCGCTGATCATGCTGCCCGCCGCGGGATGGATCACGAACCGGTCCCGGGCGTCGCTGTTCCCGGCCACCTGGTCGGCGCAGCAGCGCGCGGCCGACGTCGCTCAGCAGGTCGAGGAGACCGTCACCGGGGTCCGGGTGGTCAAGGGCTTCGGGCAGGAGGCCCGCGAGGTCTCCACCCTCGAGCGACTGGCCCGGCGGCTGTTCGCCGAGCGGATGCGCGCCGCCCGGATGACCGCGAAGCTCAACCCGACCCTGCTCGCCCTGCCCACGCTGGGGCAGGTCGGGGTGATCGGCGTCGGCGGCGTGCTCGCGCTGAACGGCTCGATCACCCTCGGCACCTTCCTCGCGTTCACCACCTACGTCGCGCAGCTCGTCGGCCCGGCCCGGTTGGTGGGCTCGCTGATCGTCAGCGCGCAGCTCGCCCGGGCCGGTGTCGAGCGTGTCTACGACCTGGTCGACTCGCAGTCAGAGGTGGCCGACCCGGAGTCCCCCGAGACGCTGCCGGACGGCCCGCTGTCGGTCGAGCTCGACGACGTCCGCTTCGGCTACACCCGCCGCGAGCCTGTGCTCGACGGCCTGTCGCTGCGCGTCGAGCCCGGCGAGACGATGGCGCTGATCGGCACCGCCGGATCGGGGAAGTCGACGGTCGCGCTGCTGCTCCCGCGGTTCTACGACCCGCAGTCCGGGGTGCTGCGTCTCGGCGGTGTCGAGCTGCCCCGGCTGCGGCTGGCCGACCTGCGTGCCGAGCTCGGGGTGGTGTTCGAGGAGGCGTTCCTGTTCTCCGACACCATCCGGGCCAACATCGCCTACGGCCGTCCGGACGCGACCGACGCCGAGGTGCGCGTGGCCGCCGAGGCGGCCCAGATCGCCGCGTTCGTGGAGTCGCTGCCCGGCGGCTACGACACCGAGGTCGGCGAGCGGGGGTTGACCCTGTCGGGCGGACAGCGGCAGCGGATCGCGCTGGCCCGGGCGATGCTCACCGACCCCCGGGTGCTGGTGCTCGACGACGCGACGTCGGCGGTCGACACGGCCACGGAGGCCGCGATCCACGGCACGCTGCGCTCCCTGATGGCCGGACGGACCACGCTGCTCGTCGCGCACCGCCGCTCGACGCTGGCGCTGGCCGACCGGGTCGCCGTGCTCGACGGCGGCCGGGTGGTCGACGTCGGCACCCAGACCGAACTGGCCGCTCGCAGCCCGCTGTTCCGTGAGTTGCTCGCCGCGGCCCCCGACGACCGGGATGCCGAGGAGACCGACGGGCCCAGGGCCGCCACACCGGGCGTCACCCCGGAGCTCTGGCCCGACCCCGAGACCGTCACCGCCGCAGCCCCGGCCGAGGGCGCACTGCGGGCCGCAGCCGCCTCGGCAGGCGCCATGGGCGGGGGCGGACCCGGCCGCGGCGGCGGGGGTGGCGCCTCGGCGATGGTGGGCGGCATCCCGGCCACCCGTGAGCTGCTCGCCGCCGTCGACGCCCTGCCCCCGGCGACCGAGCGGCCCCTGCTCGGCGGGCTCGACCCGACGGAGCCCGACCCCGGGTTCCGGCTGCGCCGGCTGCTGCGCCCGGTCCGCGGGCTGCTGGTGCTCACCATCGCGCTGGTCACGGCGGACGCGCTCACCACGCTGGCCTTCCCGACCGTGGCTCGCTACGCGGTGGACGGCGGGATCGTGGCCGGCTCCAGCTCGGTGATGCTCACGGCGACGCTGCTCGGGCTCGGCCTGGTCGCGGTCGGCTGGCTGGTGGTCGCGGCGCAGACGGTGGTGACGTCCCGGGCCGGGGAGAGCCTGCTCTACCTGCTACGGATCCGCAGCTACGCGCACCTGCAGCGGCTGGGCCTCGACTACTACGAGCGCGAACTGTCCGGCCGGATCATGACCCGGATGACCACCGACGTCGACGCCCTGTCGACCTTCCTGCAGACCGGGCTGGCGCAGGCGGTGGTCAGTCTGCTGACCGTGTTGGGCGTGACCGTCGCGCTGCTGATCACCGATGCGCAGCTGGCGCTGGTCGCGCTGGCGGTGCTGCCGGTCCTGCTCGTGGCGACGGTGATCTTCCGCAGGTTGTCCTCCGCGGCCTACGCCGAGGCGCGCGAGCGGGTCAGCGCCGTCAACGCCGACATGCAGGAGAACGTCTCCGGGGTCCGGGTCGCGCAGGCGTTCGTCCGTGAACAGCGCAGCGCCGACCGGTTCGGCCAGCGCAGCGCCGCGTACCGGAACTCCCGGCTGCGGGCCCAGCGCTACATCGCCACCTACTTCCCGTTCGTCGCGCTGCTGTCCGACGTGGCCCAGGCCGCGGTGCTCGGGGTCGGGGCCGCGCGCGTCGCCCAGGGTGACCTGACGCCCGGGGTGCTCACCGCGTTCCTGCTCTACCTGGGCCTGTTCTTCGCCCCGGTGCAGCAGCTCTCGCAGGTCTTCGATGGCTACCAGCAGGCCCGGATCGGCCTGAAGCGGATCTCCGACCTGCTCCGCACCCCGACATCGGTGCCGGCCGTCCCGGGCCGCGACGCCGTGGCGGTGCCCGAGCGGCTCCGGGGTGAGGTGGAGCTGCGCGACGTCACGTTCCGCTACGCCGGTGCCGACGTGCCCGCGCTGGACGGGGTGTCGCTACGGGTCGCGCCGGGGGAGACCGTGGCGCTGGTCGGGGCGACCGGGGCCGGGAAGTCGACGCTGGTGAAGCTGCTGGCCCGGTTCTACGATGTCGACGACGGCGCGGTCCTGGTCGACGGGGTGGATCTGCGCCGGTTCCCGCTGGCCGACTACCGGCACCGGCTCGGCGTGGTCCCGCAGGAGCCGCACCTGTTCACCGGCGACGTCGCCGCGAACATCGCCTACGGCCGCCCCGACGCGACGCCGGCGGAGGTCGAACGGGCCGCGCGGGTGGTCGGCGCGCTGAACCTGGTGCACGGGCTGCCGGGAGGGTTCCGGCATCCGGTCGGCGAGCGCGGTCAGGGGCTCTCGGCCGGGCAGCGCCAGCTGGTCGCGCTGGCTCGTGCGGAGCTCGTCCGCCCCGACCTGCTGATCTTCGACGAGGCCACCGCCGCGCTCGATCCCGCCACCGAGGCGGCCGTGCTCGCGGCAGGGGACCGCCTGACCGGCCGAGGAGCCGACGAGGGGGCCGAGTACCAGGGCCGCCGTACGGCGTTCGTCGTGGCGCACCGGCTGGCCACGGCGGCACGGGCCGACCGCGTCGTGGTGCTCGAGGGCGGGCGGATCGTCGAGCAGGGGCCACACGCGGAGCTGCTGGCGGCGGACGGGCGCTACGCGGCGCTGTGGCGGGCCGGCGAGCTCGAGCCGGCGGGCGACACCGGTGGTGATGATTCCTACGCCCGCGCTCGGTCCGCCTGACCTCTGTCTTTGGGCTGATCTTGCCTGATTTCGGGCAGGATCTTTGTCTTTCCGGCTGCTGGTCGGGCAAAGTCTTCGCCGTGTCCCCCGGCCCCCACGACGAACTGATCGCTCATCTGGTCCGCAGCACCCCGCTCAGCGCGGGTGAGGCGGCCCGGGTGGTGGCCGAGGTACTCGGTTACTTCGCCGAGCCGGTCGAGGAGTTCGTGCGGCGCAGGCACACCGAACTGCAGGGTCGTGGTCTGACCAACGACCGGATCTTCGAGCGGCTGGGCGCGGAACTGGCGACGCGACGGGTCGCGCCGCCGGTGCTGTCCGTCCGCCAGCTCCGGCGCATCGTCTACGGGTGATCCCGGCGGTGCGAACGAATCGACACGGAGGAATCGAGTATGTGCGGGATCGTCGGATACGTCGGGGCACAGGACGCCGCTACGATCCTTCTGGAGGGCCTCGGCCGGCTGGAGTACCGCGGGTACGACTCGGCAGGGCTGGCCGTCGCCGGGCGCGGTGGGCTGAAGATCCGCAAGGTCAGTGGCCGGGTCGCCGATCTGGCCGCCGACCTGCCGGCCCGGTTCAAGGGCGCGCCGGGCATCGGGCACACCCGCTGGGCCACCCACGGTGAGCCCAGTGTCGAGAACGCGCACCCGCACACGGACACCTCCGGCCGGATCGCCGTCGTCCACAACGGGATCATCGAGAACGCCGACGAACTGCGGGCCAAGCTGGCCGCCGACGGCGTGGAGTTCACCTCGCAGACCGACACCGAGACCGTCGCGCACCTGGTCGCCGCGGCCTTCGCGGCCGGCGCGCAGGACCTCGAACAGGCGCTTCGGCAGGCGCTGCGCCAGGTCGTGGGCGCCTACGGGCTCGCCGTGCTCGACGCCGAGAACCCGGACCGGATCGTCGTCGCCCGCAACGGCAGCCCGGTGCTGCTGGGTGTCGGCGAGAAGGAGATGTTCGTGGCGTCCGACGTCGCGGCGCTGGTCGGGTACACCCGGCAGGTCGTCTACCTCGACGACGGCGAGCTCGCGACGCTGACCGCGGGCGGCTACCGGACCTTCACCATCGACGACCGCTCCACCGCGAAGAGCCCGTCCACGATCGACTGGGACGTCGTGGGGGCGGAGATCGGCGACCATGCCCACTACCTGGTGAAGGAGATCGAGGAGCAGCCGCGCACCGTCGAGCGGACCCTGCGCGGGCGACTCGACGAGCGGTTCCAGACCGCGCACCTGGGCGGGCTCAACCTGTCGATCCGGGAGGCCCGGGAGTTCCGCCGGGTCAAGATCCTCGGTTGCGGGTCGGCCGCCTACGCCGGCGAGCTCGGGGCGCAGCTCATCGAGGACCTGGCCCGGATGCCCGCGACCGCGGAGTCGGCGTCGGAGTTCCGCTACCGCAACCCCGTCGTCGAGCCCGACACCCTCTACGTGGCGGTCAGCCAGTCCGGCGAGACCGTCGACACGCTCGCGGCGGTGCAGGAACTGCAGCGCAAGGGGGGCCGGGTGATCGGCGTGGTCAACGTCGTCGGTTCGACCATCGCGCGGCAGTGTGACGGCGGCATCTACATCCACGCGGGCCCGGAGATGTCCGTGGCGGCGACCAAGTCGTTCACCTCGACCGTCGTGGCGTTCGCGCTGCTCGCGCTGCACCTGGGCCGTATCCGCGACCTGTCGCCGACCGAGGGCCGCCGGATCATCGACGGCCTCGCCGCGCTGCCGGACCAGATCGCGGAGATCGTCGAGCAGGAGAAGCGCACCGGGGTGATCGCCGAGACCGCCGCCGAGCTGGCGCAGCGGCACAGCGTTCTGTTCATCGGGCGCCGGCGGGGCTGCCCGGTGGCGCGCGAGGGTGCGCAGAAGTTCAAGGAGGTCTCGTACGTGCACGCCGAGGCCTACGCCTCGGCCGAGCTCAAGCACGGCCCGCTCGCACTGGTCAACCCCGAGCTGCCGACCGTCGCCGTCGTGCCCGACGACGACCTGCTCGAGAAGAACACGTCCACGCTGGCCGAGATCCGGGCCCGCCGCGGCCCGGTGGTCGCGATCGCCCACCGCGAGCTGCCCGCCGACCTGGCCGACCGCACGATCGTGATCCCGCGCAGCGAGCCGGAGCTCGACTCGATCCTGCTGTCCGTGCCGCTGCAGCTGCTCGCCTACCACGCTGCGGTGGCGCTGGACCGAGACGTCGACCGCCCCCGCAACCTGGCCAAGAGCGTCACGGTGGAGTAGTGGCGTGCCGGCCGCGCACCGGGCGGGTGTCCGGTACGCGGTCGGCGGCCTCGCGGTCGAATCAGATCGGGCTGCCCTGGATGAGCCACGGGCACGCCCTTCGGCCGGGCCCCTTGCTCGGTGCCCCCCCGGGTCCGACGGGTGTGGGGGTCAGGCGTGGGGGCGTTTGCCGATCTGCAGCAGTGGGGTGCCGGTGCCGGTGCCGGTGTCGGTGGTGGTGGGGTTGCAGGGGGGTGTGGTGCCGGCGTGTTGGACGAGGTTGAGGGAGCTGCAGGCTTGGCAGCGGGCGCAGCCGGCGACGGCGGTGTCGGCGCCGAGG
>NZ_JAHDTG010000129.1 GCF_018531475.1 Pseudonocardia mahuensis
GCGAGATGATGCCCTCGACCTCCACCTCCGGGCCGCACCAGCGCGTCCGCACCTCATGCGCCAGCGCGAGCAGCTCGTCCAGCGCATCAGGATCGTCGCTGGGCAAGCGCAGCACCTCGAGCACCTGGGACTCGGACAGCCCGACACCCTGATCCAGGATCTGTGAACACGCCGCCCGCAATTCGTCCGACCACGCCGCTCCGCTCGGCACCCGAACCGGCTCTGTCACCTGAGTCGTCAACTCTCGGTCCCCTCAGCCCTCGACCAGTCGATCTCGAAGCAGTTCGATGGACTGCCGCGGCACGCCCTTGGCCTGTGCCCACGACTCGGCCGTGTCGTAGTTCTGCTCCAACGCTTCGATCAGGCCGTCGACCGAGTGCTCCTCACACTGGTAGATCTCCGCACTGAGCGTGGCCATGTTGTGCGCGTACCGCGGCCAGCCGCGCAGCCGAGTCCTGATCGCGTCCATGTTCACGCTCGTGACGAGGAAGTCGGCCTTCGCCTCCACCGGGGTCACGCCGCACAGCAGTTCGACCAGCAGCATGGTCATCCCGGTCCGGTCCTTGCCCGCCGCGCAGTGCACGAGCGTCGGACAGCGGACGGCGTTGGCCACCGCCTCGACCGCAATCGGCAGGTTCGGGTCGTTGTCGAGGTGGTCGATGTAGAAGTCGAGCAGTACCCGCCCGGGCGGTCCCTTCGGCCCGTCGACGTCTACCAGCGGGATGTTCAGGTAGTTGACCGGCCGGAACGCCAGCGGCCCGCGGCCCTGCTGGACGGCCTCGGGACCGGTGCGTAGATCGACGACGTAGCGCAGGCCGAGCTTGTCCACGAGCAGGTCGGCCTCGGACTCGGAGATGTCCTGGACGCTGTCCGAGCGGAACAACAGGCCCGAGCGCAGCTGCCCGCCGTCTGCCGTCCGCAGGCCTCCGACGTCCCGGAAGTTCCGGAACGTCGGCAGATCGGTACGGATCCCGTTCGAGATCATCAGGGAGTCTCCAGGAGGGTCGCATTCGCCATTCCGCCGCTCTCGCACATCGTCATCACGGCGCGGCGAGCTCCCAGGCGCATCAAATTGTCCACGATCCCGGCGAGCAGCCGGCCCCCCGAGGCACCCACCGGGTGGCCGTAGGCGATCGCGCCGCCGTCAACGTTGACCCGATCGAGGGGAACCTCGAGCTCGCTCGCCCACCCGAGCACGACGCTCGCGAAGGCCTCGTTGACTTCGTAGAGGTCGATGTCGTCGGGCTTCAAGTCGTGGCGATCCAGCAGTTTGCGCGTCGCAGGGATGATCCCGGCGAGCATCAGGACGGGATCGTCGCCAACGACGGTGTAGCCGGTGACAGCCGCGAGCGGGGTCAGCCCCAGCGCGGCCGCCGTGTCCTCGTTCATGACCAGGGTCGCCGCCGCGCCGTCGGAGATCGGCGAGGAGTTGCCCGCCGTCACCCGCCAGCCGATCTCCGGGAAGCGCTGGGCCATCGCCTCGTCGTGGAACGACGGCCGCAGGCCCGCCAGCGCCTCGGCGGTGGTCGCCGGCCGGATCCCCTCGTCATCGGTGACCCGGCGGCCGTCTTCCCGGTCAACCGCAACGATGCGCTCGGCCAGCCTGCCCTCCTCCCGGGCCCGCGCGGCGAGCCGGTGTGAGCGCAGGGCGAGCTCGTCCAGCGACTCCCGGTCGAGCCGCCACTTCGCGGCCAGCAGCTCGGCGGAGATCCCCTGTCCGACCAGGCCGTCGCCGAACCGGGCCCGGAACCGTGGTCCCTCGTCGTCGCGCCCCATCCGGTTGGTCTTCATGGGGACGATGCTCATCATCTCGACGCCGCAGGCGATGGCCACGTCGTAGGCCCCGGCGACCACGCCCTGCGCGGCGAAGTGCAGGGCCTGCTGGAACGACCCGCATTTGCGGTCGATCGACACGCCCGGGACCTCGACCGGCATCCCCGCGGCCAGCAACGCGTGCCGCGCGATGTTGCCGGCCTGCTCGGCCACCGGCATCGTGCACCCGGCGATCACGTCGTCGACCCGCGCCGGGTCGAGATCGCTGCGGCGCAGGAGAGCCTCCAGGACGAGCGCGAGCATGTCGACGGGGTGTTCGCCGGCGAGCGCCCCGCCGGCCCGCCCCTTCCCGAACGGAGTGCGGACCACGTCGACGACGACGGCGCGGCGCGCGCTCACCCCGCGCTCCGCGCGCCGAGTCCGACCAGCGGGCCCCGGGCATCCGCGGCGCGCTGCTGCGCGGCGGCCGCCAGCAGCACCGGCAGTGGCCGGTCGGTGACGATCCGGCGTACCCCGCCGCGGATCGCGGCGGCCACCCCGGCGTCGGTCTCCACGACGCCGCCGCGGACCGCCGTCGCACCGGTCACGGCGTGCTCGACGTCGGCCACCTCGACCACACCGAGCTCGTCGAGATCGCGAATGTCGCCGTCGGCGGTGCCGGTGACCACATCGACGTGGGTGGCGGCAACCGCCCAGGCGGTGAGCCGGCGGAGCCGGTCGTCGCCTTCGGGATCGACCGAGCGGAGCGGGAGCAGACCGTCGAACACGCTCCCGAGCGCCCCGTCCACGGTGACCTCCCGACCGGAGAGCCCATCGACCACCCCCGGCCCGCAGCCGACGACCGCGGGCCGGCCGAGGCCACGACAGACGACGGCGGCGTGGCTGGTCGAGCCCCCGGTCTCGGTGCAGACCGCGACGGCCGCGATCATCGCGTGCACGTCCTCGGGGCTGGTCGTACGTGCTAGGAACACCACGGACTCGCCGCGGGCGGCCCGCTCCACCACCTCGTCGGCGTCGGACAGGGCGAGTCCCGCGCCGGCTCCCGGCGAGGCAGCCTCCCCGGTGGCGACCACAGTCGCATCGCGCCGGTCCTCCGGATCGAGCCGGGGCCGCAGGAGCTGGCGTACCTGCTCCGCCGAGACCCGGGCGACGGCCTCGTCCTCGTTGATCAGCCCCTCGTCAACAAGATCCACCGCCAGTCGCACGGCCGCTTCGGGGCTGCGCTTCGCCGCCCGCGTCTGCAACAGGTACAGCGTGCCACCCTGCACCGTGAACTCGATGTCCTGGATGTCGCGTTCCTCGGCCTCGAGCCGGCGCGCGGCCGCCAGGAGCTCCCGGTGCACATCGGGCAGTTGCTCGGCCAGGTGGGCCAGGGGCAGCGGCGTGCGCTCCCCCGAGACCACATCCTCGCCCTGCCCTCGCGGCAGGTACTCGCCGTACGGCTCGGCCGCACCGGTCATCGGGTCACGGCTGAACAGCACTCCGGTACCGGAGTTTTCGCCCATGTTGCCGAAGACCATGGCTTGGACGGTGACGGCCGTGCCGAGGTCGTCGGGGATGCCGGTGTGCAGCCGGTAGGCCTTGGCCCGCCGCGACTGCCAGGAGCCGAGGACGGCGCGGACGGCCTCCCGCAGCTGCTCCCACGGGTCGTCCGGAACGGGCCTGCCGGTCTCCGCCAGCACTGTTCGCCGCAGCTCGTGCGGGGACCGGGTGTCGTCCTCGACGTCGGCCTTGAGCACGATGCGCCCGAAGCTCGCGACGAACCGGCTGTGGGTGTCGGTCGCGTACGCCGGGTCACCGGCCTCGGCGGCGAGCGCCCGCTCGACGCGGTCGTCGAACCCGAGGTTGAGGACCGTGTCCATCATCCCCGGCATGCTGACGGGAGCGCCGGAGCGCACCGAGAGCAGCAGTGGTTGCTCACCGCCGCCGAATCGGCGGCCGGTCTCCGCTTCCAGGTAGGCGACACCGGCACGCAGGGCGTCCTCGACGTGCGGGGGGAGCTCGGCCCCGGCGTCGTACTCGCGGCACACCCGGGTCGGGAGCACGAACGCCGGCGGGCACGGCAGCCCCAGACGGCGCATCCGCGCCAGGCTCCACGCCTTCCCGCCAATCTCTTCACGGCTGGGCAGCTCGCTGCCATCCAGCACGACGCACCACGAACTCATCTCACTCCTGCCTCGTGCGGCCCAGGACGCGCAGCAGGTCCTCGTGCAGCTCGTGCCACACGGTGTGGTAGCTGTCGACCCGTACGCCACTGACGAAGTCGGTCTCGCCGGCGAGCGCGCGGTCGTAGGCGGCGGCCAGCCGTCCGACATAGGCCTTCATCCGCGGCACCGCGTCGGCGAAGGCGTCGAGGATCGGTTCGGCACGCTCGTGGAGGTCACCGAGCTCGTCGAGGATCGCGTTGTCGTAGGCCGGGTCGCTGTGGTCGTTGGGCACCGTGGTCCCGGCCTGCGGCACCGACTGCCAGCGCGTGAGCAGCGCGAGCAACTTGCGGTTCACGACCTCGAACCGGTCGGCCGCACCGGTGAACGCCTCGTCCTTACGGACCGCGGCGTAGGCCTCCGGATAGGCGGCGTCCAATCGCGCGCGACCCGCCGGCGTGGGCATGAAGGTGCCCTTGGCGCCCGCCACGTCGCCACTCGCCACGGCGGCCTCGAGCTCGGCGCGCACCTGCGCCTCGTCGGCCCCGAGGATCGCCGCGATCTGCTCGGCGGTACCCGCCTTCTTCACCACGAGCCCGTGCAGGACCAGCACATTCGTTTCCACTGGGGTCAGCCCTTCTTCTCTGCGCGGTCGCCACCGTCGCCGGCGGGCGGTAGCTGTTCGCGCACCGCGCGCCGCAGGATCTTGCCCGCCGAGCTCTTCGGCAGGTCGTCACGGAAGATCACCGCCCGCGGGCGCTTGTAGCCGGCGAGCCGGTCGCGCGCCCACCCCATGAGCTCCTCGGCCTCGACCGGCTCCCGGGTCGACACCACCGCCTGCACGACCTCACCCCAACGCTCGTCGGGAACGCCCACGACTGCGGCCTCTCGGACCGCGGGATGGCCGAGGAGACAGTCCTCCACCTCTCGCGGGTAGACGTTGAAGCCGCCGCTGATGATCACGTCGTTCTTCCGGTCGAGCAGGTAGAGGAAACCGTCGGCGTCGAACAGCCCGACGTCGCCGGTGTGCAGCCAGCCGTTGCGCAGCGTGTGAGCCGTCTCCTCCGGGCGCTGCCAGTACCCGCTCATGAGGATCTGTCCGCGCACCACGACCTCGCCGCTGGCGCCGGCCGGGACCTCCCGGTCGTGCTCGTCGACCACCCGGACCTCCACCATGCTGTACGGCCGGCCCGCCGACCCGACCCGGTCGTGCTCGCCGGGCTTGAGCAGCGTGATCGTCATCGGCGCCTCGGACTGGCCGTAGGTCTGGGTGAGCACCTTCCCGAAGACGCCCTGGGCGCGGTCGACGAGCGAGGGCGCGATCGGTGAGGCCCCGTAGCAGAGGTTGCGCAGCTGCGGGATCCGCACGTCGCCGATCGACGGGTCGTCGAGCACCATCGCGAGCATCGTCGGAACCAGGAAGGTCGTCGCGGGCTCGCGGCGCTCGAGTTCCTCCAGGTAGGCGCCCGGGGTGAAGGACGGGATCACGACGTTGTGCGCGCCCCGGACCAGGTGCGGCAGGAAGAACGACCCGCTGGCGTGCGTGACCGGGGCCGCGTGCAGCATCACGTCGCCCTGCCCGATGTCGGGCACGAGGTCCAACAGGTAGTTGGTGATCTCCGAGTGCTCGGAGCGCGAGGACAACACCACGGCTTTGGCGGGTCCGGTCGTCCCGCCGGTGTACCCGAGCCGGTAGGGCGCCTCCGCGTCCCGGGGGACGTCGCACGGGGTCGCCGACCCGTCGGCGATCATCTGCTCGAGATCGCCGAGATCGATGTTCAGCTCGGCGGCGGCAGACGTCGACCGGTCACTGATCAGTGCCCGGCTGCCGGAGTCGCGGATGCGGAACTCGTGGTCCTCTGCGGTGTCCCGGACGTTCATCGAGACACGGACGAGACCGGACTTGGCCAAGGCGTAGTAGGCGACCAGCCCGTCGATACCGTTGGGTAGCAGCACCGCAACCCGATCCCCGGGCCGCAATCCGCGCGCCAACATGGCGTTGCCCAGCCGGTCGGTCGCCTCGTCGAACTCGGCGAAGCTCATCGTCCGGGTACCGCAGGTGATCGCCGGGGAGGCTCCGTACCGAGCCGCCGCACGCCGAATCAGATCACCGATCTCCACTCACACTCTCCTTGATGGGTCGAACCGGGCCCGCGGCGCCCGCATCGGGCGCCGCGGGCCCTGCACGATCAGGACCGCAGGGCTTCGACGTCGGCGTTGGTCAGGCCCGCGCCCTTGCCCGCGAGCAGCCGCGACCGCTGCTGGGTGTGGCGGTAGAGCTCGTCGGCCCGCGGGTCGCCGACGTGGTCCTTGAGCCAGCGGTCGTCGAGGAACCGGTAGCGGTCCTGCGAGGTCAGCGGGTTCAGTTCCCGGGCACGTCGGTTGACCTCGTCGAGCGGAAGCCGCCCCTGGGTGGTGGTCCAGGTCGAGGTCTTGGCCGGCAGCGAGGTGCTCCCGCTGCGGATGGGACCGACCGTGGAGCTGAACTCGTCGTCAGCGAGGACCGAGTACGGGATCGTCGACCACATGTCCCCAGGGGCGCCGGAGAACTTGCTCATCGTGTAGCCGTTGCCCTGCTGAGAGCTCAGCGAGATGTACCCGACCAACTCGGCGATGAGGTCGCGGCCGTACTCGTCGTTCATCAGCGGCTTGAACCGCTGCGCCCGCTCCTCGACCAGCATCCAGTCGTCCTGGTCGTAGACACCCGCGATGTGGGCGAGGTCCTTGGCGACCCCGTAGTAGACCAGCAGACCGGAGTCGACGAGCTGCTCACGGGTCCAGCCGGCCATCACGGCCCACAGCTCCGAGGTGGCCCGCGCGATCACATCGCGCTCGTGCTCCAGGAAGTCGGCCAGCGTCGCCGGATTGTCCATCGCGACCGGGATGTAGCCATCGGACAGGTAGTCCGATGTGTACAGGCCGATCGAGGTCACGTTGTTGTGGTCGTAGGCCGGGGTCGCCTCGAAGCTGGCCCAGTCGTCGACGATGTTGAAGTGGGTGTCTTTCAGCACCACCGGCATCGTGTAGTTGTTGTAGGAGATCTCCGAGGCCACCCCGTCGAGCCACGGGTAGTCGCCCTCGGCGAGGTCGACGAAGTCGCGCACGAGCATCTCGCTCGACTCGCCGATCCGGTACGGGCCGCTGTTGTTGATGCCCAGCCGGCACTCGCAGTGCGACAGGAACTCGTACTGCGACAGCTGGGCGAGGAAGCGCCCGGCCGCGGTGTGCAGGCGGTCGCCCGGCTTGACGGTGAACGAGTCGGCCTGGAAGACCTGGACGACGCGCTCCGGCAGGACCTGGGCACGGTGGTTCGCGTCGCTGGGCAGGATGTGCGCGTGGTTGCGGTGGTAGGACTGGTTGAGCCGCTTGGTGAAGTCCAGGACGTAGGCCACGTCGTCGAGGGCGTCGGTGGGCTTCAACATCCCCATGTCGATCAGGATCTGCCGGCCACCCAGGTAGAACTGCGAGATGATGCCGTTCTGGATGATCCCCGAGGCCGAGGAGACCTCACGGGCCCGGTCACCGAGCTCCTCGGCGGTCATCGTCTGCTCGATCTTGCGGAACAGCGAGGGGTAGCGGTACCACGCGTTGAGGTAGGACATCGCAATGTACGGGTTGACCGGGAACAGCTTCGACTCCTGCACGGTGCGCGCGGTGCACTGCCAGTGGAAGGCGTCGCTGTTCTTGCGGATCCAGGCGTTCAGGTCCAGCAGGTCCGCGTAGGAGTGCTCACTGGGCAACGGACTCTCCCTCCAGCTTGACGATGCGTGCTCGGGAACCGGGGTCGTTCTCGGCGTAGACGTCCGCCGGCGGCTTGGTGTACTCGACGCGGATCCGGTCGCCGTCGCGCAGGCCGTCGAGCTGGGCGTCCATCAGGCACGGGACGCTGTACTCGCGGGTGAGGATCCCCAGGTGCGACCGCACCGTCCCGCCCATGCAGACGACGCCGGTGAAGTGCTCGAGGATGGGCGCCGTGAGAGTTCCCCCGGAGTCGTCGATGATGGCGATGGTGCCGGGCGGAACGCCATTGGTCAGCATGTCCACCACGATGTCGACCGTGCTCACGAGCCGTGCGGTACCGACCACGTCGGCATCCACCCGGAAAACGTTGGCCCCGGTTCCGATCACCCGGTTGCCGTCCTCGTCCTTCTCCATCCCGCCGGTGTCCTTGATGCCCTCGACGGCCCGGTACTTCTCTGGGGCCTCGACCAGCGAGATCTGCGCGGACATCTCGTAGCGGTAACCGGTGTCGAGCAGTTCCTTCTCGACCGCGGCGAAGTCCGCGGTGGTCAGCTCGAGCGACGGATCCGCGACGGCGTCCTCCCAGCTCTTCCCGGAGGCGGCGAGTCGCTCCGCGACCAGCTTCCGGATCCGCGAGTGGAAGGCCTCCACCGTGGGGGTCATGGCCTCTTTCGCCCATTTTTCCGTCGGGGCGTTCGCGACGTTGCTCATCGGCCCTCCTCAGGGATTCGAGAACTGACTGGGAAAACGCTGCATCGCCCGGCCCGGCCCCGATGCCGGCGGCGTGGGCCCTCAACCGGTCTGGTGCCGGCGCAGGGTGAGGTCGACGTCGCCGCGGCGGACGCGGACGTAGCTGGGCCTGCGCATCTGCAGTGCCTGCTCGAGGAGCTGCATCGACGCGGCCGAGTCCCGGAAGGTGTAGGTGGGCTTCACCCTCCCGGCGGCCTGGGTGGCCTCGAAGTCCTCTGCTGGCACCAGGTAGCGCGAGAGCAGTTCCTCGTCGCTCATCCGCTCGTCGCCGAACTGCACCCGCAGTTCCTTCAGCGAGGGCTGCGGGGGCTGCCAGTTCAGGTACTCCTGCGCACGGGACGAAGACAGCACCCGGTCCCGGACGTCGGGATCGATCGGCGCGGGCGGCTCGCCGAGATGGCCCAGGGTGTAGATGATCACTTCGTCCGGGACCATCGAGTAGCGGTCGCCGGTCACGATGTTGAGCACCGACTGGATCCCCATCAGCTGCGAGAACGGGGTCGCCGAGATCGGATGCCCCAGTTCCTCGCGGACCCGCACGACCTCCTCCAGCACCTCGGTGAGCCGGTCCTCCATCCCGTACTGCGCCAGCTGGGCCTTCAGCGTCCCGGTCATCCCACCGGGGAGTTGGTGCTTGTAGGCGAAGGTGGAGAACTCGTTCGGGGTCCCGGTCGCCCAGCCCTCCTGGGCGGCGACCCGGGCGAAGTGCGTGGCGACCGGGTCGAGCCGGGAGGTGTCCAGGCCGTGGTCGTGGCCCAGCCAGCGCAGGTTCTCCACCATGGCCTCGGTGGAGGGCAGCGACGGCCCGTTCGCCAGCGGCCGCGACGCCGTGTGCAGAATCTTGACCCCGCTGCGCAACCCGGTGAGGTAGTTGAGCGGTGCGACGCCGATCGTGTTGTGGCAATGCAGTTCGAGAGGGACGTCGCCGGCCGCCTCGACCAGCGCGGGGATCAGTGTCGCGCCCCGCTCCGGCGACAGGATCCCGGGAGCGTCCTCGACGTAGATCGACGAGGCGATGCCCCACGACACCATCTCGCGCACCCTCGCGGCGAACCACTCGTCGGTGTGCACCGGGCTGATCCCGAACATGATCGCCGGCACGACCTCGGCCCCGGCGTCATGGACGGTCTGGCACAGCCGCCGCATCTGCTCCATGTTGTACAGACAGTCGTAGATCCAGAACGACTGGATGCCGTGCCGCACCAGGGTCTGCACCCACAGATCCATCAGCGAGTCCGGGGTCAGGCCGAACTTCGCGATGCAGTTGTCGCGGCTGCCGGCGCGCAGCCGAGCGTTCGGCATCCACCGGCGCCACATGTCGAGGCCCTCCCACGGGTCCTCGCGGGAGTAGCGCATCATGCACTCGAACATCGAACTGCCGGTGACGTCGACGGTCCGGAACCCGGTGCGGTCGATGTCCTCGGCGACGGCGGCGGCCATCCCGGCCCTGATCCGCATGCCCCACAGGCTCTGCTGACCGTCCCGGAGGGTCTGGTCGACGAACTCGACGTGCGTCATCCGGTCATGACCTTTCCTGCCCGGTCCTCGCGGGCATGCTCTCTGGTCCAGGTGTCGAGAAAGGCGTCCTCGATCCATCGGGTCGTGATCCGATGGCCCCGCACCTCCGGATGGCGCACGAGTGCCCGGTGCAGCGGCAGGGTGGTCTCGATCCCGGCGACGTCGAAGGCGTCGAGGGCTCGCGCCGCCAGGGCAAGCGCGTCGTCCCGGGTGGCCCCGCGACAGATCAACTTGGCCAGCAGGGAGTCGTAGTTCGGCGGGATCCGGTAACCGGGGAAGCAATGGCTGTCGACGCGGATCCCCGCGCCGGCCGGCGGGTTCCACACCTGCAACGTCCCCGGTGAGGGCGCGAAACCGCGGGTCGGCGACTCGGCGTTGATGCGGAACTCGAACGCGTGCCCTGTGATGTGCACGTCGTCCTGGGTGAACGACAGAGGCTCTCCGGCGGCGATCCGGAGCTGCTCACGGACGATGTCGATGCCGGTGACCATCTCGGTCACCGGGTGTTCCACCTGGACGCGGGTGTTCACCTCCAGGAAGGAGAAGGTGTTCTGCTCGACGTCGACCAGGAACTCCACGGTTCCTGCGCCGACGTAGTCCAGCGCGCTCATCAAAGCCACGGCCGCCTCCCCGAGCCGGCGGCGCAGTTCGGCGGGCACGGCGCTGGCGGGCGCCTCCTCCACGAGCTTCTGGTAGCGGCGTTGGAACGAGCAGTCGCGGTCCCCGAGGTGCACGGTCGTGCCGAACCGGTCGGCCAGCACCTGCACCTCGACGTGCCGGGCCTGCGCGACGTAGTGCTCCACGTACAGCCGGCCGTCGCCGAACGCCGCCTCGGCCTCAGAGCCTGCCGCCTGCACCGCGTCGGCCAGCTCCGCAGGGGAGTCCACCCGGCGCATGCCCCGGCCGCCGCCGCCGGCTGCGGCCTTGAGCAACACCGGGTAGCCGACCTCTGTCGCGACGGCCTCCGCCTCGGCCACGGTGGACACGCTGCCCGAGCCCGCACCGACGGGGATCCCGAGGCTCCGCGCCAGCTCCCGGGCGGCGATCTTGTCGCCGCCGCGCCGGATCGCCGACGCCGAGGGGCCGATGAAGGTGATGCCGTAGCGGTCGCACAGCTCGACGAGCTCCGGGCGTTCGGACAGGAACCCGTATCCGGGGTGGATCGCATCGCAGCCGGTGAGCAGGGCCGCCGAGATCACCGCGCCCACATTGAGATAGCTCGCCGACGCGTTCGCGGGTCCGATGCCGACGACGACGTCTGCGGCCCGGGCCGGCAAGCTGTCGGCGTCGGCCTCCGAGGTTGCCAGCACGCTCGTTACGCCCTCGTCGAAGCACGCCCGGATGACCCGCATGGCGATCTCGCCACGGTTGGCTACGAGGACCCTTTCGAGCACGTCACTGCCCTTCGGGACGGATGCGGAACAGCGGCCGACCGGTCTCGACCTGCTCGCCGTTCTGCGCGCAGACCTCGACCACCATGCCGGACACCGGCGCGGGCAGGGTGTTCATCAGCTTCATGACCTCGACGATGCACAGCGCCGTCCCGGGCTCCACCCACATGCCCACGTCGGTGAAGGGCGGCGCACCGGGGCTGGGCGCCCGCCAGAAGATGCCGGGGGACGGCGCCACGACCAGCTCGGTGCCGGCCTCGGGCTCCGCTGCCGCCGCGGAGACGGACGGAACGTCGGCGGCGTCCACCGCCGACGCGGACGAGAGTGCCGCGACGTCGCGCGGCTTGATCAAGACATGGGATGTGTCGGGCACCGACGGCGACGAGCCTCGGGCGACGAGATGAACCTCGACCTCGCCGGTCACGAGGTGGATCTCATCCCATTCTCCCTCTTCAAAGGCATCGAGAACCTGCCTCAGACCATCGTGGTCGATCGGCATCCAGCGACCCTCCGTCTCGCGGGGCGAACATTGGCCGTGACTGTAGACACAGCAGAGATCCCATGTCTAGGTTGGATCTCCGTCACACGCGGCGAGCGCGGCTCAGTGTCACCCGGCCGGCTCACCGCCCTTTCATCCGACCCCGTGAGGAGTCCTAGGTGCGCAGACTTGAAGGCAAAGTGGCCGTCGTGACCGGCGCCAGTTCGGGCATCGGACGGGCGGTGACCGAGCTGTTCCTCGCAGAAGGAGCGCGCGTGGTGGGCGTCGGCCGCAACACCGGCAAGCTCGATGTCCTGAGCAAGGAGCTCGACGCGGGACCCGACTTCGTGACCCACGCCGCCGACCTCGCCGAGGACGACCAGGCCCTCGGCGTGATCCGGGCCGCCCAGGAGGCGTTCGGCGGCCTCGACGTCCTCGTGAACAACGCCGGTGTCGGATACTCCTACAAGGACGTCCGGCCCGGCAGCATGAACACCGTCGCCGAGACCCCCGCGGCGGACTGGGACCACGTCATGGGGATCAACCTCGGCTCCGTCGTGAACTGCTCGCGGCACTCGCTACCCGCGATGCTCGAGCGCGGGGGCGGCTCCATCGTGAACGTCGCCAGCATCCTGGGGCTCGTCGGGAACCCCGACGCCCACGCCTACACCGCGGCGAAGGGCGCGATCGTCAACCTGACGCGCTCGCTGTCGACGGCGTACGCCAAGCACAACATCCGGGCCAACACCGTGTGCCCCGGCTACATCGAGACGCCCATGGTCGCCGACTTCGTGGACTACCTGAACAGCGACGAGTACCGCTACCAGTGGAACCCCACGGGCCGGATGGGCAAACCGATCGAGATCGCCAACGGCGTCCTGTTCCTGGCTTCGGACGAGGCGTCATACTGCAACGGCTCGGTCCTGACCATCGACGGGGGCGTCCTCGCCGCCGCCCCTTGACGGCCCGGCGGCGTGATCCTACGTGGACCGCGCCGCACCGGCCGCGACGCCGTTCGGGGACCCGCCGAACCCACTGTCACGGCGGGTCTCCTCTGGCCGTCCGCCGGGTTCTGACGGCACCGCGACGAGCAGGAACAGAAAGCTCGAGCCGTTAGCATCCGCAGTCAGGTACCGGATGAAAGCCGCCCCGCTATGGACCGGGGCGAGGGGCCGTTCAGCATCAGGAGGCAACCGTGTCCGCCGCCGACCGCGCCATCCAGAAGATCCGCGACCTGATCGTCGAGGGTGATCTCGGGCCAGGTCATCGTCTGCCGGCCGAAGCCGAGTTGGCCTCCCGCCTGCAGGTCTCCCGGAACTCGCTGCGCGAGGCCGTCCGCGCGCTGTGCGAGGCGCGGGTCCTCGAGATCCGCCGCGGCGACGGCACCTTCGTCTCCAACCTGCAGCCCCAAACCCTGCTCGGCGGGCTGGGCTTCGCGCTTGACCTGATGCGCGGCGGCACCCTGCTGGAAATCTTCGAGGTGCGTCGACTCCTGGAGCCGGCCGCGACCGGGCTCGCCGCGCTCCGAGCCACCGAGCAGGACATCGCGGACCTGACCGAGAGCCTCTACCGCCTGAACGAGGCCCGGAACGACGAGGAGTTGATCAGCTTCGATCTCGAGTTCCACCGCCGGGTCGTCGTGATCACAGGAAATGCGACCCTCTGCACCCTGATGGACGCGCTCGGCACCCGTGCGATGGGGGCTCGGGTGTGGCGGGGAGTAGTACAGGAAGGGACCCGCAACTTCACCTTCGAGCAGCACAGCCGGATCGTGGAGGCCATCGCTGCGGGCGATCCCACCTTGGCGAGCGCTGCCTCGACGGTTCACGTGAGCGCCTCGGAAGCCTGGTTGCGCCAGGCTCTCACGGCGGCGGAGGACGCCGGGGACAGCGGCGGGCCTGTCGAGCTGTTCAACCGGCAACGCCGATCAGTGCTGCAGGACACCCAGCCAGTCATCCATGGTCACGAGTCACGAGCTCATCCGAGCTGATCGGATCGGCGGTGCCGTGCCGGCACCGCGCCGCTGCGTTCTGTTAACCCGGTGCTTTCACGGACCGGTGGCCGAAAGGGTGTGTTGAACGGCTGAAAGGTGCTCCTGAGCAGCAAGGATGTGGCTTGTCGAGGGCCGTATCCGCGCAAGGTCAGGAGCACCTTCCAGGTGAGCAAGCGTAGTGGGTTCTACCCGTGTCCGGTCGTTGACACGGCCGCGTCGAACGTGGTGTCGCAGGCCGGTGGTGTGCTGCTCACCGAGACCGTCCGAACGGT
>NZ_JAHDTG010000130.1 GCF_018531475.1 Pseudonocardia mahuensis
GGGGTGCTGCTGATCAAGGCGTAGGAACCTGCATCATCAACTCTCCGGGGCCCTCCTCAGCGCATCAACACGACCCCAGCGCCACGGGCTGTCATACGCTCACCTGCACTCCAGATCCGGAAGAGCCGCGGAACGAGGCAAAGGACGACAAGTCCCAATTGCTGTACTGCCTGGAGGCCAGGCCATCCACGGGCCATTCTCCGCGGTCAGTAGCGGTCAGTAGCGGTCAGTAGCGGTCAGTAGCGGTCAGTAGCGGTCAGTAGCGGGACTTCTAGGTGATCCATCACCCCAGCTCAGGCCCAAAGCTGGGCGGGGCAGGCTGAATCCCAAGCTGCTATTGACCGTCCGGGAGCAGCCTGTGTAGCGGTTCCGGCCCCTTCTCGCGCCTCCCGCGGTGTGCAGGCGACGGGATCTAACAGTCATTTGATCACCGCTGAACCAATTTGACCTCGTCATAGCTGCCTCGTAATGCGCTGGTCGGCCTGCCGGACGGAGGCGCGCCATGCTCGGCGGAGCGTCCGCCGCGACATTGTCGATGTCAATAAAATCGGGAACACTCCAGGGCTCGTTACGGCCAACGGAAGAAGGGTGCTCGCGGCTTGGTTCGGGCTACAGAATTCCCTGGAGCTTGGCCACGCGAATCAGATCTGCTCGACTGCCGACGTTAAGCTTGCGGCCGAGCTGGGAGCGATAGGTCTCCACGGTTCGGATGGAAAGGTGCAGGACCTTGGAGATCTCCGCGTTGGTATGGCCGGCTGCCAGAAGTTCCAGGACATCTCGCTCGCGGGCCGTCAGGTGCGACGAGGCCGCCTTCTGCTCCGCAACGAACTCCGGGACGTACTGCCCGCCCAGGGACACCACCCGGACGGCTGCAGCGAGGTCATCGGCGGCTGCGTCCTTGGTGACGTACCCGGAGGCCCCACGTGCGAATGCGGCCTGGACGAAGGAGCTCTCCTGATGCATCGACGCCATCAAGATCTTCGTCGCCGGGCACTGCTCTCGGAGGATCTCGATCCCATCCAGCCCGCTTTTCCCCCCGTGCAGCGAGATATCGAGGACGATGACGGTCGGTGTCAGCTCGACGGCGAGTTGTGCAGCTTCGTCGAGCGACGAGACGTCACCGACAACCTGGATGTCGGTTTCGTCGTCGAGAATTCGCTTGGCTCCTTCTCTGAACATCCGATGGTCGTCACACAGCAGCACTTGCAGCTTCTTCATTTCTTGCTTTCGTCGTGAGGTACATGCGTATGTGCGTCTCGGTCCGTTGCGCCCGAGAAGCCCGTCTAAGTCGGTAGCGTGGCGCTGACCACCGTTCCCGCGCCAGGATCGCTGTGGATGGATACGCGGCCGCCCAGGACCGCGGCCCGCTCCCGCATGCTGGTCATGCCGAAGCCACCTGAGGTGCTCGTGGCAGGAAGCCCGGTGCCATCGTCCTCGATGGTCGCCGACAATGTCGAATCGCTCAGCGTCAAGGTGATGGCGCAGTGCATCGCGTCCGCGTGTTTCATCACGTTCGTCACGGCTTCCTGGACGATTCGCAGGCACGCGACCTGAACAGGATGTGGCAGGTCGTCGTAGGAGAGCTCACGGTCGCTGGCCGCGATGTCGCACGAATAGCTGATCGTCAACGGGTTGCGTGCCTGACGGCGCTCCACCAGATCACGAAGGGCGGCCGGCAGTCCCAGTTCGGCCAGGGCCGGGGCCGACGTTTCGTAGACGAGGTCGCGCACGACTTCGTTGCACTCCCTCAACTGCTCGTAGATCCACGTCACCGCGTCCCGTGGCGGCTTGATATCCAAGCGAGCGAGGCTGTTCTGCAATCGCCGGGCCTCCATCAGAAGAGCTGAGAGGCGCTGGCCAACGTCGTCGTGGAGCTCCGCGGCCAGGCGCGTCCGGAACAACTCCTCGCTCACCATGAGCGAGGTCGACATGGCATCGGCCATGTGTTCCGCGGCCAGTACTCGCCGGAGGCATTCGCGGGTCAGCATCGCCACTTGCCGATTCTGGGCGGACCAGGGAGCACTGCGTTCCCGACGTGCCACCAGCACAGAACCAGTGCGGCCCGGCACCGGTAGCACCAGGAAGGTCGCCCAACGGGGTGGCCGGGTCTGGAACCGGACGCAGGTGAGGTCCGTTTGCCGGCGCAGATGCCCCTTCGCGCGAAGCCACTCGAGGTCGTCGTCGCTCATTGAGCCGGCGACGACACGCACGGGACCGTGAACCGAGCTGCCCGCTTCGATGAACGCAGCGTCGTCCACGTGGACCGCCGCCACCAGCAACGAGACGATCGTGGCGATCGCGGTCCGGGTGTCGTCGCTGTTTCCCCCTTCCTCCGGCAGGGTTCGTGACAGGCTCGGTTCCAGGCCGTTGTGTGTTGCCGAGCCCGCGAGAACGGGTGCGGACGTGGTACCGGTACCGAAGAGCCGTCGACCGATCATCGCGCGGAGCCCGAAAGGAACGCGTGCCGGATCACCGACGGCCATTGCTTCACCTCGTACCTGACATGCTCGCGTTCAGCTTGATAAACGCTGCTCGCTGTGGCGGCGACGACGGTGCGTACCGCCGCCCGCATCGCCCACCGTCTGGACTCGACGCTTCGGGGCGGCGAGCCCTCGGCCCGCCATCGCGCTACTGTTGCGCGCCAGGACAGCACCGGCACCACGTAGGAGTTGACCATGCGGCGGCGGCGGATCTCCGTGGCTGCGTGGTTCAAGACGTCGTCCGCTTCCTCGAGATGGTGGGCGCCGAGGAGCCCGATGGCGCGTGCGAGCAGGTGGGTGAGGGTGGACTGCACGTCGAAGTCCGGGCCGGGGTCCGCTCCCGCCGCCTCGCCGACGTCCTCGCCGTCGCAGGCCAGCGCCCGGATGAAGGTGGCGCTGACCGAAGCCTGCCGGTCGCCGATTGCCTCGGCCAGCCGGTGGACGAGCTCGGCCTCCCGGGCTGCCGCCTCCCGGTCGCCCAGCCGGTACAGCGCGATCGCCCGGTGCCATCGAGAGGTGTGGGCCTCCCACCGGTCCGCGGTGCGGTCGAAGCGCTCCACCGCCGCGGTCAGCAGCGCGATCGACCGGGGGTAGTCGCCCGAGGCGACGAGCGCGACGCCGTACAGGTGCAGGGCGTGCGCCTCCCCCCACTCGTCACCGGCCTGCCTGCGGATCGAGACAGCCCGGGCGCCGTAGCGGGCGGCCCGCCGGGCGCGTCCGAGCAGCGCCCCACACAGCACGGCGTGCGTGGCGTAGGCGTGGGCGCGTTCCGGCCCGTCGACCGCGCAGTGCCGCGCCACGGCCATCTCCCGTCCCTGGGCCCAGAGCGCGCGGATGCTGTTGTGGAACCACCAGCAGTAGGCCAGGTTGCCGAACACGGCCGCCTTGAGGGCGGGGTGCTCGGAATCCCGAGCGTGCAGCTGGTGCGGGGAATGGCGACCGAGGCTCAGCCTGGCGACCTCCTTGACGGAGGCGAGCAGGAAGCTGCGATCGTCGCGTGGAAGAGGCTCGCCCAGCGCCTGCAACGCCTGCAGGAAGTACTGCTCGGCCTCTTCCAGACTCCCGGTCTTGAAATGCGTTTCCCCGAGTAGGCGGAATATCTGCGCGCGGGCGACCACATCGGAATGAGCGCATCGCGACAAGGACCTCTTGAGCGTGGCGACGGCTTCGGCGTAACAACCGTCGAGCATGAGGACCTCGCCCATCTCCCGGAGGAGGTCGGCAGTTTCTCGGACTGCGATGGCGAGCTCGTAATACTCGCGGGCCGTGCCTAGGCTGTAGCGATGCCGTGCGGTCCGGGCCGCGGTGACCGCGTGCGGGAACGCAGCGGCCATGTCGCCCGATGCGGCGAGATGGAAGGCGAGGTCGAACTCGTCGGTATGGCCGAGTGCGATCATCGCGCGTGCGACCTGCCGATGGATCTCGGCCAGCGGGACGCCCGCCTCGTCGGCAAGCGCCTCCTCACGGACGGTGTCGTGTGCGAACACGAAATCCCGGATCCCTGGGCCTCGTGACCTGGGTTGGCTCTCCCGATGCTCGTGCAGCAACCCGCGGCGCGCCAGTTCGGACACGACGGTCGCGCACCATGCCACGGACTTCCCCGAGGCGCCCGCGAGGATGTCCATCCGGCCCCGAAAACCGATGGCGGCGGCCACCTTGAGGACCGAGCGCAGGTGGGACGGCAACGACCGGACCCGCCCGGTGAGCACCGCCGGTGGAGCCGGCAGGCGCCCCCGGCTCTCCCAACCATTAGGCCCGGGCACGACCGCGCCGCTGTCGGTCAGGAAGCGGATGGCGTTCTGCGCCATCAGCGGGCTGCCGCCCGCCCATCGGATCACGCCATCGACGACGGCGTCGTCGACCCGCCCTGCCATGGACGTTAGGATCGATCGCACGGCGTCGGGCGGCAGCGAATTCACGCGCACGACGTGTTCGGTCTCGATGGCGGGCATCCGGTCCTCGGGGTCGGCTGCCCCTCGGCGAACGAAGATCATGACGACTCCGCGGCCGATCTTCGGTGCGACGTCGGCGAGGTGCCCGAGCAGCAGGATGTCCTCGCGTCGCGCGAAATGGCAGTCGTCGATGATCACGAGCAGCGGGTTCTCGGCGGTTGCCAGCTCGCTCAGGCTCGTCGCCAGCCGGCGCGCCGCCTCGTCCGGCCGCAACGCCCCCTGCAGCCGCATGTCACCGCCGCCACCGAAGCCCTCGGTTCCGTCGGCGAAGGCGGATTGTTGCTCCTCGTCGCCGTCGAAGCCGGTTCCCGGCTCGCCCCCGCGGGAGCGCTGTAGCGCCTCGACGAAGGAGGACAGCACGACATGCGGCCGGGATGCGACCGCCGGTTCGCTCTTGACGTAGATGACCCTGGCGGTGTGCTCCGCCTGCGCCCACCGGGAGAACTCCTGCAGGAGGCGGGTCTTCCCGATCCCGGCAGGACCCTCGACGAGCACGGTCTGCGTCCGCTCGACCTGGGCATATCCGAGCGCTGCGATGAGCTTCGACCACTCGGCCGGCCGGGCGGCGAACGCGGCCGGACCGAGTTCGGGTCGGAGGTCCTGGGAGCCGATGCTGACATCGGCGAGGCGGCCCGAACGGCACGCCTCGGCCAGCTCTTCGAGGTCGCGGACCGCGGCGGTGAGCACGTTGTACCCGCCGTCGAGGCCGGCGAGGCGCCCCAGGGTCATCCGCACGAACAGGTTCAGCTGCTGGGTGAAGGCCGTCGTGGCGGGCGGTCCTGTCGCGAGGACGCGCTCGAAGACCTTGAGCAGCAACGAGGCGAGGCAGGACACATCGCCGGCCTGGGACTCCGGGCTCGGTATGACCATGGCGGTCGGCGCGCCCTGGACCTTGTAGTCGAAGATGCTCGACAGACGGGCCAGCCCGTGATCGACGAGAGCGACGTGCCCGGCCGAGACGACGAGGTTGGAAGCCTTCACGTTCCCGTGGATCAGGCCCGTCGAGTGCAGGAAGCACAGGTTCTTCACGGCGACGACGGCGACATCGAGGAATCGGCTGAGCTCAGTGGGCGGGTCGGCAAGCCACTCGTCGAGGGTCTGCCCCGCCACGTAGCGACGACTGATGAAGGCGACCCGGTCCGAGCGGAAGAGCTCCAGGCGCGGGACGTCCGCTCGCGCGCCGGAGGCCTCGTTCCCGAGCCTGCGTCCCGCATCCTCGAAGTACGCCATGACGTCCTTGTCGAGGCGGCGGGCGGGCATGACGCGAACGAATGCGGGTGCGCCGAGTGAGAGGTCGTCGGCGATGAGGGCCCCCGATTGCTGGCCCTTCGCGAGAACCTGCCGCGCTCGAAATCGTTCGGGGAGGCGGTTCCATCCGGTCATTCGCTGACCTCCCGTGGCAGATGGGGGGTCCGAGACGCTGTTACCGGACGCCGGCCCCCGATGTCTGCGGACAACTGCACAACGTTCGGGAGCCGGCCGGGATACGAGGGGAATGGGGAGCACCGGCCTGGAGCGATTCAGCGGGCAATGGTGGCCGACCCGCAGGCCCGGCTCAGTCGCGGACAGGGGAGGAGATGAGATCGCTGCCGTCCGGAATGCACGTCGTACAGGCGCTGAACCCTTCCTCGTGCGCCTCTTCGAGGGTGATCTGCTCGTCGGCGTGGCTGTTCAGCAGTCTGCATTCGGGCGTGTGATAGCGCCGACGTCCGGGCACGACGTGCACGATCCGGGCTTGAATCGGGTCTTCGACCCCGAGGTCGGCACCGCTCTCGACGGCAGCACGTTCCGGCTCTTCCGCGGACGCCGCATCGTCGCAGGGCGACGAGTGCACCGACGTGCCTGAGGACGCCGTTCCTCCCGACTCCCCGGCCGGCGGGCCGGGCTGCTCATCGGCGCCGGGCTCGCCGGGGCCGACTTCATCCGCGGGCCTGCCCGGTACCTCGGCGCTGCGCGCTCCTCGCCGCTTCCGGATGCTCGCGAACGCCAGTACGGCGATGCCGAGCAGGCTGACCCCGAACGCCACGTAAGTCACCGTGATCTCCGCAAGAACGACGCCAAGAACGAGGCAGGCAAACGCGACGGCCACGAGTACGGCGATGAGCATTCCAGGTCTCCCTCTGTGGGTGGTGGGTCGCCATGACGCTCTCGACGGTCGATGACCCCGGCTGGGTCCGCTGCGGTGATGTCGCGCGATCCGCGGAAGGACCGGAATCCCGGGACAGGGAGCGAGCGCCAGGCGGCGTCGGGGCCGGCCGGACCACCCGCGAAGGATGGCAGGTCGGCATCTTGAGCCGCCGAGCGCTCCGGGCGCAAGCCCTGGGAAGCCGCCGCGCGACGGGATTTCCGAGATCTCCCAGGGGCGCGCGGTTACGGAGCGTTTCCATCAGGGCCCTGCTCGCGACCAGCGCAAATGCGCTGAATTGGGCCTCTGAACCGCCCTCGACTGCGGGGAAGTCGGGGCCAAAGGTCACCCCGAGTCACGTAGTTACCACGGAGGCGCGGTGACTCGCGTCACCGCCATGGTGCTCTCCCAAGGGCGGCGGTGCCGCGGCGCCAGGTGGGCGCCGACCCGTGGACCCGGCGATGGCGAGGGACGGTCTTCCCTCGGGAATAGGAGCGTGCAAGGTGGCGGATCGGCTCGCGGTGGTGAGCGGGGGGACCTACGGCGTGGGTCGCGCCGTCGTGTTCGGCCTGCTCGAGGACGGATTCCGAGTCGCGACGTTCAGCAACGACGGCGGGCAGGTCAAGGACCTGCAGGCCGAGTTCGGCGACCGGGAGGACGTGCTCGTCGAGGAGGCCGATGTCCGGGACCTGACCCAGCTCGAGAACTTCGTGGAGCGGGCGACCGGACGGTTCGGGCCAGTGCGGGCATTGGTCAACAACGCTGCCGTGCGTCCGACCGGTTCGGTGCTGGACACCAGCGAAGAGACCTGGGACGTCACCGTCGACGTCAACCTCAAGGGCCAATTCCTGCTGTGCAAGGCCGCGGTCCCGTCGATGATCGAGGCCGGCGGTGGCTCCGTGGTCAACTTCTCCTCGGTCTCCGCGTACGGCGGTGGCGCCCACGTCGCCTATGTCGCCTCGAAGGCGGGCGTTCTCGGGCTGACGAAGGCGCTCGCGTACGACCTGGCGAAGCACCGCATCCGGGTGAACGCCATTGTTCCCGGGTTCATCCTGTCCGGAATGTCGGAGCCGATGGTCGCCCACCGGCCCGAGATCCTCGAGGTAGTCAAGGGGATGAACGCGCAGGGCCGGGTCGGGATGCCCGAGGACTACGCCCGCACGGTGCGCTTCCTGCTCTCCGATGCCGCGGACATCATGTCCGGCGCAGTTCTCGACGTCGGCCTGGTCCCGGGCGTGTTCCCGGACGACGCGGCTTTGTTCTGACCGGCACACGACATCGAAGAGCTGCAAGAGATGACGGAGCGTGCGGCCCTGTGTGCGGGCTGGATTCCGGTCTGCCCGACCGAACAACTCGCGACGGACGGACGGGCAGCGGTCGATCTGCCTTCCGGCGAACGTTGCCTCGTCTTCAACGTCGAGGGGGCGCTCTACGCGGTCAGTGCCACCTGCTCACACCGGGCGCTGAGCATCGAAGGCGGGCCGGTACAGGGCACCAACATCGTCTGCCCTTGGCACAAGGCCCGTTTCGACATGGCCACGGGGAAGGGCACCCGCCCGGCCCGCGAGCCGCTGAAGACGTTCGCTGTCGCGGTGATCGACGGGACTGTCTGCGTACGAGAGAAAGAAGGCGAATGATGAAGGTCCGGTCCATCGGCTATGTCGGGATCAACGCCACGGACGTGCCCGCGTGGCGGGATTACGCGCACGACGTCCTGGGTGTGCAGTTGCGCGCGGACGCGCCCAAGGACGGCCTCCTGCTGAAGACTGACGACTACCGCTGGCGCATCGCCGTGCACCAGGCGGAGGCCGACGGCTTCTCCTACGCCGGGCTGGAGCTGCCCAACGCACAGGCCTTCCAGGACGCGATCGAGGAGCTGCAGCAGTCGGGAGTGGCCGTCCGGCTCGGCGACGACGAGGAGCTCAAGGCCCGATCGGTCGGCGGCATGGCCGTCATCAACGACCCGGCGGGCAACCGCCTCGAGCTCTACTACCGGCCCACCATCGACTACAACTTCGTGTCCCCGCACGGGGCGAAGTTCGTGACGGGCGACATGGGCTTCGGTCACGTAGTTTTCCTGATCAACGCCGAGCAGTACGAGCAGACCCAGGACTTCTACGTCCAGCAGCTCGGATTCCGGGTCTCGGAGTACACCACGCTTGGACCGGTCGAGGTCTGCTTCCTGCACTGCAACCGCCGGCACCACTCCATCGCGCTCGCCCGGGGCCCGTTCACCGCCTGCCAGCACATCATGCTGGAGGTCGAGGAGATCGACATGGTCGGCCGCGCACTCGACCGGGCGCAGGACGCCGGAGTGCCGATGAGCACCACGCTCGGCCGGCACCGCAACGACCACATGCTCTCGTTCTACATGCGGACGCCCAGCGGGATCGATCTCGAGTACGGCTGGGGAGCGCGCGAGGTGGACGAGGACACCTGGGTCGTCTCTGACTGGGAAGGCGGCGACGTCTGGGGCCACCGCGGCCTCGAGTCGCTGGCGCAGAGCGACTAGCCGAGCCGGCATCCACAGAACACACCGCGCTATCACAGAGGACGGCATGTCAGAGAACACGGTTGAGCTGGACGTTCAGGAGCGGTTCGTGGACGTCGCGGGGCTGAAGATCCACGTGAGCGAGGTGGGCACCGGGGAGCCGATGGTGCTGTTGCACGGCGGCGGGCCGGGCGCCTCGGGAATGAGCAACTTCCGGACGAACCTGCCCTACCTGGGCGCGCGCTTCCGGCTCATCATCATCGACCAACCGGGCTTCGGCTCCTCCTCGAAAGCCCTCCCGGAGGGCGAGTCGTACTGGAAGTTCTCCGCGCGGGTCGTCAAGGAGGTCATGGAGGGGGCCGGCGTCGCCAAGGCGCACTTCCTGGGCAACTCCCTGGGTGGCGGCACCGCGCTGCGCTTCGCGTTGGACTACCCGGAGATGGCCGACCGGCTGGTGCTCATGGGCCCGGGCGGCGGCTCGGTGAACATCCTCACCCCCGGGGACATCGCGGGCGGCGTCGACCGCGCGGTGCGCCGGTTCTACGAGTCGCCCTCCGTGGAGCGGATGCGCGAGTTCGTCGACGTCATGGTGTACGACTCGAGCCGCGTATCGGACCAGGTCCTCGAGGAGCGGCTGCAGGCGGCGACCGACCCCGAGGCCATGGCGTTCATGCTCAAGCTGTTCCGGGCACTGGGCGCGGACCCGGAAGCCGAGCTGTGGAAGCACGTGGACCGGATCCGGCACCGCACCCTGCTCGTCTGGGGCCGCGAGGACCGGGTACTGCCGTTCGACAGCTCCCTGCTCATGTTCCACCGGATGCTTGACGTGCGCCTCGTCGCGTTCTCCGAGTGCGGCCATTGGGTCCAGTCGGAGAAGCAGCAGGAGTTCGACCGCCTGGTGGCCGACTTCCTGACGGCCGAGTAGGAATCGATGGACCTGAGCAGTCCGCAGGCCGTCGAACGGCCCCTCCGGGTCGCAATCCTCGGTTCCGGCAACATCTCCACCGACCTGATGTACAAGGTCCGACGCGAGCAGTCGCTGCAGTTGATCGCGATGGCGGGCATCGACCCCGGCTCCGAGGGGTTGCGGCGGGCCGCCGACCTCGGTGTCCCGACCTCGGCTGACGGGATCGACGGGTTGTTCGATCTCGACGACCTGCCCGAACTCGTCTTCGACGCCACGTCCGCGCGCGCACATCTCGCGCACGCCCCGCGGCTGGCCGACGCGCAGATCGCCAGTGTCGACCTCACGCCGGCGGCGATCGGCCCGATGGTCATCCCGGCGGTGAACGGCGACGAGCACCGCGACGGCATGGAACTCAATCTGGTGAGCTGCGCTGCCCAGGCGACGGTGCCGCTGGTGGCCGCCGTCGGGCGCGCCGCGCGGCACCTGTGCTACGCGGAGACGGTGTCGACGGTCGCCAGCGCCAGCGTCGGCCCGGGGACCCGTCAGAACATCGACGAGTTCACGCACAAGACGCGCAAGGCGATCGAGACGCTGGGTGGTGCCGAGCGCGGCAAGGCGATCGTCATCCTCAATCCGGCGGAGCCGCCCCCCTGCATGCGCAACACCCTCTACGCCGAGGTGGACGGTCTGGACGAGGACCTCCTCGCCGTCGAGGTTGCGCGCATGGTGCAACGCGTCGAAGCCTACGTGCCCGGCTACCGGGTCCGGGGCCCGGTGATCGACGGCCGGAAGGTGACGCTGTTCAACGAGGTCGAAGGGGCCGGCGACTTCCTCCCGACGTACGCCGGGAACCTCGACATCATCACGGCAGCCGCGGTGCGGATGGCCCGCCAGCGGGTCGCCGCCGGCGCGGAAGCGAGGGTGTGAGATGGAGCCTGCAGCCGGTACCCAGGTCACCTACCTGGACACGAGCCTTCGGGACGGCAGCCATGCCGTGGACCACGACTTCTCACCGGAGCAGGTCCGCCGCGTCGTGGCCGGGCTGTCCGCCAGCGGCGTCCGGTACATCGAGGTCGGCCACGGCGCGGGGCTCGGTGGATCGTCGCTGCTCCAGGGGCGCGGGAGCTACTCCAACACCGAACTGTTCGACGCCGCGGCCGCGGTGATCGGCGACTCCACCCTGTGCACGTTGATGTTGCCCGGCGTCGGGGTGATGGACGAGGTGCGCGAGGCGGTCGAGCACGGCGTCGGCGGGGTGCGGGTCGCCACCCATGTCACCGAGGCTGACGTGGGCGAACAGCACCTGCGGCTGTGCCGCGATCTCGGACTGCGGGCCTTCGGCTTCCTGATGATGACGCACCTCGCCGCACCGGAGGTGGTCGCGGAGCAGGCGCGGATCATGGAGGAGTCGGGCGCCGAGGTGGTCTACCTCGCCGACTCCGCCGGCTACATGACGGAACAGGGCGTGCGCGACCGCGTCGCCGCCGTCCGGGCGGCGATCTCGGTCGAGATCGGCCTGCACGCCCATAACAACCTCGGACTTTCCGTGGCCAACAGCCTCGCCGCGATCGACGAGGGGGCGTCGTTCATCGACGGCTCCCTCGGCTGTCTGGGCGCCGGTGCCGGCAACACGCCCGGCGAGGTGTTCAGCGTGGTGACCAGGCGTATCGGGCTCGAAACGGGCATCGACGAGTGGCGCCTGATGGACGTGGCCGAGGACGAGGTGCGTCCCCTGATGCGGTTCCCGCAGGTCATCGACCGCACCAGTCTGGTGCTCGGGTACGCCGGGGTGTACTCCAGCTTCCTGCTCAAGGCCAAGGCGGCGGCCGCCCGGTACGGGGTCGACGCCGACGACATCCTGCTGGAAGCGGGCCGGCGGGGTGCGGTCGGCGGGCAGGAGGACCTGCTCGAGGACATCGCGTTCACGATGGCCCAGAACCGGGAGGTGCCCGTTGCCACCGCTTGATGAGCTGGCTCGTGCGGCCCTGTCCGAGGAGCTCTGGAAGGCGGAGTGCACCTCCACGCCGGTGGCACCGCTCACCGAGCGGTACCCCGGGCTGGGCCAGGATGACTCCTACGGCATCCAAGCCGGGGTGGCCAGCATCCGCGAGGACCTCGGACACCGGGTCGTCGGAAAGAAAGTCGGCCTGACCAGCCCTGCGATGCAGGAGATGGCCGGGGTGCGCGAGCCGGACTTCGGGCAGCTGTTCGACGTCATGGAGGCGGCCGACGGCGACGACCTGGAGCTCGACTCGCTGATCGCCCCCAAGGTCGAGCCCGAGATCGCCTTCGTGCTCGGCAAGCGGCTGGAGGGACCGCTGGTCACGCCCCGCCAGGTGCTGGCGGCCATCGACTTCGTCGCCCCGGCGCTCGAGATCGTCGACAGCCGCATCGCCGACTGGCGGATCCGCTGGCACGACACGGTCGCCGACAACGGATCGTCGGCCCGCTTCGTGCTGGGGGACCGGGCGTTCTCTCCGCGAGGTGTCGATTTCGAGGCGCTGCCGGTGGTGGTCGAACGCAACGGCCGCGCCGCGGCGAACGGATGCATGCGCGACGTGCTCGGCAGCCCGCTGCGCTCGGTGTGCTGGCTCGTCCACAAGCTCGCGACGCACGGGATCGCCCTCGAAGCAGGTGACGTAGTCCTGCCGGGCTCCCCGTGTCGGGCGGTGGACGCCGGCGATGGTGACGTGTTCCGCGCCGATTTCGGGGCGCTCGGATCGGTAGCCCTCGGTTTCGTCCGACGGGGTGCCCAGCAAACGGAGGAGAGGAAGCCGCAATGACGATCGGTTACAGCGGCGTCGAGAAGATCGACGACTTGATCGACGCGGATCAGGGGTTGGTCAGCCGGCATGTGTTCTCGGATCCGGCGATCTATGAGATGGAGCTGCAGCGGATCT
>NZ_JAHDTG010000131.1 GCF_018531475.1 Pseudonocardia mahuensis
GACGCGGGCGCCCTCACGGGCGCTCCTTGACCCCCGCCGCCACTTCGACGCGCCCACAACCAGCAGCGAAGAACATCAACCACAAGAACAGAGGGTTGACCGGCCCCGCTCCTTCAGGGATGACCCCTATGCGCTGCAGTGACCGTCTGCACAGGTCGAGCTTCCGGCCGACCCGCAGCACCAAGATCTCTCCCGAGGGGGAGGGAAGGATTCCGTCTCGCAGGAACACCACGCGGCGAGGCAATCAACCTGACCGGCGATGAGAGGTTCAGGGGCACCTGCTGCCCCGACGTGCGCTGGTTGCCCCGACATCGAGACCCTTGCGGCGGGCCATCACGTGCTGTCATCCATCACGTGTCGTCGCCGGAGGCTCAGAGCAACAGCGTGCGTGGTACAGCAATCCGACCCACATCTGCGACGTACACGACAGAGCGCAGGGCGAACCCCACGCGGTGCCGGGGCGGCTACCGCTGCTCGGCCGGAGAGGCGAGCGTGTCGGCGCCGAGGTCGCCCTCGACGACCCGCCGGGCGACCTCGCTGAGGCGCTGGTTGTGGTTGCGCGAGTAGCTGCGTAACCGGTCGAACGCCCCATTCATGCTCAGCGCGCCGCGCTGGGCCAGGATCCCCTTGGCCTGCTCGATGATCACGCGGCTGGTCAACGCGGTCTGCAGCTGTTCGTTGAGCACTTCTCCGCGCCGGATGGCCCGTTCGTGCATGATCCCGATGGTGGCCACATCGGCCAGCGCCTGGCCCAACTCCAGGTCGGCCTCGGGCAAGGCCCCGGGCTGGCGGTGGAACAGGTTCAGCGCCCCGATCGCCTCCCCGCGCAGCCGTAGCGGCAGCGCGTGCACCGACCGGAACACGCCCCGATCTTTCATGGCCGCGGCGAGCACCGGCCACCGCCCGGCCGTATCAGCCAGGTCCGCGACGCTGACCGGCGCCCCGGTACGCACGCAGTCCACGCACGGGCCCTGATCGGCTTGGAGCTGCAGCAGCTCCATCAACTCGGCGTCCTCGTTCGACGAGGCCACGACCCGCAGGCTGCCCTGCGGGTCGGCCAGCAGGATCCCGGCCGCGTCCGCGGCGAGCAGTTCGATGCTGTGGCCGACCAACCGGTCCAGCAGCTCGATGATGTCGTAGTCGTCGACGAGGGTGTCCGCCAACCCGACGAAGGCGCTACTCAGCAGCCGCTCACGGCCGCGTCCCACCTGGTTCATCCGCACACGCCCTCCTCGAAGACCTGCCACCAGGCATAGCCCTGCCATGCAGTAAACCGGTCACTCCCCGCTCATGTCGGGTCCGGGATGAACCGCAACCGTCGGGACACTACATCGTGGGCGACGTCGCTGAGCGACCGCTGCTCGGCGAAGGCGTAGGCCCGCATCCGCGCGAGCGCGTCGATCGCGCTGATCCCGAGCTGGGCCAGCACCATGCCGGTGGCCTGGTGGATCTCCGCGCGATGGCTGACCGCATGGTCGAGCCACTGCCCATCCCCGGGATCGGTGCACACCCCGAGCATCATCAACGAGGCCGTGTCCGCGGCGCTCATCGCATCCCTGCCCTGGACCGCGCTCAGCGATCCCGGAGCGCGGCGGTGCAAGGCGAGCACACCCAGGTTGATCGCCCCCCACTGCAACGGCAGCGCGAAGATCGCCCGGGCGGCGGACTGTTCCACGACCCCGGCTGCGAAGGCCGGCCACCGGCCCACCTCGGTCACATCGTCGATGTCCGGGACGAGCACCGGACGCCCAGTCAATGCGGCCTCCATGCACGCCCCCTCCCCGAGGGCGAACTGCAGATCCTCGAGCAGCTCCGCGGTCGCATCACTGGCCCACAACGTCGCGCGGGCGGTGCTCGCGGTCAGCAGCGAGATCGACGCGCCGTCGATGTCGAGCCACGCCACGCACGCCCGGCAGATTTTCTCGGCCAGCGCGCACTCATCGCCCCCGT
Source organism: Pseudonocardia mahuensis (assembly GCF_018531475.1). Lineage (GTDB taxonomy): Bacteria > Actinomycetota > Actinomycetes > Mycobacteriales > Pseudonocardiaceae > Pseudonocardia. The sequence goes on from NZ_JAHDTG010000131.1 coordinate 1,951, forward strand.
CGCGGGCGATCGCCAGCAACGCCCGCGTCACCGCGCCGCCCACCTCAACCACCGCGCCCGACCCGGCAACCCTCGCAGTGACCGCGCTGCAGCAACCTGACCAACACCCGTCCCGACACACGCCCGAGTCCCGACATCACCCGGCGCGACGGGGACTCGGTCGGCGCCGACGAACCCGCCCGAATCTACTCCCCGCCGAAGCCACCGGGCCATCGGTCGGGCCAGGTAACGCAGCAAACCCGGCGGGCCGGGATGGGCCGCCCCGGGCCTGCTCGCCGCGGAACCTACCGGCGTCACCGACGCTCGAGCGCGCCGCGGTCGGAACAGCGCAGATTCGGAGGGCGTCACCCCTGCGGGGGGAGGCCGGTTCCGGGTATGGGGCACGACTTTCCGTCAGGTTCTCCGATGGGGCCCGCATCAGCTCAGTTCTGCGTTGCAGGTGCCGGAGCGGTCCCGGTGAGTGACGTGTACGCGACGACGTTCGAGCGGTAGCTGCGAGCTTGGCGGTCGAACTCGCCCCCGCAGGTGACGAGCACCAGTTCGCTGGTCCCCTGTCCCCCGTAGACCCGTTGGGCGGGAAACTCGGATTTCGGGTACGTCGCTACCTCGGTGACCGTGAAACGGGCGATGGCACGGTCGGCCAGGGTCACCTCGACCGTGTCGCCGGCTTTCAGGGAGCGCAACTGGAAGAAGACCGCCGGGCCTCGGTAGGAATCGACGTGGCCGAGGATTACTGCCGAGCCCAGCTGGCCGGGTGCCGTCCCGAGCCGGTACCACCCCGGCTTCTGGAAGTCGGTGGGCACCTCGACGGTCTGGTCGGGGTTGAGCCCGAGCTCGGTCACCGGTACCGAGAGCCCGATGGCGGGGATCCGCAGCTCGACCGGAGCCGAGGGCTGTGCCAACGGCGGCACCCCGCCAGGAAGTGCTCCTGCTCTCGCTACATCAGCAAGCGGGGGTGAAGCTCCCCCTGTGCCCCCCGGCGGTGGTTCCGCACCGCCGACCACCGCAGGTACCGGCGCGGCGGCGGGCGGCACCGGATCGGCCGACCCGCCCCGATCCTGCAGGCCCGCGACGAGCAGCCCGCCGGCGAGAAGCAACAAGATCCCGCCTGCGGCCCACCAGCGCCGCGTCCGTCCCCGCGTCCCGCCGGACGGGGGGAGGACCGGCGACCTCATCCGGGTCACGACTTCCGGCCGGGCCCAGAGCGGTCGGCGACCGGTTCAGCCTGCAGGCGACGGCGGCGGACGGCGTGACCGGCTGCCACCGCCGCGCCGGCCAGTGCGACACCGGCTGCGAGGAATTCCCCGGTTGCCGGTGCGACGTCGGCAGCGTCGGTGGACGTACCGCCCGCGCCTGTCTCAGGGTGCCCACGAGGGATGGTCACGGTGCCGTGCCCCGAGCCCGAACCGGAACCACCGCCGGCCGCATCACCGCTGCCACCGTTGCCGGTGCCATCCGAGCCGCCTGCGCCACCGTGACCACCCGGGCCGCCCGGCGCTCCGGGTCCGCCCGGTCCTCCGCCGCCACGAGTCGTCGTGGTGGGCAGGGTTGTGGTGGTGGTGGGCTCGGTTGTGGTGGTGGTGGGCTCGGTTGTGGTGGTGGTGGGCTCGGTTGTGGTGGTGGTGGGCTCGGTTGTGGTGGTGGTGGGCTCGGTTGTGGTGGTGGTGGGCTCGGTTGTGGTGGTGGTCGGCTCGGTTGTGGTGGTGGTCGGCTCGGTTGTGGTGGTGGTCGGCTCGGTTGTGGTGGTGGTCGGCTCGGTCGTGGTGGTGGTCGGCTCGGCCGTCGTCGTCGTCGTCGTCGTGGTCGTGGTCGGGGTGGTCGTGATCGGGGTGGTCGTGGCGGGTGGGCCGCCCACCCCCGGGCATCCGGCGGTGCCGATGAGGTTGTTGTCGAGCGTGACTGCGCCGTTGCGGGCCAGGACGCGCCCGTCCACGGTGGCGCCCGTCTGCACGGTGATCGAGGCCAGCGCCATGACGGTTCCGGTGAAGTCCGTGTCCGTGCCCAGCGTGGCGGAGCTACCGATCTTCCAGAAGACGTTGCACGCGTCGGCCCCGTTGACCAGCAGGACCCTGCTGTTGGAGGCGGTGATCAGCGTGGAGTCGGCCTGGAAGATCCATACGGCGCCGGGGACGCCCTGCCCGTCCAGCGTGAGTGTCCCGGTCAAGCCGAGAGTGCCGTTGTGGTAGACGCCGTCGAGCAGGGTCTTGCCGCCGAGTTCGACATCGGCCAGTTCGGTCGCCGGCCGTCCGGCCGCGTTGTTGTAGGCCGCGACGAGATCGGACTTGGCCTGCCCCGCGACGGCGTCCGCGGAGTGCTGGGTCCCGAGGACCGTTCCCGGCGGGAAACCCGAGATCGCCGTGCCCGGGTGGACGCCGAGGTCGCCGGTGACGATCGACGGGCCGGTGTTGGTGACCTCCGAGCCGGCCAACACCGCAAAGCTGGCGGCCGTGCCCAACGGAACCGGCGTCGTTGCCGCCTGCGCGGTGCCGGCGAACACCAGCATGAGCATTGCCGAGGACAACGCGACGACTCCTGCGAGCGCGGCAGCAGAACGTCTGCGCCTCATGCCGTGGGCCGGGACGGAGTGCTTCATCGAGGATTTCCCCTAGCTTGCGCGGTGCGGTGGCCGCTGGGTTGGCGACGCGCTACGGCCGACTGGCAGAGGCCTAGCTCGGCCAGGGCGAGCGGCAGGGCATCGCGAGAGTGGACCGAATAACGGTGGAGCGATCGGCCGGTGGAGACTGGCCGCGCCGCTGACAGGGTCCTGCGCGGACGCGCCCGGCCGGGGTTGTAGCCCCCAACCGGCCGGGCGCGCCGCCAGACACCGCCGGCCCGGCCGCAGATCCAGACGCCGACCCCACCTAGGGAAAGGGCATCCCGCATAGATGAGGAGGCAGCGCCCGGAGCGCCGACAGCGGTGACGCTCGAGGTTTCCCTAGCCGGCGTGCCGCCCGACGCCGTGTCGGGCCCGCTCGGATCGTCGCGACGGGCCTACCGGGATCGGGGGCGGGCCGTCGAACCCGCGGACGCACGCCGACCCCCACGCGGCCAGCACAAGGCACAGCGGGTCATCACCCGGCGGGCTGCCGCTGCCCAGCCGGTCAATCAGCGCGTCATCGGCACGCATCTGATTCAGATCGGTCACTAACGCGATGCGTCGAGGGGACATGTGCAGCGGACCTCCGCCAGGCGATAGGAGCAACTGCGCGGGGTCCGGGCGCATTAACGGATCGTGCATTCAGTCTGCACCCTGCGTGGGTACTCCACAAGGCCTAGCAGCAGCGGCCAAACAGTCGGCCGCGGCCGCGTGGCGGGCGTGGCGCGGCAGAGGCCAGGCCAGGCCAGGCCGCGAGAGTCCTGACCGGGGCGCCCAAGATCACTCATGGTGTCATTTCAACGATCGTTCGCGTTACACCTCAACCGTCCGGCGTCTCTGCAGATAAGACGTGTAACGCATGCCGTGTACGCGCCTATGTCACGCCAACGAGGGTTCGCGATACATCTCCGATCATGCGGATCGGGTACGGGCGGGTGTCCACGCGGGACCAGCACCCCGAGGCTCAGGTCGACGCGCTGCGCGTGGCAGGCTGCGACGAGGTCTTCCTCGACAAGGCCTCCGGGAAGCTGGCCCGCCGCCCCGAGCTCGACAAGGCTGCTGTCGGCGAACCGGCCGGGGGACCAGCTGGTCGTCACCAAGCTCGACCGGCTCGGCCGGTCCCTGGAGCACCTCATCGAGCTGGCCCGGGACCTGCAGGCCCGCGGCGTGGACCTGGTCGTGCTCGACCAGGGCATCGACACCTCCACCGCGGTCGGCCGGATGTTCTTCCAGATCCTCGGCTCGATCACGGAGTTCGAACACGCCCTCATGTCCGAACGAACGATGGACGGCCTCGCCGCGGCCCGGGCCCGCGGCCGCACCGGCGGGCAGAAGCCGAAACTCGGCCCGCGGCAGGTCAAGCTCGCTCAGCAGATGTACGACGAGGTCGGCGAGGACGGCAAGCGCACCTACACCGTGGCCCAGATCGCCGCGGAGTTCGGCCGTCACCCGGCCCACCATCTACCGGCACCTCGACAAGAGCTGATCCAGTACGACCTGGGCGATCCGATCCAGGTCACGTACATCCCCAGCTGATCCCAGCGCTTGAACACCCCAGGCAAGTACTGGCGTCCGGTTGCTCCGGTTACTCCGGTTGCTCCGGTTTCTGGCAAGCGCCACGCTGAGTCGATCGCCACACTCACAGGTAGTACACCTCGGGCCAGATCTCCGACCAGGGCGCACGCCGTCCGTCCAGCAGCCACACCGCGCCGACGCCGGAGTTCTCCTCGCCCGCCACGAGCTGCTCGGCCCGGGTGAAGTGCCGGCGTAGGTTCTCCAGCCGTCCGGGCTCGTTGCCACTCACGTACAGCGCGGCCTCGGAGGTCTCCGGGGGCGCGCCGAAATGCCAGAACCCACGGTTGGGGCTGTAGACGGACCTCGGCAAGCCGCGTTGAGGGCCGAACCGTTCCAGATATCCCGCCTGGGTATAGGCCTCGGTCAGAATCGCCACCTCGCCGCGGGTGTCCGGCGGCAGGGACCGGTAGGCCGTGGCCACGCGGTCGGCCTGCTCACGGTGATCGGACTCGGCCGGTGAGCCCGGAAGCAGACTCAGGCCAACTCCGACAGCCGACGCGGCGACGACCGGCCAGATGACGAGCCAGCCCCGCCAACACGCGGAACGACGCCGTTCGAGCTCCACCGCTCCGGCGGCGAAACACACCGGATAGATCCCCAGGGCGTAGTAGTCACGACCGCCTGCGATGACGAAGACCGCCAGCAGGCCGATGACGGCCCAGCCGAGGAATCGGTAGGCACGCAGCTGCGGCGACCGCAGAAGGTGCCACAGCCCGTAGCCCAACAGCAGCACCCCCGCCGGCAACCCGGCGGCCAGCAGCGCGCCCAGGACATCCGTTCTCCCCTGAGCCGAGATGACCTGGCCCATCTCGATCTGCGGCCAGCCGTGCCGGGACTGCCACAGCAACCCGGGGACCGCAGAGAGCGCCGCCACCGCACCGCCGACCCACAGCGCCGGCCGGAACAGCATCTGGCGCGGGCCCACGACCAGGACGCTGAGGGTGAGAACCGTCCACAGAGCGGGGACGAGGTACTTGGTCTGCAACGACAGGGCCGTCACCACCCCCGCGGCCAGCAGCAGCCCATCGTGGCGCCGACCTTGATCGTGCAGGCGGACCCACCGCACCAGCAGCCAGCTGAGCAGCGTCCAGAAGAACACGTCCAGCGTGGCGGGGTAGAGAATCTGGCCCCACGGCAGCATCGCCAGTGCGTAGCCGGACGCGGCGATCATCTGCGCGCGGCGGCCGCCACCGAGCTCGCGGGTGATCAGCGCGGCGATCGCCACGCCCGCCGCGGTGAGCAGTGTGGCGGGCAGGCGTAGCCCCACGGACGAGCCGGGAAACACTGTGTCCATCAGGTGCGCGAGCAGGGGCGTCAACGGTGGCTGGTCGGCGTATCCCCAGCTGAGACGACGTCCTGCCGCCACGAAGTACGACTCGTCGATGGAGTAGACGATGCCGGCGGGGGCACCGCTCCTGGCCAGCAGCACCAGTCCCACCAGCGCGCTCAGGGCCAGCACCGGCACGCGAGCCAACGGCGGGATCGAACCCTCTGGGCGGGAACGGCTCCCCGCCGGCGTTCCGGTGGTCAGGATCGGGGCGGGCCCGGAGGTCGGCATGGGCGCCATGATCGCTTTCGGCGCGGGTGCCTCGTCTCGGCCGAACGGCCACATCCCAGGCATCCGGCTCCACCTTCTGACCGATGCGCGCCCGCCGGGCGCCCGGTTCAGCGCTCCGGGGGGCGGCAGCGGGCCGCGCGGTGCTCAGGTCCGGCTCCGGACCGGGATGCCCATGGTCCAGTGATCGCGTAGAGCCTGCCGGGGTCCTGGGGGTCGGCGAACAGGATGTGGCCGTTGCGCGAGTACACCGGGCCGGCGAACTCGCTGCCGCGCTCGGTGCGGGCGATCCGGAAGGTGGTGCCGTCGGCGGTGGCCCGACGAGGTACTTCGCGAGATTGTTCAGGGGTCAGGGTCCGGCTACACACGACGTACGGCATCCGCAGCTGTTCAGGTTGGGTGAGACAACACGGTCAAGCCGCGTCTCGCAGAACCTGGCTCATCCCCTCGCCGCTACGCCGGCTCCGCGACCTTGCCGAGGTCGCGTCCTCTGACGTGGTGTACGGCGTCGTTGCTGCTCAGCGGCGTGGCGTCGGGATGTGAGACGGCCACCGCGTGATCCTTCGAGTGCTTCGGTTCTCGAGGGAGGAGACGCGATGGCCGCGTCAGATAATGTGGACGTTGCGGGCTGGTTGGACGAGCACCTCGCGGCGGCGAGCCCGGATCTGTTGCGGGTAATGATCAAGCAGTTCGCCGAGGCGTTGATGGCCGCGGAGGCCGACGCCGCGTGCGGCGCCGGGTATCGCCAGCGCTCCGAGGAGCGGGTGAACAGCCGCAACGGGTATCGGCTGTGGGACTGGGACACCCGGGCCGGGAGCATCGAGCTGGCGATCCCGAAACTGCGCAGCGGGTCGTACTTTCCGGAGTGGTTGTTGGAGCGCCGGCGCCGAGCCGAGCAGGCCTTGATCTCGGTGGTCGCGACCAGCCATCTGTTGGGGGTGTCGACCCGGCGGGTGGAGAAGCTGGTCGGTCAGCTGGGGATCGCGCAGCTGTCCAAGAGCCAGGTCAGCGAGATGGCCAAGAGCCTCGATTCGCAGGTGGAGGCGTTCCGGTCCCGGCCGCTGGATGCCGGCCCGTACGATCTTCGACCAGCCCGACGCCGCCGAGGTGCACGCCCAATTCGACCGGGTCGTCGAAGGGCTTAGCGTTATGACAGTCCCGCAGGGGGCGACGGTGCAATGTCCGAGCCGGCGGCCGTGTGCATGGTGATGCCGTCGAGTACGCGGTGCAGGCCCCACGTGTACTGCTCGGTGGAGATGTAGGCGGCGACGATGGGTGCCGCCGCGGCGGTGCGGGGATAGTGGTCGGCCGGTGTCGCCGCGAAGGCGTCGTGTCGGGTGGCAATGCGTTCGGATTCCGGTGGCAGGGGGCCGGGCTGGTGCAGGTCGGCGACTTCCAGGGCGATCGATCCGAACACGTAGCCGAACAGCAGGTGAGACGCCCGCGCGGCGTCGACGGGGTCGAGCCCGGCGTCGGCGAGGAGCTCGAGGAGTCGTTCGTTCAGGGCGAGGGAACGGGGCCCGTTCATCGGGCCGCCGAGCATCAGGGGAACGGCGCCGGGGTGCGCCGACAGCCGCTGTCGCAGTTCCAGGGCCAGCGATTCCACCCGCAGACGCCACGGCTGGGCCCGGTCGGCGAAGACGTCGTGGTCGACCTCGCCGAGCAGGCGCTCGACGATCGCCTCGACCACGGCGGCCTTGTCCGGGAAGTAGGTGTAGACCGCGTTCGGGGCCACCCCGACCCGGGCGGCGATGCCCCGCACGGACGCCGCGGCCGGCCCGCCGTCGTCGAGCAGGTCCAGCGCGGCATCGAGGATCTCGTCCTCGGTCAGTGCCCGGCGTGGACCGGGACGGCGTGCTCGTGTGACTCGCGCGGCCGTCGGTTCGGCTGCCATCGCTGATTTGCTCTCCCTTGACTTTCGTTTGTACAGCGTACAGCATCTGTCTGGCGTGCAATTTTTGTACGATGCGCAGAGACGGGGACCCTGATGGGATCCACGAGCACGAGCATCGGCCTTCGCCGGACGACCGGGGGATTTCTGGTCGTGGGCGCGGTCGGGTTCGCGGTGGCGGCCACGGTGTTGTCCTCGACGTTCGACTGGCCCGACATTCTGCGGGAGCCGGGCAGTGTGGTGCTGCCGGCGTTCGTCGCGGGTGGTGCGGGCCTGGTGTGGACCTGGTTCGCCACGGCGTGGACCTACGCGATCCTGGCTGTTCCGATCCTGTTGCTACCGGCCGTGCTGGGCCGCCGCGACGACCCGGCGCTGCGGGTCGCCACCTACGTGGGCGCCACCTCGGTACTGTTGTCACTGATCGGGTTCCTGCGCTGGGTTTTCGTGGTCCCGCCGCTGGCTCGGTCCTACGTCGGCGGTGACGCCCTCACCCGAACCGCCGTGGACGCCGCGTGGACGGCCCAACACCAGTTCGGTGGGGCGCTGCTGGGTGAGCACCTGGGGCAGCTGCTGGTCATCGCCTGGTCGGTCACCCTCAGCGTGGTCATCCTGCGAACCCGGGTCCTGCCCCGCTGGCTCGGCGGCACCGGGCTCGCCGTCAGCATGATCTACCTGCTCAACCAGGGCGACATCCTGGCCACCGCCGTACCCGGCTTCCCCGTCTGGGACCTCGCCGGGCTGCTCGGCAGCACCGGCTGGGGCCTGTGGGTGGCCGCCCTGGGCGTCACCGTCCTCCTGCGCCTGGGTCCGTGTCCCCCGCGCAGCGACGGTCGCCCCTGACGACATCCCACACCCGAGCACGCCCGGGGCAACCCCGCCCGCAGCGGCCCGGCTGAGGAGCTGACCACCATGTCCCGCTCGATAGCATCTCGGCCGTTGTTCCTGCGGACCTGGTTGATCTGGACCGCTGGGTTCCTGGCCTTCCCGCTCGCCGGGCTGGCCGGTACCGGGGTGGCCGGCCGTGTCGACACCCCGATGGCGGCGCTGCTGGGGGGCGCGGTCGCCGGGCTGGTCATCGGCGCCGGGCAGACGCTGGCCAGTTCCCGGCGCCTCGACGCGGTGGTGGATGCCGGCCACCACGATCGGCATGGGTCTGGGGCTGCTGCTCGGGGCCTGGGTCGTCGGCTACCGGACCTCGCTTGCCGACCTGGCCGTGTTGGGCGCGCTGACCGGTCTGGTTCTCGGTGTCGCGCAGGCGATCGCGCTGCCCCGCCGCACCCGGATGCGCTGGGTGTGGGCCGCCGCGGTGGCGTTGCTGTGGGCCCTGGGCTGGACGGCGACCACCCTGGGCGGAATCGCGGTCGACGAGCAGTTCACGATCTTCGGCGCCTACGGTGCGGTGACGTTCTCCGCCCTGTCCGGGCTCCTGCTCCACCGGCTCCTGCCGCCTCGTCACTCGCCCGACCGGGCCGATCCGGATCGGGCACCGCACACACCGACCCAGGCGACGCCATGACCACCGCGCGGCACGTCATCTTCGGGACCGGCGCGATCGGCCTGGCCACCCTGGACGCGCTGCGCCGCCGCGGCGAGACCGTCCGGCTCGTCGACCGCTCCGGCCACGCCAGCGACGGCCAAGCCCGCCCGACAGCGCTCCTGACACGACCGCACCTACCCCCGCCTCGACAACCGCCGGGCGACAACGCCATACCTCTAAGGACGAGGACCCGATGGCAACCCTCACACCGAAACCACCCGCCGAGCGACACACAGCGGATGCACCGAACCGGGTCCCGATGAACTCGCTGCGGAAGACCGCGCTCGTCGCGGGCGGACTCTATCTGGTCACCTTCATCGCCTCGATACCTGCTGCGCTCGTCCTCCTCCCTCCCGTGCTCGAGAATCCGGACTTCATCCTCGGCGCCGGCTCGGAGACTGGCGTGCTCTGGGGCCTTCTCCTGGATGTGATCAATGCCCTGGCCTGTATCGGCACCGCGGTTGTGCTGTTCCCGGTGGTCAAGCGGCAGAGCGAAGCCGCCGCGCTCGGCTTTGTCACCACTCGTGTCCTGGAAGCCGCCGTCATCTTTACCGGCGTCGTGAGCCTGCTTTCGGTGGTGACCCTGCGGCAGGAGCTGGCCGGAGCTACCGGAGCAGACACGGCCTCACTTCTCACCACCGGCCAAGCGCTCGTCGCGATCCGTGACTGGACGTTCCTGCTCGGCCCCGGCCTCATGGCCGGCCTGAACGCAGCGCTGCTGGGCTATCTGATGTTCCGGTCCGGACTCGTGCCCCGTGCCATCCCCCTGCTGGGACTCATCGCAGCCCCCCTGAGCGTCGCTTCCGCCACCGCTGTGCTGTTCGGCTTCTTCGACCAGCTCTCTCCCGTGGCCACCATCGCCGCACTCCCGGTGTTCTTCTGGGAGTTGTCGCTCGGCGTGTGGCTGGTCGTGAAGGGCTTCAAGCCCTCTCCCATCACCGCCGGCATGGCCGCTGCCGGCACCCCGCCCGGCTACCGCGACGTCGCCGTCTAGCCGTCGAACACCCGGCCGGGCCCACCCAGGGCCCGGCCGTGGCCGCCGCCGAAGCCACCGGGGGCGGCATCACCACCACCTACTCAGGGCGGGCCCAGCCGGTGCTCGCGTTCCCGGGCGGCTGGCACCGCCTTCCTTCTGTTCACAGGAGACACCCCATGTCCAACGACCGCCCGCATGCTCAGATGACCACACCCCCGCCGTACCCCGTCCGCGTCGAGGGCCGGCTGGAACCAGGGCTGTCCCGCGGGCTGTGGTTGGTCAAATGGCTCCTCCTGGTGCCGCACGTCATCGTGCTGGCCTTCCTCTGGATCGCCTTCGCGGTCCTGACGATCATCGCCTGGTTCGCGATCCTCATCACCGGTCGCTACCCACCGGGGCTTTTCGGGTTCAACCTCGGAGTGTTCCGCTGGACATGGCGGGTCTCCTTCTACGGCTACAGCGCCCTGGGCACCGACCGCTACCCGCCGTTCACCCTCGCCGACGTCCCGGACTACCCGGCCCGGCTCGACATCGCCTACCCGGAGCACCTCTCCCGCGGCCTGGTCTTGGTCAAGTCCTGGCTGCGAGCAATCGTCAAGACCTGTGGATGAAGATCTTTTAGGCGGCTTCTGTTTGAGGGTGCTGCTCGGGTCGTTCGACGAGCTTGCCGGCCTCGAAGGTGGCGCCGGCGCGGACGAGGGCGACCAGGTGT
>NZ_JAHDTG010000132.1 GCF_018531475.1 Pseudonocardia mahuensis
CCCGACGATCTGCCGTCCCTCGTATGCTTCGCTCACAGGGGCCTCCCACCATCGTTGACGTGAAGCACCTCGAGCATGAGCCGAGGGTCACGAGGAGCGGGAGGCCCCGCTCCTTCATCGCATCAGGGGGTGTCACTGCGGAAGCGGGCTCGGTATGCCGAGGGGGAGGTGCCGAGCCGGCGCAGGAACACCCGTCGCAACGACTCGTCGCTGCCCATCCCGCTGCGCCGGGCGGCCATCGCGACCGTCCCGCCGGCCGCGAGGAGTGCCTGGGCCGCCTCGACGCGCACCGACTCGACGTACGCGGCCGGGGTCGCGGCGACGTGCCGGCGGAACAACCGGGTCAGCTGCCGGGTGCTCACGCCTGCGCGCCCGGCTATCGCGGGGAGCGAGTGGTCGCCGGCCGGGTCGGCGACGACGGCGAGCGCGAGGTCGATACCGGCGCTGACCCCGGCCGACGTGGTCACCGGGCCGTCGGCGACGTAGGTCGTGTCGGGTTCCACCGTGACCTGCGGGTACGACCGGGCCAAAGCGGCCGTGTGCTTCCAGTGGGTGGTCGCGCGCCGGCCGTCGAGCCAGCCGGTCACGTCGAGCAGTCGCACGCTGGGGAAGGCGAGGACGGCGACGTGGCGGGGCACGTCCGGAACGGCACCCGCATCGCCGACATCGAGATCCCCGACACGAAGCTCGTCGCCGAGGCCACCGAGCTGGTCCGCGACGCCGCCAGCCCGTTGATCTTCCACCACTCCCGCCGGGTGTACCTGTTCGGCGCCCTGCGCGGCCGTGAGCAGCGGTTGGCGTTCGATCCCGAGCTGCTCTACGTCGGCGCGATGTTCCACGACCTCGGGCTGACCGAGAAGTACCGCCGGACCGACCCGCGCTTCGAGATCGACGGTGCCGACGAGGCCCGGAAGTTCCTGCTGGGCCACGGCATCTCCGAAGAGGCCGCGACCCGCGCCTGGACCGGCATCGCGCTGCACACCATCCCGGAGATCCCGCTGCACATGGCGCCGGAGGTCGCGCTGGTCACCCGCGGCGTCGAGCTCGACGTGCTGGGCATCGGCTACCACGCGATCACCGACGAGCAGCGTGCCGCGGTCACCGAGGCGCACCCGCGGCCGGACTTCAAGCGCCAGATCCTCGAGGCGTTCACCGAGGGGATCAAGGACCGGCCGGAGACGACGTTCGGCAACGTCAAAGCCGACGTTCTGGAGCACTTCGTACCGGGCTTCCAGCGGGGCGACTTCGTCGAGGTGATCCGGGGGTCCGACTGGCCGGAGTGACGGCGGTGGCTGACAGACTCGCGGATGTGGACGACGCTGCGGGAGCCCAGCCGGCCGATGCCGCGAGCGTCCTGCTCGCGGCGGCCGATGTGCTGGAACGGCTCGCGAGCCGCGCCACCGCCGGTCGCTGGGCCGTCGGCGGCCTGCTCGCCACCCGGCCCGAGGTGATCGCGCACCGCGAGGACGGCAGCACCGAGCACGTGGCCGAAGCTCGGGCCGCGTCGGCAGGCTGGATCGTCACGCTCTCCCCGCAGACGGCCCCGCACCTCGTGCGATGGCTGCGCGCCACCGCAGGCGCCGACCGGATCGATCCCGCCGCGGTCGCCTTCGCCGAGGCCGTCCTCGCCGCACCGGGCGGCCGCTGACGCGGTCGGGAAGACCTCAGAGGACCACCCGCATCGGCCGGCCCCGCTCGTCGATCTCGTCGCCGATCACCTCGGCGCACCCGCGCGCCCAGCGCCCCGCCGACCACGAGGCCGCCAGCGCGTCGAGCACGTCGTCGAGCCGGGCGCCGGCGGGCAGGTCGGCCAGCGCGGTGGCGGGGTCCACCCACCGGGCGAGCGCGGCGATGCGTTGTCCCGCACCGCGCGCGGTCTTCTTGGGTGCGAATTCGACCTCCGGCGCCAGCGTCCGCAACGACAGCTCCGGATGCACCTCGACGACGCGGTCGGGAAGCACGTCAAGAGCGTCCCACTCGCGGATCTTGCGGCCGATGTTGAAGGTCTGGAGGCTGATCGCGCGCCCGGTGAGCTCGCGGGCGACCGCGCAGGCGTCAGCGAAGGACGCGGCGGCGAGGACCGGCCGGGGGGGTGCCGGGAACACCGACGACCGGGCCCGGCCGAGCCGGGCCCCGGTCTCGATGTCACAGACGCGGCGGGGGACGCCCGACGGCAGACCGATCGGGATGTCCACCCCGACGGCGACGCAGTCGGCGGTCGCATCGAGCACTGCAGCGGCGTCGGCACACACCGACCACTCGACGCCGCCCATGTACAACCGGGCGACGACCCAGCCGTCCGGAACCCCGTCGACGCCGGCGACCGGGGCGGTAGGGCAGGATGCAGGTTCGTGCGCGTCTACATCGGCTCCGACCATGCCGGCTTCGAACTCAAGGCCCACCTGCTCGCGCACCTGGCCAGTCTGGGCCACGAGGTGATCGACGTGGGCCCCGCTCATTACGACCCGAACGACGACTACCCGCCGTTCTGCATCGCTACCGCCGTTCAGACCGTCGGGGATCCCGGCAGCCTCGGCTTCGTGCTCGGCGGCTCCGGCAACGGCGAGCAGATCGCCGCGAACAAGGTGCCCGGCTGCCGCGCCGCGCTGACCTGGAGCGTCGAGACGGCCCGGCTCGCCCGCGAGCACAACGACGCCCAGGTCGCCGGGATCGGTGCCCGGATGCACAGCCTGGAGGAGGCCGCGGCGATCGCGGAGGCGTTCGTCTCCACGCCCTTCTCCAACGACCAGCGGCACCTGCGCCGGATCGGCATGCTCGCCGACTACGAGCGCACCGGGGTGCCACCGGCGCTGCCGCCCGACCAGATCCCGCCCCGGCCGTAACGCCCATGCCCGAGGGCCATACACTGCACCGGCTGGCGCGGCTGCACCGCAAGCAGTTCGGTGGTGCCCCGGTCGCGGTGTCGAGCCCGCAGGGCCGTTTCGCCGAGTCGGCCGCGCTGCTGGACGGGCGGGTGCTGCTGCGCGCGGAGGCGCACGGCAAGCACCTGTTCCACCGTTTCGGCCCCGATCTCGTGGTGCACGTGCACCTCGGGCTCTACGGCACCTTCGACGAGGCCCCGGTCCCGGCGCCGGAACCGCGGGGGCAGGTGCGGATGCGCCTGGTCGGTGCGACCCACTACGCCGATCTGCGCGGGCCGACGGCCTGCGAGCTACTGGTCGACGACGAGGTGCGGGCGTTGCGTGCCCGCCTCGGCGCCGACCCGCTGCGTCGCGACGCCGACCCGGGCCGGGTGTGGTCGCGGATCTCGCGGTCCCGTGCCCCGCTGGCCACGCTGCTGATGGACCAGTCGGTGGTCGCCGGTGTCGGCAACGTCTACCGCGCGGAGCTGTTGTTCCGGCACGGCGTCGACCCGCAGCTACCGAGTCGTGCGTTGCCTCGTGCGGTGTTCGACGACATGTGGGCCGACCTCGTCGTGCTGATGCGGGACGGCGTCGAGCGCGGGCGGATCGACACCGTGCGCCCGGAGCACGATCCGCGGCGGCGCGGCGAGCCGGGCCGGAAGGACCGGCACGGCGGGGAGGTCTACGTCTACCGCCGGGCCGGGCAGCCCTGCCTGGTGTGCGGGGCGCCGATCGCGCACGCCGAGCACGCGGCCCGCAACCTGTTCTGGTGCCCGATCTGCCAACCGGCGGCCTGACGACGCGGCCGGAACGGCGTCATCCACTCGCGGGGGTGGTTTCGAGGATCTGGACGCCCGAGCGCGAGCCGGTCGACACGACCCGGATCAGCACGAACCCGGCGGTGGTGAGCAGCGCGGCATACTCGCGGGCGGTGCGCTCCCGCCCGCGCAGCAGGTCGAGCATGTGCAGGTCCATCCGGACGGCCGGGTCGTCGGTGGCCCTGTCGGGCAGCACCGCCTCGACCAGCAGCAACGTCGGAGCACATGGCCCGGCGGCAGCAGGCGAGGATCCGCACCGCCTCGTCCGCCGTCTCGGCCACACGTCCCGGAGAAGACGAACCGGCCCGGGGGCGGGTGCCCCCGGGCCGGCCGGTGTCAGATTCGGCAGTCGGTCGTCGCGGGTCAGAAGTCCCCGAAGTCGAAGCCGCCGCCCATGTCGCCGCCCCAGTCGGAGCCGCCCATGTCGCCGCCCATGTCACCGCCGCCGTCCATGCCCTCGCCGCCGTCCATACCTCCGTCGGCGGCCGCGGAGCCGTCGGCGACCCCGGACATCCCGGAGAACAGCGAGCTGAACAGCAGCGCGGAGCCCAGACCCCAGGCCCCGGCGACCAGCGCGGGCTTCCACCACGGCTCGGAGTACCACCCGGCCGGGACCGGCCGGCCGGCGACGTTGCCACCGGGGTAGTAGTGCCGGTTGCGGTCGGAGGGGTTGGGCGAGGCGCTGTAGGAATGCCCCTCGACCTCGACGTCACGCGCCTCGGAGACCGTGCCGGCGCGCTGCTGGCCCGGCAGCGGCGGCAGCTCGGGGCCGGGGTCGAGACCCATGGCGTTCCGCGCTGCGCGCACGTAGTAGAGGCCTTCGTAGGCGGTTTCGGTGACCTGGCGCGCCTGCGCCGTGCTCCTGGCCTGCTCGAGCTGCGATCCGGCGGCGTTGTAGCGCTCCGACGCGTCGGCGAGGGCCTGCTTCGAGGGCTCGTCGGTGCCGATGAGGTTCAGGACCTGACCGCCGAGTCGCTCGACCCAGCGCCGGGCCTCGGACTTGGCGTCCTCCAGCTCCCGTGCCTTGGTGGCCGCCTGCTGGCGCACGAGCCATACGATGCCGGCGATGATCCCCAGCACAACCAGGAGGGTCACGATCGTGCCCGTCACAGTTCTTCACTCCTCACGTGGGCCGGTTGCGTGGCCCGCTCAGTAGTGCTAACGCCCACCGGGGGCCATTCGTTCCCGGTCACGACCGCCCTGGATCCACCGCTCGACACCGATCGGGACGGGGCCGTTCTGCGTACCCTGGCCTCCGGATGGGGCTCGGCGAGGACAGGGGGACGCGCGTGGGCGACGCCAAGCCGATCAAGTGCTGGATGACCGACATGGACGGTGTGCTCGTCCATGAGGGACGGTTGATTCCGGGTGCCGACGTGTTCATCTCCCGACTGCGGGAGTCGGGCACCCCGTTCCTGGTACTGACCAACAATTCCATCTACACCCCGCGCGACCTGCAGTTCCGGCTGCGCAACACCGGCATCGACGTAGCGTGCGAGTCGATCTGGACCTCTGCACTCGCCACCGCGGTGTTCCTCGACGACCAGCGCCCCGAGGGCAGTGCCTACGTCGTCGGCGAGGCGGGGCTCACCACGGCGTTGCACGAGATCGGTTATGTGCTCACCGATACCGACCCCGACTACGTCGTGCTCGGCGAGACGCGCACCTACAGCTTCGAGGCGGTGACGACGGCGATCCGGCTGATCGATGCGGGCGCCAGGTTCGTGGCCACCAATCCCGACCCGACCGGGCCGTCGTCGGAGGGTGTACTGCCCGCGACCGGCTCGGTCGCCGCGTTGATCACCCGGGCGACCGGGGTGTCGCCGTACTTCATCGGCAAGCCGAACCCGCTGATGATGCGCGCCGCGCTGAACCGATTGAAGGCACACTCGGAGGCCACCGTGATGGTCGGCGACCGGATGGACACTGACATCGTGGCGGGGCTCGAGGCCGGGATGCGCACCGTCCTCGTGCTCAGCGGCATCGTGCGCGCCGAGGAGGTCGACCGCTTCCCCTACCGGCCGAGCCGGGTGGTCGCCTCCGTCGCCGAACTCATCGACGAGATCTAGGACGAGATCCAGGACGGGATCGGGACGCTCTGGCCAGGGCCCACGCCGGCGGGCACGCCGGCGTGGACCGCGGGCCGGCGGAGGGAGGGGTGCTGCCGGCCTTGGTGGGCGGAGCAGCGGTCCAGCGGTGCTCGCCGATGCCCCCCTGCCGCACGGGCGAGCGACCGACGGGGCGTCTGATCCCGTCCACCCGACGTTCCACTCGGCGGATCGCCATCGCGTGTTACCGAGCTGTCAGGTCGGCCTGCGGCGCCTCATCCCGCGTTCGGATCCTCCTCGGGATCGAGCAGATCGGGGGTCGTGGCATGCTGCCGGCGCCAGGCGTGGAAGGCCGCTGACGTGCCGTCGGTCACGGCGAGCTGGCGCAGTGCGACCGCGATGGCCGCCCGGGCGGGTGGATGGGTCGGCAGGTGCTCGCCCTCCGGGCCGCGCCGGGCCCGGACCGCCGCGATCACCCCGGCCTTGACCGCGCCCAGCACCGGGTCGCCGAACTCGACGAGCAACGCCTGGAACGCCACGTGCCGCGCGGCGTCGAACGACATCGGCCGCCCGGCCGGGTCGGCTGCCGGGTGCGCCGGGTAGATGTATGCGCTCGGCACCCAGCCCTCCGGGATCGGCGCGGTGGCCGGGTGCGTCCGGTTCTGCGCCAGCAGATGCGGCAGCAGGTGGGTGTGCGGCCCGGTGGGCGAACGGCCGCCCGGGGGTGGGATGGCGGCGAACACCTCGATCCGGCCGCAGGCCGTCACGAACACCCGGTGCGGGCTGTGCGTGGCGACGGCAGCCGCGAGCCCGGTTCCCGGGTCGAACAGCGACCGGCCCTCGGCGGCGCGCAGCTCGGCGATCAGCCCGGGGTCGGCCGTGCGCACGTACGCGTCGACGATCGGAGTGCCCAGCCCGAGATCGAACAGGATCGCGCCGGTGTCCTGGGGGCGCAGCGCGTCGTCGTCGGGGCCGAGTTCGGTCACCGCGGTCCGCACCGCACGCCGGGCGGCGTCGGCAGGCAGGCAGAAGGCGATCGATTGGCGCCAGTGCAGGTTGGAACCGGCCGGCGTCTCGTAGGCGATCGGGACGACGTCGTCGGACGGTAGGAGACGGATGCCCCCGCGCGGGGTGACAACGCTGTTCGGACCCCGCGTGGCCGGCTCCCGGGGGTCGCGACCGAACTCCGCGATCGCCCCGAGGGTTCCCATGCTCCAGCCGGCAGCGGGGTCGGTGAGCTGATCGGCGACCAGAAGCCGCATCGGGGCGTTCGCCGGGTCGGTCTCGTCGGGTGGCGGTGGCATCGCAGGGCCGGCCATCGGTTGAGCGTGGCAGCCGGCATCGGCGCAGGGCAACGAACGGCTCAATTCGAGACGTCGCGAGACGTCACCGAGCCGTCTCGGACGTCGATGCCCACGTTCATCAGCGCCAGGTAGCCATCGGTGGTCCTGCTGGTGGTCAGGACCAGGTTGGAGTCGAAGATGCGGTCGTCGGTATCGGGCGTGTCCCGGCCGGGGTGGCCGGAATGGGGCGCGCCCGCGTACACCGTGTCGGTGACCGCCTCGTCGAAGTACAGCTGGCTGGTCGGCATCGTGGTGCTACCGACGTGGACCTTGAAGTGGATGTGCACGGTGCGGCCCCGGTACCAGCCGGGGTAGATGGTCAGGAAGTCGACGATCCCGTCGGCGTCGGTCACCTGCGAACCGCGCAGGTAGGTGCCGTCAGTGGCGCCGGAGTTGCGGCCGGGCTGCCCACCGGCGCCGGTGGACGCGGCCTCGAAGCCCGAGTAGATCCCGCCTGCGTCGCAGTGCCAGATCTCCACCAGCGCGTTCGGTACCGGGGCGCAGTCGGTGACGTCCTGTACCCGGAGAGCGAGACGGAGCAGGGCGCCGGGGCGGTCCTCGCGGATGTCGCGGCGGACGTCGTCGAGGTCGAGGTGGTACGGGCCCTCGGTCTCCTCGGGGGTGAGCGTGCAGGTCCCGGTGGCGGCGACCAGCGCGCCGAGGCCGATCGCACCGCCCGCGCGCAGGGCCCGACGGCGGGAGATGCGTATCCGGCTGCCCTGGACGTCGCGGTTCATGGCTGGCTCCTCGGCGGGATCGGGGGTTCAGGTCGAATCCTGAGGTACCGGACTGGGCGCGTCCTGCGCGAGACAGCTGCGTGAACTACATGGGTGTGGTTACCATCGACGGGTGGATGCGAGCGCGATCGGCTGGTGGAGCTGCCCGGAGTGCGGGAGCGATGCTGAGCTGCCCGGTGCGGACACCGCCGGCTACGAGGTCTCCTGCCCCGACTGCTCAGGTGCGATGACCGAGCAATGGGAGTGGGAGAACGCCGCGGCCTGACCCGGCACCTGAATAGAACACGCGCGGGCAGGTCACAGAGCGGCGACCCGGCGAGGTCCGCTCATCTCGTCACGAACCGCCGTACGGTCTGCCCGCGGGCCGTGGCGCGGGATCAGCCGGGACGGGGCCTGTGCGGGTCTCGTGCTGTCCGCCGGGGCCCGCGCGAGCCACTCAGGGGACCTCCTCCTTCAGCAGGTCGCTGATGCAGGCATCGATCTGCTCACGATCCGACGGCGTCATGCAGAACATCGCAAAGTGCGCCCACAGGCTGTCGATCACGCGGAACTCGCTGTTCGGGATGAGTTTCTGCTCTGCTTCGCAGTCCTGTGGGGGGAAGAACATGTCGCGGGAGAAGGGCACCACGTACGTCTTGGCCCTTATTCGGCCGAGTGCTGCTTTGAGGTCGCCTCCCGTATGAATGCTGACGTCACCATGCCGCCACTTCCAGGCCATCCAGATCAAATTGTTCGGATCCATCGGAAGGAAATAGGCTTCCCAGAATCTCTGTACGAAGTCGTCCAACGATGTGAAGCCGACAGCGCGCCAGGCCTCCGTATTGTAGAATTCCTGACTCAGACCCATCACCGACCAGGTCATCGCATGCCGGCGCAGGCCGACGTGAACGTCGGTGCTGTCCTTGTAGAAACCGTTGTCCCATGCCGGGTCGGATTTGATGGCCTCTTCGTGTGACCGGACGAAGAGATAATCGTGCGGGGTGGTCTTCGCGGTTCCGGCAAACGGTAGGGCTCGCTTGACCATTTCTGGGAAGCGGACCGCCCATTCGTAGGTCTGCTCGGCCCCCATGGACCATCCGAGTACGAGTTCCAGGCGCTCGATCTCAAAGGTCTCGGTGACGAGGCGATGCTGGGCACGCACGTCGTCACCGATCGTGACGTGTGGGAAGGCGCCGCCGTTGAAGGGGGGCGGCGTATTGCTGGGTGAGGACGAGAAGCCGTTGGCGAACTGCCCCGGCAGGATGACGAAGTACTTGTTCGGGTTGAGCGGCCGGTCCTCGCCGACGAAGATCTCCATCGCCTTGGGTGTCCCCGACCACATGTGCGGGAAGAGGATCGCGTTGTCCCGGGCCTGGTTCAATGTGCCGTGCGTCTTGTAGGAGAGTTTTGCCCCCGGTAGGGTTATTCCGTTCTCCAGCTCGAAGTCGCCGAGTTCGAGATACTGATGTGGTCCATGCTGTTCCTCGGAGTAGTAGTTGCTCACAGCTGATTCTCCTTCGCGGCTCTCGACGTTCCGATCGTCGAGGTGGGTCCTGCTCGCCTTCACGGCCTACGCGCCGTCATGATGGGATCTCGCACAGTGATGCGCCGGCCGGCGCAGGTCGCGTTCTTTCTCCTCCGGCATTGGCGCGATTGTCGAGCCAGGAGGAGCGCTGTGCGATGAGTAGCGTCGCAGAGGTGCTGCCACGGCGGAAGGGTGTCGAAGCGCGATTGGCAGGCCATTCGGCCGTTCGGCGCAAAATTGTCGAGATCTCCGCTGAGCAGGTCGGGGGGAGGAGTGGTCGAGGCGTGATCCGGCGGAGTCTCCCGGCGTCATAGGCGGTGCGGGTGCTGCTGGAGGATCCGGGTCTCGGGCGCCACGCGGGCCGCGCCACGTCTGGCTGCGCGCACGCGGCGCCGGTCGACCGGCCGGCCTGGTCATCGGTGACGCCGGCCCCGGGCCGCGGGCTGTCCCCTGGCTGCCACCCACCCGCCCGTCCGCCGAGGCGCGGGTGGCCGCACGTGTGGGGCCACCCGCAGGGAGGAGGGACCCCGGGGCGAAGCCAGGCGTCCCTCGCAGTACCTCCCGGGGCACCGGGAGGAGACCGCGTGGCGGGTTCAGCCCCGGTGGCCGGCCTGCTCGGGGAGTTGCGGGGCGCCGCCGGGGCGACCGGCGTCAGCGGGCGGGCCGGTCGGGTGGTCGGTTTCGCCGGGTGCGTCGGCGGGCGGGCCGGTCGGGTGGTCCGGGTTGCCCGGCGCCGTGGTGGGCCGGCCGGTCGGGTGGTCCTCGGTGAGACCGGCGCAGTAGCCGTCGACCTTCGAGGGGTCGCCGGCCGCGGCCACCAGGGCCGTGAAGGCGGGGTTCTCGGCCGCCCGGCCGGGGTTGTCGGTCGCGCCGGCCGACCAGGCCCGGCAGAGGCCGGGGAGGGACGGCGACGGGGTGCCGGAGCGCTCCGCACCCGTGGAGTCGTGAGTCCCACCACCGGGCGCGGCCGACGGCTCCGGAAGCCGGCTGAGCGCAGGCGCGGCCTGCTCGGTGGACTGCTCGGCGGCGGAGGCGGGCAGTTCGTCCGGCGGTCCGGCGGTCGCGGTGGCGGCGATCGCGACACCACCCGCCGCGCCGGTGAGGGCGAGGGCGGCGATCACCTTGGTCATCAGGATCCGGGACAGCGTTCTCGTGCGCATGGGGGCCGTACCTAGGGTCGGGTCGTTGGGGAGCGGCTGTGGGCAGGCGACGAACGCCGCGCGTGCGGCCGCCTCACCCCTCAGCTCGCTCGCCGTGCCGGGGCCCGCGGCGGCGGCGAGGAGCTGACGGAGCGATTGCGGGCCGTCGCCGCCGTCGAGCAGGTGCTCGGCGGCGGCGGCCGACAGCCGGGGTGGGGTCGAGGTGCACATCTCGGACCTTCCAGCGCCGTGCCGCCGAGAACCGTTACCCATCCGAACCACCTGCGGATCCCTGTGCGTCGTGGAGCTGCTTCGCGAGGCGCTTGAGTCCACGGTGGGCGGCGACCCGCACCGCCCCGGCCCGCTTCCCGAGCACCGCGCCCGCCGTGCGCGCGTCCAGGCCGATCACCGCGCGCAGCAGGACGGCCTCCGCCTGGTTGCGGGGGAGGCTCGCGATCAGCGCGATCGCGTTGCGGCTGGACAGCGCGTCCAGCGCGGTGATGGCCGTGTCGCCGACGTCCGGCCGCTCGGCGAGAACCTCCATGCCGGTTGGTACGGTCCGACGCCGGGAGCGGGCGTGGTCGAGCGCACGGTTCCGGGTGATCGTCGTGACCCACCCCCGGAATCCGTCGACGTCGCCGGTGAAGCCTGGTAGGTCCCGGGCGACCTGAAGCCATGTCTCGGCGGTGACGTCCTCCGCATCCGCCCCGACCAGTGCCGTCGCGTATCGCAGTAGCCGGGGCTGCAGTTCGCGGTAGAGCACGACGAACCCCGCCTCAGAGCCGGACCGGGCCGCGCGCAGCGCGGCCTCCAGATCTGGTGGCTGTCCCGGGACACGTAGCGCGGGCAGGACGGGGCGAGCCCCGACCACGCCGCCGGCGGCACCGTGCACTCGTCCTCCTGAAACGGTCTCAGGCGGCCGGGCGTTGGGGAGCGCCGCCCGGCCGTCCGGGTCCTTCAGCGCACGAGTGGTCACGGGCGTTCCACCCGTCCCCGCGTGGGGGTTCACCCGACGCCGAGTGCGGAACCTGTCTCGCCGGTGACCCGGGAGATGCCGCCGTGCTGCGAGTCGACCGGGCCATGGGCCGTGTGATCTGCAGGTTCAACGGGTGAGAAATCCGCATGCAAGCCCAGGGGCGGCCAGGGTGGCGACGATGTTCGAGATCGAGATCGCCACTGCCGGTGTCACCGCGTCACGACTCATCGGCAGTTACATATCGGCAGGCCCAGCAGGGTGCAAGACCGCTCGCGCCCTGCTGACCTGGTCGGGGTGGCGGGATTTGAACCCACGGCCCCTCGCTCCCAAAGCGAGTGCGCTACCAAGCTGCGCCACACCCCGTCGACGATGAGTGTAGGCGGCCGGTCCAACTGGGACCGGCCTGGTCCATGTCGGACGGGGAAAGATCGTCGTCGAGCGGTGAACGGGGAGGTCAGGCCGGCCGCAAGAACGGCACAACCGACGAAAAGACGGTCCCGCGGGCAGCTCAGGCCACCGCACGGAGGCAGCGATGCGCCGCACCGCCCGCCAACTCGCGGCCCTGTCGGTCCTCACGAGCGCGAGCGCATCCCTCGCGGCCGGAACCGCGTCTGCGCAGGATGCTCAGGTCGACGAGCCGAGCACTTTCACCAGCCTGTTCACCGCGAACGGCACTCCCGACATGGTTGCCGACAACGACGGCGTCCCGGCTCCAGGTGAGCCTGAGACCCGCGGGACGTTCAACCACCGGGTCAACAGCGACGAGGAGATCATCTGCTAAGAGCGACCGGCAAATGAGGTTCCTGCGTGTCGTTGCAGGTAGAGGCACGGACCCCCAGTGATCATGGGATTGCTGAAGTCCTGATGATCGCCTGGAGGGCCCGTGCCTCTGTTGCCAGCATC
>NZ_JAHDTG010000133.1 GCF_018531475.1 Pseudonocardia mahuensis
CGCGCGGCCGCCGCCCGCGCCGAGCGGGAGCGCGCCGCCGCGGTGGCGGCCTTCGTGGTCGACGCCGGGCAGCGGGCTCTGGAGCGGATCGAGGTGTCGCTGGCCGAGGCCGCCACCGAGCGGGACGCCGCGGCGGCCGCCCGCGCCGAGCGGGAGCGGGCCCTGGGCGAGGCGCGGACCACGGTGGGCCGGCTGACGGCGCTGCTGGAGAAGCTCACCGACGCCGTGCACCGCGACGAGGTGCTCCGGGCCCAGTCCCGGCTGCGTCTCGAGCAGCTCACCGAGAAGGTGCTGGCCGACCACGGGCTAGCCGTCGAGGACCTCGTCGCCGAGTACGGCCCGAACGTTCCGGTGCCGCCGAGCCCGGCGGAGCTGGCCGAGTACGAGGCGGCGAAGGAACGTGGCGAGGACGTCGTCGCGCCGCCGCCGATGGCCTACGACCGGCCGACGCAGGAGCGCCGGGCCAAGCGCGCCGAGAAGGACCTGTCGCTGCTGGGCAAGGTCAACCCGCTCGCGCTCGAGGAGTTCGCCGCGCTGGAGGAGCGCTACCGGTTCCTGTCCACCCAGCTCGAGGACCTCAAGAACACCCGCCGGGACCTGCTCACGGTGGTCCGCGAGGTCGACGACAAGATTCTCGAGGTGTTCACGACGGCGTACGCCGACGTGGCCCGCGAGTTCGAGATCGTGTTCTCCACGCTGTTCCCCGGTGGCGAGGGCCGGCTGGTGCTCACCGACCCCGACGACATGCTGACGACCGGTATCGAGGTCGAGGCGCGGCCACCGGGCAAGAAGGTCAAGCGGCTGTCGCTGCTGTCCGGCGGGGAGCGCTCGCTCACCGCGATGGCGCTGCTCGTGGCCATCTTCCGGGCCCGGCCCTCGCCGTTCTACATCCTCGACGAGATCGAGGCCGCGCTCGACGACGTCAACCTGCGACGGCTGATCAGCCTCATGGAGGAGCTGCGGTCGACGAGCCAGCTCATCGTCATCACGCATCAGAAGCCCACCATGGAGGTGGCCGACGCGCTGTACGGCGTGTCGATGCGTGGCGACGGGATCACGACGGTGATCTCGCAGCGGCTCCGCCCGGCCTCGTAGGACGGTCGCGCCGCCGAACGCGCTCCCGGTCGGGTCGTGGGCCGACCGACGGCGTATTCGTGGAGATCATGGAACCGCGGCAGCCGGTCGGTCGCGAGCATGACAGGCTTGACGGGTGACCACGGAGACCCTGTGGATCGTCGTAGCGGTCATCGCGGCGGTCCTGTTGATCGCCCTCATCCTCGGTCTGGTGATCGGCCGACGCCGCCGGATCAGCCTGCGGGAGGCCGAACTCGAACGCGAGACCGGGCCGGAGGGCAAGCCACCACCACGCGGGGGCACCTACCAGGCCGGCGGCGGGTTCAACTTCGCCGCCGGCGCCGCCACGCCCACGCGCCCCACCCCGCCCGCCCCGCCTGCAGGTGAGATCACCCCGGCGCCGCCGACGGTGCCCCCGCCGGCTCCGATCGCCCCCGCGCCGGCTCCGGAGCGTTCGGCGCCGCCGATCGAGAGCGCCGCGCCTCCGGCTGCGGAGACTGCGCCGCCGGTGGAGAAACCCGCGCCGCCTGCCGCGGAGCCGGCGCCGCCGGTGGAGAAGCCCGCGCCGCCGGTGGAGAGGGCTGCACCTCCGGCTGCGGAACCGGCGCGACCCGCTGAGAAGACGCCGGCCGCCGACATCGCACCCCCTGCGGAGAAGCCGGCGCCGCCGGCGGAGAAGCCGGCCACCCCGCGGGCGGAGACGGTGCCGCCGGTGGCGGAGGCAGCGCCTGCTGCTGCGGAGACGGCGCCCCCGGCCGAGAAGCCCGCACCGCCGGTGGAGAAGCCGGCGCCGCCGGTGGAGAAGCCGGCGCCGCCGGTGGAGAAGCCGGCGCCGCCGGTGGAGAAGCCGGCGCCGCCGGTGGAGAAGCCGGCCACCCCGCGGGCGGAGACGGTGCCGCCGCCGGCGCCGGCCCCGGCAGTAGAGGAACCGCCCTCGACCAACGGCTCGGCTCCGGCTGCCGCGACCGTGGCACCGGAGGCACCGCTCGCTCCCGTCGAGCCCATCTCGCCGCCGGAAGGGCGACTCGAGCGGTTGCGCGGCCGGTTGTCGCGGTCCCGCTCGGGTTTCGGTCAGAGCCTGCTCGGCCTGCTCGGTGCCGGTGAGCTGGACGAGGAGTCGTGGGAGGACGTCGAGGCCATCCTGCTGCAGGCCGACCTCGGGCCCGAGATGACCATGGAGCTCGTCGAGACGCTGCGCGTCGAGTTGGCCGCCCGCGGCGTCCGCACCCCCGACCAGGCTCGTCAGTTGCTGCGTGAGGTGCTGACCGATGCCCTGCGCACGGACCTGGACCGTTCGGTGCGGGCGCTGCCGCACAGCGGCCGCCCCGCGGTCCTGCTGGTCGTCGGGGTGAACGGCACGGGCAAGACCACCACCACCGGTAAGCTGGCCCGGGTGCTGGTGGCCGGCGGCCACCACGTCGTCCTGGGTGCGGCCGACACCTTCCGCGCCGCCGCCGCCGACCAGCTCGCCACCTGGGGGGAGCGGTCCGGTGCCGCGGTCGTGCGCGGCCCGGAGGGCGGCGATCCCGCCAGTGTCGCCTTCGACACGGTCAAGCGCGGGACCTCCGACGGGGCCGACGCCGTCCTGCTCGACACCGCCGGCCGGTTGCACACCAAGACCGGCCTGATGGACGAGTTGGGCAAGGTCAAGCGGGTCGTGGAGAAGCAGGCCGAGGTCGACGAGGTGCTGCTCGTGCTCGATGCCACCACGGGCCAGAACGGGCTCATGCAGGCCCGGGTGTTCGCCGAGGTGGTCGACGTGACCGGCATCGTGCTCACCAAGCTGGACGGCACCGCGAAGGGCGGGATCGTCTTCCGGGTGCAGCGCGAGCTGGGCGTACCGGTGAAGCTGGTGGGTCTCGGTGAGGGCCCGGACGATCTCGCGCCGTTCGAGCCGGCCGCGTTCGTGGACGCGCTGCTCACCTGACCCCGGGCCGGCCGGGTCCATCCGTTGTGCATCCATCGCCGGAACCCGGCCGGCCGATCGGCGCGGACGCGGTGAGAGCCGCGAGTTCATCCCTGATCCGGTGGTGCGGTAACCCGCTTGTAACTCACCGCCCCGGCGCGTTCATCACTCGGAAACAGCACGCGCCCGTGACCGAAACATGGCACTCCGAGTATTCCCGCAACACACCTTGCCGCCCAGCATGCGGCGTGAACGGGAGGGAGTTCCGTGGACGCGTTGAACAACGGCGATACCGCGTGGATGCTCGCCAGCACCGCGCTGGTGCTGCTCATGACACCAGGCCTGGCGCTCTTCTACGGAGGAATGGTCCGTAGCAAGAGCGTCCTGAACATGATGATGATGAGTCTGGGATCAATGGGACTCATCGGCATTCTCTGGGTGCTCTACGGCTACTCGATGGCCTTCGGTAACGACGTGGGTGGAGGCCTGCTGGGCAACCCGGCGGAGTACGCGGGCCTGCAGGGCCTGTTCGTCGGCACCTACACCGGCGATGCGCCCTCCTACCCGCTGTCCGGATCCATCCCGGCGCTCGCATTCGTCGGCTTCCAGGCCACCTTCGCGATCATCACGGTGGCCCTCATCTCCGGTGCGGTGGCCGACCGCATGCGATTCGGCGCGTGGCTGGTCTTCGCGGGCATCTGGGCGACCGTCGTGTACTTCCCGGTCGCACACTGGGTGTTCGCGTTCGACAGCTCGGACGGCTCGGTCGTCGGTGGCTGGATCGCGAACCAGCTCGGGGCGATCGACTTCGCCGGCGGTACCGCGGTCCACATCAACGCCGGTGTCGCGGCCCTCGCGCTGGCGATCGTCATCGGCAAGCGCCGTGGGTGGCCGCGTGAGTCCATGCGGCCGCACAACCTGACGCTGGTCATGCTGGGCGCCGGCCTGCTGTGGTTCGGCTGGTTCGGCTTCAACGCCGGCTCCGCGCTGGGGGCCAACGGCACCGCCGCGTTCGCGATGGTCAACACGATCGTCGCGACGTCCGCCGCGATGCTCGCCTGGCTGCTGGTCGAGCGGATCCGCGACGGCAAGCCCACGAGCCTCGGCGCCGCCTCCGGCATCGTCGCGGGCCTGGTCGCGATCACCCCGGCCTGTTCCTCGGTCTCCCCGCTGGGCGCGATCGCGGTCGGCGCCATCTCCAGCGCGCTGTGCGCCCTGGCCGTCGGCCTGAAGTACCGCTTCGGTTACGACGACTCGCTCGACGTCGTGGGCGTGCACCTCGTCGGTGGTCTCGCCGGCACCGTGTTCATCGGCTTCTTCGCCGACCCGGGCTCGCCCGCCGCAGTCGCCGGTCTGTTCTACGGCGGCGGCGTCGACCAGCTGTGGCGGCAGGTCGTCGGGGCCCTCGCGGTCCTGCTCTACTCCGGCATCGTCACCGCGACCATCGCGCTCGCCGTGAAGGCCGTCATGGGCCTGCGGGTGAGCGAGGAGGACGAGGCCACGGGCATCGACGAGATCGAGCACGCGGAGACCGGCTACGACTTCTCCAGTCTCCGCGGTGGCGGCGGCCTCGGGACGCCGCGCCCGGCATCGTCCACGCCCGCCGGCCAGGTGCCGGCTACCGCTGGCAAGGAGAGCTGACCCATGAAGCTGATCACGGCGATCGTGAAGCCGTTCGTGCTGGAGGACGTCAAGGCCGCCCTGGAGCAGATCGGTGTGCTGGGCATGACGGTCAGTGAGGTGCAGGGCTACGGCCGGCAGAAGGGCCACACCGAGGTCTACCGGGGTGCGGAGTACTCCGTGGACTTCGTGCCGAAGGTCCGGGTGGAGGTCGTCGTTGACGACACTCTCGCGGACAAGGTGGTCGACGCCGTCGTCGAGGCCGCGCGCACCGGCAAGATCGGTGACGGAAAGGTCTGGGTGGCCCCGGTCGAGACCGTGGTCCGGGTCCGCACCGGCGAACGCGGCACCGACGCGATCTAGGTCCGGCCTGCCCGGGGCCCGCTGTGCTGATCTCGTCGGCGCGGCGGGCCCCGGGCCCGTTCGGCAGCTCTGCGTAGTTTGTCCGCTAGGGCCGGTACGAGGGGGAACGCTCGGAGATGACGGTGGTGGGATCGGGTTCGGCGGACGACCTGGTCCGCGCGAAGTGCGTGTTGCTCAACCCGGCGAACGGGAAGCGGCGACTCGGTCCGGAGGGGCTGCGCACGGCGCTGGTCGACCTGCACGACTTCTGGCTGTCCTCGCGTGCGGCGGCGATCGGGCTGACCGACCGGGTCTCGCTCATCGCGGTCGGCGCCCTGGGCCGCCGGGAACTGGCCCCGTACTCCGATCTCGACCTGGTACTGCTGCACGACAGCCGCCGCGACGTGGACGGGTTCGCCGAGCAGATCTGGTACCCGCTGTGGGACGCCGGCATCGGCCTCGACCACGCGGTGCGCACGCCCGGTCAGGCCGTCGGAGTGGCGGCGACCGACCTGCGCGCCGCGTTCGGGCTGCTCGAGGCCCGGCACATCGCGGGCGATCCGGCGCTGTCGGACAAGGTGCGCGCGGCCGTCCGGCAGGCGTGGCGGGCCGGGATCCGGAGCCGCTTCGACGAGATCGCCGACGGCGCGACGCAGCGCTGGGCCAAGGTCGGCGACGTCGCGCACCGGGTCGAACCGGACCTGAAGAACGGCCACGGGGGGCTGCGCGACATCCAGCTGATCGACGCCCTCGCCGCAGCTCAGCTCGTCGACCGTCCGGCCGGAGAGGTGGCGCAGGCGAGGGCGCTGCTGCTCGACGTGCGCACCGAGCTGCACCGGCTGGCCGGCCGGGCCCGCGACGTGCTGCGGGCCCAGGACGCCGACGAGGTGGCCGCGGTGCTGGAGCTGGGCGACCGGTTCGAGCTGGCCCGCGCCCTGTCCGGGGCGGCCCGTGCGGTCGCGTTCGCGGCCGAGGTCGGGCTGCGCTCGGCCCGCGGGGCGCTGCCCCGCCGTGGGCTGGCCGCACTGCGCCGCGCTCCGGTGCGCCGCCCGCTCGACTCGGGCGTCGTCGAGCACGCGGGCGAGGTGGCGCTGGCCCGGGACGCGGCCGCGTCCCGGGATCCGGCGCTGGTGCTGCGGGTCGCGGCGACCGCCGCACGGACCGGTCTGCCGGTGGCGGCGGGCACTCTGCACCGGCTCGCCGAGACCGCCCCCGAGCTGCGCGAACCCTGGCCGCGTGCCGCGCTGGGGGAGTTGCTCTCGTTGCTGGGCGCGGGCCACGGCATGGTCGACGTCGTCGAATCACTAGACCGGACCGGGCTGTGGGGCCGGCTGTTCCCGGAGTGGGGTGCTGTCCGGGACCTGCCGCCGCGGGACCGGGCGCACGTCTGGACCGTCGACCGGCATCTCGTCGAGGCGTGCGCGCAGGCGTCCCGGTTGACCACCCGGGTCGCCCGGCCGGACCTGCTGCTGATCGGGTCGTTGCTGCACGACGCGGGCAAGGGGCGCGACGAGGACCACTCGGTGGTCGGGGAGTCGCTGGCGGTCCACATCGGGCGTCGCCTGGGGTTCTCCGAACCCGACGTCGCTGTGCTGGGTGCGATGGTCCGCCACCACCTGCTGCTGCCGCACACGGCGACCCGGCGCGATCTCGACGACCCGGCGACCGTCGCCCGGGTGGTCGACACCCTGGCGGGCAGCGGACTCGTGCTGGATCTGCTCGAGGCGCTGGCCGAGGCCGACTCGCTGGCCACCGGGCCGGGCGTGTGGAGCCCGTGGAAGCGCACCCTCATCCGTGACCTGGCGCAGCGCTGCCGATCGCTGATGGCGGGGGAGCCGCTGCCGGTACCGGGCCCGCCGAGCCGGCTCAGCCAGGAGCTGACGGCCACGGTGCTCGCCGACGAGCGGCCCCAGGTGCGGGTGATGGAGGACGGTCCGCCGGCGACCGTCGTCGTCGCGGTGCCCGATCGGCCGGGCTCGCTGTCGGCGACCGCAGGGGTGCTCGCGCTGCACTCGCTGGAGGTGCATGCCGCCGAGCTGCGCACCGCGGGGAAGGTCGCGGTGCACGAGTTCACGGTGTCACCCCGGTTCGGGGGCCTGCCCGATCCGGCTCTGGTGCGGGCCGACGTCGTCCGGGTGCTGGACGGCTCGCTGAGCCTGGCCGAGGCGCTGGCCCGCAAGGAGCGCGATTACGCCCCGACCGCGCCGCCCACGGGGTCGACCCCGCCACCGCGGGTGCTGTGGTTCGACGACGAGGCCAGTGGGGCGGTCGTACTGGAGCTGCGCGGGACCGACCGGATCGGCCTGTTGCACCGGGTCGCCGCGGCCCTGGAGGGCTGCGGGGTCGACCTGCGCTGGGCGCGGGTCGCCACCCTGGGCTCGTCCGTGGTCGACTCCTTCGGCGTGGCGGGCCCCGGTGCCGACGGCGCGCTACCGCGGGGGGAGCGGCGGCGGGTCGAGCAGGCGGTGCTGGCGGCGGCGCGCTGAGCTCGCCCGATGGTCCCCGACACGACAGAGGAGAACCGGACATGAGACTGCTGACCGCGATCATCAAGCCGTTCGCGCTGGGCGACGTCAAGGTCGCGCTGGAGCGCCTCGGCGTGTTCGGCATGACGGTGAGCGAAGTGCAGGGCTACGGCCGGCAGAAGGGTCACACGGAGGTCTACCGGGGCGCGGAGTACGCCGTCGACTTCGTCCCGAAGGTCAAGGTCGAGGTGCTCGTGGACGACGAGGTGGTCGACAAGGTGATCGACGCCGTGGTGAACGCGGCCCGCACCGGCAAGATCGGCGACGGCAAGGTCTGGACGATCCCGGTCGAGACCGTCGTCCGGGTGCGTACGGGAGAGCGCGGTTCGGACGCGATCTGAGCCAGGGCGTGCCGGGGTGCCGTGGCCGGTCCAGCACGATGGCCACGTGGAACGAACCCTTCGGGCGAAGCGTTTGCCGGGCATGACTTCCGCCGTCGCACCTGTCGGCCCGGTGTCTCTCACGGTGCCCGGCCGGACCCTGGTGCTGGTGGCCGGCGTGCCCGGCGCCGGAAAGACCACGCTGCTCGCCGGCGTGGCGCCGCGCCCGGGCCAGGCCGTGCTGGACTCGCAGGTGTACCGCGACGTGCTGGCCCGCCTGCTGCCGCCCGGCGCGCCCTACCGCCACTACCGCCCCCTGGTGCACCTGATGCACCGGCTCGCGATCGTGTGGGCGGCGCTGCTCGGTCCCGCCACCGTGCTGATCCATCTGCCGGCGACCGGGGCGGTCCTACGCGCCGCGGTGATGGTGCTCGCGGCCGTGACCGGGCGGGCGGCCCATCTCGTGTGGCTCGACGTCGATCCCGCCGATGCCCTGCGAGGGCAGGCCGAACGTGGCCGGGTGGTGCGCACCGCCTCGTTCGCCCGACACGCCTGGCGGGGCGCCCGAGTGGCCCGGCGACTGCGGTCGGGGGACCGGCCGTGGGGCTGGGCGGACGTCGTCGTGCTGGACCGTCCGACGGCCCGCCGCGGGCTGATCCTGGACACCGGCGCAGCGGTGGACGAGCACAAGTAGTCTCATAGGGGTGTTCGACACCCTCTCCGAGCGTCTCACCGGGACGCTGCGCGACCTGCGCGGCAAGGGCCGGCTGTCCGACGCCGACATCGACGCCACCGCGCGGGAGATCCGCATCGCGCTGCTCGAGGCCGACGTCGCGCTCCCGGTCGTCCGCTCCTTCATCGCCAAGGTCAAGGAGCGGGCCAAGGGTGCTGAGGTCTCGCAGGCGCTGAACCCCGCCCAGCAGGTCGTCAAGATCGTCAACGAAGAGCTCATCAACGTCCTCGGTGGTGAGACCCGCCGGCTCGCGCTGGCCAAGGAACCACCGAGCGTCATCATGCTCGCCGGTCTGCAGGGCTCCGGTAAGACGACCCTGGCCGGCAAGCTCGCGCTCTGGCTGCGCAACCAGGGGCACACCCCGCTGCTGGTGGCCGCCGACCTGCAGCGGCCCAACGCGGTCAACCAGCTGCAGATCGTCGGCGAGCGCGCCGGGGTCACCACGTTCGCGCCCGAGCCCGGCAACGGCGTGGGCGACCCGGTCGACGTCGCCCGCCGCGGCGTGCTGCACGCGCGCGACAAGATGTACGACATCGTCATCGTCGACACCGCGGGTCGCCTCGGCGTCGACGAGGAGCTGATGCGCCAGGCCGCTGACATCCGCGACGCGACCCGGCCGAACGAGACGCTGTTCGTCGTCGACGCGATGATCGGTCAGGACGCGGTGGCCACGGCCGAGGCGTTCCGCGACGGCGTCGGGTTCACCGGCGTCGTGCTCACCAAGCTCGACGGCGACGCCCGCGGTGGAGCCGCGCTGAGCGTCCGTGAGGTCACCGGGCAGCCGATCCTCTTCGCCTCCAACGGCGAGAAGCTGGCCGACTTCGACGTCTTCCACCCCGACCGGATGGCCAGCCGGATCCTCGGCATGGGTGACCTGCTCACCCTCATCGAGCAGGCCGAGCAGGTCTTCGACGCCGAGCAGTCGGCGGCCACCGCGCAGAAGATCGGCACCGGCGAGCTGACGCTGGAGGACTTCCTCGAGCAGATGCTCGCGATCCGCAAGATGGGTCCGATCGGCAACATCCTGGGCATGCTGCCGGGCGCGAACGCGGGCCAGATGAAGGACGCGCTCGCCCAGGTCGACGACAGGTCGCTCGACCGGCTGCAGGCCATCATCCGAGGCATGACCCCGGCCGAGCGGGCCGATCCGAAGATCATCAACGGCTCGCGGCGGCTGCGCATCGCGAACGGGTCCGGGGTCACGGTCACCGAGGTCAACGACCTGGTCAACCGGTTCTTCGAGGCCCGCAAGATGATGAAGCAGATGGCCGGTCAGTTCGGCTTCGGTGGTGGTACGCGGCGGCAGTCCAAGACCCGCAAGGGCAAGAAGAACGCCAAGGGCCGCAAGGGCCCGACGCAGCCCAAGGTGCGGGGCGGCCTGCCCGGAGGCATGCCGGACCTGTCGAAGATGCCGCCGGGGCTGCAGGAGCTGCCGCCCGGGCTGGACCAGCTGCCTCCCGGCTTCGACCCGTCGAAGCTGAACTTCGGCAAGAAGCCGCGCTGATGGCGGCAGAGGTCCCTGCCGCGGGGTACCGGCTGCGCGGCGTCCTGCTGCCCGACGAGACGTCCACCGAGCTGTTCGTCGACGGCTCCGGCCGGATCAGCGCCGAGCCGCTCACCGGCGCGGAGACGCTGGTCGACCGGGGCTGGATCGTGCCGGGCCTGGTCGACGCGCACTGCCACGTCGGGCTCGGGCCCTCCGGCGCCGTCGAGCTCGGCGAGGCAGAGCAGCAGGCCCGCACCGACCGCGACGCCGGGACGTTGCTCATCCGCGACTGCGGGTCGCCCGTCGACACGAGCCCGTTGCAGGCCCGCGAGGACCTGCCGGAGATCATCCGGGCCGCCCGGCACATCGCCCGGCCGAAGCGCTACATCGCCGGGCTCCCGGTCGACGTCGACGATCCCGCGCTGCTGCCCGATGTCGTGGCCGAGCAGGCCGCGCTCGGTGACGGCTGGGTCAAGCTGGTCGGCGACTGGATCGACCGCGGGGCGGGCGACCTGGCGCCGCTGTGGCCCGACGACGTGCTCGTCGAGGCGATCTCCGCGGCGCACGCGGCCGGGGCGCGGGTCACGGCCCACGTGTTCGGCACCGACGCCCTGCCCGGGCTGATCGACGCCGGCATCGACTGCATCGAGCACGGCACCGGCCTGACCGACGAGCTCATCACCGAGATGGCCCGGCGCGGGACCGCCCTGGTTCCGACGCTGATCAACGTCGACACGTTCCCGGGCATCGCCGACAGCGCGACGAGGTACCCGACCTACGCCGCGCACATGCGCGCGCTGCACGCGGGGGCCCGCGACGTCGTCCGCCGGGCCGTCGAGGCGGAGGTGCCGGTGTTCGCCGGGACCGACGCGGGTGGCGGCATCGCCCACGGGCTGATCGCCGACGAGGTGGCCGCGCTGCACGCCGCCGGGCACACCGACGCCGTCGGTGCCGCGAGCTGGACGGCGCGCGAGTGGCTCGGCAGGCCCGGTCTCGACTCCGGAGCGCCCGCCGACCTGGTCGTCTACCGCGACGACCCGCGCAGTGACCCCGCCACACTCCGGGAGCCGGCGCTGGTCCTGCTGCGTGGGCGGGTGGTGCACGCCGCCGGCTGAGCTGCCGATCGGCGGCTGTGCCACGCGCCGCGGTCTGCGACACTTCCCGGTCCGCCGAGGGCTGGGAGGCGCCATGGGCCTGACGCAGGGGGCGGAACCCTTCGGGGAGACGCCCGGCGGGCGGTTCGGCGACGGCGTGGTGCGCCCGCCCCGGGCGGTCTACGCCGAGGACTACCCGCGACGGGTGCGGGTGGAGTTCGGCGGCGAGACCGTCGCCGACAGCGAGCGGGTACTGCTCGTCCACGAGACGGGGCTGCTGCCGGTCTACTACTTCCCCGAGGCCGACGTACGCACCGACCTGCTGTCGCCGGCGGGCCGGGGCGGCGGGTCGCCGGCGCTGGGGGAGCCGGCGCGGTGGACCGTCCGGGCCGGGGCCTCGTCGCCGACGCCGCCGGTTGGAGTTTCCCCGAGGCGGCGGGAGACGCCGCGCTCGTGGCGGGGCACCACGCGTTCGCCTTCGAAGCGATGGACGCCTGGTACGAGGAGGACGACCCGGTACTCGGGCACCCGCCGGACCCGTACCACCGCATCGACGTCCGGCACTCGGGCCGCGAGGTACGGGTGCTCGTGGACGGGGTACCGGTGGCGCGCAGCACGGCGGCGCGGCTGCTCTTCGAGACCGGCCTGCCCACCCGCTACTACCTGCCGCGGGCCGACGTGGACCCCGCGGTGTTGCTCCCGAGCGACACGCACACGCGGTGCGCGTACAAGGGCGTCGCGTCGTACCTGTCGGTGCGGGCCGGCGGCCGGGTGCACCGCGACCTCGTCTGGTTCTACCCCGAGCCCGCGCCGGAAGGCCGGCCGGTCCACGACCTGCTGTGCTTCTTCACCGAGCGGCCGGCGGTGCAGGTGGAGGTCGACGGCAAGCCGGTGCGGCGTCCGTCGTCGATGTGGAAGGACGAGCGGATCCCTCCGGCCCCGATGCCGCGCTGAGAGCGCATCTTGAAACTCCGGTTACCGGTGCGCGGTGCGGGCGAGACGGCGCGACATCGTCATGATCATGGCGAGGTGGATCATCGCCTGGTGGTGTTCGGGCAGGGTCTCGTAGTCCCGCACGCA
>NZ_JAHDTG010000134.1 GCF_018531475.1 Pseudonocardia mahuensis
GGCAGTCCTTCGCCGACTCGACAGAGATCGAACAGGCGACCCGGCTGGCCACGGCCCAACTCAACGCCCGTGCCAAGTCCTGGGTCTGGGGACGCCCGGCCCCACCGACCCGCAAACTCCGGCGCCGCTTTATGTACAGCCTTTAACGAACGCAGCACCCCTAGCAACGCAGCGCCGTAGACGCCTCGCATGTGCGGGCCCTGAAAGGGGAGCATGTCGTCCCGTCCGGTCAACCCTGCCGGTCCGGCTCCCGCACCACTTGATCGTCGACGCCCCGGGGGTTCCGCTGGCGGTCCCTTGATCAGCAGCACCGCAAGGCCGAGTGGCCCAGCTGATTCCGTTGGTCGAGACCGTGCGGCCGATTCACGGGCGACGCGGCCGGTCCCGCCACTGCCCGGGGAGCATTGCCACCGCGGCACGGTGCCCGGCTCCGGGCTCGGCACCCACTGCTGGTGGCCGAGCGTGGCTTCGCCTGGCTGCATGCCTTCACGCGGCTATGCACCTATTACGAATCCGAGCCGACTTCAACCTCGCCTGCTCCAGTTGGCATGTGCCCTGATGTGCTATGGCCAGCTCAAGACGTCGTTATGAAACGATCTCCAAGCTAAGCCACGAAGACGGCGTTCGAGTCGGCGGCACGATTGCCCTAGGCACTGTACCGACCAGTTGGTAGCGTCGAAGCGCCCCGTGGGCAGCCCCAACCGACGCAAGGCGGCCTTTCGCCGGAGATGGATGGCATCGAGAGATGGATCGATCGGAGGGACGCACCGTGGCGTACCCCCACGCCACCCTGGGACAGGCGCTGCGCAACAGCGCGCGGCGCTGGCCCGACGATCCCTTCCTCGTCGGGGACGGCGGGCGGCTGAGCTTCGCGGAGGTGGATGCCCAGGTTGACGACGCTGCCCGGGGCTTGTGGTCGCTCGGGGTCCGCCGCGGCAACGCGGTCGCGCTCTGGATGCCGAACCTTCCGGACTGGGTAGTCGCGGCGCTGGCCTGCGCGCGGATCGGCGCCGTCATCGTGCCGATCAATACCAGATACAAGACAGGCGAGGCCGCGCACATCCTGAGGCAGTCACGGGCCACCGCGCTGATCATGGTTGAGGAGTACTGGGATGTCGATTACTTCGGGATGGTCACCGAGCTAGTCCCGGAGTTATCCGCGTCGACGCCGAGTCGCCTGCAGTCCACAGCCTTTCCGCATCTGCGGACCGTGATTCTGCGGTCAGCGAACTCGTTCCCGGGCACAGTCCCCTTCGCCAACCTGCCCCGCCCGGCCGATACCGACGAGGTCGAGTTTCGCGCCGCCGTGGCGGCCGTGTCCCCGGACGACACCGCGGTGGTGGTCTTCACGTCCGGTACAACTGGCGCGTCGAAGGGTGCGATGCACTCGCACGCGGTCATTCGGAACTGCTCCAACATCGCCCGCGAACTGCACATCGAGCATGGCGACCGCGTGCTCGGGCACATGCCCTTCTACCACATCGCCGGGCTGTGCACGGAGTTCATCCCCGCTCTGATGCTCGGCTGCCCGCTGTACCCTATTACGCACTGGAAGCCCGGCGAGGTAGCCGAGCTCATCGCCACCGAGCGGATCACCATCTTCGGCGGGATCCCCACCCACTTTGTCGACCTGATCGACGAGTTGACGCTCCGGCCGCGCGACACGTCGTGCCTGAAGAGCGCCTGGATCGGCGGCGCGAGTGTCACCCCGGAGATCGCCCGCAAGGCCAAGGACGTGCTTCAACTCGACGCGCTGCAGGCCGTTTACGGGATGACCGAGACGACCTCGACGACCACGTTGAGCCGGTTCGAGGACCCGATCGAGGTTGCCTGCGATAACAGGGGCCTGCCAGTCGGCGAGTTTGAAGTGATCGTCGCCGATCCGGAGACCGGGGAGTCGCTGCCCGCCGGCCGCGACGGCGAGGTCCGCGTCCGCGGGCATCTGGTGATGGAGGGCTACCTGCATGACCCGGCGGCCACCGCCGCGGCGATCACCACCGACGGCTGGTTCAAGACCGGCGATCTCGGCCGGTTCGACGAGGAGGGATACCTCAAGATCGTCGGACGGCTCAAGGACATGTTCATCGTCGGTGGCAGCAACGCCTACCCCGCCGAGATCGAGAAGCACATTCAGACCCACCCCGGGGTTCGCCAAGTCGCCGTCGTCGGGGTGCCGGATGCGCGGCTCGGCGAGGTCGGGTTCGCCTTCGTCGAAGCCGTGGAGGGCACGGCGCTGGCCGAGGAGGACGTGATCGACCACTGCCGCGGCGCGCTGGCCGACTACAAGGTCCCCCGGTTCGTTCGGATCGTGTCGCAGTTCCCGCTGACCAGTACCGGAAAGATCCAGCGCGGGGCGCTGGCCGGCCAAGCCAAGCAAGCGACCGAGACGGTTGGAGGCAGGCAATGACCGACGAACTCCTCGATGGCGCGCGGGTGGGTCATCCGCCAGTAGTCCAGCAGTCGCCACGGCGAGTTCGTGACCACCCGCCCCCGGGGCGTTGCGGTGCCAGTTGTCCATTCCCCGGCGCGTCCGGATCACCCGTTCGTGCGCCGCGTCGATCCCAGGGGTTTTACTCGTCGCAGTCGTCGGCGGGCAGTTGATTATAGAGGCAATAGTTTGACTAAGGCTTCATGGAGAATTGTACCGACGCCGCGCTAGAGGAGTAGCGAAGCGGACAGAATTCGTGGAAATTAGAAGCACGCTGCTGCACCGTCAAGTGCCGACGGCGACAACGGGACTCCTACGGAAGGTCGGGCAGACGCCCGCCGCCGGGTTGTGCCGGTTGACATGTGATACGCGCAACGTTAAGGATCTTCCGAGCCTTTACCGCGGCGCGCAGAGCACCTATGAAGCCGCGCCGGGGCGGTTGCGCTCCGCCCACACTCCGAACAAGTGTTCCGCAGCCTCTAGGACAGGACGGAGAGACCATGGATCAGGCGACAAGCGCTGGAATCCAGGAAGTCGCTGAGGGTCTTCTTGAGGGAGAGGCCACGGTAACGGACTCATTGGCTCACGCAGTGTCCGAGTGCACACCCGACCTGGGCAGTGAAGCAGACCGTCTAATCATTGCCAGCGCGCGAGCCAACGTCCGAGCGCTCGCGCAGCTATTGACATATCCCGATATGAGCGGGAGGCACCCAGCGCCGCCACCAGAGACCATCGCCTACATGGAGATGCTCGTACACCGCGGACTAAAGATTGACCTCATGGTTGACGGTTATCGGGTGGCGCACGCCAACCTGTGGCGACATTGTGTACGGGAGGCTTCCACGCGGGTTGATGACCCCACACTACTTCCGCTTGTACTCGAGGACGCATCAGACCTTCTTTACAACTATACGAACGCCTGCATCGACACGATAGTCGAGGAATTCCAAATCGCTCACAGCGAGCATCTCCGATGGCCGATCGCGCGACGACTGCAAGCGGTAGTTCGAGTGCTGGACGGAGAAGACGTCGACCCCCACGAACTCAGCACGCTCCTGAATTACAGGATCGATGGCCAACACTTGGGAGTCGTGATCAGCCCAAGGTCTACTGAGTCTCATGTGAACAGCGCGACACCGGTATCGGCCACCGTTGCAGCAACGCGCATTGCTAAACGGCTCCAGCCTGAGCCACTGTTCCTCGTCCTCCCGACAGGCTGCGACACAGTTTGGCTGTGGGTAGCCGCTGGCACAAATCTTGCTAACCTCTCTGCCGCAGACATGGCCGAAATCGCGCAAACATCGGGAATAACGGTTGGAGTAGGCGAGCCACGAGGCGGCCTACGCGGATTTCGAGAGACATACCTCCAGGCGCGAGAGGCGGCCGACTGCGCGACGGCTCTCCACCGGCCATTCGCGCAATACAAAGATATTGCATTGGTGTCGACTCTATGCAGCGATCACTCCCGCGCATTGCGCCTGATGCATTTAGCTCTTGGCCGGCTCGCCTGCGACGAACCAACAAATGCGCGACTACGTGAAACGCTCGGCACATTTCTCGATTCAGGGCTTAATCTGAGGGCCGCCGCGCGGGCATTGGGCACCCACCACCACACGGTCACCTATCGGCTACGGCAAGCTGAGGAGCTTCTTGGCCACAAGATCGTTGAGCATGCGGCCCTCATTCGGTCGGGCCTGCTGATCCATCAAATGTTTCAGGAGAGCTCCGGTACATTCCGGCACCGAGGTTCACCCACTGGCGCTGCGTCTACGGAAAGCCGTGTGATATCGCCGCCGCTCAGATTTGTATCCGCCACGGCTGCCCCTGGCACCGAACCCTCGCGCCGTCCTTCCTCAGTTCGCAGGATGCGACCGATTGGCCGCTCGTTCTAATGCTGCAACAGCAGTTAGTAGTACAACGGGATCGACTACACCGAGGCATTTGAGGAACGCCGCAACCACCCCGCCTGAGGTCGAGTTGGATCACCACGCGTCGGGCCCCGGTAGCGCCGGGTTTGGTGAACACCATCCGGCCCCGTTCGCCGAGTCGGACGTCCGGCAGGCCGTCGATGGTGGACGGGATGCTGAATCCCCACTTCTCGACCCGGTCGGTGAGCCACCCGAGCTGGTGTGCGGCGGTGCGGTGCGCCACCCGAACCCCGCGGGGACGTTCGGATGCCTCGAGGCGCTGACGTTGGGCCGGCGAGGGTTTCTGCGGGGTCCGGGTGGCACTGACCGGATTGGCGCGCAGCCGGAACCGGAACTCGCGGCCGCGTTCGGCACGGTCCAGCAACGGCTGATAGGACCGGACAAGCGCCTGCGGCTCATCGGCGGCGGCCCACCCAGCCTGTTCGATGAGGTGCTCCCAGCTCGGGGTGGATTGGGTGAGCACCAGCAGCGACGCCCGGTGCTTGTCGGTCTCCAGCCGCCACAGCACCCGCTCGTCGACGGGCTGGCGGCTGAGTCCGCCGAGGACCGCAGCGTGTATCCGCTGCGGGTTGCTGAGCAGGCGCTGTCCTCCGGTACGCAGCGGGTTCAGGTAGATGCGGGACAGGTAGGGCATCTGGTCACCACCCCAACAGAGCGGACGGATCGTGGTCGTCCCCCGCGACACCAGCGACGCGCCGCCGGCGATCACGGACAACCAGGGACGCAAGTCCTTATGCTTCACCCGCGAAGTGCCTCTCAACTCGGACGATCATGGCCTCGACAACCACGATCCAATCGTGCTGAGCAGGCGCTTTCGCGCATCCAGGGTCCGCGTGTCGCCACAAGATCAACCTCGGTGAAAGCCCGAGGTTAGTGCAACAGCCGGCGGTAGTCGTCGGCGATACCCGCAAGGACATCGCCAGCAGCGTCTCCGAAGAACGCCAGAGTTTCGATCTGATCGAACCGGGTGATGTACTCGGCCACGTCCCGCGGCGCGGTGAGGATGCTCGTCCCCGCATCGGTGGCTGTGATGACGGCGCGCTCGTCGTGCAGGTCGAACGAGGTCGTGGTCACGAAGTTGGCCTGGACGTGCCAGGGGATGATCCCGATTCTGACGGGGCCGGGGCGGCGGGCCCGGTCCGCCAGTTGGTCGAGCTGTTCGGCCATGCCCTCGGGGCCCAGTAGGTTCCAGCGGACCGCGCCCTCGGTGACGATCAGGGTGAACTGGCGGTCTCCCAGCTCGTTCAGCAGCTTCTGCCGCTCGAGCCGGGCAGCGATACCCGCTTCGACCTCCTCGGGCGGCCGGCCACTGGACTGGAAGATGACCCGGGCGTAGTCGGGGCTCTGAACGAGGCCGGGCACCATCTGCGGGCAGAACGTCCGAATGTGCTTGGACTCCCGCTCGATCTCCCCGTAGCGGCGCTGGTAGGTCGCCATGCCGCCGCGGAGGACGACCACCCGTGAGGTCCGCTGCTCGTGCAGCTCTGCAGCCAGGTCGACGAGGCGCTGGCGCTCCTCCGCCGACGCATCCAGCGCCCGCAGCAGCGCATCGGCATCCGCCTCTGTCGGAACGAGCTTTCCCTGGAGAAGCCGGGACACCTTCGCCCTGGAGAACCCGGTCGTGGCCGCGACGTCCTTGCCGGTCAGCCCGGAGGCCTCGAGCAGACGCCGGAGTGACCGGGACAGCTCGTCTCGGCCGGGCGGTTCGGTGCCCACTGGCCCCCTTTTCTACGCAGCGTGGCGGTGGTATTGCCGGTGACGCTCCCACCAGGACGTGAACGGCTCGGCAGCGTCCCAGATGAATTCGGCAGCCACGATGTGCGCCGCCGGCTCGGTCAGGATTTCGAAGCCTTGGTGGCGCCCCTCGTCGTCGTAGCGGCTGCGGGCGACGTGCTCGCCGTCGAGAACGAAAAAGTCGCCGAGCTCGCCGAGCTTGGCCAGACGATCGTCGTGGGCGAGGTCGAGGATCCGGACGTCCTCCCCTGCCTCCACGGTGTAGGTGAAGCCCCACTCGAACTCGTAGCGCTCGTAATCGGAGAGTTCACCCCGCACGAGGTGGACCTTCCGCCACCGCCGGCCGGCGTCTGTGTCTGCTCGGAGGCGCTTGAGCCACGGCTCCTTCGCGGCCGCGGTCGGTGCGTCCTCCCCCCGCAGATACCGCTGGAAGTCTTGATCGTCGGAGGCGGAGGCGTACGTGCTAAGCGTCTCCAGCCGGAACAGGTCGGTGGTGTGGTGGCGGCCTACCCACTCGCCGAACTCGTCGATGGTGAGGATCGGCCGGACTCCCTGGATCAGCCTGCGGGGCACCTCGACAGCGGACTCGTGCTCGGGCATCCGGAGGCGCTCTAGCGCCTCCGGATCGGTGACGGTCGATCCCTGGACGATCACGTTCTCCCCATCCGCGGTGTCGTAGATGCGCGGGCAGTCGAAGTTGTTCGGGCAGTCGTCGGCCAACAGCCTGCTGATCCTCATGGGCTCCCCTCCCGCACCCGGATGTTCCGGTGCGGGCGAGTCTCCCGGGTCGCACGTTGACTGTGCAACCCGGCTTGTGCGTCACGGAGATGAGAGTGCGCGCGGCTGGTCAGGATGACGTGTCGAGGAGCAGGGAGAAGCGAACGTTGGCGCCGAGTTCGAGGTAGCCAGCGCCGGATCTGCGGTGGATGAGGCCTTGCTTGTGCTGGCGGCCGTCGTAGAGCTGTTGGGCGTGCGCGGCCTGCGCCGCGTTGAGCTTCGGGCGGCGCCCGCCGTTGCGGCCGCGAGCCCGCGCAGCGGCCAGGCCATCGCGGGTGTTGGTCACGATCAGCTCCGGCTGGAGCTCCGCGAGCACCGACAGCATCCCGAACATCGCCCGGCCCTCCGCGGTGGCGGTGTCGATGCCCTGCTCGACCACGCGGACCCGATCCCGCGCTCGCGCAGCGCCGCGCCGCAAGTGACCAGGTGCAGCACCGACCGGCCGAGCCGATCGAGCCGGGTGATCACCAGCGTGTCCGCAGCCCGCAGCAGCTGCAGCACCAGGTCCAGCTGTGGGCGGGGGCCGTGTCCTTTGGCGCGGGTGCACTGGGTAAGCGAGCTTGTCCGGGTCACCACCGAGGGCCGGCCGATCCGGCGGGCCCTGGCCTCGACGACCACGCGGGCGTGTGCGCCAGCTCAAGGGCGTAGGTGCGTTCATTCGAAGAGGGCTGTGGCGCTGCACGCCGCCCATGAAACGCTGCGCTCCCGAGGATCTTGGAGGCAACGGTGTCCGACGACCGGTCGTGCGCTCCAGCAGGTAGGACGGACGAGTGTTCTCCCCCCAGGTCGGTGGCGACCGGGCAACAGCCGCCGCATGCTTTCGAGGCGGCCTTCGCCGCGGCCCCCGTTCCGGGTGCGATCGTCCAGACCGGCGGCGAGCGGCGGCTGGTCGCGGTGAACCAGGCGTTCGCGGAGCTCCTCGGCCACCGGATCGCTGATCTGGTGGCCGGGCGGCTCGCCGACGTCGTCGCCGCTTCCGACATCGGGCCCGTCGATCGATGGCTCACCGCTCTGCAGACGGGCGAGTCAGTCGGCGAGTCCGGGCGTGTGCGGTGGATCCATGCCGACGGCGGCGAGCTGCCGGCCGATACGCGCTTCGTGGTCGCCTCGACGGCCGGTGGGTCCGGCCAGGCGGTCGTCTTCCTGGAGACCGGCGCGGATGCCACCGCGCCGGTCGGCGACATGCGCAAGCTCCTGCAGGACATCATCGACGGGGTTCCCGCGCTGGTGTTCATCAAGGACCTGCAGCACCGCTACATCCTGGCCAACCGGCGGGCCCGCCAGCTGTTCGGCGGCGAGTGCGTCGGGCTACTCGATCAGGACATCGCGACGCTCGCGGAGGCGCAGCAGTTCCGCCGGCACGACGCCGAAGCCCTGGCGGCCGGCGAGCCCCGCGAGTTCGAGGAGTGGGCGCTGCACAACGGCGAGCGCCACATCTACTACTCGCTCAAGTTCCCGCTGCTGGACCGGCAGAACCGGGCCTACGCCCTGTGCGGGGTGTCCACCGACATCACCGCGCTCAAGCGGGCCGAGACCACCGCCCGCGAGGCCAGGGACGAGGCCGAGCGGGCGAACCGGGCCAAGAGCGAGTTCCTGTCCCGGGTCAGCCACGAGCTGCGCACCCCGCTGCACTCCATCCTGGGCTACTCGCAGCTCCTGCAGGTCGAGGACCTCGCGTTGGACGTGCCGGCCACCGCCGGGCGGATGGCGAGGGCCAGCCACCACCTGCTCGAGCTGATCAACGACCTGCTGGACGTCTCGCGCATCGAACAGGGGCAGGACCACATCCGCCTCGAGCCGGTGCACGCCTGCGACCCGGTCGGCGCGGCGGTGGACATCGTGCGCCCGCTCGCCGCCGCCCGCGACATCGAGCTCGCCGTGGACCTGCACGGCGGCATCCACGAGTTCGTCTCCGC
Organism: Pseudonocardia mahuensis; assembly: GCF_018531475.1. Lineage (GTDB taxonomy): Bacteria > Actinomycetota > Actinomycetes > Mycobacteriales > Pseudonocardiaceae > Pseudonocardia. The sequence continues at coordinate 8,784 of NZ_JAHDTG010000134.1, forward strand.
CGACCGGCGGCGCCTGCACCAGGTCCTGCTCAACCTCATGTCGAACGGGATCAACTACAACCGGCCAGGTGGGGAGGTGCGGGTGTCCTTCCGCCGCGTGACGCCCGGCCGGCTGCGCTTCCTGGTCTCCGACACCGGTTCCGGCATCCGCCGGCAGGACTTCGACCGCGTGTTCATACCCTTCGAACGGGTCGACGAGCACGCGCACCATCGGGAGGGCGCCGGCCTCGGCCTCGCGGTGTCCAAGGCGCTGATCGAATCCATGGGCGGCACCATCGGCATCGAGAGCAGCCGGACCGGGCTCGGGACGAGGCTGTTCGTGGACCTGCAGCTCGTCGCGCCCCCGGAGAACGCGCACGAGATCGTGTTCGCCGCGCGGCAGCCGGAGGCGATCGACCGCATTCCGGGGCGCGGGCAGATCCTCTACATCGAGGACCACGCGGCGAACTTCGATCTGATCGAACAGACGCTGGGCCGCACCGGGGACCTCACCCTCGTCCCGGCGCCGCTGGGCGAGATCGGACTGCACCTGGCGAGGGAGCTCGTCCCGGACCTGATCCTGCTCGATCTGCATCTGCCGGACCTGCCCGGCGAGACGGTACTGGTACGGCTCAAGGACGATCCGCGCACCAGGGACATCCCGGTCGTCGTGCTCTCCGCGGACGCCACCCCGGCTCAGGTGGCGCGCGCGGGGGCGGCGGGGGCGCAGCACTACCTGACCAAGCCGCTGGACCTCGTGGAATTCGTCCGTGTCGTCGCGACCCTGCTCGCCGACGGCCCGGAAGAGAAGGCACAGTGATCATGAAGTCCGGAAGCTCGGGGCAGGATCGGGTCGGCGTGATCGTCGCCGACGATCACCCGCTGTACTGCGACGGCCTGGTGCGGGTGCTGCGCGAGCGCGCCGAGATCGAGGTGCTGGCGCAGGCCGGGGACGGGCGTACGGCGCTCGCGTGCATCCGCGAGCACCGCCCCGACGTCGCCGTGCTCGACCTCTCGCTCCCCGACATCGACGGTCTGGGCGTGCTGGACACCATGAAGCGCGAGGCGCTCCCGACCAGGGCGCTGTTCGTCTCGGCGCAGGAGGACAGCGCGACGATCTACCGGGCGATCTCCTTCGGCGCCGACGCTTACCTCCCGAAGAGCAGCAGCGCCGCCGAGATCGTCAACACGGTGCTCGCGGTGGCCCGCGGCGAGACCGTCATCTCACCGGCCATCCAGTACGGGTTGGCTCGCGAGATCCGGCTCCGCCGCCTCGCCGACGACCGTCCCGTGCTGAGCCCGCGGGAGCTCGAGGTCCTCCGGCTGGCCGCGGACGGCATGAGCGCCGTGGAGATCGGGGACCACCTGCACCTGAGCAAGACCACCGTGCGCACCCACCTGCAGCACGTCTACGAGAAGCTCGAGGTGAGCGACCGGGTCGCCGCGGTCACCCAGGCCCTGCGCCGGGGCCTCCTCAAGTAGGCGGGTGACACACCCTCATCCTCAGGCCGGATCCTCCTCGCGATCGTCGCGTTGCAGGATGGGCAATCGGACGGCGGCCGAGCAGCGTGGGTATCAGACACCGCCGCCGACACAGATGAGGCCATGTTCGCCTCCTATCTTCCGGGCGCACAACGCCCGCCTGGTCGTCGACGTCTGAGACGCCGGAGCGATAGCCGTACCCGAGTTGCCGATAGGAGGGGTGACACTCGGATGGACGAACAGACGAAAACCGTGTACACGAGAGCAGGGTTCGGGCGCCCAGTCGCGCTCGGCACGAGACCGGCGGTGCTGGTCGTGGACCTGATCTACGGGTTCACCGATCCCGGGTGCGTGCTCGGTTCCGACCTCACCGAGGAGGTCACCCCGACCGGTCAGATCCTCGAGACGGCCCGTTCACGCGGTTTACCGGTGGTGTTCACCATCACCCAGTACGAGCCCAACCTCAAGGACTGTGGCCTGTGGTTGCAGAAGATGCCGGGGCTCGACGTGCTCCGAGCGGGTCGGCGGGAGGTGGAGGTGGATGCCCGGCTGGGCCGGGCGGACGAGGAGACGCTGGTCGTGAAGAAGGGCGCGTCGGCGTTTTTCGGCACAAACCTCGCCTCCATCCTGATCTCGCAGCAGGTCGACACGGTCGTGCTCTGCGGAGCGACCACGAGTGGGTGTATCCGGGCGACCGCGATCGACCTGCTGCAGTACGGGTTCCCGACCCTGGTCCCGCAGGAGTGCGTCGGCGACCGCGCGCAGGCTCCGCACGAAGCCAACCTCGTCGACATCGACGCCAAGTACGCCAACGTCACCACGGTGCGCGACGCGCTGGACTACCTCGACGGCGTTCCCGCTTTGGCCCCGTGCGCCGTGCTGTAACCGGGGGTGGACGCCGGGCCGGGCGGAGGACAGGGCGGTGGACGCGGACCTGGTCAACACGAGGCCGAACGTGGTCACGGTCTGGTCGGACCTCAGCTGCTCGTGGGCCGGCCCGGCGTGAACCGTCCAGATAGGCGGACATGTCCGCTCCCCGCGTTCGATCGTGGTTGTCGAAGCCCTGACCCGACCGAGTCGAGAGGCACGCCGCGGGTGAAGGATGAGCATCGTCGTCCCTGGCTGTCCGTGATCCTCGGCGGCGAGTCGCTGGTGTCGCACACCGGTGGGGCGCTGCTGGTCGCCTGCCCTTCCGCGACGCCGCGCAGAACCAGATCTAGTGCGGCGGCCAGGAACGTTCACCGGGTCATGCCGCGCGGGGTCGGCCCCAGCGGTGTTGGCGTTCGCTGCGGACGCGGGCGCGTTCGCGGCGTTGGGCCGCGAGGACGTCGGGATGGCGGGCG
>NZ_JAHDTG010000013.1 GCF_018531475.1 Pseudonocardia mahuensis
CGCCCGGTCGACCCCGGCGGCCCGCCGCGCGACCGCGGACAGCCACGGGATCCGGCGCGGGCGGGCGAGCGCAGGCCCCCGCAGCGCGGCGCGCCCGAACGGCTCCCGGGCGGTGATCCCCAGCGGCCCGAGAACCTGCGCCGCGACACCCCTCCCCGCGACACCCCTCGGGGTGAGACGCCGGGCCGGGGCACGCCGGTCCGCAATGCCCCCGCTCGCGACATGCCGGGCCGCGACGCCCCGGGCCGTCAGATGCCCGGCCGCGGCACCCGGCCCGCGGTACCCCCGCCCCACCCGGGCCGGTCACGTGACGACCGCCGTCCCGACGACCGCCGACCCGGTGATCGCGCCACCACACGCCGCAGCGAACCGCCGGCCCGACCCGGCGCGCCCGACGGCTCGGTCGAGCTCACCCAGCCCGTCGCGCCGTCCCGCGGCCGCGCCGATGCCCCTGCAGACCCCGAAACCGCCCAGAGCTCAGAACGCCGCCCCGCGAGCCGCACCCCGCCCGCGGCGGGCCGGCGCCGTCCACCGGTCAAGGGCGGCGCGTCCCGGCGCCGGCGCCTGGGGCAGGCCCTCGGGATCACCGCGGCCGCCACCGCCCTGCCCGGGCTCGGCCACCTGATCCTGCGCCGCCGGCGCACCGGTGCGGCGATCCTCGGTCTGTTCGGGCTCGGCATCGTCGCGCTCGTCGTCGCGGGGCTGACCACGGACCGCAACGAGTTGCTGGAGACCGTCCTCTCGACCCGGTTCCTCGGGGCGGCGGCGGTGGTCTCCCTGCTCGCCGCGGTCGGCTGGATCGCGGTCATCGTGCGCACCTACGTGCTGGCCCGGCCCAAGCGGCTGTCCACCGGTCGTCGCGTCCTCGGGGCGGGCGTCGTCACGGCGCTCTGCCTGACGATCGCGATTCCGTTCGGCTTCGCGGCCGAGCTGGCCAACTCCCAGCGCAATCTGCTGAACGCGCTGTTCAAGGGCGGCGGCACGTCGGCGGCGGACGCCTTCAACCAGCCGAGGCTCAACGTCCTGCTGTTGGGCACCGACGCCGGGCCGGACCGCACCGGGACCCGGACCGACACGATGATGGTCGCCAGTATCGACACCCGGTCGGCCAAGACCATTCTGTTCAGCCTGCCCCGCAACATCCAGCGCGCCCAGTTCCCGCCCGATTCGGCGATGGCCGAGGAGTTCCCCGACGGCTTCCACGACCCGAGCGACCCGCTGTCGGGCAACTACCTGCTCAACGCCGTCTACGCCTACGCCCACGACTTCCCTGCCGTCGCGCCCAGCGGCCCCACGCCCGACCCCGGGATCAACCTGCTGAGCTCGACGATCTCCTACATGCTCGGGCTGCCGCTGGACTACTACCTCGAGGTCGACATGGCCGGCTTCTCGTCGATGATCGACGCGGTCGGCGGGGTGACGGTCGACGTCGGGTCCACGCCGATCCCGATCGGCGGGGTGACGGCCGACGGCCGCCACGTCAAGCCCACCGGGTACATCGAACCCGGCCGCCAGGAGCTCAACGGCGAGGAGGCGCTCTGGTATGCCCGATCCCGCCGTGACTCCACCGACTACGACCGGATGGGCCGCCAGCGCTGCCTGATCCAGGCCGTCCTGCACCAGCAGAGCCCGGCCAACCTGCTCACCAACTTCCAGTCGGTGGCCGCGGTGGCGACCGACAACGTCGTCACGAACCTCCCGCAGGACGTGCTGCCCAGGCTGGTCTCGCTGTTCGGGGACGGCGGTGTGAATCTGCAGAGCGTGGCGTTCGACCCCAGCCTGCCCGACCCCGGCCAGCGGGACGGGCACTTCAACACCGGGCGGCCGGATCCCGACTACATGCGCGAGGTGGTGAGCGCCGCGATCGAGGGCCGGCCGTTGGTGACCACCCCGACGACGACGACGTCGCCGCCGCGGGCAACCGCGCGCCGCGCCGCGATCCCGACCGCCCCGCCCACGACGACGCCGCCCCCGCCCTCGACCGCTCCCGCCTCGCTGGCCGACGCCTGCGCCCCGGCGCCCACCGCCGACTGATCAGCCGGTCCAGCGCCGCTCGAGCGCCCGCCCGAGCAGGGTGACGAGCAACGCGACGGCCAGCACCGCGACGGCCGGTGCGAGCACCAGCCCGGGTGCACTGAACAGGTACTGCCGGCCCTCGGCCAGCATCGCGCCCCACTCCGGCGTCGGTGGCTGTGCCCCGAGCCCGAGGAAGGACAGGCCTGCGATGGCGAGCAACGTGTTCGCGAACCGCAGGCACCCGTGAGCGAGCAGCGGGCGCACCACCGCGCGCAGGATGTGCCCGAACACCACCCGGCCGGGCCCCGCCCCGAGCGCGATCGCGCTTTCCACATGGCCGCTGCCGGCCTCCCGCAGCGTCAACTGGTACGCCAGCCTCGCGAACGGCGTCCAACCGGTGACGACCACGGCCAGCAGCAGGGTGCGCAGGCCCGGTTGCAGGACGGCTGCCAGCACCAGGCCGAGGATCACGGCCGGCACGGCGACCAGCACGTCGACGATGCGCAGCAGCAGCGTCGCCCCCGGCCCCCCGAGATACCCTGCCAGCATCCCCGCGATCGTCCCGACCAGCGCGCACACCGTGACGGCGAGCAGCGTGAACCCGACGGAGAGCCGGGTCCCGGCGGCGATGCGGGCGAGTAGGTCGCGGCCGAGGTGATCGGTGCCCAGCGGGTGCGCCGGGGACGGCGGGGCCAGCCGGTTCGCGAGGTCGTTCGTCACGGCGTCGACCGGCAGCAGCGCCACCACCAGCAGCACCAGCACCGCGCCGAGCGCGACCCGCCCCACCGGCGTCGGCGGGAGCACCCGCAGCACCCTCGGCATGCTCACCGACCCTCCCGGACCTGGCGCGCCACCGGATCGGAGAGCAGCGCCACCGACTCGGCGAGCAGGCTCGCCACCACCGCGATCGCGATCACCAGCAGCAGCCCGGACTGCAGCATCGGCAGGTCCTGGGCGATCACCGCGTCGTAGAGCAGCCGCCCCAGACCGGGCACCGCGAAGATCACCTCGACGACCACCGCACCGCTGAGCAACCCGGCGAAGAAGATCCCCGACAGCGACGTCACCGAGGTGCAGGCGAGGCGCGCGGCGTGCGCCCAGAGCACCCGGCGCTCCGAGAGCCCCTTCGCCCGGGCCAGGGTGACGTGCGGGCGGCCCAGCACGTCGAGCATCTCGGCCCGGGTGAGCGCAGCGGCGAGCGCCATCGGGAAGGCCGCCAGCGTGACCGCGGGCAGCAGGGCCTGCACCGGATCCCCCCAGCCCGTGGCCGGCAGCATCCCCAGGCCCACCGCGAAGACCAGCACCAGCACCGGGGCCAGGATGAACTCCGGCACCGCGACCCCGGCCACCGACAGTCCCGTGACCGACCGGTCGAGCCATCCGCCGGGCCGCCGCGCGGCGTACACCCCCGCCGGGATGCCGACCACCGCGGCGAGCAGCAACGCCAGCGCGGTCAGCACCGCGGAGACCCCGAGCGCGTCGAACAACTGCGGCGCCACGGGGGTCCGCGTGGCGGAGGAGAAGCCCAGGTCGCCGCGGAGCGCGTGCCCGAGCCAGGCCAGGTACTGCTCGACGAGCGAGCGGTCCAGGCCCAGCTCCCGGGTGACCCGGGCGGCCACCTCCGGATCGGGCGCGGCCTCCGCGGTGCGGGCCCGGATCACCGCGCGTGTGGTGTCCACCCCGGCCAGCCGCGGCAGCAGGAAGATCCCGAACGACGCCGCCACGAGCAGGACCGGGATCGGCAGTACCCGCCGCAGCATCCCCGCGGGCATCAGCCGGTGCGCGCGAGTTCCGTGGTCACGAGCCGCTGCCCCTGCGGGTCAGGGACGTGACCGGACACCCCACGGATGGCGGTGATGTCCTGGGAGTGCACGAGCGGCACTCCTGCGGAATCGGCGACGAGCTTCGCCGCGGCCTGCCGGAAGACCTCCTGCCGCCGCGCCGGCTCGGTGATCGAGGACAGCCCGGCGACGAGCGCGTCGAACTCCGGCGAGCAGTAGCGATCCAGGTTGTAGGAGCCGTCGCAGGTGTAGTCGCTGGCGAGCACGCCGGCGGCGTCGGGCAGGTCGGAGAGGTAGGCGCGGGAGAGCAGGAACAGGTCGTAGCGACCACCGAGGATCTCGGGCTCCAGCGTGGCGTAGTCGGTCACCCGGATCTCCGACTCGATCCCGGCAGCGGCCAGCATGCCCTGTACGGCGGCGGCCAGGGTGGGCAGCTCGGGCCGGTTGGGGTAGGTCCACAGCCGCACCGACAACGGGTTGTCCGGCCCGTGCCCGGCCTGGGCCAGCAGGGCCCGGGCCGCGTCGACGTCGGTGCCGGGCGGGCGCTCGGTCGAGCCCCACGGCACCGCGGGACCGAACAGGTCCGACGCCGGCAGCGCAGCTCCGGCCAGGGCCTGTTCGGCGAGCGCCGGCCGGTCCAGCGCCCGCTCGACGGCCTCGCGCAGCCGCACGTCGGAGAACGGGGCCGCCGACTGGTTGAGGAACAGCGACACGGTCCGCGGGGCCGCGACCGTCTGCACCTCGATGCCGTCGGTCGCCTGCAGTTCGGCCAGCGACGCCTCCGGGATCCCCTGCGCGACCTGCACGTCCCCGGCCTGGATCGCGATCGCGCGCGCCGCCGGATCGGGGATGAACCGGGCCTGCACCCGGGCGAGCGCGGGCCGGCCACCCCAGTAGGCGTCGTTGCGGGTCAGTGTGGCGCTCTGGGCCCCCTGGGTCGCGTCGAGCCGCATCGGGCCGGTGCCGGTGCCGATCACCGACGGCGGCGTGGCCGGCCCGCCGGCGTAGGCGGACGGCGCCAGGATCGCGGTGTTCGGGCTGGTCAGGCGCAACGGCAGGATCGGGTCGGGCGCGCGGGTGGACAGCCGCACCGCCGACTCGCCGTCGGCCGCCGCAGTCAGCCCGATCCCTCGGATGGCCCGTGGCGGGGCGGCCGTCCCGGTCAGCCAGGTCAGGGCGCCGGCCACCGCGGCGCCGGTCAGCGGGGTGCCGTCGTGGAAGCTCACGCCGGGGCGCAGTTCGAAACGCCAGGTCAATGGGTCCACCCGGGTCCACCCGGTGGCCAGCCTGGGCAGCGGCTGCTTGTCCTCGCCGGTCGCGACCAGCGTCTCGGTGGCCCCGAGCTGGGTGAGCACGAACGCATCGTCGGTGTCGATGGCGTAGCCCGAACGCGGCGCGAACTGCAGTGCGGCGGTCAGCTCCCCGTCTGCGACGACGGTGCCGGACGACGCCGTCGCGCCCCCGCACGCCGCGAGCAGCAACGCCGTGACGAGGGCGAGGACCACGCCTGCCACGGGTCGGGGACGGGAGACACGGGGGGCTGCAGCGGTCACGCGGGGCCTCTCTGCTCGATTCCGGGGGATCATCTGTGGACCTGAACAGGCTGTCAATCAGATGCGCGCCCCGGCATGCGATCGGTCCGGGGCCGGGGCAGCCGTATTCGCAGGCAGATGCAGCTGCTAGAAGTATGCAGGTGACGGGGATCTCGGGACGGTTGCGCGGCCGGTCGTACGGGGGCCGGTTCCGGGCGCTGCCCCCGGTGATCCGGCTCCTCGTGCTCACCCAGCTCGCCTTCAACGTGGGCTTCTACATGGTGCTGCCCTACCTCGCCGGGCATCTCGTGGACGATCTCGCACTCGCCGGTGGGCTGGTCGGCCTCGTCCTCGGGCTGCGCACGTTCAGCCAGCAGGGCCTGTTCGTCGTCGGCGGCACGCTGGCCGACCGGATCGGGGCCAAACCGGTGATCCTGCTCGGTTGCGCGTTGCGCGTGGCGGGGTTCGTGCTGCTCGGATCGGCCGGTTCGCTGGCGGGGGTGATCGCCGGGGCGCTGCTCACCGGTTTCGCCGCGGCGCTGTTCTCCCCCGCGGTGGAGTCGTCGCTGGCCCGGGAGGCGGGCGAGGGCCAGCAATGCGGCGGTCCGACGCGGGCCGAGGTCTTCGCGATGTTCGCGGTGAGCGGCCAGGTCGGCGCTGTCACCGGACCGCTGCTGGGCACCCTGCTGCTGCTCGTCGACTTCCAGCTGGCCTGCCTGGTCGCCGCGGGCGCGTTCGTCCTCATCGGGCTCGCGCACCTGCGCCTGCTGCCGAACCGGCCGGCCCCGCACCGCGACGAGCCGATGCTGGCGGGATGGTCGGAGGTGGTGCGCAACCGGACGTTCCTGGCCTTCGCCGCGGGCTACTCCGGCTACCTGCTCTGCTACAACCAGCTCTACCTCGCCCTGCCCGCCGAGCTGCGCCGGGCCACGGGCGGCCAGGAGGCGCTGGGCTGGCTGTTCGCGCTGGCCTCCGTCATGGTCATCGTCGGCCAGCTGCCGACCACGGCGTGGGCCCGTCGCCGGTTGTCCGCCGGCGCGGCCCTCGTGCTCGGTTTCGGCCTGATGTCCGCGGCGTTCCTGCTGGTGGCCGGGGCGACAGCGCTCATCCCGGCAGCGGGCCCGGCGGCGCCGACAGGCGCGGTCACGCTGCTGCCGGCGGTCGGGCTGGTCGTGCTGTTGACCGCGGGCCAGATGCTCGCCGGCCCGATCGCGCAGGACCTCGTGCCGCAGCTCGCCGGCGAACGGCGCCTCGGCGCCTACTTCGGCGTTCTCTCCTCCGCGGGCGGTCTCGCCGTGCTGCTCGGCAGCACCGGCGTCGGCGCGCTGCTCGACCCGGCGGTCGCCGCCCCGGTGACACCGTGGCTCGTGCTGGCGGTGGTGCCCGCGGCCAGTGCCCTGGTCATCGGCCGTCTCGCCCGCCGCGGTTCCTTCGCGGCCCCGGCGTGATCCCCGTCGGGAACAGGTGCGCGACCACAGGCGGGGCGACGGCCAGCGCGTCGGCCGCGGCGTCGCGGGCCTGATCGGTACCCGTCAGCCGGTCGGCGTGCTGGCGCAGGTGCTCACCCCACGTGCGGTAGTGCGCGACCTGCACGAACCGGGCCGGGTCGCTGCCGTCGCGGTAGAGCTCGCAGCTCGAGGCGCCGGTGCGCAGCCGGGAGCGGCGCACCTGCTCCATGGCCTCCAGGAACGCCGGCACGTTCTCCTCGTCGACGGTGTAGGTGATCGTGACCACCACCGGCCCGGACTCGGGATCGGCCTCGTGGGCGAGGTCCGGCTCGGGCCAGTAGACGGCCGGGTCCCGATCCCATCCGGTCACGTCGCGCAGCGGCCAGACCAGCACCGTCACCGCCCCGACCGCCATCAGCACCGCGGCCGCAGCGAAGGCCGGCACCAGCCCGAACCAGCGCGCCACCAGCCCCCACGCCAGCGCGCCACCGGCCTGCCCGAACGCGAACACGATGTTGAACATGGACAACCCGCGGGCCCGGACCCACCCGGGCAGGAAGACCTGCAGGGCGCCGGTCACGGTCATCAGCACCGCGAGCCACGCGATCCCGGCCGGCACCAGCAGCACCGCGAGCACCACCAGGCTGTCGACCAGGACGCACGCCAGCAGCGACGCCGCGTACGCCAGCCCGGAGACCAGCATCAGCCCGTTGTGCGAGAGTCGCGACGACAGCCGCGGCAACAGGTCCGCGCCCAGCACCGCTCCCGCGCCGAGAGCGCCGAGCAGGAGCCCGTAACCGGCCGCGCCGGTGCCGAGCAGGCGGCTGGCGACGAGCGGCAGCAACGCCCACATCGCCGCCCCCGGCAGCACGAACAGGACGACCCGCAGCAGCATCCGGCGCACCACCGGCGAGTTGCGGACGTAGCGCTGCCCGGCCCGCATGGCACCGGTGAACCGCTCCGGCAGCGCGCCGCGGCCGCCACCCGGGTGCCGACCGGCGGTGAGGACGACGGCGAACGCGACGGCGGCCGCCGCATTGATCGCGAACACGGCTGCCGCCCCGACCTGGGCGATGACGAGCCCGGCCAGCGCGGGCCCCACCGCCCGCGCCCCGTTGACCGCCACCCCACCCAGCGCCGCCGCGGACGGCACCTGATCGCGCGGCACCAGCTCCTGCACCAGCGCCTGGTAGGCGGGCAGCGTCAGCGCCATGCACGAGCCGAGCAGGAAGGTGAAGGTCAGTAGCAGCGCGGGGGGCATCCGGTCGGCGAGGGTCAGCGCGGTCAACCCGATCCCGACACACACCTGGAAGGCCTGCACCCCGATGAGGAGCCGTCGCCGGTCCATGATGTCGGCCAGCGCACCGGCGGGCAGGGCGAGCAACAGCATCGGCCCCATCGCGGCGACCTGCACCATCGCCACCAGCGTTTCCGCGTTCGGCTCGTCGACGAGCAGCCACTGCGCACCGACGGTCTGCATCCAGGTGCCGAGCATGCTGCCCAACTGCGCGAACCACAGCACCCGGAACGCCCGGACCCGCAGCGGCGCCCACACCGATTCCCGGGCCGCCACCGCGGCCGCCCCACCGACAGTGCCCGCCGCCGTCGGCTCCGTCATCCCGCTCCTCCCGCCGGGCCGGCCGCAGCCGCGGTCAGCTCGGTGATGGTCTCAGGCACGGCACCGGATGGCCGGGCCGGAAAGAGCGCCCCGGGGTGCCACCGCCCCTGACCAGCACGAATGCCGGCAGCTCTGCGGCGTGGACCGGGCGGGCGTGCGGGACGGCCGCAACAGGTGGACCCTGGTCCTTGACGGGCCGGTGAACTCCCGACGCGACAGCGGCTCACATCGTCCACAAAGGCCTCCGATCGGCCGCCCGGCACGGCCGGAAACCCTGTGAACAGGGGGTTCTCTGTGCGTCGCCGAACGGTTCTGCGAGGCTGTGCGGCGAAGTCAACCGGCGGACCCACCCGAACGGGTGAGCGCACGGAGAAGGGAGCACGAACGATGGCACTGCCCACGCTGACCCCCGAACAGCGCCAGGAGGCGCTGAAGAAGGCCGCGGCCGCCCGCACCGCCCGCAAGGAACTGCGCGACGCGATCGCCCGCGGCGAGCAGACCATTCCCGCGGTGCTGGACCGGGCCAAGTCCGACACCATCGTCGGCAAGACCAAGGTGGCCGACCTGCTCAAGAGCCTGCCCGGCTACGGCCCGGCCAAGGTGAGCGCCCTGCTGGAACAGACCGGCATCGACGCCTCGCGTCGGGCCGCGGGCCTGGGCGAGCGGCAGCGCCAGGCGCTGCTCGACGCCCTCAAGTGACCTGCCGCCCGGTCCGGCGGCCGACCGCCGGACCGGGCGAGCACGTCCCCCGGAGATCGACACGCGCGGTCTCTGTCACGCTGTGCACGTGGAACGCTTCGTCGACGTCGCCCCCGGTGTCCGGCTCTGGGCCGAGGACTTCGCCCCCCACGGCGATGCGGTCGACGGCTCAGCCGAGCCGCTGCTGCTGATCACCGGCGCCAACGCTTCAGGCCTTGCCTGGCCCGATCCGCTGATCGAGCAACTGACCGAGCGGCACCGGGTCATCCGTTACGACCACCGCGACACCGGCCGGTCCACCTGGGCCTTCGACGAGCACCCCTATGCGATCAGCGACCTCGCCGATGACGCGGTCGCCGTCCTGGACGCCTTCGGCATCGAGCGCGCACACGTCGTCGGCATGTCGATGGGCGGGATCCTGGCCCAACTGCTGCTCCTCGATCACCCCGACCGACTGCTGTCGGCGACCGTCCTGTGCACGACCGCGCTCGGGTCAGGCCGGTCGGCGCTGCCCGACCCCGACCCGGCACTGCTCACGCTGTGGCAGGAACTCGATCGCCCCCGGGACCGCGAGGCCGAGATCGCCTGGCGGGTGGAGCACTGGCGGGCACTGAACGGCACCGGGACGCCGTTCGACGCCGATGAGTTCCGGGCACTGGAGGAGCGGGTCATCGCCCACGCCGGGCGGCACGACAACCCCGCCGCGCACGCCCGGGCCGCTCAGACCGGGCTCGACCGTGGCGCCGAGCTCGCCGACGTCGATGTCCCGGCGCTGGTCATCGAGGCCCCGGAGGATCCGGTCAACCCGCCGCCGCATTCCGGCCACCTGTCCCGGGCGCTCGGCCGCGGCCGCCTCGTCCGGGTGCCCGGCATGGGGCATGCACTGAACTCGACGGTGGTCGCGCCCGTCGCCGCCGCGATCCTCACGCAGACCGCCCCGGCGGTGGCCGACGCGACCTCGTAGCTCCTCAGGCTGCGGTGGCGCGTTCGGCGAAGTTCGGGGGACGGGCCAGCAGGACCGGCACGTCCCCGCTGCCAGCTGCCCCGCCATGCCGACCAGCTCGGACTCCACCGCCGCCGTGGTCCTGTCATCGAACATGTGTTCGATCCTGAGATCGGGCACCGACAGTCCGACGCGGTTGCGCGGAACCGCCCGAGCGGCTATCGCTTGCGGCGGAGGATGCTGGATGGGGTGGCGACCACCACACGCCCTGGGGACGACCTCCGGCACCGGCTGGGCAGCTGGCTCCTCAGGGACGTGAGCGACCACCCGCCAGGCCACCGGCAGGGCCCCCACACCCGACCCGTCCCGAAACACGAACATGTGGGCCACCCCTGGTGGAAGGTCATGTGCCTCACCGGGGTGGACTACTTCTCGACGCTGGGGTACCAGCCCGCGATCGCCGCGCTGGCGGCCGGGATCCTGTCCCCGTTGGCGACGATCGTCCTGGTGCTGGTCACGCTGTTCGGGGCGCTGCCGGTCTACCGCCGGGTGGCCGAGGAGAGCCCACACGGCGAGGGCTCCATCGCGATGCTCAAGCGGCTGCTGCCGTTCTGGCGCGGCAAGATCGTCGTTCTGGTGCTGCTCGGTTTCGCGGCCACCGACTTCATGATCACGATGACGCTCTCGGCGGCCGACGCGACAGCCCACCTGGTGGAGAACCCGCTGTTCCCGCGGGCCCTGGAGGACAACCGGGTGAGCATCACGCTGGTGCTGCTCGCGGTGCTCGGCGGGGTGTTCCTCGCCGGGTTCACGGAGGCGATCTCGATCGCCGTGGTGGTCGTCGCGGTGTACCTCGGCCTCAACGCCGTGGTCGTCGCGACCGGGCTCTGGCAGGTCGTCACGACGCCCGAGTTGTTCCTGGACTGGACGCGCCTTCTCGTCGCCCAGTACCCGGACCCGCTGCTCATGGTGGCCGTGGTCCTACTCGTGTTCCCCAAGCTCGCGCTGGGCCTGTCGGGGTTCGAGACGGGTGTCGCGGTGATGCCCCTGGTGGAGTGCGACCCGGACGACACCGAGGAGCGGCCGCTCGGCCGGATCCGCCGCACCAAGAAGCTCCTCACCACCGCCGCGCTGATCATGAGCGGTTTCCTGATCACGTCGAGCCTGATCACCACGCTGCTCATCCCCGCCCCGGAATTCCAGTCCGGCGGGGCCGCCAACGGCCGCGCCCTGGCCTATCTCGCCCACGGCCACCTCGGGAACTGGTTCGGCACTGCCTACGACATCAGCACGATCGTCATCCTGTGGTTCGCCGGGGCCTCGGCGATGGCGGGCCTGCTCAACCTGGTTCCGCGTTACCTGCCCCGGTACGGCATGGCGCCGCGCTGGGCACAGGCCGTCCGCCCGCTCGTGCTGGTGTTCACGACCATCGCCTTCCTCATCACGATCCTGTTCGACGCGGACGTCGACGCGCAGGGGGGCGCCTACGCGACCGGTGTGCTGGTGCTCATCACCTCGGCGGCGGTCGCCGTCACCCTGTCGACCCGCCGGCAGGGCCGGCCACGGACCACCGTGGCCTTCACGGTAATCTCCGCGGTCTTCGTCTACGCGACCATCGCCAACATCGTCGAGCGGCCGGAGGGCGTCAAGATCGCCTCCTGCTTCATCGCCGCCGTCATCGTCGTGTCGTTCCTGTCCCGGGCGATCCGCGCGTTCGAGTTGCGGGTCACCGACGTCCACCTCGACGAGACGGCCGAGCGGTTCATCCGCGAGCTGAGCCCGGGACCGGTCCGGCTGATCGCGCACGAGCCGCATCCCGAACGGCGTGCCCGGGCCCGCGACGGCCACGAGGAGTACCGCGACAAGATCGCCGAGGAGCTCGCCGGCCACCACCTCCCCGATCCGGACAAGACCCTGATCCTCGAGGTCGAGGTCACCGACCCGTCGGACTTCGAGACCGAGCTCCACGTCCGCGGTGAGCAGCGCGGCCCGTTCCGGGTGCTGCGGGTGTCCGGCCCTGCGGTGCCCAACGCGATCGCCGCGCTGATGTTGCACATCCGCGACATGACCGGCGTCCCGCCCCACATCTACTTCGACTGGACCGAGGGCAACCCGGTGAAGCACCTGCTCCGGTACCTGTTCTTCGGCGACGGCGAGGTCGCGCCCGTGACCCGGGAGATCCTGCGCGGGGCGGAGCCGGACCCGCGACGACGGCCGGTGGTACACGTGGGCTGAGAAGAGGTACCCCCTCACGCCGAAGACGGAAGGAGCACCCACATGGGCATCGAGGATCCCGAGGCGGACGTGCTCGAGCAGCGGTTGCCCGCGGTGGCGGACGCCGAGGGCGACGAGCTCGAGGAACTGCCGGACGAGCTCGCCGAGATACCGATCGAGGCCGATCCCGCCGACGTCGCCGAGGACCTGGAGGACGTGATCGTCACGATCCCGGGTGAGCCGCCGCTCGAGGCGGATCCGGCCGACGTCGCCGAGCAGCGCCGGGGGATCCCGCGGGACGATCTCGACCCGGACGTCTGATCCGGACTATCGCTGGCATAGCCAGCTGGGCATCGACCGGGCGGGACGCACCTCACAGACTCGAGGCGCACACACGCGTCGACGGAGGTGAGGGCACCGGTGCCCGACAGCGAGCCGACCACGGTCCAGACGTCCCTGGAGTTCGATCCGCACGCCCCGGATCTCTCCCCCGCCCGCGCCTACGAGCTCTACGCGGACCTGCGCGCGCAGTGTCCGGTGGCGCGCGGCGAGTCCTACGGCGGCTACTGGGCGGTGTCGCGCTACGACGACGTGCGCGCCGTCGCACTGGACCATGAGACGTACTCCTCGACGGGTGGGGTCTACGTCCCGGCCGTCTCGGACAACCGGTTCCCGCCGATCGACCACGACCCGCCGGAGCACGCCGGGTTCCGCGCCCTGATCGCCCCGTTGACCAGCGGTGCCGCGGCCAAGGCGATGGAGCCGAAGATCCAGGCGACGGTCGACCGGCTGGTCGACACCTTCATCGACCGGGGCCGTGCGGAGCTCGTCGACGAGCTGTCCACGCCGCTGCCGCTCGACGTCATCACGCAGCTCTACGACCTGGACGCGGAGCAGAGCGAGCACATCCGCTCCTACTCGCTGGAGTTCCTGGAGCACGCGTCGGGCCCGCGCGGCCGCGAGATCATCGACCGGGTCTGCGCCTACTGGATCTCGCTGTTCGACGAGCGCCGCACCGAGCCCCGCGCCGACTTCCTCACCGGCCTGCTCGAGGCCAACAAGGAGCTGGGCGCGAGCGACGGCGAGCTCGCCAACATGATGTTCATCCTGACCTACGCGGGGCACGACTCGACCGCGCTCGGATTGAGCAACACGCTGCTCTACCTCGCCGAGCACCCGGACGTGCAGCAGCGGCTCATCGACGAGCCCAAGCTGGTGCCGTCGATGATCGACGAGATCCTGCGCTACGAGACGCCGCTGCACTGGTTCCCGCGCCAGCTCACGAGGGACGCGTGCCTGCGCGGGCAGGAGATGAAGGCGGGCGAGCGGGTGCTGCTGCTGTTCGCCTCCGCCAACCGCGATCCGGAGGTGTTCGACCGGGCCGACGAGGTCGTCATCGACCGCCGCCCCAACCGGCACCTCGCGTTCGGCGCGGGGATCCACACCTGCCCCGGCATGGCGCTGGCCAAGCTCGAGACCAGGCTCGCGGTGGAGACCGTGCTGCGGCGCATCCCCGGGTTCCGCGTGGACGGTGAGGTGAGCCGCACCGACCCGCTGGAGGGTGGCGGCCGCCACCTCGGCGTCCGCACACTGCCGGTGACCTGGTGAGTGCCGGGGTCGCGGTGGGCGGCGTCCAGGCCACCCGCCGCCAGATGATCACGGCCGGCAGCGCGTCCACCGTCGGCTTCGCGTTCGATCTGTTCGACCTGTTCATCCTGCTGTACGTGGCCTCGACGATCGGGCCGCTGTTCTTCCCGGCCGAGAGCACCACCCTGCAGCTCGCCGCTACCTACGCGTCCTTCGGCGTCAGCCTCGTCATGCGCCCGCTCGGCGGGGCGGTCTTCGGCCGCTACGCCGACCGGCTGGGCCGGCGGCGCGGCATGATCGTGACGATCACCGGGGTCGGTCTGGCCACGGCTCTGATGGGTGCGCTGCCGACCTACGACACGGTCGGGGTGCTCGCCCCGGTGCTGTTCGTGATCCTGCGCCTGGTGCAGGGCCTGCTCGTGGGCGGTGTGGTGGCCTCGACGCACACGCTGGGCACCGAGACCGTCTCGCAGCGCTGGCGCGGCCTGGTCTCCGGCCTGATCAGCGGCGGCGGTGCGGGGCTCGGCGCCGTCATCGCCTCGCTGGTCTTCCTCGCGGTGTCGGCCGCCTTCCCGGGGCCGGCGTTCACCGAGTGGGGCTGGCGGGTCATGTTCTTCACCGGCCTGGCGGCGTCCCTGGCCAGCCTGCTGCTCTTCCGCTTCATCGAGGAGTCCCCGCTGTGGGCGCAGGCGGCGAGCAAGCCCGCCGCGGAGCCGGCGCGGGCGCGTGACCTGTGGGCCCCGGGCCGCCGGGTCGTGGTGCTGACCAGCCTGGCGCTGGTCATCGGCGCGGGCGCGCAGTACTACCTCACCTCGGGCTTCCTGCCGACGTTCCTCGGCTCGGTCAACGAGGTGCCCGCCGGGCCGCGGGGCATGCTGCTGGTGTGGACCAGCCTGGCGATCCTGCCGGTCGCGCTGCTGGTCGGGCACCTGTCCGAGCGCTTCGGCCGCCGCCCGATCTTCCTCGCCGTCGGCCTGGTCAACCTCGTCGCGCTGCCGCTGCTGGTGCTGGTGATGGCGGGCCTCGGCCCGGCCGACACCGGCGCACTGCTCGGCTACGGCCTGCTGCTCACGGTGCTCGCCAACGCGTCCTACGCCGCGGTGCCGATCTACCTCAACGAGCGCTTCCCGACCCGGCTGCGCGCGACCGCGACGGCGCTGGTGTGGAACGGCGGGTTCGCCCTCGGCGGTCTGTCGACGACGTTCGTGACGGCGGCCAGTCCGACGGTGGCCGACATCCCGAGCCGGCTGGCGCTGTTCCTGGCGGGCTGCGTCGCCGTGTTCCTCATCGGCGCCGCGCTCTCCCCCGAGACCCGGGGCGCGCTCGAGCGCTCCGAGGCCGGTACGGACGCGCGGACCGACCCGGCCGACCAGGCGGCCACCGCCACGTCCACCCCCGCTCCCCAGGCATGACCCCGTACGAGAGGACCCCCATGACCACCGAGGGACACACCGGCCGCACTGTCGTCGTCACCGGCGCCGGCGGCGGGATCGGCGGCGAGTACGTCACCGCGTTCGCCGCGGCCGGTGCGAACGTCGTGGCCACCGACGTCGCCGCCGCGACCGACACGGGCACGGCGCTGGCCGAGAAGGCGAGCGCGGCCGGCGCCGGCCGGGTGGTCTTCGTGGCCGCCGACGTCACCTCCGACGCCGACTGGGAGCGCGTCGTCGCCACCGCGCACAGCGAGTTCGGCCGGCTCGACGCGTTGGTCAACAACGCCGCCGTCTACCAGGGCCTGGGCACCAAGAAGCACCTCACCGAACTCACCAACGACGAGTGGGATCTGGTGCTCACGGTCAACGTGCGCGGCACCTGGCAGGCAATCAAGGCGGCCGCGCCCGCGATGCGCGAGGCGGGTGGCGGGCGGATCGTCAACATCTCCTCGACCGTCGCGCGGATGGGCGCGCCCGGGTTCGCGCACTACGTCGCGTCCAAGGCCGCCGTCGACGGGCTGACCCGGGCCGCGGCCCGCGAGCTCGGCCCCGACGCCATCACCGTCAACGGAGTGGCACCCGGCCTGGTCAGCGACGACGCGAGCCGCACCCTCAACACCGGCGACTACATCGCGATGGCCGCGAAGGGCCGCGCGCTGGGCCGGGAGATGGTGCCCGACGACCTGGTCGGCGCGGTGCTCTGGCTCGCCTCCCCCTCCAGCGGGTTCGTCACCGGGCAGACCCTCGTCGTGGACGGCGGCGGGGTGTTCTCGTGACCGAGCTTGCGAGGTCACCATTCGGACACAGGACCGACCTGCGGTCCTGGCTCGACCTGCTCGACAGCCGCGGCGAGCTGGCCCGGCTGAAGCACCCGATCGACCCGGACCAGGACGTCGCCGCCGTCCTGGAGCGCGCCGACGGCCGCCGGGCCGTGCGCTTCGACGACGTCACGGGCGCGGAGTTCCCGCTGGTGGGCAACACCGTCGTCAGCCGCGAGCAGCTCGGCCTGGCGCTGGGCTGCGACCCGCACGCGGTCGCCGACCGGTTCGCCGCGGCGCTCGACGCCCCCCGCGCGTGCCGGCAGGTCGACCCCGCCACCGCTCCCGTGCTGGTGAACCGGCTGACCGGCGAGCGGCTGCTCTCGGCGCTGCCGCTCACCCGCCAGCACGAGTTCGACGGCGGGATGTACCTGACCTCGGCGCTGCTCGCGGTCCGCGACCCGGCCGGCGGGCGGATGAACCTGTCGATCAACCGACTGCTCGCCGCCGGTGAGCGGGAGCTGCGGGCGCTGCTGCTGCCCGGGCGGCTGCGGCGCATCTTCACCGAGGCCGAGGCGGCGGACCGCGATCTCGACGTCGCACTCGTCATCGGGGTACACCCGGCCCTGGTACTGGCCAGCCAGTCCCCCGCCGACCGCGAGCTCGACGACCTGGAAGTGGCCGGCGCGCTCGCCGCCGAACCGCTGGACGTCGTCGCCGCTCCGACCGTCGACGCGCTGGTCCCGGCGGGTGCGGAGTTCGTGCTGGAGGGCCGGTTCCGCGCGGGCCGGCGCGAGGCCGAGGGGCCCTTCGGGGAGTATCCGCGCACCTACGGGCCGGGCGGCCCGGCCCCGGTGATCGAGTTGATCGATGCCTGGCATCGCGACGACGCGGTGTTCCAGACGATCCTGTCCGGCGGTCGCGAGCACTTCTACGCCGGCGGGCTGCCCCGCGAGGCGATGTGCCTGCGGGCGCTGCGCCGCGCCGGGTTGGACGTCGCCGGGCTGCGGCTGCCGGAGTCGGGATCGTGCCGGCTGTCCGCCGTCGTGGCGCTGCGCAACCCGGCGCCGGGGGCGGCCAACACCGCGATGCTCACGCTGTTCCTCACCGCCGCGACGGTCAAGCACGTGACGGTGGTCGACGACGACGTCGACGTGCTCGACGACGAGCAGATCGGCTGGGCGGTGGCCACCCGGGTGCAGGCCGATCGCGACCTGCTGGTGGTCCCGGGCGCGAAGGGCAGCAGCCTGGACCCGTCGGCGACCGGCGCGCTCACCGCGAAGCTGGGGGTCGACGCCACGGTGCCCGCGGACGACCGCGAGCGCTACCGGCAGATGCGGGTGAGCCCGGCCGATCCCGAGCGGGTGCGCACGCACCTCGCCGAGCTGGGGCTGTAGCCGATGAAGCGGATCATCGTGGCGCTGACCGGGGCCTCCGGGGCCGTCTACGGCATCCGGACACTAGAGCTGCTGCGCGAGCAGCCCGACGTGGAGACCCACCTCGTGCTGACCAAGGCGGCGCGGGCCACGATCGGCTACGAGACCGACCGCAGTGTCGCGGAGGTCCGGGCGCTCGCCGACGTCGTGCACTCCGACAACGATCTCGGCGCGCCCATCTCCAGCGGGTCGTTCCGGACGGCCGGGATGCTCGTGGCCCCGTGCAGCGTGAAGACGCTGTCGGGCATCGCGACGAGCTACGACGACTCGCTGGTCGTGCGCGCGGCCGACGTCGTGCTCAAGGAGCGGCGCCGGCTCGTGCTGCTGCTGCGCGAGACGCCGCTGCACGCCGGGCACGTCCGGCTGATGGCCGACGTGACGGCGTCGGGGGCGATCGTGATGCCCCCGGTGCCCGCGTTCTACACGCGGCCGGCCAGCGTCTCCGACATCGTCGACCACACCGTGGGACGAACGCTGGACCTGCTCGACATCGACACCGACGCGGTGCAGCGCTGGGACGGCGATCGGCGGGGAGAGGACGGCACCGTACACCGCCTCTGATCACCTCCTCAGGCGGAGGCGGTGCGGCGCAGAACGTCGAGAAAGGCCGCGACGGGCGCCGAGCACAGCGCGCTCTCCCGCCACACCACGCCCAGCTCGCGGTAGGCCGCCGGGTCCCGGACCGCAACAGCGTTCTCGCTGCCGGCGGCCAGCCGGGGCAGCAGTGCCACCCCCATCCCGGCCCGCACCATGCCGTGCACGATCGACAGCTGGCCGGTCTCCAGCGTGTGCCGCGGTGCGAACCCCGCCTCCGCGCAGAGCCGGTCGGCGAGCTCGCGCAGCCCGTAGCCGGGGCGCATCCCGATGAAGTCCTCGCCGGCGAGCTCGTGCAGCCACGCCCCGTCCGCGCGGTCGCGCAGCGGATGTCCGGGCGGCACGAGCAGCACGAGCGGCTCGCGGACCAGCGTCTCGGCGCCGAGCCCGGACAACGACGTGGGCAACCGGGTCATGGCCAGGTCGAGCTCGCCGTCGCGCACCATCCGTTCGAACTCACGGGACACGTCGTGCTCGACGAGCTGGACGGTCACCACCGGGTGGGCGTGGCGGAACGTCGCGAGTACTGCGGGGAGCAGGTACGCGCCGATGCTCGGCAGCACGCCCACCGACACCCGGCCCCCGCGGAGCCCGGTCACCTCGTCGACCCGCTCCCGGCCGCGTTCGACCTCGTCCAGCGCCCGGACGGCGTGCTGGAGCAGGGCATCCCCCGCGGCGGTGAGCACGACGTGCCGCCCGGTGCGCTCGAACAGCTTGGCGCCGACCTCCTGCTCCAGCTTGCGGATCTGCACCGACAGCGAGGGCTGGGCGAGGAACAACCGCGCGGCGGCCCGGGTGAAGCTGCGTTCCCCGGCGACGGCGACGAAGTAGCGCAGCTGGTGCAGCTCCACCGCGGCACTCCCTCGTCGGCGTCTCGCGCATACGGTCTGTTTCAGACCGTAACCGGCACCTTACCCGCCGAGCAGCGTGATCGGAACGTCCACGATGCGGCTCCGCACGTACTCGCCCAGCCCCTTGGCCTGCGGATCCGGGCGGGTCGACGACGCGACGCCCTCCCCCAGCAGGCCGTGCACCACGACGTTCAGCGCGCGCAGGTTGGGCAGGTCGAAGCGCTCGATCTCCAGGCCCGCGGCCTCGGGACCCAGCAGGTCGCGCAGCCGTTCGACCGTCAGGTACGCCGACATCCACGCGTAGCCCGCGTCGTCACGGGCCCACAGGCCGATGTTGGCGTTGCCGCCCTTGTCACCGGACCGCGCCCCGCACACCGTGCCCAGCGGCGCGGGCCGCGTCTCGCCGGGAACCGCTGCGCGGTGCTCGTGGCGGTACCCGCGATCACCACCCGTGGAGGGAGAGGCCGGGGGGTCCGGGATCGTGCGGCGCTCCCCGTCGGGCAGCACGACGACGTGCTGCACCGCGTCGCGCGGCACCGCGGCGGGCCGGTACACGCCGTACGCCGACTCACCCGTCGGCGGCGTCGTGGTGTGGAAACCCGGGTAACCGGCGAGCGCGAGCTCCATCGTGGCGTTCGAGAAGGCCCGGCCCACCTTCCGCGGGTCGGGGTCCTTCACCGTGATCCGCAGGTGGGCCGTGGCCTGCTCGTTGCCGGGCGCGTCGTCCCGGTCGAAACGCAGCAGCCGCACGTCGACGCCGGCGAACCGCTCGCGACCGCCGAGCACGTCGAACAGCTGCTGCTCGGCCCAGGCTGCCTTCTCCTCGATGTCCAGGCCGGTGAGCACGAGCGTCATCGTGTTCCGGAACCCGCTGACGTCGTTGAGCGCGACCTTCAGCGTCGCCGGCGGCGGGCTGCCCTGGACGCCCGAGATCCGCACCCGGTCCGGGCCCTCCTGCTCGAGCACGAGCGTGTCGAAGTGGGCGGTGACGTCCGGGCCGAGGTAGGCCGGCTCGGCGATCTCGTAGAGCAGCTGCGCCGTGACCGTGCCGACCGAGACGAGCCCGCCGGTGTCGTCGTGCTTGGTGATGACCGACGAGCCGTCGGCCGCGACCTCGGCGATCGGGAAGCCCGGGTAGCGCCGGTCGGTGATCTCGTGCAGGAACGCGTAGTTGCCCCCCGTGGCCTGCGGCCCGCATTCGATGACGTGCCCCGCGGCGACGGCGCCGGCCAGCGCGTCCCAGTCGGTCGGGGCCCAGCCGTGCCACCACGCCGCGGGGCCGGCGACCAGGGAGGCGTCCGTGACCCGCCCGGTGACGACGACGTCGGCGCCCCCGCCGAGCGCCTCCGCGATCCCCCAGCCGCCCAGGTAGGCGTTGGCCGACACCGGCTTGCCCGTGACCGCCGGGGTGATGGCCGAGAGGTTGCCGCGCAGGTCGTCGCCCTCGACGTGGGCGACCCGCACCGTCAGTCCGAGCCGGCCCGCCAGCTCCCGGATCGCGGCGGCGAGCCCGGCCGGGTTCAGCCCACCCGCGTTGGTCACGATCTTGATCCCCCGGTCGAGGCAGGTACCGAGCACCTGTTCGAGCTGGGTGAGGAACGTCGTCGCGTACCCGGTCGCGGGGTCCTTGGCCTGCGCCTTGGCCAGGATGAGCATGGTCAGCTCGGCCAGGTAGTCGCCGGTCAGCACGTCGATCGGGCCGCCGTCGACCATCTCCTTCGCCGCGGCGAGCCGATCGCCGTAGAAGCCGGAGCAGTTGCCGATCCGGACAGGCCGCCTCATGCGAACTCCCCCGGCTTCCGCCCGGCCCCGGCCGCCCCGGCGAACGCCTGCGCGATCGACATCCACTCCGTCGCGACCGGTCCGGTGATCTCCAACCCGGTGTCGTCGCGGTGTCGGCGCTGGGTGACGGCGAGGCAGAAGTCCAGCGCCGGGCCGGTGACCCGGTCGCCGGCGTCCTCCGGCCCCCAGGTCCAGACAGCGCCGCTGGGCGCGGTCAGCTCGACCCGGATCGGGGTGGCCGGCGCCTGCTTCCCGTGGACGGCGTAGCTGAACGGCCGGGCCCCGACGCCGATGTGCGCGACGTGACGCAGCCGGTCGGTCGGCTCACGCTGCACCCCGACGGTGTCGGCGACGTCCTGCCCGTGCGCCCAGGTCTCCATGATCCGCGCGGTCAGCGACGACGCCGCGCTCATCGCCGGACCGAACCACGGCACCCGCAGCGACGGGTCGAGCCCCCGGAACGCCACGATCAGCCGCCCGCGGGCGTCGTCGAACCAGGCGAGCAGCTCCGCACCGGGGCGCTCCCGGTAGCGCTGCGCGATCGCGTCGGGATCGATGCCCCCCGCCGCGACGGCCTTCTCCAGCTCGGCCCGGAAACCGTCGGGGTCGGTGGCCGACTGCACGGCGACGTCGTCGAAGTGGGCGAGATGGGAGATCTGATCGGCGACGGTCCAGCCCGCCGCCGGGGTGTCGCGGCGCCAGCCGGCCTCGTCCAGACCCGCGACCAGCTCGCGCAGGGCGGCGGTCTCCGCGGCCAGGTCGCCGGCCAGCGTCTCCATCGATACGGGCATCCCTACCGTCCCTTCCAGACCGGGGTGCGCTTCTCCCGGAACGCGGTCGGGCCCTCCTGGGCGTCCTCGGACTCGTACACCGGCTCCCAGATCTCCTCGGCCCGGTCGTACGCCTCCCCGATCGGGTACCGCGCGGACAGGTACGCCGTCCGCTTGGCCGCGAGCACCGACAGCGGCGCGTTCGCGGCGATCCGCTCGGCGAGGGTCTGCACGTGGTCGCGCAGGTCCGGCGCCTGCACGACGTCGTTGACCAGCCCGATCTCGCGGGCCCGGCGGGCGCTGATCGGGTCGCCGGTCAACAGGATCTGCAGCGCGATCCGCGGCGGCACCAGCCAGGACAGCGGCGCGGCCCAGGGTGACCCGCGGCCCACCTTGACCTCCGAGATCGCGAACGTGGCGTGGTCCGCGGCGACGACCAGGTCGCACTGCTGGGCCAGCAGGAACCCGCCGGCGAGCGCGACCCCGTTGACCGCGGCGATCGTCGGCTTTTCCACCTCGATGTTGCGGCCGATCTGGGGCAGGAAGTCCGGTGGCGGGACCTCGAGCGCGGTCTCGGCCATCTCCTTGAGATCGGCCCCGGCGCAGAACGCCTTGTCCCCGGCACCGGTGAGGACGAGGACCTTCGCGCGCGCGTCGTCGTTGAAGCGCCGGACGCCGTCCCAGAGCCCGTCGCGGACCGCCTTGCTCAGCGCATTGCGCGCCTCCGGGCGGTCGATGGTCAGCCAGGCGACCCCGTTGATCAGCTCGTACATCACCGTACTCACGGGAACATCCTCCGTAGCTCGGGCCGGTTCAGCTTGCCGCTGCCGGTACGCGGCAGGGCCTCGACGATCTCGATGCGACGCGGCCGGTGCATGCCGGACAGGTTGGGGTCGGTTGCGCAGTAGGCGGCGACGTCGTCGGCGGTGACGCCCTCCCGGTTCGGCACCACGACGGCGGTGACCTGCTCGACCCAGCGCTCGTGCGGGGTCCCGATCACGGCGACCTCGGCCAGGTCCGGGCAGTCGGCGAGGTGCTCCTCGATCATCTGCGGGAAGATGTTCTCCCCGCCCGAGACGATCATGTCGTCGATCCGGTCGACGTAGTAGAGGTAGCCGTCGGCGTCGCGCGACATGAGGTCGCCGGTGCGGAACCAACCGTCGACCCAGCGCTCCTCGCGCAGTTCCGGCCGGTTCCAGTAACCGGGGGTGACCGCGTCGCCGCGGACCCACAGCTCGCCGACCTCCTCGGACCCCGGCTCCAGGTCGGGACCGCCCGAGGGCGGGACGAGCCGGGTCTGCACGACCTGCTCCATCGGCCGGCCCATCGAGTTCGGCCGCCGCGGGTCGCCCTGCCGGTAGGACACGACGAGCCCGCTCTGCTCGGTCTGGCCGTAGATCTCGGTGCCGGCGATCCCGGTACCCGCGGCGAGCCGGTCGATCGGGGCGTTCGGCGTCCGGGAACCACCGAACATGCAGATCCGGAACGAGTCGAGCACGACGGGCGAGCCGACGGTCCGGTTCCCGACGTCGACCATCATCGTGGAGATGAGCCCGCCGTACGTCGGGCGCAGCCGCTTCGCCAGGTCGATCCAGACCAGCGGGTCCCACTTCGACATGAACGTGATCTGCCCGCCACGCAGCAGCACCGGCAGGCTCGCCAACTGCAGTCCGCCGACGTGGAACAGCGGCATGCAGTTGAGGACGTGGTCCGCGGCAGTGAGGTCGTAGAGGTCGATCACGCCGTCGACCTGGGCGGTGATGTTGCGGTGGGTCTGCCGGACACCCTTGGGCACGCCGGTCGACCCCGACGTGTACATCAGCAGCGCGTCGTCGGCGTCGAGCCGCGGCTCGACACGGTGCACCGGGTCGTGCGCCGCGACGGCCTCGGCGAACCCGCCGTCGGGCCCGGTGGTGAGGACGCGCTCGGCGACCGGCAGGCCGTCGAGGACCACGCGCAGCCGGGCGACGTCGCCGGGCAGCGCGACCACATGGGACGCACCGGAGTCGGCGACGGCGTGCCGCAGTGCGGCCTCGGGGAACAGGTAGTTCAGCGGTACGCCGACCCCACCGGCCTGCCACGTGCCGAGCAGCCCGGGTAGGTACTCGAGCTGGTTGGGCAGGTAGAACGCGACCCGGTCGCCGGGGCGCAGCCCCTGCGCGAGCAGGAAGCTCGCGAACCGGCCGCCGATCTCGGCGAAGTGCGCGTAGCCGATCTCCTCGTCGTCGAGCCGCAGCGCGACCTGGCCGGCGTGGTCGGCGGCCGATCGGCGGAGCAGAGTCGCGATGTTCATGACCCGGCCTCCTCCGTCACTTCCACGACGGCCAGCACCTGCCCGGTGTCGACCTGGTCGCCGGGCGCGACATGCACGTCCGCAACCGTGCCGTCGGCGGGCGCGGCGATGGTGTGCTCCATCTTCATCGCCTCCAGCACGATCAGGGGCTGACCGGTACGGACGGTCGCGCCCGGCTCGGCCAGCACCCGGACGACGCCACCGGGCATCGGCGCGAGCAGCGAGCCGGCGTGCTGCGCGGCCGACGGGTCGGCGAACCGCGGCACCGTCACCAGCGCGGCCGACCCGATCGGGCCGTCGACGTACGAGGTGTCCCCGGCGCGATGCACGGAGTAGGCCCGGCGGACCCCGGCGATCTCCAGGTCCGCCCCGGTGGGTGACGCGCCCAGCACCCGGAGACCGGCGAGCGGCTCGCCGTCGACGGACACCGCGATGCCGTCGCGGGTGTACCGGTAGGCGACCTCGACCGTGCGCTCCCCGAGCGTGTAGCCGACCCGCTGCGGGGCGCCGGCGACGTTGCGCCAGCCCGAGGGCAGTGTGGCCAGCACCGTCGCGGCGGCGCGGTTCCCGGCCTGCTCGGCCAGCGCCGCGACCGCGGCGAGCGTGGCGACGACGTCGCCGGCGGGGGCACCGAGGGCGGCCGGGTCGTGCCGGGTCAGGTAGCCGGTGTCGGTGCGCCCGGCCAGGAACTCCGGCTCGCGCAGGATCCCGGCGAGCAGGTCGCGGTTGGTCGTGACGCCGTGGACCTGCGCCTGCTGCAGGGCCCTCGCGAGCCGCCGCGCCGCGTCGGCCCGGGTGGCGCCGTGGGCGATGACCTTGGCCAGCATCGGGTCGTAGTGCGTGCCGACCACCGAGCCGTCGACGACGCCGGCGTCGACCCGGATGCCCGGGCCCGACGGCACCGCGAACCGGTGCAGGGTGCCGGTGGCCGGCAGGAACCCGGCCGGGACGTCTTCAGCGTAGAGCCGCACCTCGATCGCGTGCCCGTCGATCCGGGCGTCGAGGACCTCGGGCGGCAGCGGGTCGCCCTCGGCCACCCGCAGCTGCAGCTCGACGAGATCGAGCCCGGTGACCAGCTCGGTGACCGGGTGCTCGACCTGGAGCCGGGTGTTCACCTCGAGGAAGTAGAACTCGCCCGAGCCGGTGAGCACGAACTCGACGGTTCCGGCGCCGACGTAGCCGATCGCCTTGCCCGCGGCCACCGCCGCCGCGCCCAGCTCGGCGCGCAGCGCGTCGTCCACGGCCGGCGACGGCGCCTCCTCGACGATCTTCTGGTAGCGCCGCTGGATCGAGCACTCGCGCTCGAACAGGTGCACCACGCTGCCGTGGGCGTCGCCGAAGATCTGCACCTCGACATGGCGCGGATCGACGACGAACCGTTCCAGGAACACCGTGGCGTCGCCGAACGCCGACGCGGCCTCGCGGCGGGCGCCCTCGACGGCCTCGGCCAGGTCGCCTGCCTCGCGGACCACCCGCATCCCGCGCCCGCCACCGCCGAACGCGGCCTTGACCAGCAGCGGGAAGCCGATCCGCTCGGCCACCCCGGTCAGATCGGTCTCGTCCGTCACGGTGGCCCCGGGCAGCACCGGGACCCCGGCCGCCTCCATCAGCGCCTTGGCCTCCAGCTTGGAGCCCATCGCCGCGATGGCGTCCGGCGGCGGCCCGACGAAGGTCAGCCCGGCGTCGGCGCAGGCCCGGGCGAACCCGGCGTTCTCCGACAGGAACCCGTAGCCGGGGTGGATCGCGTCGGCGCCGGTGGCCCGGGCCGCGTCGATGATCAGATCACCACGGAGATAGGTCTCCGACGGGGCGGCACCGGCCAGGCGCACCGCCTCGTCGGCGACCGAGACGAAGGGGGCGTCGGCGTCGGCATCGGAGTACACCGCGACGGTCGAGATCCCGAGCGCGTGCGCGGTGCGCATGACCCGGGCGGCGATCTCGCCACGGTTGGCGACGAGCAGTTTCTGAATCGGCACGGCGCTCACATCCGGAAGACGCCGAAGCCACGACGGCCGGCGACGGTGTTCGAGTGGACGGCGGACAGCGACATCCCGAGCACGGTGCGGGTGTCGCGCGGGTCGATGATCCCGTCGTCGTAGAGCCGGGCGGTCACGTAGAAGCTGTGCGACTCGGCCTCGATCTGCTTCTCGATCGCTGCGGTGCGCTTCGCGTCCGCATCCTCGTCGAACGGCCGCCCCTGCGACGCCGCCGACGCCCGCCCGACGATCGACATCACCCCGGCGAGCTGCGCCGCTCCCATGACCGCGAGCTTGGCCCCGGGCCAGGCGAACATCAACCGCGGGTCGTAGGCGCGCCCGGACATGCCGTAGTTCCCCGCGCCGAACGACGACGCCATGTTGATCGTCAGGTGCGGGACCGCGCTGTTGGTCACCGCGTTGATCATCTTGGCGCCGTCCTTGATGATCCCGCCCTGCTCGTAGCTGGTGCCGACCATGTAGCCGGTGGTGTTCTGCAGGAAGACCAGCGGGGTGTCGGTCTGGTTGGCGAGCAGGATGAACTCGCTGGCCTTCTTGGCCTCCTCGCTGAACAGCACGCCGCGGTGGTTCGCGAGCACGCCGACGGGATAGCCGTGCACCGACGCCCAGCCGGTGACCAGCGAGGTGCCGTACAGCGGCTTGTACTCGTCGAACTCCGAGCCGTCGACGGTGCGGGCGAGGATCTCCCGCGGGTCGAACGGCACCTTGGTGTCGGCGGAGACGATGCCGAGGATCTCGTCGGGGTCGTAGCGGGGCGGTGCCGGATCGAGCGCGGGCGCCGGGCCGAGCTTGCGCCAGTTGATCCGGGCCATGATCTCGCGGCCGATCCGGATGGCGTCGTGCTCGTCGGCGGCGAAGTGGTCGGACAGGCCCGAGACCCGGGAGTGCATCTCCGCGCCGCCGAGCGCCTCGTCGTCGGCGTCCTCGCCGGTGGCCATCTTGACCAGCGGCGGACCGCCGAGGAACACCTTGGCCTGCTTGTCGACCAGCACCGCGTAGTCGCACATGCCGGGCACGTACGCCCCACCCGCGGTGGAGTTGCCGAACACCAGCGCGATCGTCGGGATCGCCATCGCCGACAGCTCGGTGAGCTCGTGGAAGATCCGCCCGGCCGGCACGAACAGATCGGCCTGGGTGGGAAGGTCGGCACCGCCGGACTCGACGAGGTTGACCACCGGCAGCCGGTTGACCCGCGCGATCTCCAAGGCGCGCAACGTCTTGCGCAACGAGTATGGGTTCATCGCGCCGCCGCGGACCGTCGGGTCGTGCCCGATGATCACGCACTCCACACCGGACACGACGCCGATCCCGGTGACCACGGTGGCGCCGACGGTGAACTCGGTGCCCCACGCGGCCAGGCTCGACAGCTCCAGGAACGGGCTGTCCGGGTCGAGCAGCAGCTCGATGCGCTCACGCACGAGCAGCCGGCCAC
Source organism: Pseudonocardia mahuensis (assembly GCF_018531475.1). GTDB lineage: Bacteria > Actinomycetota > Actinomycetes > Mycobacteriales > Pseudonocardiaceae > Pseudonocardia. The sequence continues at coordinate 27,185 of NZ_JAHDTG010000013.1, forward strand.
GGTCGCGGTGGCGCCGGGCGTAGCGCTCCCCGCCACCGGCGATGGCCAGCTCCAGCTGCTCGTTGAGCTGGTCGATCACGGCGAGCTGGGCGGCGCGGTTGGCCTGGTAGGTCTCGCTCGACGTGTCGACGGTCGATCTCAGGACGGGCATCGTCAGCCTTCGTAGTGGGTCGCGTGCCGCTCGCGCACGACGTTCTTCTGGATCTTGCCGGTGGAGGTGCGGGGCAGTTCGTCGGTGATGATGACGGACTTGGGGACCTTGTAGCCGTCGAGGCGCGCCTTGAGCTTCGCGATCAGCTCGGCCTCGTCGAGGGTCTCGCCCGGCTTCGGCACGACGACCGCGGTGATCGCCTCGCTCCACCGCTCGTGCGGCAGCCCGACCACGACCACCTCACCGACCCGCTCGTCGGCGGCGTAGACGGCCTTCTCGACCTCGATGGAGGCGACGTTCTCGCCGCCGGTCTTGATGACGTCCTTGTAGCGGTCGGCGAACCAGAGCACGCCGTCGTCGTCGAAGCGGCCGACGTCGCCGGAGTGGAACCAGCCGTGCGCGAACGCCTCGGCGGTGGCCCCCGGGTTATGCAGGTAGCCGTTCATCGTGGAGGGCCCGCGGTAGACGATCTCGCCCTGCTCGCCGGTGGGCAGCAGCTCCCCGTCCGGACCCATGATCGCGACCTGGACCCCGGTGATCGGGGTGCCGACCGCGCCGATGTAGCTCAGCTGGTGCTCGGGGCGGAACAGCGTGGTCACCGGGCTCATCTCGGTCTGCCCGAACAGCAGCGCGAAGTCGCAGTGTTCACCCGCCCCGCCGGCTCCGCGAGCTCCGCCGGCTTCCGTCCCCCGGCCGAAGCCGTCGAGGCAGGCGCGGATCAGCTCGTCGGGCATCGGAGCCATCGCGTAGACCGCGCGCCGCAGGCTGGAGAGGTCCCGCTCACCGAACGACGGGTGGTCGAGCATCGCCCGGTACATCGTCGGCAACCCGAACACCTGGGTGATCCGCTCCCGCTCGACGAGCTCGAGCAGCACGGCCGGGTCGAACGCCCGCAGCAGGTGGATCGTGGCGCCGACCAGCACCGCGGGCGTACAGAACGCGTTGAGCTGCGCGGTGTGGAACATCGGCATCATGGCAACGAACCGGTCGGAGGCGTTCCAGCCCGAGTCGAGTGCGCTCGACGTCGACTCCAGATAAGCCGCCAGGTGGCTGCCGACCACGCCCTTCGGGAACGACGTGGTGCCGGACGTGTACAGGTAGCTCAGCGCGTCCCGGTCGCCGACGACGCACTGCGGCTCGGCGTCCACCTCGGACTCCAGTTGGCCGAGCGTGGACCAGAGCCGGTCGGCGGGTTGCGCGGTGTACTGCAGGCCGGTGCCCGGCGCCAGGAACACATCGGCCACGTCGGACACCTTCGTGATCGCCTCGCTCATCACCGCGACGAGCTGGGTCTCGACGACGATGCCGCGGGCACCGGAGTGTCCGAGCACGTACGCCACCTCGTCGGGCCGCCAGCCGAGGTTGATCGGCACGCAGACCACGCCGAGCTTGGCGCACGCGTAGTAGACGGCGAGGAACTCCGCGCTGTTGCCCGACGCGAGCCCGAGCGCGTCGCCCCGGGCGTACCCGCGGCCGGCCAGCCCGTGCGCGAGCCGGTTCACCCACGCGTTGAACTCCGCGTAGGTCCACCGCCGCTCCCCGTCGACCACGGCGATCTGCGCCGGGCGGGCCGCGGCGGTCCGGGTGAGCGAGTCCCCCACATTGACCCGATGAATGAGGTTGTCGGCCAACTCCTCTGCAGCGAGAGTGGCTTTCGCTGCGTCAGATGCACCGAAAGCCACTCTCGCTCCCGTGTCGTCATGCATGGCGGCCTCCTCAGTAGGAGCGGGGTAGGCCGAGGGAGTGCTGGGCCACGTAGTTGAGGATCATCTCCCGGTTCACCGGGGCGATTCGGAGCAACCGGGCCAGCCCCCAGTACGGCAGCAGCCCGAACTCGCTGGCCAGGCCGTTGCCGCCGTGGGTCTGCACGGCCGCATCGATCGCGGCGAGCGCGGCCTCGGCGGCGGCGTACTTGGCCATGTTCGACGCCTCCCCGGCCGGCAGCCCGCGATCGTGCAGCCAGGCCGCCTTCTGGGTCATCAGCGCGGCGAGCTCGGTCTCGATCTTCGCCTGGGCCAGCGGGTGCGAGACGCCCTGGTGCGCGCCGATGGGCCGGCCCCAGACCTGACGCTCGTTCGCATACTGCGCGGCACGACCCAGCGCGTAGCGGGCGATCCCGACGCACAGCGCTGCCCCGGTGATCCGTTCCGGGTTGAGCCCGCGGAACACCTGCCGGAAGCCTTGGCCCTCCTCGCCGACCAGCGCCTCCGGACCGACCCGGACGTCGTCGAAGTGCAGCACGAACTGCTTCTCCGGCAACATCGCGTCCACCGGCAGCGGGGTGCGGACCAGCCCGGGCGCGTCGGTGGGCACGACGAACAGCGACATCTGCGCAGCGCCGTCCTCGCCCCGCCCGCTGCGCGCGACGACGAGCAGCGCGTCGGCCTCGTCGACGCCGGAGATGTAGTGCTTGGTGCCGTTGAGCAGCCAGTCGCCGTTGCCGTCGCGGGTGGCCGTGGTGGCGAGCTTGTGCGTGTTCGACCCGGCGTCCGGTTCGGTGATCGCGAAGACGACCTTGCTCTCGCCGCTGGCCAGCCGGGGCAGCCACTGCTTGCGCTGCTCGTCGGTGCCGAACTCCGAGATCACCTCCGCCGAGATGGCCGCCGAGACCAGCAGCAGGAGCAGCGGAGTGCCCTGTGCGGCGATCTCCTCGCAGACCAGGGCGAGCTCGACCAGCCCGCCGCCCCCGCCGCCGTAGGCCTCCGGGACGTTCACCCCGATGAAGCCGGCGGCGCCGAGCGCGGCCCACAGCTCGTCGCACGGCTCGCCCGCGCGGGCGTGCTCGGCGTAGTACCGCCCGCCGAAACCGGCCGCGATCGCGCCGACGGCGGCTCGCAGGTCGCGGTGCTCGTCGCTGTCGAGGAAGTCCACCCTGACTCCAGATGTGATCAGCCGTTCACTCATGGCGACCCTAGCGGCCGGCTGCCATGATGACCAGATGGTGAGCCAACGGCCGCCGGGTTCGCGACGACAACGCGATCCCGAGCGGAAGGCGCGGATCCTCGCCGCCGCCGCCGAACTGACGGCGCGGCGGGGATTCCACGCCGTCGGGATGGCCGACATCGGCGCCGAGGCCGGGATCGTGGGCTCCGGGATCTATCGTCACTTCGACAGCAAGGACGCCATCCTGGTCGCCCTGCTCGATCAGGTGATGGACCGGCTGCAAACCGGCGCGGCCACCATCGTGTCCACCGCGCCGAACGATCGTGCGGCCCTGTCTGCGCTGGTCCGCGACCACATCCGAGTCGCCGTACAGGACCGCAGCGTGCTCGCGGTCTACCACCGGGAGATCCACAACCTGCCCGAGGAGGACCGCCGCAGACTGCGCCGCCGGCAGCGGCACTACCTCGAGGAATGGGTGCACGTGCTCACGCCGCTGCGTCGCGACCTTGCCGACGGTGAGATCCGCCTCGCGGTGCACGCCGCCATCGGCGCCGTCCAGTCCACACTGTTCTTCCGCAGCGGCCTGGGCACCGATCGGCTCACCGAACTGCTCGACGCGATGGCCCACGGGTGCCTCGGTGTGGACGCGGAGCCAACCGGAAGCAGTGAACTACTGATTACTAGTTCTTGATCTGGTCGGCCCCGAAAGGGATGCTGAGTGGCATTCCTGCAGCAAGGGGGCTGTGATGACCGAGCCGGTCGACTTCGACGTCACGTCACTTCGCGGTCGGCGCGCGGTCCACCGCTGGGAACGCACCTCGGTAGGCGACGTCCTCGAGCGGCTCACCTGGAGCTACCCGGACCACGTCGCGATCACCGGCTGGATCGGCGCCTACGGCGACGAGCGCTTCCACCGCGTCACCTACCGCGAGGCCGACCGGGCCGCCAACCAGCTCGCGCACGCGCTGGCCGCCCGGGGCCTCGAACCCGGCGCGCGGGTACTGCTGTTCTGCGAGAACTCCGTCGAGGCCTACCTCGCCAAGATCGGGATCGCGAAGGCGGGCATGGTCGCGGTGCCGCTGAACCCGAACCTGGCCGGCGACGTCGTCGAGCACCTGATCGAGCTGACCGAGCCGGGCTTCGCGATCGTCGACGCCGAGCTGTGGCCGCGCGCCGAGCAGCCGTTCACCCGCACCGGCCTCGACGTCGGCGCCACGATCACGATCGGCGGCGGCCCGGTCGCGGGCAGCCCCTCGTTCACCGACCTGCTCGCCGGCCGGCCGGCCACCGAACCCGACGTCGAGATCCACGGCGACGACATCTGGCAGCTGCTGTTCACCTCGGGCACCACGTCCATGCCCAAGGGCGTGATGATCTCCCACGCCTCGACCCATATGGCCGCGATGAACTTCGCCCTGTCGCTGACCCGCGGGATCCCGCTCGAATGCGACCTGCGCCTGGCCGTCTTCCTGCCGATCATCTACCACATCGGCGACCAGATCTTCACGTTCTCCGCGTTCCTGTCCGGCGGCACGCTGCTGATCGGCCGCCGCCCGGTCCCCGACCAGGTGGCCCAGGCCGTCGCCGAGGAGCAGGTGAGCGCGCTGTGGGCCGGCTCGCCGCAGTTCGTGGGCGCGCTCGCCGCCGAACTGGAGGGCCGTCCCGAACTCGACGCGTCGAGCCTGCGGGTGCTCGTCTACGGCTGGGGCGCGCTCGCCCCGGCGCTGATCGGCACCCTGGAGAAGCTGTGCGGCCGGGGGCTGGTGACGCTGGGCATCTTCGGCCAGACCGAAGCGATCGCATGCCACCGGTTCTGGCCGGGCCGCTGGCCCGAGGCGCACCGGCGCACCGCCCCGGCCACCAACTACGTCGGCGTGCCGAGCCCGCTGCTGGCCTCCGACGTCGTCGACGAGCTGGGCGAGCCGGTCCGCGGAGAACCCGGTGAGGCCGTGTACCGCTCCCCGATCATGACCGCCGGCTACTACAAGAACGAAGCGGCCACCCGGGAGGCGTTCCGCGGCGGCTGGTTCCACTCCGGCGACAGCGCCTCGATCGACGACGACGGCCTGCGGATCATGGTCGACCGCTACAAGGACATCGTGAAGACCGGCGGGGAGAACGTGTCCAGCATGCGGGTCGAGGCGGTGCTGCACGCGCACCCGGACGTGCTGCGGGCCGCCGTCGTCGGGCTGCCGCACGAGCGATGGGGTGAGGCCGTCACCGCCGTCGTGGTGCCGCGGCCCGGGACCACGCCCGCCGAGCGGGATGTCATCGACTTCTGCCGGGAACGCCTCGGCGGCTTCGAGACGCCGAAGCGGGTCGTGTTCACCGACGCGCTGCCCGAGACCGTCGGCGGCAAGGTGGAGAAGTACAAGCTCCGCAGGCAGCACGCCGGTCTCTACCAGGAGTAGCCGCCGGGGCGTTCTGCGCATCAGCCGACGCGCAGGCGCTCCGGGTGCTCGTCGGGCAGCCCGGGCCGGGCGGGCGGCACGGCCCGGCGCAGCCGCGGCAGGAACCGGCCGGTCCGCTCGACGTAGTCGGCATAGGCCTCGCCGTGGGCCTGCGCGAGCCCCGGCTCGCGGACGGCGCGGGCCTGGATCTGCACCGCCACCACGACGAGCACCGTCGCGAGCACCCCGACCAGCGTCGGTGCCATGAGCAGCGTGCCCGCGATGGCCACCACCATGCCGGTGAACCCGGGGTTGCGGACCCGGGAGTAGATGCCCTCGGTGGCCAGCGCCGGAACGGACCCGGCCTCTCCGGCCGAGCGCCGGGCGGAGCCGATCTGAGCCTGGGCGGCGAGCAGCAGGGCCACGCCGAGGAGCATCAAACCGGCACCCACGACGACCACGCCGGGATCGCTGAACAACGCGATCGGCTGGATCACGTCGGCCGCGACGAGCAGCGGCGCCGCCAGGCCCAGCACCAGGGAGATCCCGAACAGCACCCGGGCCCACCAGGCCGGCGAACCGACCACGCCGGCCGTGGCGAGCACCGGCGGGTGCTCGGCACGCCGCAGCGCGCGGCGCCGGCCGATCCCGCCGACGACGACCGCGAGCAGGCCCAGCGCCAACGCGATCCAGCCGGCGGCGTGGTGGTCGAGCGCGGTCGCGACGACGTCCCAGGCCGGCCGTCCGGACAGCTGCTCGGTGGCGTCGGCCAGCAGCCACAGGCCGAAGACGAAGAACAGGATGGACGCACCGAACTTGATGGCCCGCTCGGGCAGGTGCCGGCCCAGCTGGCGGCCGACGACGATGGCGAGCGCGTCGGCGACGACCATGCCGAGCGTCGAGCCGAGCCACACCCCGAACCAGCCGTGCTGGGTGGCCAGCGTGATGGTGGCGAGCATCGTCTTGTCGCCGAGCTCGGCCAGGAAGAACGCGACCGACGCCGCGACGACCGCCGAGCGCGTCGACTTCTCGGCCTTCTCCTGCTCGGAGTCGGTCAGCGAGTCGCCACGCAGGGTCCAGGCCCCGAAGCCGACGAAGGCGATCGCCGCGATGAGCGCGATCCAGCCGGTGGGTAGCGCGGCGCCCAGCCCGTACCCGACCGCGACCGACACCGCGTGCACGACGGCCGTCGCGATGGTGATCCCGGTGAGCACCGGTAGAGCGCGGTAGCGGGTGGCGAACGTCAGCGCCATGAGCTGGGACTTGTCGCCGAGCTCGGCGACGAAGATGACCCCGAAGCTGATCGCGAACGCGACCAGGAAACCGTCCATGATCGAAAACCCACCCCTCGATCTCGCCGAATCGAGGATGCGAGCATCTTCGACCCGGCATCTGCCAGATCGAAGGTCTCGCTCGCCTGGTGGTGCAGGCCGCGCGGCCGGGCCGTCCGAGGACCGCCAGTATGTCGACCGCGACGTTGGGAGCTACTCCCCTTCGCTGCGGAGCAGGCTACGCCGGTCCGTCCCGGCTGTCCCCGGGAGGTGTCTCATGCCACTGAGACACCTCCCGGGCGACAACTCCCAGGGTCTCAGAAGAACCAGTGCACCGGCTCGCTGCCCCGCTCCGCGAGGTCGCCGAACCGGCCACCGAGGAACGCCAGCGGGGCACCTGGACGGTCGCAGACCTGCCGCACGTGGCCGATGACCACCACGTGGTCGCCCGCCTCGAAGTGCCGGTCGACCGTGCACTCCAGGTGGGCCAGCGCGTCGGGCACGACGGGCACGTCGTGCTCGCCGTAGCGCAGCGGCAGCCCGTCGAAGTGGTCCGCGCCGCGCCGGGCGAACCGCAGCGCGATCTCCTCCTGGCGGGCGCCGAGGATGTTCACCGCGAACCGCCCGGCGCGGACCACGGCGTCCGTGGTCCGCGCCCCCGTGGTGAGGCACACGAGCAGCAGCGGCGGCTCCAGCGACACCGACGTCAGCGAGTTGACCGTCATGCCGTGCGGCTGGTCCCTGTCGACGGTGGTCACCACGGCGACACCGGTGGCGAACCGCCCGATCGTGCGGCGCATGGTCAGCGGGTCGACCACGGTCGGTGCCGACATCACCGGAACTCCTTCCCCGCGCTCAGACGCGGTAGCGGACCTCGAACGTCGTGACGCCCTCCTCGGAACGCCACGGACCGTGCGGCATACCCGGCGGGCGGCAGGCGTACATGCCCGCGGTGAAGGTCTCCCCCAGGGTCAGGTCGGTGAAGGACCCCTCGAGGATGTAGACCTCCTCCCAGAAGTCGTGGATCTGCACGCCGTTGGGCGTGGAGTCCGCACCCGGCTCGTAGCGCAGGATGCGGGTCGCCACCCCGGAGTCCGGGTCCTTGGCGAGGATCCGCTCCTTGATCTTCGGGTCGTCGCCGGGGCAGATCGTGTACTCGACCTTCTCCACCGGGAAGAACTCGTGTTCCGGCTTCGCCATGGGTCTCCTCGTCTTTCAGGGTGTGGTCGTCGGTGGCTACTCGACGCCGTAGCTCGCCAGGAACGCGTCGACGTCCGCGAGCGGGCCGTCGAAGTCGTAGTTGCGGAACGCGTAGCCCTTCACGACGAACGGCGCGCCGGCGTAGAACATCTCGTACTGGTGGTGCCGGCCACCGAACTCGCTGCCCACCGCGTCCCAGACGAGCTTGAACAGCTTGACCCGCTCCTCGGCGGGCGTGCCGGGCGAGTAGATGTAGCGGTCGATGTCCGCCCGGGTCTCCGGGTTGCGCATGTCCTCGATCCCGGAGGGAACCTGGAGCACGCCCCCGCCGACCAGGTCGCGCAGGATCGCGAGCGCCCGCGGGTACAGCTCGGCCTGCAACCCCATCGCGCCGTAGACGGCCCGCTTGCCCGGCCGCCACAGGCCGGCGTCGTCCGGGGCGGCGGTGTACTCGGCGGCCAGCACCGCCGACTCCACGATCGAGGTGAGGCTAGCCAGCTCACCCAGCTTCTCCACGACGCCGGGGAACTTGTCGACCCCGTTGACGGCGGCGACCTTGCGGGCCAGCCCGGCGATGAACTGCAGCTTCACCGAGAACCGGATCTGCGACTGCCAGTTGCCCAGCACGTGCGCACCCGTCTCGAAGAACTGCCGCCGCAGCCCCGCCACGTCGCGGTAGACGAAGACCTTGTCCCACGGGACGAACACGTCGTCGAAGACCAGCAGCGCATCGGTCTCGTCGTAGCGGGTGGTCAGCGGGTAGTCGTAGGAGCTCGTCGCGGCGGGCGCGAACGGCCGCCGGCAGTAGAGCTTGAGTCCCTCGGCCGCGACCGGCACGACGAAGCTCAGCGCGAAGTCGGCGTCGTCGTCGGTAAGGGGCTTGATGCAGGACACCAGGATCTCGTCGGCGACCGGCCCGCCGGTGGCGAGCATCTGCGCGCCGCGCACCACGATCCCGTCGCTGCGCTCCTCCACCACGCCGACCTGGACGAAGTCGCCCTCCCACGCGTGCGCCGTGGTGGCCCGGGAGACCTGCGGCGGGATGATCGCGTAGGAGACGTACGGGCTCTCGGTCTGCAGTCGCCGGTGGTAGGCGAGCACGTTCTCGGAGAAGTCCCGCTCGCCCGCCGCGAACGCCTCCGGGTGCGCGGCGAACCCGTTGACGAACGACGCGACGTGGTCCGGGCTGCGGCCGACCCAGCCGTGGGTGTGCCGGGCCCAGGTCTGCGCGGCGTGCCGGAACGCGGTGAGGTCCTCGCGGCTGCGCGGGATCCCGTTGATGCGGTTGGCCTCGACGCCGGTCTCCGGCGCGGTGAACGTCATCCCCGACGCCGGGTCCGCCGCGACGTCGAACAGCTCGCCGATCGTCGTCGCGATCGGCGAGAAGGCCGGGTGAGCTGCGACGTCACGGACGCGTTCACCGTCGACGTAGACCGCCCGGTCGTCCTTGATGGCAGCGAGATAGTCCTGTCCGGCGCGCATCAGCCGCTCCTCCGCTTGGTCGTGTAGGCGTGGTCCAGCACGGTGCCGTCGGCCAGCCGCAGCTGCAACGCCCACTCGCGGCCGAAGACGAACCGGCCGGTCAACAGCGGCAGCGTGCCACCGAACAGCACCAGGTCACCGGCGGTGTCGGGCAGCGCGTCCGCCAGCCGGCCCAGCACGTCGGCCGGGGTCCGCAGCGCGGCCAGCAGGCCGCGCTGATAGGGCTCGCCGTCGACCTCGCTGGTCGCGACGACGGCGTCCCAGTCGAACGACGCCAGGTCCGCCGGCAGCTCCACGACCCGTCCACCGAGCGGCTTCGGGCAGGCCGCCTTGGAACCGGCGATGGTGGTCTTCTCGAGCTCGCGGTCGGTGTGGTCGGAGCCGACGCCCAGGAAGTGCCGGCCCTGGTGCCGGATGACGACCGGCTCGACCTCACCCGAGCTGTCCGGGCCGGCCACGCTGATCACCGGGTCCGTGGTGACCAGCGCGGGGTCGAGGTCGTAGAAGGCCGGCACGGTCGGCGGAGCCGGGACGCCGATCTCGGCGAGCTCGGCGATGTGCGCGGCCACGGCGTCGGCGTCGCGGCCGGTGTAGCCGGCGACGATGAGCCGCGCGGACCGGACGTCGATCGTCTCCCCCGTCGCGCTCACGGTGAGGCGCAGCGGTGTCGGCTCCGTCGCCTCTGTCGGCGCTGTCTCGGTCACGGGTCAGGCCTCTCGTGTCGCTGTCGTTGCCGAGACGAGGCGGCGGTCGGCGAGCACCGGGAACTCCGTGCGCGCCGCCTCGATCACGGCGGTGTCGATGTCGCAGAAGGTCACGCCCTCGTCCTCGCCCGCTTCGACGAGGACCTCGCCCCAGGGGTCGACGATCCGGCTGTGGCCGGCGAGCCGGACCCCGTCCGCCTGCTCGCCGACCGCGTTGCACGCGATGAGCACGACCTGCTCCTCGACCGCGCGGCAGGAGGTGAACAACCGCCAGTGCGCGAGCCGCGCCGCGGGCCAGGCCGAGCAGACCACGACCGACTCGGCGCCGGCGTCCACCAGGGCGCGGAACAGCTCCGGGAAGCGCAGGTCGTAGCAGGTGGTGGTGCCCAGTCGGCCCAGCCTGGTCGCGACGGTGCCGATCTGCGCACCGGGGGTGAGCAGCTCGGCCTCCCGCGAGCGGTAGCCGAAGACGTGGATCTTCCGATAGGTGTGGACGACGTCCCCGTCGGGCCCGATGAGCACGGCGGTGTTGTACAGCCGGCCGTCGGAGTCCCGTTCGAGGACGCTGCCCATGTGCAGGTGGCAGCCCAGCCCGCGGGCCCACTCGCGGGCCGCCGTCACCGTGTCCCCGTCGAGTGGCTCCGCGAGGTCGGCGTAGGAACCGAACGCGAAGTACCCGGGGAGCCACAGTTCGGGCAGCACCACGAGATCGGCGCCGGCCGCGCCGGCGACCATGTCGCCGACGCGGCGGCGGCGCTCGTCGACCGGCTCGCCGGCCGGGCTCGCCACCTGCACCAGTGCCGTTCTCACCGCTGTGTCGTCCTCACTGCTGGGGTTCACCTGCCGCGACGAGGTGGGCCAGCAGCTCGTCGTTGAACCGCGCGCCGATCCGCTGCACCGCGTGCGGGCTGCCGTCGAACAGCACCCGCTTGCCGGGCAGCTGCTCGGCAAGCACGTCGGCGACGTCCTCGAAGCCGGGCGTGCCGCCACCGCTGACGACGAGCTTCGGGAAGGTCGTCGCCGCCAGCTGCTCCAGCGGGACGCCGGTCTCCCACGGCCGTTCGGTCGTGAGGTTGCGTACCGCCTCCGCGAGCGGCGGCGGCAGTGGCGAGGGCAGTTCCATGGACACGCCCAGCGTCCGCAGGAACCCGGCCGCGAACGCCTCCAGGTCGGCCGGGTCGGCCTGCGCCCAGTGCTCCCGCAGACCCTCGATCAGCTTGTCCGCCTCCGGTCGGCCCGCGGCGTTCGGCATCGCCGGAGGCTCGATCACCGTGAGCGACCAGACCTTGTCCGGGGCGAGGGCCGCGGCGCGCATGGCCACGACCCCGCCCATCGACGTGCCGACGAGGTGCGCGCCGGAGCCGAGGAGCTCGACGATGTCGCGCGCGTCGCGGTCGGGGTCGATCCGGCCGGTCGCGGGGCTCGGGCTGTAGCCCCGGCGATAGGGCGCGATCAGCCGGTACCGGTCGGCGAGCACCTTCTGCTTGCCGAACGCGGCGGCGGCCGAACTCAGGCTGCCGTGGACGAGGACGACGGGCGGGCCCGCGTCTCCCCACCGCTCGGCTTCGAGCAGGGTCACGTGCCCCCGCCTCAGCTCTGCGCCGCGGCGGCCGCGGCGGCGAAGACGCCGTTGTCCACGTCGAGCCGGCGGGACTCGAACTTCCAGCCGTCGGCGGTGCGGACCACGACGTCGTTGTAGACGCCGGACGCGATGATGTGCGGCGCCTTCTCGACCTGGATCTTGACGACCAGGCAGTACACGGTGGCGCGGTCGCCGTCACCGTCGATGACGTAGTTGGTCATCACGTGGCGGGCACCGTCCTCCTTGCCGGCCGCGATGTGGCCACGGATGAACTCCTTGATGGCCTCGTGCCCGGTGAAGGTCCCGTAGGTCGCGTAGAAGGTCCCGTCGGGCAGCCAGCAGTCCGCCCAGGCGTCGACCTCGTGGGCGTCGAGGTACTTCACGTGGGTGTTCGACAGCTCCTGGATGGCGATCTTGTCGTCAGCGGAGAGAGACATCAGCAGCTCCTCGTGTGATCCATCGTGGTCCAACGGGACCCGAAGCTAGTGCGCTAGTACGTAGCATACAAGTGGCAGTCTGTTACTGGTGTGTAAGATGGCAGCGTGCCGAAACTGCCCGGAGTCGCCGCCGTCGAGCGTCCCCCGACCCTGGCCCGCCGCGCCTATCTCCAGATCCAGCAGGCGATCCGGGACGGCGCGATCCGCCAGGAGGTCCGCTACTCCGAGAACGAGCTCGCCGAGACCCTCGGGATGTCGCGGACACCGGTGCGCGAGGCGCTGATCTCGCTCAGCAGGGAGGGCCTCGTCGAGATCGAGTCCCAGCGGGGGTTCCGGCTGCGTCAGCTCTCCGACGCCGAGCGCCAGGAGGTCTTCGACCTGCGGTCGCTGTTGGAGTCCTACGCGGCCGGCAAGCTCGCGCTGAGCGCGTCCGACGACGACATCCGCCGTCTCCGCGAGCTCGTCGACGGCCAGGCGGAGCTCGGCTCGGCACCCGACGAGTCCGCGTTCCTGGCCCTCGACGAGCAGTTCCACCTGCTGCAGTCCGAACTGCTCGGGCTGGAGCGGACGCACGCCACGATGGTGAGCCTGCGCGGCGCGATGTGGCTGATGGGATTCCAGGCCCTGGCCCTGCCGCAGCGCCAGGAAGCCGTCATCGCCGAGCACCGCGCGATCGTCGAGGCCATCGCGCGGCGCGATCCCGACGCCGCGACCGAGGCCGCCCGGGCGCACATCGCCAACACGGCGGCTGCCGTGCGCTAGTTGGAGTAGACCCGCTCCGGGGTGACCAGCACCGCGGCCCGGCGCTGTTCGCGCATCGTGGCGTCGTAGGCGCCCCAGTCGTCGTGCTGCCCGCCCGCACCGGTGAAGATCTCGCGCAGCAGCAGCCGCAGCCGCTCTGCGTCGACACCCTCGGCCGGATCGTCCGGGCCGATGATCTCGGCGGCGCCCTCGACGGTGAACCACTCCCAGCCCGACCGGAAGGTCAGTGCGATCCGCGGGCGCTCGCGCAGGTTGGCCTGCTTGACCTTCCCGTAGGTCACGAACCCGACCATGTCCGCGCCGGTCACCGGGTGCGCCGCGGGCCCGGCGTTCACCAGCGACGCCTGCACCGAACCGTCCGGCCGCACCGTGGAGACCACGGCCAGGAACTTCTCCTTCGCCGCCAGCGCCCACACGTCCTGGAGTTCGGCCATGCCGCGACAGTAGTCGCGGGGCTGCGCTCCTGCTTGTGACAACGCCCGGCGATTGCGTTGGATGATTGCGCGGACGCACACCCAGGAGGAGCCATGCCCGAGGCGGTCATCGTCGACGCTGTCCGGAGCCCGATCGGCAAGCGGAACGGCTCGTTGGCCGGGGTGCACCCGGTCGACCTGTCCGCGCACGTCCTGCGCGCCCTCGTCGAGCGCACCGGCATCGACCCGTCGCTGATCGACGACGTGGTCTGGGGCTGCGTGAACCAGGTCGGCGACCAGGCGGCACAGATCGGCCGGTACGCGGTGCTGGCGGCGGGCTGGCCGGAGACCGTCCCCGGGGTCACGGTGAACCGCGCCTGCGGGTCGAGCCAGTCGTCGTTCGACTTCGCCGCCGGAATGGTGATGGCCGGGCAGTACGACCTTGTCGTCGCGGGTGGCGTCGAGTCGATGACCCGGGTGCCCCTGGGCTCCGGCCGCGACCTCGGCCGGCCCTTCGGCCCGCTCGTCCGCGGGCGATACGCGGCCGATCTGACCAGCGGCGAATTCCCCGGCGAGGACTTCAACCAGGGCGTCGGGGCCGAGCGGATCGCGGCGAAGTGGGGCTTCTCCCGCCACGCCCTCGACGAGTACGCCGCCCGGTCCCACGAGCTCGCCGCCGCCGCGATCGACTCCGGCGCCTTCGACAGCCAGCTCGCGCCGATCCCCGAGGCGCCCGGGTTCACCGCCGACGAGGGACTGCGCCGCGGCACCACTCCCGAGACGCTGGCGAAGCTCACGCCGTCGTTCAGCGCCGACGGCGTCATCCACGCCGGCAACGCCTCGCAGATCTCCGACGGCGCCTCGGCGGTGCTGATCACGACCCCGCAGCGGGCCCGGGAGCTCGGGCTCACCCCGATCGCGCGCTACCACTGCGGCGCGGTGAGCGGCGCCGACCCGCTGATGATGCTGACCGGCCCGATCCCGGCGACGCAGAAGGTGCTCGAGCGGTCCGGCCTGTCGATCTCCGACATCGGGGCGTACGAGGTCAACGAGGCGTTCGCCCCGGTCCCGATGGCCTGGCAGGTCGAGCTCGGCACCGACCCGGACCGGCTCAACCCGATCGGCGGCGCGATCGCCGTCGGGCACCCGCTCGGCGCGTCGGGCACCGTCCTGCTCACCCGGCTGGTCAACCACATGCGCGACAACGACATCCGATACGGGCTGCAGACCATGTGCGAGGGCGGCGGCACCGCGAACGCCACGATCGTCGAACTCCTGCGCTGAGCCCTGCGTGCACGACCCTCATCGGTCGGGGCCCGGGCGAGTGCCTCCGGCGATGGGGAATGGGAGTGTTGTCGCTGGGTAGCGACATGACATGAATGCAGCGGTGAGCGCGTCGCGACGACGTCCCTTCACGATCGAACCGTGGTCCGTCCGCGAGCCCGAGCTGGACCTGGGCCGGATGGCACAGACCGAGTCGGTGTTCGCGCTGTCCAACGGGCATCTCGGGCTGCGCGGCAACCTCGACGAGGGCGAGCCGCACGCGGTCCCGGGCAGCTATCTCAACTCCTTCTACGAGTCGCGTCCGCTGCCGCATGCCGAGGCCGGCTACGGCTACCCCGAATCGGGCCAGACGATCATCAACGTCACGAACGGCAAACTGATCCGGTTGCTGGTCGACGACGAGCCGTTGGACACGCGCTACGGCGAGCTATTCAGCCACACGCGCGTGCTGGATCTGCGCGCCGGCACGCTGACCCGGGACACCGGGTGGGTCTCGCCCGCGGGCAGAGCGGTCCGGGTGCGGTCGGAGCGGCTGGTCTCGCTCACCCAGCGAGCGGTGGCGGCGATCGACTATCGGGTGGAGCCCGTCGACGCGCCGGTGCTGGTGGTCGTGCAGTCGGAGCTGGTGGCCAACGAGGAGGTGCCGCGGCCGGTCGACGTCGACCCGCGGGCAACCGCGGTGCTGATCGCACCACTGGCCCACGCCAGGCACCGTGCCGACCCCACCGGAGCCACGCTGCTACACCGCACCAAGCGTTCCGGGCTGCTCATGGCCGCGTCGATGGATCACGAGGTGTACGGACCGGACGGGGTGTCGGTGCAATGTACGGCGACCGAGCACATCGGCCGCACCACGGTGATCTGCCGATTGCTGCCGGGCCAGCAGTTGCGACTGGTCAAGTACCTGGCCTACGGCTGGTCCGGGCAGCGCTCGCCGTCCGCTCTCGACGACCAGGTCCGTGCCGCCCTGGCCGCCGCCCGCTACACGGGCTGGGATGGGCTGGTCGCCCAGCAGCGGGAATACCTGGACGACTTCTGGAGCTCTGCGGACGTGGAGATCGACGGGGACGCCGAGCTGCAACAGGCGGTCCGGTGCGCGCTGTTCCACGTGATGCAGGCCGGCGCGCGGGCCGAGCGGCGGGCGATCCCGGCGAAGGGGCTGACCGGACCCGGCTACGACGGCCACACGTTCTGGGACACCGAGACGTACGTGCTGGCGGTGCTGACCTACCTGGTCCCCGACGCCGGGGCCGACGCGCTGCGCTGGCGCCAGTCGATCCTGCCGCTGGCCCTCGAGCGGGCCACCCAGCTCGGCCTCCAGGGCGCGGCGTTCCCCTGGCGGACGATCAGCGGCCAGGAATGCTCGGGCTACTGGCCCGCCGGCACCGCGGCGTTCCACATCAACGCCGACATCTCCGACGCGGTGCTGCGGCACGTCGCGGCCACCGCGGACACCGACTTCGAGCGCGGCACGGGCCTGGAGTTGCTGGTCGGCACCGCCCGGCTGTGGCGGTCGCTGGGTCACCACGACGCCGAGGGCGAGTTCCGCATCGACGGGGTGACCGGACCGGACGAGTACAGCGCGATCGCCGACAACAACGTCTACACCAACCTCATGGCGCAGCAGAACCTGCGCGCCGCCGCCGAGCTGTCCGCCCGGCACCCCCGCGCCGCCGCCGCCCTGGGGGTCGATGCGGAGGAGATGGCGAGCTGGCGGAACGCGGCGGGGGCGATGCGGATCCCCTACGACGAGAAACTGGCGGTGCACCCGCAGGCCGAGGGCTTCACCGACCACGCGGTGTGGGACTTCGCCGACGAGCCGCCCGAGCACTACCCGCTGATGCTGCACCACCCGTACTTCGACCTGTATCGCAAGCAGGTGGTCAAGCAGGCCGACCTGGTGCTGGCGATGCAGCTGCGACCGGACGCGTTCTCCGACCCGGAGCAGATGGCCCGCAACTTCGCCTACTACGAGCAGATCACCGTGCGGGACTCCTCCCTGTCCGCGGCCGTCCAGTCGGCGATGGCGGCGCTCACCGGTCACCTGGACCTGGCCTACGACTACCTCGGCGAGACCGCGTTGATCGACCTGGACGACCTGGCCGGCAACACCGGCGACGGCATGCACCTCGCGTCGCTGGCCGGCAGCTGGACGGCGATCGTGGCCGGTTTCGGTGGCATGCGTGCCGGGCAGGACGGGCGGCTCGCCTTCGCACCGCACCTGCCGTCGTCGCTGGCCCGGGTCTCGTTCGGGATGCACTGGCGTGGCCTGCACCTGCGAGTGGCGATCACCCCGGACGAGGCCGAGTACCGGTTGCTGCGCGGGGGGTCGGCCCAGCTGATCCACCACGACGAGGAGATCGAGCTGTCCGGCGGTGAGCCGCAGCGGTGCCCGATCCCGGCGCTGCCACCGCGGGAACAACCCGAGCAACCGCCGGGACGGGCCCCCGCGCCACGACGTCCCCGCGGGTGAGCAGCCGTGCGGAGCAGACCCACCGACGACCCGGAGGACTCCGCACGGATTCCCAGGCTTCGCACAGGTTGGTCTCAGTCTCGGGGCGCACCGTTGGGACCATGAGCGACGAGCAGCGGGGACAGGGTCGACCCGACGGGGACGTCGAGAACGACGTCCCCGCGGCGACCGCGCCCGACCAGCAGCCCGGTACCGGTGCGCCGCAGGCCGACCGGCCGCAGTACGGCGGACCGTCCTACGGCGCCGTGCCCGGGCCGTACGGCGCCCAGCCAGGCGCAGGCCACTACGGCGCCTCACCCTACGGCGCGAGCCCGTACGGCTCCCCCCACGGCGACCGCCCGAAGCGGACGACGCGGCCGATGGTCGGGATCGTCGCCGCCGCGCTCATCGCAGGCCTGGTCGGCGGCGGCGCCGGCTTCGGCGGGGCCTACGCGCTGCTCGACCGCGGCAGCACCTCCGGCACGACGCTGACCGCCGCCCCGGCCAGCGCGACCACCACCGCGGCCACCAACGGCACCGTCGCAGGGGCCGCCGCGACGGCGACGCCCAGCACGGTCGACATCCAGGTCGAGCTCGGCCAGGGCTCCGCCGAGGGCAGCGGGGTCATCCTCACCGCCGACGGCTCGGTGCTGACCAACAACCACGTCGTCGCCGGGGCCACCGGCCCCATCAATGTCACCCTCGCCGACGGCAGCCGGCACACCGCCACCGTCGTCGGCACCTCGCCGAGCTACGACCTCGCGGTGATCAAGCTGCAGAACGCCTCGAACCTCACCCCGGCCACGCTCGGACGGTCGCAGGACGTGCTGGTCGGCCAGCAGGTCGTCGCGATCGGGTCGCCCCAGGGGCTCAGCGGCACCGTCACCACGGGCATCGTCAGCGCGCTCAACCGCACCGTCTCGGTGCAGGACGACGGCTCCGGGGTCGTCTACAACGGGCTGCAGACCGACGCGCCGATCAACCAGGGCAACTCCGGCGGCCCGCTGGTCAACCTGGACGGTCAGGTCGTCGGCATCAACTCGGCGATCGCGACGGCCAGCCAGGGCGCCGGGAACATCGGCCTCGGCTTCGCGATCCCCGTCGACCAGGCCCGCCGGGTGGCCCAGGAGATCATGACCGACGGGCGCGCGACAAAACCGGTGCTCGGCGTCCAGGGCGGGGGCGGACGGTCGTCCGCAGCGGAGTCCGGCGCGACGATCTCGCAGGTCCAGGCCGGATCTCCGGCCGCCGTCGCGGGGCTCGCGGCCGGCGACGTGGTCACCAGGGTCGGCAGTGCGACCGTGAGCGACTTCTCCGACCTCGTCGCGCGTATCGGCGCCCACGCCCCCGGTGATAAGGTAACCCTAACCGTGACGAGCGGCGGCGCCGAGCGCAGCGTCGAGGTCGCCCTCGGGAGGGTCGTCGACGAAGGTGCCACCACCAGCAGCGGCGACTCGGCCGGTCAGGGCTTCGGTCCCTTCGGCGGCCGGCCCCCCTTCGGCGGCAACTGATCGGCTTCCGGTCGTTCCGGGAGCCCTCCGGCCGGGCGGAAACCCCCTCCTCCGCCCGGCCGGACCCGTGTCCGGGGAGCCTCAGTCGCGTAGCAGCCAGGCCCGGACGTCGTCTCCGTCGGCGCCGAGGGCAGGGGGCGAGCGCCGGTAGGACGGCGGTGTGGCGGAGTAGTCGACCGGGTTACGGATGCCGGGAACCGCGGTCTGCGGGTCGCCCGGGTGCACCACCGGCTTCAGGCCCAGACTCGTCGCCAGCGCGATGCCCTGGTCGACGCTGTTGATCGGTCCGCACGGCACGCCGGCGCCGGTCAGGATGTCGAACCACTCCTGTGCGCCGCGGGTGGCCAGCTTCTCCAGCAGCAGCGCACGCAGTTCCTCGCGGCGCGCGGTGCGGTCGGCCATCGTCGCGAACCGCGGGTCGTCGGGAAGCTCGGGCGCCCCGATCGCCTCGCACAGCTTCCGGAACTGTCCGTTGTTCGCGGCGATGACGATGAGCTCGCCGTCGCCGGTGGGCAGCGGCTCGTACGGGAACAGGCTCGGGTGGGCGTTGCCCATCCGCTGCGGCACCACCCCACCGGCCACGTACGCCGCGGTCTGGTTGACCAGGCTGGACAGCGCCGCGGAGAGCAGGTTGGTCTCGATCCGCTGGCCTTCGCCGGTGCGCTCGCGGTGGCGCAGCGCGGCCAGGATGCCGACCGCGGCGTGCAGCCCGGTCATCACGTCGAACACCGCGACACCGGCCCGGTAGGGCTCCCCGTCCGCCTCGCCGGTGAGGCTCATCAGCCCGGAGGTGGCCTGCACGAGCAGGTCGTAACCGGGCAGGTGCGCACCGCCGTGCGGGCCGAACCCGCTGATCGAGCAGTAGACGACGCTCTCGTTGGCCGCTCGGACGGCGTCGTAGTCGAGGCCGAACCGGCGCAGCCCGCCCGGCTTGAAGTTCTCGATCATCACGTCGGCCCGGGCGGATAGCCGCTGCGCGACGTGGAGATCGGCCGGGTCCGCCAGGTCCAGCACGATCGACCGCTTGTTGCGGTTGATGGACAGGTAGTAGGTGGCGACGCCGTCACGCACCGGGGGCATCCAGGTGCGTGTGTCGTCCCCTCCGGGGCCCTCGACCTTGATCACCGTCGCGCCGAGGTCGGCCAGCAGCATCGTCGCGTACGGGCCGGCCAGCACCCGGGAGAAGTCGGCGATGAGCACTCCGGCCAGCGGGCCGGTTCCGGGGACGTTGTCGGGGAGGGAGGCGCTCACGGCTGTCGATGGTAGGTATACGTTCCGTTCTGGTGACACAGAGCGAGCCGGGTCACACCGGCCGTGCCGGCGACCGGGGAGGCAGCGTGGCCGACGAGATCCGGACCGAGCGCGACGGCGGGATCCTGGTGATCACGATGAACCGGCCGGAGGCGAAGAACGCGGTCAACGGTGCGCTCGCCCGCGCGATGGCGGCGGCGCTCGACGAGCTCGACGAGGACAGGTCGCTGACCATCGGGATCCTCACCGGAGCCGGCGGCACGTTCTCCGCGGGCATGGACCTGAAGGCCTTCCTGACCGGCGATCTGCCGCTCATCGAGGGCCGCGGCCTGGCGGGCATCACGATCACGCCGCCCGGCAAGCCCGTCGTCGCCGCGGTGGAGGGGTATGCCCTGGCCGGCGGGTGCGAGATCGCGCTGGCCTGCGACCTCATCGTGGCAGCCCGCAACGCGAGGTTCGGCCTGCCGGAGACCAAGCGCGGGCTGGTCGCGGGGGCCGGCGGCCTGTTCCGGCTGCCGCG
This sequence comes from Pseudonocardia mahuensis, assembly GCF_018531475.1. Classification (GTDB taxonomy): domain Bacteria; phylum Actinomycetota; class Actinomycetes; order Mycobacteriales; family Pseudonocardiaceae; genus Pseudonocardia. The sequence goes on from NZ_JAHDTG010000013.1 coordinate 47,478, forward strand.
GCGGATCCCACCGGCGATCGCGATGGAGTACGCACTGACCGGTGAGCACTTCGGGGCCGAGCAGGCCGCGCAGTGGGGTCTGGTCAACCGGCTCACCGAGCCCGGCGAGGCGCTGGCCGGGGCGTTCGAGCTGGCCCGCAGGATCGCCGAGAACGGTCCGCTCGCGGTGCGGGCGACCAAGCAGATCGTCGCGAACGGCGCCGACTGGCCTGCCGACGAACGGTGGGACCGGCAGGAGAAGCTGATGCGGCCGGTGTTCGCCTCCGCCGACGCGCAGGAAGGGCCGCGCGCGTTCGCCGAGAAGCGGGCGCCGGTCTGGCGCGGGGAGTGACCTCACAGCAGGGCGACGATCAACAGGACGGCGAGCCCCGCCCCGATCCACGCCGGCCGATGCTGCCGACCGCGCGCGATCAGCCGGAAGCACCCGGGCCATGCCGCTGTACATCGAGTGCGGCATCCACATCGGGCCAGAGGATCCGGCTCTCCAGCGCGGTGCGCTGGTTGCGGTCCAGGTCGTCCATCACCCACCGGAACATGGTCGCGGTCGCGGTGGCGGCACCCGGGGCGTCCCGGTCCCGGATCGCCGCGATCAGCACCGCGATCCGCCCGGTGAGTTCCTTGCGGCCACCACGCGGGTAGCGCCACCGGACCGTCGAGGTCATCGCGACCAGCGCCGGCACCACGGTGGCCAGCACCTCGTTGTGCGACGCGTCCGCGACCGCGTTGTGGAACAGCCCGCTCTGCTCGGCGTAGGCGTAGCCGGGCACGTCCTCGGCTGCCCGCAGCGCGACCACGCTCCGATCCAGGCGCGCGAGGTCGGAGTCGGTGCGGTGCAGTGCGGCGAGGCTCGCGATGCCCGGCTCGAGCGCCGAACGGGCCTCGAACACCGCTCGCAGCGTGGCCCCACGGAACTGCACGACCATGCCCAGCGCGCTGCCGACCACGGCCGGGCCGGGATGGCTCAGCCGGGCGCCACCACCGGGTCCGGCCTTGATGGTGATCGCGCCCAGGAACGACAGCAGCCGCAGCGCCTCCCGCAGCGTCCCGCGCGAGACCCCGTACTGCTCGATGAGCCGCGACTCGTCGGCCAGCGGCTCGCCGGGCGCGACACCACGGGCGTGGGCGTCGGCGATGATCCGGCGCGCGATGTGGGCCGGCAGGCCGCCCCACCGCACCGCCTCCGGCCGCTCCACCGTGCTCACCTCGCGTCCGCCCACCCGCTCATTGTCAACCCGCGCGCGGAACCGGTTCACCGGCCCGCTCGGTGACCCGCTCGATCACGTGGAACTCCGCGAGGTCCGGCGTCCGGGTCATCGCCCAGTAGTCGATCAGGCGCCACGGCGTCGTGGTGACCACCCGGCCCGCGGCGTTGCGGTAGTAGGTGCTCATCCCCGGGTGGGTCCAGATCATCTTCTCGTGCGCGGCGTCCACCCGGGCGTTGTAGTCGTCGCAGACCTCGGCCCGCACCTCCAGCGCCGCGATGTCGCGTTCGACCATGCGCCTCAGCAGACCGGAGATGTAGTTGACCTGGCACTCGGCGTGGAAGATCGCGCTGCCGCCGTGCCCGAGGTTGGTGTTCGGGCCGTAGAGCAGGAAGAAGTTCGGGAAGTCCGGCACGGAGATGCCCAGGTGGGCGCGCGCGTCGTCGTCACCCCACTGCTCGCGCAGCGGCACCCCGGAGCGGCCCCGGATGTCCATCGGGTACAGCATCCGGCGCGGGGAGAACCCGGTGGCGAGCACCAGGACGTCGATCTCGCGCCGTGCGCCGTCGTCGGTGACGACCACGCTTCCGTCGATCTCCCGGACCCCCGCCGCGACCAGTTCGACGTCATCACGGCGGATCGTCGTGAACCAGTCGTTGTCCATCAGGATCCGCTTGCCGTAGGGCGGGTAGTCCGGCAGCACCTTGTCCCGCAGTTCCTCGGCGCCGGTGATCTGCTCGTCGATGTACGCGGTGAAGAACCGGCGGTGCTTGTCGTTGAGCGCGTTGAGCGAACGCTCGGGGTGCGGCCAGTCGGGGTCGCGCTGCAGCGTGGGGTGCAGCTTGTCCTGGTACATCCACATCAGCCGCAGCCGGTACCAGGTGCGGTAGCCGGGGACCTGCGCCATCAGCAGCCGGGTGTGGGCGTGCACGTCACGCAGGTAGTTGGCGTTCGGCGCGACCCACTGCGGGGAGCGCTGGAACACCACGACCTCGGCGGCGTCGTCGGCGATGGCCGGTACCACCTGCATCGACGAGGCCCCGGTGCCGATCACCCCGACCCGCTTGCCGGTCAGGTCGACGCGGTGGTCCCAGCGGGCGGTGTGGAACGTCGGGCCGTCGAACGCGTCCAGCCCCGGCAGGTCCGGGACGACGGGCCGGTTGAAGTGACCCACCGAGCTGATCACGACCTCGGCGACGTGCCGCTGCTCGGCGCCGTCGCGACGGCGGGTGTGCACCTCCCAGGTGCTCGACGCGGAGTCCCAGCGCGCCGAGACGACCTCGGTACCGAACCGGATCGCGTCGAGCACCTCGAAGTCACGGGCCACGTCCTGCACGTAGCGCAGGATCTCCGGCTGCTTGGCGAAGTAGCGCGTCCAGCCGGGCTGCGGCGCGAAGGAGAAGGAGTAGAGGTGGCACGGGGTGTCCACCCCGGCGCCCGGATAGGAGTTCTCCAGCCAGGTGCCGCCGACGGCGTCGTTCTTCTCGATCACCGTGTGCGCGATGCCGAGGTGGCGCAGCGCGACCGCCATGGCGATCCCGGAGATGCCGGCGCCGATGATCAGCACCCGGAACCCGTCCGCGTTCACCGGCGGCGCGGTCAGCCACGCGGGCGGGCGGAACCCGCCGTCCTCGGCCATCGCCGCGGCGTACTCCGGCGGTACCCGCTCGCCGAGGGAGACGCTGAGCATCTCGACGATCCGGTCGTCGGCGGGCGGGGGCGGGACCACGCGGTGCCCGTCGCGGATCTCCCGCAGCACGTCGAGCGCGGCCCCGCGGATCTCGGCCTGCCGCTCGTCGGGCAGGCCGCCGGTGTCGTTGTCGTCGAGCGCGACGGTGCGGGTGGGACGGTACGGGTCGGCCAGCCAACCGCCGTCACCGGTCAGGTGCGCGAGGACGAGCAGCAGCGTCGGGATGTTCGCCGACGTCAGCGCGGCGCGGAGCTCGTCGTCGGTGGCGGTCGGGAGGGGCGGTACAGGCGGCACGGACGTACTCATGTGGTCTCCGGGTCGGCGGGGAGCAGTCCGAGACGGCGCAGGAACGCGGCGACGGCGGACAACCCCTCGTCGTGGGCGGGGTGGGTGGGCAGTTGCAGGTAGCCGTGCGGCGCGCCGGCCGCGACGTGCAGCTCGTGGGGCACCGACGCGACGGCGAGCCGGGCGGCCAGCGCCTCCGACTCCGGCCGCAGCGGGTCTCGCTCGCCCACGGTCACCCAGGTCGGCGGGAACCCCCGCACGTGGGCCTCGGGAGACAGGCGCGGGTCGCCGCGCAGCGCGTCGAAGCCGGCCGGGTCGAGGTAGAGCTGGCTCGCGGCGTCGTCGCCGCCGAGCAGCCCGGACAGCGTGGGCAGCGCCCGGTGGTAGTCGAAGACGCCGTAGAACAGCAGCGCGGCCCGCACGTCGGCGGCGCCCGGGACGCTCGCGGCGAGCAGTGCGGCGGCCAGGTTCGCACCGGCGGAGTCACCGCCGACGAGCAGCCGCTCGGGGTCGCCGCCGTACTCCCCGATGTGGTCCTGGGCCCAGCGCAGCGCGAACGCGGCGTCGTCGACCGCGCCCGGGAACCTGTGCTTGGGTGCCCGGCGGTAGTCCACCGACATCACCAGCAGCCCGCGCGCGGCGAGCTCCGCGGCCAGCCTGCGGTGGGTCCACGGCGAGCCCATCACCCAGCCGCCGCCGTGCAGGTACACGACGGCCGGAAACGGCCCGTCGCCGAGCGGGACGGTGATGTCGGCGCCGAGCCGCCAGCCGCCCTCCGCCCGCAGCGGCACCCCGGCGCGCACGGCCGCGACCGGCGGCGGGTCGGCGTTGCTGTAGGTGTCGAAGCTCCCCAGCACCTCCACCGCGGAGCCACCGGTGGGCGGCTGCAGCGTGGACTGGAACTCCAGGAGCGCGGGCGGGACGCCGTGCGTGTCCGAGAGCGTCATCGGTACGCACTCTCCAGGATCGCGACCACCTCGTCCTCGCCGGTCACCGGGCGCGGGTTCGACGCGACGATGAGGTCGGCCATCGCGTCGCGGGCCAGGGCCGGGAACTCCGCGCGCTCCACGCCGATCTCCCGCAGCGACGTCGGCAGCCCGAGAGATGCGATGAACCGGCGCACCAGCTCCCCCGCCCCCGCCGCCGGATCCGCCTGCACCCCGGCCGCCGCGGCGAAGATCTCCGCGATGCGGGCCTGCGGCTCCCGCGTGTGCTCGAGGTTGTACTCGAGCACCGCCGGCAGCATCACGCACGAGGTGATGCCGTGCGGCACGCCGCAGCGGGCGCCGAGCTGGTGGCCGATGCCGTGACTCAGGCCGAGGTTGACGTTGGTCAGCCCGAAGATCGACTGCCACGCGGCGATCTGGCACTGGCTCGCGGCATGCAGGTCGGCGGCATCGCGCACCGACGCCGGCAGGTACCGGGTGAGCCGGCGCAGGGCATCGGCGCACAGCGCGTCGGTGACCGGCTGCGCGGTGGTCGAGCACAGCGCCTCGACGGCGTGGTCGACCGCGCGCAGCCCGGTGGAGGCCCACAGGTCACGTGGGGTGTGCACCGCGAGCTCGGGGTCGAGCACGACCATCCGCGGCACCAGGCTCGGCGTGATGTAGAGGTCCTTGACCAGCCGCTCGGTGTCGGTGACGCCGATGATGCTGGTGAACTCGCCCGCCGACAGCGTCGTGCTCACGGCGATGTGTGGCAGCTGCGGCGCGGTGGTGGTCGGGATCTCGACCTTGTCCGGATAGGCGAACACCACCCGCCAGGCCAGCAGTTCCTCGCGGGTGCGCACGCCCTCGGCCACACACAGGCTGACCGCCTTGCCCAGGTCGATCGGGCTGCCACCGCCGACGCTGAGCACGCCGTCTGCCCCGGCGGCGCGGGCCGCCTCGGCCGCGGCCAGCACGACGTCGTGCGGGACGTGCGGGCGCCCGCCGGTGAACACGTCGGCGATCCGGCCACCGGTGGCCGCGTCGAACACGGCGCGGACGTCGAGTGCGCGGGCCAGGCTCGGCGAGGCGATCAGCAGCAGCCGGGAGATGCCCAGCCGCTCGCACTCCGCGGCGAGGCCGCCCGATGCCCCCGGACCGAAGAGCACGCTCTCCAGCGGGATCGAGTCGAACCGCCCGGCGAGCGGGGCGGGGCCTCCGCCGGCCGTTTCGGTGGGCGCGGTCGGTGCGGTCATGAGGCTCCCTCGATGATGGTGTCCACGTCTCAGCCGCCGACCCGGCGGTCCTGGCCCGCCCAGTACCGGCGGCGCAGCTCGTGGCGCTGGATCTTGCCGGTGCCGGTCTTGGGCAGCTCGTCGACGAAGTCGACCGACCGCGGCCGCTTGTAGGCCGCGATCCGCTCCCGGCACGCCTGGTCGATGTCGTCCGCGGTGACGGTGTGCCCGTCGCGGACGACCACGACCGCCCGGATCGACTCCCCCCACCGCTCGTCGGGCACCCCGACGACGGCGACCTCGCTGACGCCGGCCAGCGCGGAGATGGCGTTCTCGATCTCGCCGGGGAACACGTTGAACCCGCCGGTGACGATCATGTCCTTCTTGCGGTCCACGATGTGCAGGTAGCCGTCCTGCATGCGGCCGATGTCGCCGGTGGCCGCCCAGCCGTCCTCCAGCAGGACCGCTGCGGTGGCCTCGGGCCTGCGCCAGTAGCCGAGCATCGTGGTGTCGGTGCGGGCCTGGATCTCGCCCTCCTCGCCGTCGGGCGCGTCGGTGCCGTCGGGGCGGCGCAGCCGGATCTCGACGAACGGGTTCACCCGGCCCGCCGACGCCAGCCGGGCCGGCGGGGGGCCGCCCGGGTCGAACCGGTGCGCGGCCTTGGACAGCGCGACCAGCGGGAACGGGATCTCGGTGAGCCCGTAGGCCTGCACGAACACCTCGCCCAGACACGCGACCGCGCGGGCCAACCGGTCCGGGGACATCGCTGACCCGGCATAGAGCACGGTGTGCAGCGTCTCCACCGGCCAGTCCTGCTGCTCGAGCAGCGGCAGCATCATGTTCAGCATCGTCGGGACGAGCGGCAGCACCGTCGCGCCGTACTCACCGATCGCCCGCAGCGTGGCCGCAGGCGCGAACTCGGGCAGCGTCACCTGGCCGGCGCCGCGGATCGCGTAGGCGTGCCCCAGGTAGCCCGACAGGTGCGTGAGCGGGGCGACGTGCAGCACCACGTCGCCGGTCTCGACCGCCGGCAGTTCGACGAGCAGGTTGCGGAAGCACGCCATCAGCGAGCGGTGGCTGAGCATGACGCCCTTGGGCTCGCCGGTGGTCCCCGACGTGTAGGGCAACCAGGCCAGCTGCTCGGGTTCGACCGGCGGCGACTCCACCTCGGAATGCGCGACGAGCTCGCAGAGCCGGGCGGCGACCGGGACCGGGGAGTCGTCGTCGAGGGCGATCACGGCCACGGACAGGTCGGTCGCGGCCAGCGCGGCGGCGACGCCCTCGGCGCGGTCGCGGTCCACCAGGATCGCGGCCGGCTCGCAGTCCCGGGCGATGTGCGCGACCTCCCCGGCGTGCAGCCGGTAGCTCACCGCGACCCGGACGAAGCCGCCCGCGGCCAGGGCGTGGTCGACCAGGAAGCACTCCGGCCGGTTCGTCGTCATGATCATGACGCGGTCACCCGGACGCACCCCGAGCGCAGCCAGCCCACCGGCCAGCCTGCGGGCCCGGCGGCCGAGCTCGGCGTAGGTGAGCGCCTCGCCGGGGCCGGTGTGGACCGCCGGCCGGTCGGCGTAGCGGCGATAGGACTCGGCGAGTGCCGAGGTCAACGTGGCGGTCACGATGCCGGACCGCAACCCGCTCGCGGGCGGTATCGATTCACCGCTCGCGGGCGGTACCGATTCGGTTGCCGTCATGGGCGTGCCGCCTCCCGCGCGGGCGGGACCCGCCGACCGAAGCTCCGCTGCCACGGTCCGTCGCGCTCGCCCCTGGCGCTGCCCTGGAAACTAGGATAAGAGTTCTGGTGCCGTCAACGCCGACCGCCGGGAGTCGCCGAATGATCGTCACCGGGCCCTCCGCCACGCGCTACCCCTGGGAACCGATCACGATCGCCGCGCAGCTCGAGCGCACCGCGGCGGCGCACGGCGACGCGCCGGGCATCGTGTTCGACGACCGCCGGATGACCTGGCGGGAGGTCCGCGACGCCGCCCGCGCGATGGCGAAGGGCTTGCTGGCCCGCGGGATCGGCCGCGGTGACCACGTCGCGGTCTGGATGCCCAACCACCCGGAATGGCTGATCACGTGGTTCGCCACGTGCTACACCGGCAGTGTCGTCGTCCCGGTGAACACCCGCTACAAGCCGGAGGAGGTGCGCTACATCCTGCGCCAGTCCGACGCCCGGCTACTGATCATGGTCGACCGGTTCCTCGGCATCGACTACGCCGCGATGCTGCGGACGCTGTGCCCGCCACGCGCGGACGGCTCCCTCGACACCTCCGGGTTCCCGGAGCTCGGCGGGGTGCTGGTCGCGGGCGGACCGGTGCCCGGCACCGGCCCGTTCGACGAGCTCACGGCGTCCGGTGCGGACATCTCCGACGAACAGCTCGACGCGCACGCCGGCACCGTGCGCTGGGACGACCCGACGATCGTCGTCTACACCTCGGGGACCACCGGACACCCCAAGGGCGCCGTGCACTCGCACGCGATCCTGCGCAACGAGTGCTCGATCAGCGAATGGCTCCGGATCGACGCCGGCAGCCGGATCCTCAACCACATGCCGTTCTTCCACGTGGCCGGCTGCATGACCGGCGTGCTCCCGGGCGTCATCACCGGGGCCGGGCTCGTGCTCATGGACCACTGGGCGCCCCGTCGCGCGCTCGAGCTCATCGAGCGCGAGCAGGTGACGATGCTCGGCGGCATCCCCACACACTTCATCGACCTGCTCTCCCACCCCGGCCTCGACCGCGTCGACACCTCGTCGCTGCGCACGGGCTGGATCGGTGGCGCCTCGGTGCCGCGGGAGGTCGTCCTGGGCGCGATCGAGCGGCTGGGCCTGGCCGGGCTGCTGCCGGTGTACGGGATGACCGAGACGACGTCGGTGACCACGTTCCCGCGGATGGACGACCCGCCCGAGGTGGTGCTCTCCGGCCGTGGCGTGCCGGTCTCCGACTTCGAGGTGCGCGTCGTCGACGGCGCGGCACCGAGCTCGACGCGGGCGTCGAGGGGGAGATCGCGGTGCGCGGGCACTGCGTGATGCAGGGCTACTATCGCCGGCCCGAGGCCACCGCCGCGGCCCTGGACGCCGACGGCTGGTTCCGGACCGGCGACCTCGGCGTGCTCGACCCGGACGGCCACCTCGCCGTGACGGGGAGGACCAGCGACATGTTCATCGTCGGCGGCTCCAACGCCTACCCCGCGGAGATCGAGGCCGCGCTCGCCGGGCACCCGGCGGTCCGGCAGGCCTATGTGGTCGGCGTGCCCGATCCCCGGCTCGGCGAGGTGGGCGTCGCGTTCGTGGAGACGCACCCGGACGAGCGGGTCACCGAGCAGGAGATCCTGTCGTTCTGCCGGGAGAAGCTGGCCGGCTTCAAGGTGCCGCGCCGGATCCGGTTCGTCGACGGGTGGCCGATGACCGCGACCGGCAAGATCCAGCGCTTCCGGCTGCGCGAGCTCGCCACGGACGCCGGTTGACCCTCGGGACGTGCCACGCACCGTGCAGCAATCTGAGACACCCGTCACGCCCGATACCGCGGTCAGATAGCAGTGCGAGCACGGGCCTGGTCCGAACGGCGCAACGAAGCGCCGCCCGCGGACCCGCGAAGCACACTGAGGAGTTCATCGGTGAAATTCCAGTTGTTCACCCTGCCGACGATTCCGGCCACCTTGGAGGAACGCGCCGCCAAGCGCCCCATCGGCCGGGACAACGACGCCTTCCAGGCGATGATCGCCGAAGTTCGCGAACTGGCGATCATGGCCGACGAGGCCGGCTTCGACGTCTTCTCCACCACGGAGCACCACTTCCACTCCGAGGGCTTCGAGGCGTCCGTGCAGCCGATGATGCTCTACGCCGACCTGGCCGCGCGCACCAAGAACATCAGCTTCGCTCCGCTGTCGCTGGTGCTGCCGGCCAACGACCCGCTGCGGGTCGCCGAGCAGGTCGCGATGCTCGACCACCTCACCGGCGGCCGCGTGTACGGCGGGTACGCCCGCGGCTACCAGGACCGCTGGGTGAACGTGCTGGGCCAGCACGTCCCGGTCAAGGGCACCCCGATGGACGGCGGTGACGACGACAAGCACAACCGCGCGGTCCACGAGGAGTACCTCGACATCGTCTACAAGGCGTGGACCGAGGACCTGCTGACCTACGACGGCCAGTTCTATCAGGTGCCGCCGAAGGAGGGCATCACCCGCTGGCCCGCGGCGGAGTGGACCAAGCAGTACGGGCACCCGGACGAGATCGACGAGAACGGCCACATCCGCGGCGTCTCGGTGATCCCGAAGCCGCTGCAGCAGCCCTACCCGAAGGCGTTCCAGCCGTTCTCGGTCTCCCCCTCGACGATGGTCCACACCGCCAAGAACGGCGTCACGCCGATCATCCTCACGTCGGAGCCGGAGCAGTTCAAGGCGCTGGCGAGGCTCTACCAGGAGTCCGCTGCGGAGGCGGGCCGCGACCTGAGGCTCGGCCAGAGCATCGGCGCCTTCCGCGCGGTCGCCTTCGGCGACACCCGCGAGCAGGCCTACGAGCTCATGGAGCGCACCAACTACTACGGCTTCCAGATCTACTTCTCCGGCTTCGGCTTCTGGGAGGCACTGCGGCTGCCCGGTGACAAGGAGAAGTTCCCGGGTCTGCTCCCGCCGGAGGAGTGGACGATGGACCGGTTCACCAAGACCAAGTACGGCCTGGTGGGCACCGTCGACGACATCAAGCGCGACATCGAGCAGCTTGCCAAGATCCACGGCGAGGACGGCGAGCTCGAGTGGTTCTCCTGGTTCTTCGACCAGGGCCTGATGCCGATCGACGAGGCCAAGCGCCAGCTGGAGATCTTCGCCGAGCACATCATCCCGGAGTTCCGGGACTGACCTGACCCCGCACCGACCCGTACCGCGGCGCCTCGTCGCCGTTCCCGGCAGCCCGGGAACGGCGACGAGGCCGCTGCATGCAGGGGGTCAGCCGAAGCGGACCGGTTGGCCCGTCGACTCCAGGACGGCCATCCAGAGGTCGCCGTGCGGGTCGACCTGGTTGCGCCGGCTGACCGCGAGCGACATCGGGATGTGCACGAACCGCCGCCGCCACCGGCCGACCACCATCTCGGTGCGCCCGGACATCGCGGCGTGCACCGCGGCCTGCGAGAGCCGGACGCAGTAGACGCTGTCGTAGGGGTTGGCCGGGACGCTGCGGATCGCGTAGCTCGGGTCGATGTAGCGGATGGACGTCTCGACGCCGGCCTCGGCGAAGTGCTCGCCGATCCGCTGCCGCAGGTAGGGGCCGATGTCGGAGAGCTTGGCGTTGCCGGAGGCGTCGACCCCCGGCTGCTGCTCGAGCAACTCCTGGCCCGCGCCCTCGGCGACCACCACGACGGCATGCCCGCGCTCGGCGACCCGGCGACGCAGGTGCGCGAGCAGCCCGCCCTCCCCCTCGAACGCGAACGGCACCTCGGGGATCAGCACCACGTCGGCGCCGCTGCGGGCCAGCGCGGCGTAGCAGGCGATGAAGCCGGAGTGCCGGCCCATCAGCTTGACCAGCCCGATGCCGTTCGCGGTGGACTTGGCCTCCACCTGCGCGGCCCGGATCGCGTCGCTGGCCAGGCCGAACGCGGTCTGGAACCCGAAGCTCTGGTCGATGTAGGGGATGTCGTTGTCGATGGTCTTCGGGATGCCGACCACCGAGATCAGCAGGCCACGGTCGGCGATCACCCGCGCGATCTGCATCGCCCCGCGCATCGACCCGTCACCGCCGACCACGAACAGCACGTTGATGTGCATCCGCTCCAGGCAGTCGACGATCTCCTCGGGGTCCTGCGGACCGCGCGACGTGCCGAGCACGGTGCCGCCGTCGACGGCGATGTCCCGGACCCGCTCCGGCGTCAGCTCGACGACGTCGTAGCCGTAGTCGGCGATGAAACCCTGGTAGCCGTTGCGGAACCCGACCACCCGGCGCACCCGGTAGTGGTAGGTCAGCGTGCGCACGAGCCCGGCGATGACGTCGTTGAGGCCCGGGCACAGCCCGCCGCAGGTCACGATGCCCGCGCGGGTCTTGGACGGGTCGAAGAAGATCTTGCGGCGCGGCCCGCAGGGCTCCATCCCGGGCAGCTCTTGCAGCGGGCCGCCACGGCCGGCGATGCCGGCCACGGTGTCGTCGAGCAGCACCCGGTCCTGCTCGTCGACGTAGTGCTCGGTCGTCTGCCGGGAGTCCAGCAGCGGGGCCATCGGCGAGGTGATGCGGGCGGGCCCCAGGGTGGCGATGGACAGGTCCGGGGCAGCCTCGTTGCGGCGGGGCTCGCCGTCGGGCAGGCGCACCACGTTGTCGGCCGGGTCGGGCCGGGTCGCTTCCGTCGTCTCGAACGCACCGCTCATCGGGCCGCTCCCCTCGGGACACGTCGCCGGTGGCCATCCCGCAACGGTGGACGGTGGCCTCTTGACCGTTCCAGAGTGCCGCATCCAGCGTCAGAGCGGCGCCTCGGGGGCGGTTTGTGGTTCAGCTCATCCCGAGGACCCGGTCCACGGCGATCTCGATGACCACCCGCTGCGGGTTCTCCCGCGGCACCTTGTAGCGCAGCGCGTAGCGACGCTCGGCGTCGGCCACCGACTCCGGGTCCTCCCGGACCACCGCGCGTCCCTCCAGCGTGGACCAGCGCCGTCCGTCCACCTGGGACACTGCGACGCGCGCACCGGCCGGACCGGCGGCGGCGACGTTGCGCGCCTTCTGCGAACCCCGGCTGCAGATGACCCGGGCGACGCCGGCCTCGATGTCGAGGGTGATGCCGACCGGGACGACGTGCGGGTTGCCGTCGCGGCGCGGGGTGACCAGGAGACCGGGCCTGCGCTCGGCCCAGAACTCGCGGAACTCCGCCGACACCTGCTCCGGGTCCAGCCCACGTCTGATCGTCCGAGCGGTCATGGCGCCATCCTGCCCGTGGCCGGGCTCGCGGGCGCGGCGGCGAACCCCGGGTGTGGCGCGACCCTCCGGACAGATCGTTGCCAAAGACAAGGATCCCCTTGCCCGGGCCACTCGTCCGTGGTCACCTGATCAGGCAGTCGCGCTCACTCGAAGTGGAGATCTGTCCGTGGTCGATGTCCAGCCCCGCACCCGGCCCGCCGTCGTGATCGGGGTGCTCGCCTCGTGCGGGCTGGCCGTGTCGCTGATGCAGACCCTCGTGGTGCCGCTGCTGCCACTGTTCCCCCGGCTGCTGTCCACCTCCGCGGCGACGGCCGCCTGGCTGGTCACCGCGACCCTGGTGGCCGGCGCGGTGTCGGCGCCGGTCCTGGGCCGGCTCGGCGACATGTACGGCAAGCGCCGGATGCTGCTGATCGCCCTGGTGTTGATCGCGCTCGGGTCGCTGCTGGGCGCGGTGTCACCCGGTGTCGAGGTGCTGCTGGTCGCCCGGGTACTGCAGGGCGTGTCCCTCGGGGTGGTGCCACTGGGCTTGAGCATCATGCGTGACGAGTTGCCCGCGGACCGCGTGGGCAGCGGGATCGGCCTGATGAGCTCGTCGCTCGGGATCGGTGGCGCGGTCGGACTGCCGCTCACCGGACTGGTCGCCCAGGCGCTGCACTGGCGATGGCTGTTCCTCGGTGCCGCCGTGCTCGGCGCCGCCCAGTTCCTGCTCGTCCGCCGGATCGTGCCCGAGTCCCCGCTGCGCACCGGGGGCCGCTTCGACCTGCCGGGGGCGGTCGGCCTGAGCGCCGCCCTCGTCTGCCTGCTGCTGGCGATCTCCAAGGGGTCGGAGTGGGGCTGGTCGAGCGCCCGGGTGCTCGGCCTGCTGACCGCCGCGGTGCTGATCTTCGCGGTGTGGGGCGTCCTGCAGCTGCGCACCCCGGGCCCCCTCGTGGACCTTCGGGTCAGCGCCCGCCCCGCCGTCCTGTGGACGAACCTCACCTCGATCCTGGTCGGCTTCGCGATGTTCGCCTCGTTCATGGTGAGCACCCAGATCCTGCAGGCGGCACCGGCGACCGGCTACGGCTTCGGGCTCTCGCTGGTGCTGGCCGGCGTCGCGATGCTGCCGATGGGTGCGGCGATGACGATCTTCTCCCCCGCCTCGGCCCGGCTCTCGCACCGCCGCGGCCCGCGCACCACACTCGTGGCGGGCGCGCTCGTGCTGGCTCTGGGCAACCTCGGGTTCGCCCTGCTGCCGGGGAACCTGTCGCTGGTCATCCTGGCCACGACGGTCATCGCCATCGGCGCCGCGCTGGCCTACTCGGCACTGCCGCTGCTGATCATGCGTGCGGTCCCGCCGACCGAGACCGCCGCGGCCAACAGCCTGAACACACTGATGCGCCAGCTCGGCACGTCGTCGTGCAGCGCCGTTGTCGCGGCGGTGTCCACCGCCCTGACCGTCCGGGTCGGCGTGACCGTGCAGCCCTCCGCGGCCGCGTACACGATCATCTTCCTCGCCGCCGCCGGGGCGGCGCTGATCGCGACCCTGATCGCCGCGCTCACCCCCGCCCCCGCGACCCCGGATGCCCCGCCGGACGGGGACGGGCCCCCGGCCGACCGGTCACTCGAACCGGGTGCGGCGGCACGCTGACACCCCGTTCAGTTGTCGCGCGCAACCCAGCGCGACTACCCTGGTCCGCATGGACTGCACCGAGCTGGACAGCGGCACGTGCTCGGTGGCCCGCACCGCGTCGCTGATCGGCGACGCCTGGACCGTCCTCGTGCTGCGCGACCTGTTCAACGGGGTGCGCCGGTTCGACGACCTGGCCGGTCACCTCGGCATCGCCCGCAACGTGCTGACCCGGCGGCTGGCCACGCTCGTCGACGCGGGTCTGGTGAAGCGGGTGCCCTACCGGGAGCCGGGACGCCGGGAACGCCACGAGTACCACCTGACCCCGGCCGGGCGCGACCTGCGGCCGATCATGCTGGCCATGCTCGACTGGGGCGACACCCACCTCGTCGGCGAGGACGGCCCGCCGATGCGCATGGAGCACCTGGAATGCGGTGCCCCGGTGCACGTCGAACTGTGCTGCGAGAACGGGCACGTCCTCGAACCGGGCGCGCGGGTGCGCGCCGTCCCCGGGCCGGGCGCGCGTCCCCGGGCGAGCTGAGCCCGCCACCGGCCTCTGCCTCCACCCGTGTGTCGTGGGGGGTGGCGCGCAGCGGTTCGGATCACGGGGTGCGGCTGTCGCGCCGTATCGGGTGCTCCGGCGGCACCTCGACCATCACGATCCGCACGCCGTCGGGGTCGGCGATCCACATCTCGTCGAGCCCCCATGGCTCGCGGCGCGGCTCGCGCAGCACGGTCACGCCGCGCCCGGCCAGCTCCCGGTGCGTCGCGGCGAGGTCGCGGACCTGCAACCACAGCGCCGTCCCGTCCGCGGACGGCGCACCCCCGCCCCCCGAGACCTCCAGGAATCCCGGCCCGAGGAAGAACACCGTGCCGCCGGGGAACTCGCGGTAGATCGCGAGCCCCAGCACGTCGCGATAGAAGGCCGTGCTCCGCTCGGGGTCCGCCGGGCGCAACAGGACGCGACTGCTCAAGACCTCCACGCCGGCCAGTATCCCGGTCTGTCCGGGTTCAGTACGAACGCGGCAGGCCGAGCACGTGCTCGGCGACGTAGTTCAGCACCATCTCCTGCGAGATCGGGGCGATCTTCATCAACCGGGACTCCACCCAGTACCGGTCGACGTCGTACTCCTTGGCGTAGCCGAACCCACCGTGGGTCTGCATGGCCCGGTCGGCGGCGAAGTGCCCGGCGTCGGAGGCCAGGAACTTCGCCGTGTTGGCCTGCTCGCCGCACGGCAGCCCCTGGTCGTAGCGCCACGCCGCCTCGCGCACGATCAACTCGGCCGCGCGCAGCCGCATGTGCGCCTCGGCCAGCGGGAACGCCAAGCCCTGGTTCTGCCCGATCGGCCGGCCGAACACCTGCCGGGAGTTGGCGTAGTCGACGGCCCGGCGGATGGCGACCCGCCCGATCCCGAGCGCCTCGGCGGCGATGAGGATCCGCTCCGGGTTGAGCCCGTCGAGCAGGTAGCGGAAGCCCTTGCCCTCCTCGCCCACCCGGTCGGTCACCGGCACCGGCAGGTCGTCGTAGCGGACCTCGCAGGACGCCACGGCGTTGCGGCCCACCTTCGGGATCGGCGCGATGTCGACCTCCGGGCGCTGCAGGTCGGCCAGCAGCAGGGTCAGCCCGTCGGTGCGCTTGGCGCACTGCTCGATGGGGGTGGTGCGCACCAGCAACAGCACCTTCTCGCAGTCCTGCGCCTTGGACGTCCACACCTTCTGGCCGCGCACCACGTAGTGGTCGCCGTCGAGCCGGGCCCGGGTGGTGAGCGAGGCGGTATCGGTGCCCGAGTCGGGCTCGGTGACCCCGAACGCGACGTGCAGGTCGCCCGACGCGACGCGGGGCAGGTACGTCTCGCGCATCTCGGCGCTGCCGTACTTGACCACCGGGTTCATCCCGAACACCGACAGGTGCATCGCGCTGCACCCGTTCATCGCCGCCCCGGAGGCCGCCACCTCCTCCAGCACGATCGAGGCCTCGGTGATGCCGCGGCCACCGCCGCCGTACTCCTCGGGGATCGCGATCCCGAGCCAGCCGCCCGCGGCCATCGCCTTGTAGAAGTCCCATGGGAACCGGTGCTCGGCGTCGCAGGCGCGCCAGTACGCGTCGTCGAAGTCCCGGCAGACGGCTCGGACGCCCTCCCGAATGGCGCGGTGGTCGTCGTCCGGTGCGAAATCCACGCGGCTCTCCGTTCCCGGTCTCGTCGTCGTGGTGCCTGTCTCGGTCAGCCGATGATGACACCTGGCGCCACCCTGCCCTGTGCTCGCGAAACGTGGTGTCCCACCATGTGTTCCACCCGTGTCCCGAAACGGGACACGGCCCCGTGTGCCCGCTCACTCACGATGGGCGCTCCGGCAGCGGCGTCCGCGCCGGCCGGCCACGCGGACGGGGACGATGGGGTCCGAGATGACGGTGCATGCGGTCGACCACACGCTGGCCCGGGAGCGGGAGCGCTTCCTCAACTCCGGCGCCGTGCCGGTCCGGGTCCGCGACGAGATCTCGTTGTCCTGGCGCCGCTGCTCGAGCTGGTCGGTCCGGCCGGAGAACATCGAGCCGCCCTACCGCCCCGACGTCAACCCCGAGTCGCGGCTGCTGCGCGCCGCCGGTCCGGTCCTCGACACCGTCAACGAGCGGCTCGGCGAGCTCGGGATCAGCTTCATCGTCACCGACGCCGACGCGCGGATCCTCGACCGCCGGGTCCGGGAACGCCGGTTGCTGCACGCGCTGGACGCGCTCAACGTGACACCGGGCTTCGTCTTCGCCGAGGACGCCGTCGGCACCAACGGCCTGGGCACCGCGATCGAGCTCGGCCGCACCACCCGCATCGACGGCCACGAGCACTACGTCGAGCAACTCGTGCAGTTCACCTGCGTCGGGGTGCCGATCATCGACCCGGTGGGGCGCCGTCCACTCGGCATCCTCGACGTCACCTGCGCCGCGGACCACAACAACACGCTCGTCACGCTCATCGCGGAGCAGACCGCCCGCAGCATCGAGAACCGGCTGTTCGAGCAGCACTCGCCGCACGAGCGGGCCCTGCTCGCCCAGTTCATGTCGGCCTCGCGGCGCACCCACGCCGGGATCGTGGTGCTCAGCGAGCGGATCCTGATGACCAACCCCCAGGCCGCCCGGCTGCTCGACGGTGTGGACCAGCCGCTGGTGTGGGACCATGCGGCCCGGGCCATGGCGGGCGGCTCCGACACCGCCATCGAGAACGAGCTGCCGCTGGGCGATGGCCGGACCGCACGAACCCGCACGACGCCGGTGCGCGACGGCGGCGAGATCGTCGGAGCGCTCGTCGAGATCCGGCCGACGGCGCAACACCCGGCGCCCCGGCCGGCGCGCAGCGCCCCGCCCGAGGGTCCGCCCGGCCTGGTGGGCATCGACGGGGCCTTCCTCGGCGTCTACCGCGCCGGCCGGGCGGCGCTCGGCGAGCGGGTCGTCGTGGTGTGCGGCGAGGCCGGTGTGGGCAAGCTGGCGATGACCCGGGCCCTGCACCGTCAACACGGCGGTGCCCTCGTGGTGCACGACGCGGCCGCGATCGAGGTCGACGGTGCGGACGGCTGGCTCGCCCGGCTACGCGGCATCGTGGCCGGTGATCCGGGTGGGATCGTGGTGCGCCACCTCGACCTGCTGTCCCCCGCCGTCGTCCGGACCGTCTCGGCGATCCTCGCCACCGCGACCAGCCGCGGCTGGCGCTGCTGCGCCACCTTCACCTGCGGCAGCTCCTGGGAGGACACCGCGCTGCCCGACCTGGACGCCGAGCAACTCCGGCTGCCCCCGCTGCGCAACCGGTTGCGCGACATCCCGGCGCTGGTCTCCGCGTTCGCCGCGCCGCGGCGGGTGGCGCCCGAGGTCGTGCAGTTGTTGATGCGGCTGTCCTGGCCGGGCAACGTCCGCGAGCTGCGCGCGGTGGTGGCGCGGATGCTGGCGGCGGCACCCGCGGGTGGCAACCCGGGCCTGGCCGAGGTACCGCCCGAGGTCCGGCGGGCGGCACCGCGGCGGACGCTGACCCGGTTCGAGCGCGCCGAAGTGCACGCGATCCTCGATGCCCTGGCCGAGACCGGCGGCAACAAGAAGGACGCCGCGGTACTGCTCGGAATCTCCCGGTCGACGCTGTACCGCAAGCTGCAGGCCGCCGGGATCGACCTGGAGAACACCGTCTTCTGATCGTGTGTCTAGATCTCGGACACCTCCGACCTGCGGCCCGCTCCTACCGTGATGACATGGATCACGTCGATGGCCCGGAGATCGGCCCTGCCGCCCCCTCGGACGAGACGCGTTCGGCACGGGCCGTCGAGGCCGCGTTGGCGGAGTTGCGTCGCGGACGGATGGTCCTGGTCGTCGACGACGAGGACCGGGAGAACGAGGGCGACCTCATCATGGCGGCCGAGCTGGCCACCCCCGAGACGATGGCCTTCATGATCAGGCACACCAGCGGGCTGCTGTGCGTCGGAATCACCGACGAGCGCGCCGAGCAGCTGCGGCTGCCGCTCATGGTGACCGACAGCGACGACCCGCGCGGCACCGCCTTCACCGTCTCGGTCGACCTCAAGACGAAGACGACGACCGGGGTCTCCGCGAGCGACCGCGCGCTCACCATCCGCGCGCTCGTCGACCCCGCGACCCGGCCCGAGGACCTGTCCCGGCCCGGCCACGTCTTCCCGCTGCGCGCCCGCGAAGGCGGCGTGCTGCGCCGCGCCGGGCACACCGAGTCCGCGGTGGACCTGTGCCGGCTGGCCGGGCTCGCCCCGGCCGGGGTGCTGTCCGAGGTGACCAACGACGACGGCACCATGGCCCGGCGCCCGGAGCTGGCCCGCTTCGCCGCCGAACACGGCCTGGCGACCGTCGCCGTGGCCGACATCGTCCGCTACCGCCGCGCGACCGAGACCCTCGTCCGGCGCGAGGCCGCCGGCCGGGTGCCCAGCGAGTACGGCGAGTTCACCGCGATCACCTACCGGTCGCTGACCGACGACTGCGAGCACGTCGCGCTCGTGCTCGGCGAGGTCAACCAGACCGGCACCGAACACGACGAGCCGGTCCTGGTGCGGGTGCACTCCGAATGCCTCACCGGCGACGTGTTCGCCTCCCGGCGCTGCGACTGCGGCGAACAGCTGGCCATGGCCATGCGCCGCATCGGCGAGGCCGGTCGCGGCGTCGTGGTCTACCTGCGCGGGCACGAGGGCCGCGGGATCGGCCTGTCCCACAAGCTGCGCGCCTACAACCTGCAGGACGCCGGGATGGACACCGTCGACGCGAACCTCGCTCAGGGCCTGCCGGTGGACAGCCGGGAGTACGGCATCGGCGCCCAGATGCTGCGCGACCTCGGGGTCCGCGAGATCCGGCTGATGAGCAACAACCCGGCCAAGTACCGGGGCCTGGCCGGCCACGGGGTGCGCATCGCCGGCCGCGAACCGCTCGTCGTCGCACCCAACCCGGACAACATCAGCTACCTGACCACCAAACGCACCCGGATGGACCACCAGCTCGGCGCCGGCTTCCCCGCGGCCGCACCCCCGGTGGCACCGGTCGCCACGGTCGAGGAGGTCTCGTGAGCGCGCAGCCCGCGCAGTCGGCCCCGGACCAGGCCCGGCTGTTTCGCGACGCGATGGCCTCGTTCCCCAGCGGGGTCACGATCGTCACCACCACCGACGCCGACGGCCGCTGGTGGGGGTTCACCGCCACCTCGTTCTGCTCGGTGTCGATGGACCCGCCGCTGGTGCTGGTCTGCCTGGCCGACTCCGCGGAGTGCCACCCCGTGTTCGCCGCGGCGCAGCGCTGGATCGTGCACGTGATCCACCCCGAGCACGCCGACCTGGCCCTGCGGTTCGCCACCCGCGGGGCGGACAAGTTCGCCGACGCCGGCTTCGCCGCGGACGAGCGCGGGCTGCCGGTGCTGTCGCGTTCGTGCGTGACGCTGGACTGCACGGCGCACGCGAAGCACCCGGGCGGGGACCACACGATCCTGATCGGCAGGGTGGAGAGCACCCGCCTGGGCGAGGACCTGCCCGCGGTGTACTTCCGGCGGGGTTTCCACCTGCTGAGCAGCCTCTGACACCCGGCCCGGACGCCGGCGCGAGCAGTGTGGCCGGGCGGGCAGCTGGGCCGGTCCGCCGCACCGGCGACCGGGAACGGGTCAGGTGCGAGCGGCAGGCAGGGCCTCGGGGCCGGCGGCCTCGTCCGGGTCGATGCGCAGCGCCGTCATGATCCGGGCCAGCCCGAGGTAGTGCCCGGCGGTCAGCGCGACCTCGACGATCCGCCGGTCGTCGAGCTCCGCCGCCAGCGCGGCGAAGGTGTCGTCGGGCACCTCGCCGTCGCGCACCATGTCCGCGACGAACGCCAGGGTGGCGCGCTGCGCGGCCGTGAAGCAGACGGCGTCGATCTCGCCGCGGTCGAGCGCGGCGATCTGCTCGCCGTTGGCGCCGGCGGCGATCGCGATCGGCACGTGCTGGTCCCACTCGTAGCGCGCCGCCAGCCGCCCGACCTGCAGGATCACCAGTTCACGCAGCAGCGGGTCGATCTTCAGGTCCGCGAGCAGGACGCCACCGAAGCGCAGCCAGGGGACGAACGCCGACTCGGCCTGGGCGAGCAGCCCGAACACGTTCAGCCCGGGCATCTCGCGCAGCGCCGAGGCGGTGGCCGGTGGGGCGGACTCGGGATCGACGTACTTGACGCGGGCCATGGCGGTGACCCTAGGTGCCGGCCGTCGCGGCGCCACGTCCCACCGTGGGACGCGACGCCGGCGACGTCAGCGCTCCCGGCCGGTCACGTGAACCTCGGGATGACCTTCTCGGCGAAGATCTCCATCTGCCGGCGCGACTCGTCGAAGGACATGAAGCCCTGGTCGAAGAACCAGCTGAACCACTCCAGCTCGCCGCCCGCGGACTGGTGGATCGTCGCCAGGTCCTCGATGTCGCGCAGCACCTGGTCGACGGTGCCCGCGATGCCGTACTTGACCTTCCGGAACCGCTCGACCGTCCACTCCTCCGGCGGCAGCGCGACGTAGTTGTCGGGGTCGCGCGGGTACTTCGCGTCGTCCTCCGGGGTCCGGAACGCCTCCCAGAAGCCGAAGCCGGAGAAGTAGATCCGGAAGCCCTCGTAGTTGGTGCGGGTCATCAGCTCCACCGCCTCCTGTTCGGTGTCCCCGAAGTGCACCGAGCGGAACGCGCCCACGCCCTGGCCCAGGCCGAGCTGGCGCCCGTTCTCCGCGGCGACCTTCTGATAGGTCTCGCAGAGGCGGGCGAAGTCGGGCGGATAGGAGGTGAGGATGAACGGTGTGATGCCCTGCGCCGCGGTGTACTCGATGGTCTTCGCGCTCACCGAGAACGGCTGGAACGACGGCGGGTACGGGTCCTGGTACGGCGCCGGGATCACGCAGATCCGCCGGATGACGCCGTTCTCGTCGATCTCCCCCGGAGCCCCGTACTTGCGCGTCCACTCGGCGGCCGGCCAGCGGGTGATGCCTTCCTTGTAGGGCTGCGGGATCGAGTAGTACTCGCTGTTGTACTCGACCGTCTCCTGCGTCCACGCCATCTTGACGATCTTGTGGACCTCCTCGAAGACCGCCCGGTTGTGGTTGTCCACCTCGGAGCCGTCCATCGGGGCGCCGGTGACGTGGTAGTGCTGGCCGAGCACGTTGGTCCAGCGGTCCTGGTAACCGCGGGCGAACCCGGAGTACAGCCGGCCCTGCGTCAGGTGGTCCAGCACGGCCATCTCCTCGGCCAGCCGCAGCGGGTCCCAGGACGGCAGCACCAGCGCCATCGGCGCGAACTTGATCCGCTTGGTCCGCGCGGCGAGGTCCGCATAGAGCAGCAGTGGCGCGACGGATGCCTCGAAGCCCTCGGAGTGGAAGTGGTGCTCGGTGGTGGACAGCGCGTCGAACCCCGCCTCGTCGGCCATCACCGCCAGGGTCCGGACCTCCTCGAGCATCTGCTGGTACTTCTCCTTGTTCCGTCCGATCGGGCGGAGTCGTTCCCGTTCCTCGAACGTCGCCGGGACGGTCGGCAGCATGAACAGATTGAACTTCATTCCGAATTCCTCCCTGACTCTCATCGTGCGGGCGGGACGAGAGGCGCATCGGGCCGAACCGGCCCGAGCGGACCACCAGGGTGATGGAGTGAGACAGATCACAGGTGTCTCGATATCGGACACGAGACCTCGACGTGCCATGCTCCGTGGTGGCCGAGGATCGGAGCATGCGCGTCGTCGCCGTGCGGGCCCATCCGACCTCGTTCCCGGCCTCCGACCGCGGCGCCGTCCGGCTCGGCGTCGGCGAGGCGGTCAAGCGCGACGCGGTGGGCGTCAAGGTAACCACCGACGACGGTCTGGTCGGCTGGGCCGGCGGCTACTTCGAGGCCGACGTCTCGCCCGACAACCTGTTCCGCGAGAGACTCACCTCGGAGGCGTTCCAGGTGGAACCGGTCGACGACACGGTGCGCCCGCGGGAGGGCCGGGACTGGGGCGGGGGCCGACGAGGACTTCCTCACGGCGCACCCGGTGATCGAGGGCCCGGGCTTCGTGCCCTGACGTGCAAGTCCGAACTCGATCAGTGGTCGTAGGCGATCAGGGATCGGGTGACGGGTTGGCCGGTGGCGCGGTTGTGCCAGATCGCGGCAGTGAGCGCGAGGAGGCGCTGGGCGAGGTAGGCGTCGAGTTCGCGGGAGACGTAACCCTTGTCGGCGATGATGGTCAGTCCGGGCCGGGCGGCGGTCAGCGTCGGGTCGTGATCCAGCACCGCCCTCAGGACCTGGCGTTCGTCGAGCTGCGGATCAGCCAGCGCCCAGGTGATCGGCAGCCCGGACGGGGTGGCGACCAGGTGCAGGGCGCAGGCCCCAGAAGAAGCGGGAGCGCGAGGGGCAGTAGCTGTAGCCGGCCCACCCGGCCAGGTTCGACCGCTTCACCGTGGGTCGGGAGCGAGCGCACTCGACCGGGGTGGAATCGACGATCCAGCTGCGGTCAGGAGGGTGTTCAGGTCGGTCGTCACAAACTGATCTTGAACACCCTCCTGCCATGTATCCGGCCACCACGCCGTTAGGACTTACTCGTCAGGGGCCGGCGATCGTCCGGTCAGCCCGGGTGCGCCGTGAGGTGCTCGAGCAGCAGTGCGGCGAGCTCACCGGGCACCTCGTCGGGGATCCAGTGGCTGACGCCGGGCAGCTCCACCAGCCGGTACGGACCGGTGACGTACCGGGCCGCGCGCACCACGCCGGCCCGGGTGATCGCGACGTCGCCGTCACTCCACACGAACAGCGTCGGGCGGGTCACCGGGCGGGTGTCGCGCCCACCCAGGGACAGCGGGAGGGCCCGGTACCAGTTGAGTCCGCCGGTCAGCGCCCCGGGGGCGGCCATCGCCGTCGCGTCGCGCTCGGCCGCGGCGGCGCCCTGCCCGCCGGCCCGCAGCGCCCGGACGAACCGCTCGGACCGGATCTGGCCGGGCTTGGCGCCGAGCAGCCGCTCGGGCACCCAGGGCAGCTGGAAGAACGCCATGTACCAGGAGGCCAGGGCCTGCCGGCTGGTCACCATCGCCCGCAGGAACGCCTCGGGCGGCGGCACCGAGAGCGCGGTCAGTGACCGCACCCGCTCGGGGTGCTCGATCGCGACCTGCCAGGCGACCGCGGCGCCCCAGTCGTGCCCGACCAGGTGCACCCGGCCGCCGCCCAGGGCGTCGATGACGGCGGCGGTGTCGGCGACCAGCTCCGCCATCCGGTAGTCCCGTCGCCGGCGGGGCCGGGCGCCCGGGGAGTACCCGCGCTGGTCCATCGCGAGGGTCCGGTAGCCGCGCTCGGTGAGCGCGGGCACGACCGCGTCCCACGAGTCGGCGCGCTGCGGGAACCCGTGCAGCAGCAGCACCGGCTCACCGCCGGACGGGCCGGCCTCCCGTACGTCGAAGACCAGCCCGTCCCGCGTCACCGTCCGCATGCGGTGATCATGCCGTCTACAGTGCGCCGCGCTCCAGCGCACCTTCGGGCAGCGGCGTGAGGACGTGCACCTCGGCCGGCCGGGCGAGGATGCCCTCCAGCTTGGGGTTCATCGCCGCCAGCGCCGCCGCGCCGCTGTGCACCTTCAGCGCCTGCGCGGAGCTCCACTTCTCCACGAACACGAACGCCCCCGACGGCTCTCGGTGCAGCGCATAGAGAAGGCAGCCGGGCTCGTCATGGACCTGCGGGATCGCCTCCCGCAGCGCCGCCTCGACCTCGGCCTCCCGGCCCTGGGCAGGGGTGATCGTCGCGACCACCACGACCGGCTGCTCGTCCGTTCGGCTCATGCACAACCTCCATTCGTGCGACCTGCGCCTGCCTGGCACCCGGGTCGCAGACCAGATCGGACCACGCCGGCGCTGTCCCCCGCACGGCCGGTTGTGCGATGCAGGTCACATCGACTTGAGTCGGTCGGAACCCGATCGATTCGGAGACGGCACATGAAGCCATTCGTGATCAACCGGCACGGTCGCCTGGTGTTCCCGGCGAACTTCCTCGGTGAGCTGGACTTCTCGGTCCTCGACACGCTCGAGCAGTTCACCGCGGTGATCGGGCGCGATTTCGAGGCCAAGGCGCCGACCGGTACCGACATCCTGGCCCGTGCGGAGTCCGGCTCCTACCCCGGCCGATTCGAACTGCTGCGCGACCTCGGCCAGAACCTGTTCTGGGCCAACCGCTTCTCGATCCCGATGTTCGACAAGAGGCCGACCCGCTGGCGCGACGTGCCGCGCTCCCGCGACGACGTCTTCCTGCCGGTCCTGATCCCCTGGAAGGAAGGCGAGCGCAAGGTGGCCGCGGTGGCCGACGCCTACCACCGGTTGCCGGCCACCTGGGACGCCGCGACCGAGGACAAGATCTTCGGTCTGCTGTTCGATCTGTTCCGGCACAAGCTCCACCACGCCACCGAACTGCCGCCCGTCAAACCGACGGTGACCGAGTTCCTCGCCGATCCCGACGCCCTCACGTTCGTGCTGCCCGAGCACGATCCCGACTACCCGGTCTTCCGTGCCGACGACATCCTGGACGCCGACGAGAAGGTGCCCGAGCTGGAAGCCCTGATGCGCTGGGCGATGGTGCTGCACAACCAGTACCCCTGGGAACGCTCGCGCACCGAACTGCGCCCACCCGCCGCGATCGGCGACGACGATTTCGTGATCGTGTTCCACCCGCGCAACCGCGACGTCGCCGCGTTCATCAACCGGGTCAAGAGCGCCCGGCCGACGGACGCCACCCCGTCGGCCGTCCCGGCGGCCCGCGGGCCGGTCGAGGCGCGCGCGCCCGTGCGTCCGTACCCGCCGGTGCGCGTGCGGGAGTCCTTCGCGATCCGGCCCGCCCTGCAGGCGCTCGCGATCGTGCGCGGTGAGCACGTCTGCGACAACGCCGACGTCATCCGCAACACGAGCTTCTCCTGGTCGCCGATGAGCGCCGACGAGATCAGCGCCAAGACCGGCATCGACCAGCGCCGCTACACCAGCCGCGACCTGGAGCACCTGGCCCTCGACGCGGCCCGGGCGGCGCTCGCCCACGCCGGTACCGCACCCGAGGAGATCGGCGCCGTACTGGTCAGCACGTGCACCAGCAACCGGCTGATCCCCTCGGTGTCGACGTGGTTGTCCGGCGAGCTGGGCCTGCTGCAGACCCACGCCTCGGTCGACCTGGTCGCCGCCTGCGCGGGACTGCCCTACGGTCTGGCCGAGGCGGTACGGCTGCTGCAGGAGGTGGACCGCCCGGTGCTGCTGGTCTGCGTGGAGAAGTTCTCGGACAAGATCGGCAGCGTCCGCACCTCCCGGATGATCTTCGGTGACGGGGCGGCGGCGCTCGTGGTCGCGCCGGCCGCACCGGGTGCGAGCGGCGACGTCGACGTGGTGCAGACCTACGCGAGCGGGCCGTGGAGCGAGGTCAACTCGATCATCTGGCCGAATCCCGAGTTCGACAACGACATCACGGTCTACGGCCCCGAGGTCAAGGCGCTGGTCCAGCGTTATCTCGGCCAGATGATCGACGAGCTCGGCGCCCAGGACGACCCGCAGCAGCCCGGCCGCACGCTCCTCGAGGGCATCGAGCTGATCGTGCCGCACCAGGCCAACAAGACGATGATCCTCGGGCTGGCCGGCAAGGCCGGGCTGTCGGCCGACCAGCTCTACTTCAACATCGAGACGATGGGCAACGTGTCCGCGGCGAGCATCCCGATCGCGATGTACGACGCGGTGCGCGACGGGGTGATCGACCGGCCGATGCGCGTGTTCGCCCCCGGTTTCGGGGCCGGCGCCGTGGGTGGCTATGCGGTGCTGCGGGTCGATCCGGCGATCGTGGCCCCCGAGGTCGTGTGGTCGGGATCGGGTGCCGCTGACGGAGAATCCGTAGCAGCATCACGGGTGACCGGAACGACCTCCGACGACGTGCGCGTCGCCTTCGGCGAGTGACCACCACGAACGGGCCGACGAGCAACAGGGAATGAGCACTGTATGAGCGAAGCGACCGAGCCTGCCTTCCAGCGACTCGCGATCGTGAACCGTGGCGAACCGGCGATGCGGCTGATCAACGCCGTGCGGGAGTGGAACGCGGAGGGCCGCCCACGCGTGAGCACCATCGCCGTGTACACCGCCGTCGACCGCCGGGCCATGTTCGTCCGCGAGGCCGACGAGGCCGTGCTGATCGGGCCGGACGACGAGGAGGGCTTCGGCGCCAACCCCTACCTCGACTACGCCGAGCTCGAGCGCGCGCTGCGGGCGGCCCGGGCCGACGCGGTGTGGCCGGGCTGGGGGTTCGTCTCGGAGAAGGCCGAGTTCGCCGAGCTGTGCGAGCGGCTCGGCATCACGTTCGTCGGCCCGTCGGCCGAGGTCATGCGCCGGCTCGGCGACAAGATCGAGTCCAAGCGGTTGGCCGACGAGGTCGGCGTCCCGCTCGCCGCGTGGAGCGGCGGCCCCGTCGCCGATCTCGACGACGCCCGCCGGCACGCGGAGTCGATCGGCTACCCGCTGATGATCAAGGCCACCGCGGGCGGCGGCGGGCGCGGCATCCGCTTGGTGGACTCGCCGGAGCAGCTGGCGGAGGCCTTCGAGCGGGCAAGCTCGGAGGCCTCGAGGACGGCCGGGGACGGCACCGTGTTCCTGGAGCGCGCGATCCGCGGTGGCCGGCACGTCGAGGTGCAGGTGGTCGCCGACGCCACGGGTGAGGTCTGGCCGCTGGGCATTCGCGACTGCAGCGTGCAGCGCCGCAACCAGAAGGTCATCGAGGAGTCGGCGTCGACCGCGCTGGACGCCGAGCAGGAGGAGCTGCTGCGCAGCAGCGCGGCGGCCCTGGCCCGCGCGGCCGGGTACGTCAACGCCGGGACCGTCGAGTTCCTCTACGAACCCAAGGAGCGGCTGCTGTCGTTCCTCGAGGTCAACACGCGGCTGCAGGTCGAGCACCCGGTCACCGAGGCGACCACCGGCGTCGACATCGTCAAGCTGCAGCTGCACCTCGCCGCCGGGGGCAGGCTGGCCGACATCGCGCCCGGTACGCCCTCGGCCCACGGGCACGCGATCGAGGCCCGGCTCACCGCCGAGGACCCCGAGCACGGCTTCGCCCCGGCTCCGGGCCGCATCGAGCACCTGGCCCTGCCCAGCGGCCCAGGCATCCGGGTCGACACCGGGGTGGCCGCGGGCGACGTCATCCCGCCCCAGTACGACTCCATGATCGCCAAGGTGATCGCCTGGGGCCGGGACCGCTCCGAGGCCCGGGCCCGGCTCTCCCGGGCGCTGCGCCAGACCGCCGCGGTGATCGACAGCGGCACCACGAACAAGGCCTTCCTGCTCGACCTGCTGGACCGGCCCGAGGTCCGCACCGGCGAGCTCGACACCACCTGGCTCGACACGATGATGGCCGACGGGTACGCCCCGCCGCGCCGGCTCGACGTCGCGCTGCTCGCGACCGCGGTGGAGGCGCACGACGCCCACGTGGAGCGCCAGCAGGGCAGGCTGTTCACCTCCGCCGAGCGCGGCCGCCCCGAGGTCGGGCACGAGACGTGGCACCAGGTCGACGTCCGGGCGGCGGGTGAGGCGTACCGGCTGCGGGTGGCCCGGTCGCGGCCCGCCCGGTACCGGGTGGAGCTCGACGGGGCCGCCGGGAGCGGGGCGCCGACCCAGACCGTCGATGTCGACGTCGAGCGCGCGGGCCGTTTCGAGCGCCGGCTCACCGTCTCCGGCCAGACCTTCTCGGTGCTCTCGGTCGCGCAGGGCTCGGACTACCTCGTGGAGGTGGACGGCGCGGTGCACCGCATCTCCGGCGGGGAGGCCGGGCTGGTCCGCGCCCCGGCGCCGGCCATGGTCGTGGCCGTCCCGGTCAAGGCCGGGGACCAGGTCGACGAGGGTGACGTTGTCGCCGTCGTGGAGAGCATGAAGCTCGAGACCGCCCTGCGCGCGCCGGTCACCGGCCGGGTCGCCGAGGTGCTCGTCCCGGCGAACACCCAGGTCGAGGGCGGCACCAAGCTCGTCCGGTTGGAGCCCGACCCCGAGGCCGGGAACGGCGCGGCGGCGTCCGGAAGTGAACGCGCCGACCTGGGTGCGCTCGTCGCCACCACCACGGCCCGTCCCGAACCGGCTGCGGCCGCGGCCGACGCGCTGGCCGCGCTGCGTTCGCTCGTGCTGGGCTTCGACATCGACGAGCGGGAGGCGCGCCCCCTGCTGTCCGGGCTGGCCGCCGCGCGGGCGGAGCTGCCCGACGACGACCCGGGCCTGCTCGCCGGCGAGATCGCGGTCCTGCAGATCTTCGCGGACCTGTGCGCCCTGTCGCGCAACCGCCGGGTCTCCGGCGGTATGGAGTACGACGAGTCCGCCGTCGACGCCGAAGCCACCCGCAACCCCCAGGAGTACCTGTACGCCTACCTGCGCTCGCGCGATGCCGAGACCGAGGGGCTGCCCGAGTCGTTCCTGATCAAGCTGCGCCGCGCGCTGGCACACTACGGCGTCACCGACCTGGAGTCCTCCCCCGAGCTGGGCCCGGCGCTCTACCGGATGTTCCTGGCCCACCGCCGGGCCGGCGCCCACGTCCCGGTGGTGTCGGACCTGCTCCAGTGGCGGTTGCGGCATCCGGAGTCGCTGCCCGCCGACGTCCGGGAGGGCTACCGGCAGGTGCTCGACCGTCTCGTGACGGCCACCCAGCTGCGCCATCCGATGATCGGTGACCTCGCCCGGCAGGTCCGTTACCGCTGCTTCGACGCCCCGCTGATCGAGCAGAACCGCGCGGACGTGCAACGGCGGGTGCGCGAGGAGCTCAACCGGCTGTCCACCGATCCCGCCGTCCGTGCTGAGCAGATCGACGCGATCGTGGCCGCGGGCGAGCCGATCCTGCGGGTCTTCGGCGAGCAGCACCACGCCGCGATGCTCGAGGTGATGACGCGGCGCTACTACCGGATCCGGCCGCTGGAGCGCGCCGAGATCGTCGAGCACGACGGCCGGCCACTGCTCACCGCGGGCTACGTCCACGAGGGGCGCGCCTACACGATGCTCGCCACGTGCGTGGACACCACCGCTCCGGACGGCGCCGAGGGCCCGTCCGCGGTCGCCACCGACCTGCACCAGATGGTCGGTGCCCTCCCGCCCGACCGGATCGTACTGGTCGATCTCTACGTGACCTCCGACGACTCCGCGGGGGCCGAACCGGACGCCCGCGCCGGACGGATCCGGGACCGGCTCGGCACCATCCCGGACGCGGTCGGGCGGGTCGCGGTCGCGGTGCGCCGTCCCGACGGCGAGAGCGGCGGCCCGACCTGGTTCACCTTCCGCGGGGGCTCCGACGGGACGCCCGTGGAGGACCGGACCCTGCGCGGCCTGCACCCGATGGTGGCCGAGCGGCTGGGCCTGTGGCGGCTGGCGGGCTTCGAGCTGACCCGGTTGCCCGCGGCCACGGACGTGCACCTGTTCCGGGCCCAGGGCCGCGAGACGCCCGACGACCAGCGTCTCATCGCGCTGGCGGACGTCCGTGACCTGACCACGCTGCGCGACGACGACGGGCGCATCCGTGCCCTGCCGGAGCTCGAACACGTCCTCGACGCGTGCCTGGACAGCCTGCGCGCTGCCCGCTCGGCCGACCGCAGCGCGGCCAAGCTCGACTGGAACCGGGTGCTTCTCTACGTGTGGCCGGTGGTCGACGTCCCGCTGTCCGAACTTGACGAGGTGGTCCGGGCGCTCGCCCCGCGGTCCGAGGGGCTGGGGCTCGAGCAGGTCATGGTGCAGTTCCGGCTGGCCGGAGCGGGCCTCGACGGTGATCCCCGTGAGCTCGTGCTGCGGATGTCGCGGCCGCCCGGCGCCGGGCTGACCCTGCGGGTCACCGACCCGCCGAATGCCCCGCTGCGTGAGCTGGACGCCTACGCGCAGAAGGTGATCCGGGCCCGCCGGCGCGGTGCGGTGTACCCCTACGAGCTGGTGCCGCTGCTGACCCGCTCGCCCGAGCGGGGCGGCGCGCCGGGCACGTTCACCGAGTACGACCTGGCCTCCGACGGGGCCCCCGTGCCCGTCGACCGCGCGCCCGGGGGCAACACCGCAAACCTGGTGCTCGGCGTGGTCACGACGCCGACCGGGCGCTACCCGGAGGGCATGACCCGGGTCGTGCTGCTCGGCGACCCGACCAAGGCCCTCGGTGCGATCGCCGAACCCGAGTGCCGCCGTGTCCTCGCGGCGATCGAGCTGGCGCGGCGGTTCGACGCGCCGGTGGAGTGGTTCGCCGTGTCGGCCGGCGCGAAGATCGCGATGGACTCGGGCACCGAGAACATGGACTGGATCTCCCGGGTGCTGCGCGGGATCATCGAGTTCACCCAGGACGGCGGCGAGATCAACGTCGTGGTCACCGGCATCAACGTCGGCGCCCAGCCGTACTGGAACGCCGAGGCGACGATGCTCATGCACACCAAGGGCATCCTCGTGATGACGCCGGACTCGGCGATGGTGCTCACCGGCAAGCAGTCGCTCGACTACTCCGGCGGCGTGTCGGCCGAGGACAACTTCGGCATCGGCGGCTACGACCGGATCATGGGCCCGAACGGCCAGGCACAGTACTGGGCGCCCGACCTGTCCGGCGCCGTCGACGTCCTGCTCGCGCACTACGAGCACACCTACACCGCGCCCGGGGAGCGGTTCCCGCGGGTCGCGCCGACCGGCGACCCGGTCGACCGGGACATCAGCGCATCGCCGCACTCGGGTCCGGGCACCGACTTCGCGACGCTGGGTGAGATCTTCTCACCCGCGACGAACGCCGAGCGCAAGAAGCCCTTCGACGTCCGATCGCTGCTGCGCGGGGTCGCCGACGCCGACCACCCGCCGCTGGAGCGGTGGGTCGACATGCACGACGCGGAGTCCGTCGTGGTGTTCGACGCGCACCTGGGCGGGCAGCCGATCTGCCTGATCGGGATCGAGTCCCGGCCGCTGCCGCGCCGGGGTCGTCCACCGGTGGACGGGCCGTCGCAGTGGACGGCCGGGACGCTGTTCCCGCGCTCGTCGCGCAAGACCGCGCGGGCGATCAACGCGGCCAGCGGGAACCGGCCGCTCGTGGTGCTGGCAAACCTGTCGGGCTTCGACGGATCGCCGGAGTCGCTGCGTGGCCTGCAGCTCGAGTACGGCGCGGAGATCGGCCGGGCGGTGGTGAACTTCGACGGGCCGATCGTGTTCTGCGTGGTGTCCCGCTACCATGGCGGCGCGTTCGTCGTGTTCTCCGGGACGCTCAACGACAACATGGAGATCGCCGCCGTCGAGGGCTCCTACGCCTCGGTCATCGGCGGCGCGCCCGCCGCGGCCGTCGTCTTCGCCGGCGAGGTCAACAAGCGCACCGCGGCCGATCCCCGGGTCGCCGATCTCGAGGCCCGGATCGCCGAGGCCCTCGAATCCGGCGCCGAGGCCGGGGCCGAGGTGAACGCGGCCCGGCTGCGCGCCGAGCTCGCCACGGTCCGGTCGGGTGTGCGCTCGGAGAAGCTCGGCGAGGTCGCCGACGAGTTCGACGGTCGGCACAGCATCGAACGCGCCCGGCGCGTCGGATCCGTGCACACGATCGTCCCCGCCACGCGCCTGCGGCCCTACCTGGCCGACGCCGTGCAGCGCGGGATGACCCGCACGCTCTCCCAGCAGGACGGAAACCCCGAGTAGCCCTTCGATGACGGGAGCCGGCATGACGGACGGAACCAACGGCCAGCGGGTGGCGATCGTGACGGGCGGCGCCCGTGGCATCGGCGCCGCGATCACCACCGCCCTGGCACGCTCGGGGGTGCACGTCGCCGCCGGCTACAGCAGCAACTCCAAGGCTGCCCAGGAGCTGGCGGGCAAGCTCGGCGCGGAGGGCGCGTCGGTGTCGGTGCACCAGGGGAACGTGGGCGAGCCCGGGGACTGCGCACGCGTCGTCTCCGAGGTGCTCGCCGACCGCGGCCGGATCGACCACCTGATCAACAACGCCGGGGTCACGGTCGACAAGACCATGCGCAAGATGACCATCGACGACTGGCACGCCGTGCTGCGGATCAACCTGTCCGGCTCGTTCTACATGGCGAAGGCCGTGCTCGACCACATGCTCGAGCGCGGCTTCGGCCGGATCGTCAACATCAGCTCGGTGATCGGGCAGATGGGCAACATCGGCCAGGTCAACTACGCCGCGTCCAAGTCGGGGCTGTTCGGTATGACCCAGAGCATGGCGCGTGAGGTCGCCCGCAAGGGCATCACCGTCAACTGCATGGCCCCCGGTTACATCGAGACGGAGATGGTGGCCGCGGTACCGCAGGAGGTCCTGGAGAAGATCGTCGCCAAGGTGCCGGTCGGGCGGCTCGGGCAGGCCGGCGAGATCGCCCGCGCGGTGCAGTTCCTCGTCGACGACGACGCCGGGTACATCACCGGCAGCGTCATCTCCGTCAACGGTGGCATGGACATGTGACCCGCGATCAGGAGGCGGCGCACACGCCCTTGGCGGCGAGGATCCGGGCGACGGCGCGGTCGTTGTCCACCGCGGAGATGCGGCCGTCGGCCAGGGCCTGCTGCAGAGCGTCGAGCACCGGTGCGACGGGCGCGACGTTCGACGACAGCGCCATGTCCGCGCCGGCCTGCAGGGCGCGCACGGTCGCCCGGGGCAGCGGGAACTGGCCGGTGATCGCCTTCATCGCCCCGAGGTCGTCGGTCACCACCAGGCCGCCGAAGCCGTACTCGTCGCGGAGCAGCCGGTAGACCGCCGGGGTGAGCGAGCTGGGCAGCCCGTCGGTGAGACCCGGTGTGTCGAGATGCCCGACCATGACCCCGACACCTCCGGACCGCAGCGCCCCCGCAGGCCCGAGCAGTTCGGCGTAGGGACGCAGGTCGTCGGCCCTGAGCCGCGCCAGCGGCGGGGTGGTGACGCGGCCCCGGTGCGAGTCGCCGTCGGCGTGCCCGTGGCCCGGGAAGTGTTTGAGCACGCCGAATACGCCGGCCTCGCGCTGGCCCTCCGCCCACGCCGCGGCGTAGCGGGTGACCACGTCCGGGTCGTCGGAGAACGACCGGTCCCCGATCACGGAGTTCGCGGCCTGGTCGCTGACGTCGACGGTGGGCGCGAGGTTCCAGGTGACGCCGCGGGCGCGCAGCTGGGCCCCGCGCTTACGGGCGGCCTCCCGGACCTGCTCGACCGTCATGGTCTTCGCCATCGTGCGGGCGCTGGGGATCGACCCGTCGAGGTCGTCGACGCGTTGTACCCGGCCGCCCTCGTCGTCGACCGCGACCGCCACCGGCACCCGGGCCATCGCCTGCAGGCCGGTGAGCTGCGAATTCCGCAGCAGGGCGGTCGCGTTGCCGCCGAGGAACACCCCGCCGACCTGGCTCGCGCGCACCGTCTCGGCGGCGGCCCGTGGGTCCGCCGCGTTCACCCCGACCATCAGGCGCTGGGCCAGCCGGTCGCGCGCCGGCAGCGACGCGACCATGGTCGCGCAGGCCGGGACGCGATCCACGGGGGCCGCCGGTTCGGCCGCGGGCGCGTCGGGCGGCGGTGCGGCGGGTCGGGTGGCGGCGGCCGGTTGCGCAACGGGGAAGGTCGGGGCGGCGGTCGGGACGGCCCCGGTGGCCACTCCGACACCGCTCACCAGTGCGCCGACGACGAGGCCGGCGAGCAGGGGTACGACGGAACGGGAACGGCCTTGCTGTCGGGTCAACATCGAGCACATTGTCCCGTCGCCGGATCCGTGGCCTCGGCCCACCCCCGGGACGGGCTCACCCGATGGGCGGCACCGCCTCGCCCACCGGTGGCGGGCCGGGCGGGGTCCCGTCGCCGAACGGGCGCCCGCCCAGCTCGTCGCGCCCGTGCGGGGCCAGCCAGTTCCGCACGTCCGGGCCGACGGGCACGACGCCGGCCGGGTTGATCGCCGCGTGCACCCCGTAGTAGTGCTGCTTGATCTGGGTGAAGTCGATCGTGTCGCCGAACCCGGGGGTCTGGAACAGGTCGCGGGCGTAGGCCCACAGGACCGGCATCTCGGTGAGCTTGCACCGGTTGCACTTGAAGTGGCCGTGGTAGGCGGCGTCGAACCGGACGAGGGTGACCCACAGCCGGATGTCGGCCTCGGTGATCGTGTCGCCGACCAGGTAACGGCGGATCGCCAGCCGCTCGGACAGCGCGTCGAGCCGGTCGAACAGCTCGGTGTAGGCCTTCTCGTAGGCCGGCTGCCCCTTCGCGAACCCGGCCTTGTACACGCCGTTGTTCACGTCCTGGAACACCTGTTCGTTGATCTCGTCGATCTCCGCGCGGTGCTCCTGCGGGTAGAGGTCCGGCGCCCCGCCGCGGTGGAACGCCTTCCACTGACCGGAGAAGTCCAGCGTCAGCTGCGCGTAGTCGTTGGTGACGACCCGGCCGGAGGCGATCTCGACCATCGCCGGGACGGTGATCCCGGCGTCGTAGTCCGGGTCGGCCTTGCGGTAGGCCTCGCCCAGGAACTCGATGCCCAGGACCGGGTCCCGGCCGTCCGGGTCGAGGTGGAAGCGCCAGCTGCGATCGTCGTGCAACGGACCTGCGATGCCCATCGAGATCACCGGTTCGAGCCCCAGCAGTCGCCGCACGATCACGGTGCGGTTGGCCCACGGACAGGCCCGGGCGACGACCAACCGGTAGCGGTCCGCCTCCACCGGCCACCGCGACGAGCCGTCGGCGGTGATCCGCTCGGTGACCTGGACGGGCTCGCGCTCGAACGCCCCGGTCGTGGACTGCGGTGCTGTCATGAACGGAATCTAGATCGGGTTCTCGGCCCCCGCCGGTCGGCGAGCCGTGATCGAATCCGAAGGTGTCCACCTTCGAGCTCGCCGACCTCGTCCGGCCCGGGATGCGCGTCGCCGTGGCCGACGGCTGCGGTTCACCGCGCGCGCTCTATCCGGCGCTGTGCCGGGCCGCCGCCCGGCACGCAGATGTGCGGCTGCTGCTCGGCTGGATGCCGGTCCCCGAACCGGAGCTCGACCCGGCGCCCTTCGCCGACGCCCGGGCGGTCCTGGGCGGCCCCGGCCTGCGGGCCGCCGTCGACGCCGGCGCGGTGCGCACCGTGCCGTGCCGGCTCTCCGCCGTGCCGTCCCTGCTCGCCGGGCCGCTGCGTCCGGACCTGCTGCTGGCGACCCTCGTCCGCGGTCCGGAGGGGTTACGACTGGGGGCGGAGGCGTCCTGGATGCGCGGGCTGATCACCGACGGGGTACCGGTGGGCGCGGTGGTGTCGCGCTCCGCGCCTCGCGCCGACGCCGGTCCGCCGCTGCCGGCCGACCTCATCACCGTGCTCGGCGAGGTGGACGGCGAGCTCGGTATCCCGCGCGAGCTCCCGACCCCGCCGCCGACGCCGGCCGACGAGCAGATCGCCCGCCACGTCGCGGCGCTGGTGCCGGAGGGCGCACGTGTGCAGGTCGGTCCGGGCCGGCTGGGCGCGGCCCTGCTCGGGGCGATCCGGGTGCCGGTGCGGATCGACTCGGGCCTGCTGCCCGAGGCCGTCGTCGACCTCGACGAGCGCGGACTGCTGCTCGACGATCCGGTGACCGCGTACCTGGTCGGCACCCGGCGGCTCTACGACTGGGCCGACGGACGCCCGCTGCTGCATCCGATCGAGGTCACCCACGACCTCGGCCGGCTCTCGGCCGCGGGCCTCCCGCCGCTGATCGCGCTGAACACCGCGCTGGAGATCGACCTGGACGGGCAGGTCAACGTGGAGGGTGTCGGCCGCGCGGCGGCCGGGATGATCGGCGGGCACCCCGACTTCGCCGCCGCCGGCGCGCGGTCGCCCCGCGGGCTGAGTGTCGTCGCGGTGGCGAGCGCGCACCGCGACCGGCCGACCCTGGTGACCCGGCTGTCCCGGCCGGTGACCACGGCGTCGCACGACGTGGACGTCGTCGTCACCGAGCGCGGCGCGGTCGACCTGCGTGGGCTCGACCGCGCCGAGCGCCGCGCCGCGCTGCGCGACCTGTGGGGCGGGCAGGTGCTCGACACCGGCGCCGCCGCGGGCTGACCGTCATCTGCCGCCGGTGGTGGGATCGATGGTGCGGACCACCTCGCGAACCGCGTTGGCAGGGAACCCGCCCTGCTCGGCGTGCCGGCGCACGGCGTCCTCATCGGGCGCGATGTACAGGCAGAAGATCTTGTCGCCGGTCACGTAGCTGTGCACCCACTGGACGTCGGGCATCTCGGCGAGGACCGAGTTACTGGTCCGGCTGATCGCACAGATGTCGCCGTCGGGCAGGTCGCCGGCACCGGGTAGGTCGCGCTCGATCACGAACTTCGGCATGTGACGAGGGTAACGAGCCGAACGGCCGGTCCGGCCCGTCCGAACGGAGGGGTCCCCCGCTCAACGGCTCCCGGCGAGCTCGGTCGCGCCGTCGGGGCCCGTGGCGAACACCCAGTAGCGCAGCACCAGGAACCGCAGCAGACCACCGAGCACGCTCGCCAGCGCGACGACGAGCGCCTCCTGCACCTCGCTCGCGGCAGGCGCCAGGTCGTCGAGCACGATCAGCACCAGGGAACTGTAGAACGCGTAGAACAGCACCGTGCCGCCGTTCTGCACGTGAGACCGCCAGCGATGTGCGGTCGCGCCGGAGAAGGTGAACCGGCGGTTGACCTCGGTGCTGACCGCGGTGCTCACGATGAGCGCGAGCAGGTTGGCGGGCACCGAGTCGAACCAGTTACGGAGCACCAGGAACGTCAGCGCCGTCACGCTTGTGCCCAGGCCGCCGACGATCGCGTAGCGGGCGAGCTGGGCGATCACCGGGTGCCGTCGCCGCAGCCGCGTAACCAGCTCGGTGAGGTCCGCGTGCAGCGCTGCTGCCGGCGCTCCCATCGCCAGCGCCCCGCCCGCCATCCCGGACCACCCCTCGTCGATCACCCAGCCCTGTGTACGGATCATTTGTCGCATCGGTTCGTGGGCGTGCGCTCGCCGGAAGCTGTGCAAACGCTGTGAGCCGCGGCCCCTACCTGGGACGGAGATCACCGTCGAGGCGCTTCCAGCGCTGTGACCGCGCGGGTCCGCGCCCACAGGGTGTTCCCCGTAGAGCGCGGTACGGGTCCGCAGCGAGCTGACACCGTCCACCACGGACCGTCGGATCAGGCGGGGACCCCGGTGCGACGGCGCCGGATGCGGACGACCGCGCCCACCCAGGACACCACCACGACCACCACGACCAGCGCGCGGACGAGGCCCAGGTACTGCTCCGGGTAGATCACGCCGGTCAGGTAGGTCTCGATGAAACCGCCGCTGTCGAGCCCGCGCTCACCGGCACGGTGGCGGGCCCAGTCCTCCACGACCGTCAGCGGGCACTCCAAGCCCACGGTGACGCTGAGCAGGCCCCAGAGCAGCACCGGTGCGTGCGCCAGCAACAGCCACGGCCGCCACCACCCCAGGAACCCGCCCAGCGCGAGGTAGACCAGGAAGGCGAAGTGCGCCAACATGGCCGCATCGGCGAGTACGCGGTAGCCCATCGCGCACCCCCGATCACGTCTCACACGGCCAGGAAGACCGTCTCGCTCTCGCCCTGCAGCCGGATGTCGAACCGTAGCGCGCCGGGCCCGTCCGGCCGGGCCACGAGCGTCGCGGCGCGGTCGGCCGGCACCTCGGCCAGCAGCGGGTCGAGGGCGTTGGCCGCCTCCTCGTCCGGGAAGTAGATCCGGGTGACGACCCGGTCGAGCAGCCCGCGGGCGAACACCGAGACGTCGATGTGCGGGGCCTGTCCGGGCAGCGCGCCCGGCTTGACCGTGCGGATCTCCCAGCGGCCCTCACCGTCGGTCGCGGCCCGGCCGAATCCGCGGAAGCCCGGCAGCGACGGCTCGGCCGCACCCCGCGGATCCTCGGGGTGATCGAAGCGCCCGTCGGGGTCCGCCTGCCAGGTCTCGACCAGGCCGTCGGTGACCGGCTCGCCGGCACCGTCGTAGAGCACACCGCCGATGCTGATCTCGCCGGGCGTGCCCGCCGGGACGACGTCCGGGCCGTCGGCCCACGTCAGCCCGATCGACAGGAACGGCCCGACGGTCTGGGAGGGCGTCAGCCCGAACTCACTCATGGGGCTCCTCGAAGGGGGTCTGGTCGCGGCCGCGCAGCACGATGTCGAAGTGAAAGGCCAGCGCCCACTCGGGACGGGTGGCGTCGAGATCGAAGCTGGCGACCATCCGCTGCCGGGCCTTCGGGTCCGGCACCGAGTTGAAGATCGGGTCCTGGGCGAACAACGGGTCGTCCGGGAAGTACATCTGGGTGACCAGGCGCTGGGTGAACGCGCGGCCGAACAGCGAGAAGTGGATGTGCGCGGGGCGCCAGGCGTTGTGGTGGTTGCCCCACGGGTAGGCGCCCGGCTTGATCGTGGTGAACGAGTAGTTGCCCGCCGCGTCGGTGACCACCCGGCCGCCGCCGGTGAAGTTGGGGTCGAGCGGAGCGGGCCAGTTGTCCCGGGCGTGCGCGTAGCGGCCCGCCGCGTTGGCCTGCCAGATCTCGACCAGGGTGTCGGGCACGGCGCGGCCGTCGGAGTCGAGGATCCGGCCGAACACCACGATCCGCTGGCCGAGGGGCTCCCCCGCGTGCTGGGTGGTCAGGTCGTGGTCCGACGGGCCGAGCCGCTCACCGGCGAGCAGCGGGCCGGTGACCTCGGTCAGCCGGTGGCGCACCACGATCGGGGCCTGCGACGGCGCGCGCAGCCCGGTGCTGCGGTAGCCCGCGAAGTCCAGCGGTGGATGGGCACCGTCCGGCGCGGGCCGGTAACCGGCGACGGGGTGGGACAGGGTCATCAGCTAGCTCCGTAGGGAAGTCCGACGTAGTTCTCGGCCAGGCTGGTCGACGCGGCGCGCGACGACACGGTGTAGCGCAACTGTGACAACTGCAGCCGGCGTCCGAAGGGATCGCCCGCGGCGTCGTCCTCGCCGAAGCGGTGCAGCATCGACGTCATCCACCAGGAGAAGTGCTCCGCCCGCCAGACCCGGCGCAGGCAGGTGGTGGAGTACTCGTCGAGCCCGGTCTCCGAGCCGGTGGCGAAGAACCCCGTGAGCGCGTCGGCGAGCACCCGGACGTCGGCGACGGCGAGGTTCATGCCCTTGGCCCCGGTGGGCGGGACGATGTGCGCGGCGTCGCCGGCGAGGAACAACCGGCCGTGGCGCATGGGCTCGAACACGACGCTGCGCATGCCGGTGACCGAGGGCCGCTCGAGGAAGGGCCCCGTGTTGAGGGTGAAGCCCTCGGCGGCCAGCCGCAGGTTGAGCTCGTCCCAGATCGCGGCGCCGGACCAGGTGGCGGCGTTGGTGTCCGGCGGGACCTGCAGGTAGAGCCGGGTCACCTCGGGGCTGCGCATCGAGTACAGGGCGAACCCGCGCTCGCCGGCCGAGTACACGAGCTCGGAGTGCGTGGGCGCGGCCTTGGCCAGGACCCCGAGCCACCCGAACGGGTACTCGCGGTCGAACGCGGTCAGCGCGCCGGCGGGGAACGCGTGGCGGCTCGCCCCGTGGAAGCCGTCGCAGCCCGCGATCACGTCGCAGTGCAGTTCCTGCGCGACCCCGGCCGCGTCGGTGTAGGTGATCGACGGCGTGGAGCCCTCGATTCCGTGCAGCGCCACGCCGGAGATCCCGAACTCGATCGCCCCGCCGTCGGCGAGCCGGGCCGCGATGAGGTCCTTGACGACCTCCTGCTGGCCGTAGACCACGATCCCCTTCCCGACGAGGTCGGCGAAGTCGATGCGGTGGTCCGTGCCGTCGAAACGCAGGGAGATGCCCTCGTGCGGCAGGCCTTCGGCGTCCATCCGGGCGCCGACGCCGACCTCGCGGAGCAGCTCCACCGTCGGGTGCTCGAGGACGCCCGCACGGATCCGCCGTTCGACGTAGGTGCGGCTGCGGGCCTCCAGCACGATGGAATCGATGCCGGCGCGGGCGAGCAGGTGGGACAGCAGCAGCCCGGCGGGCCCGGCCCCGACGATGCCGACCTGGGTTCGCATGCCCAGAGGGTTACCTACCGACGGGTCACAACTCGACGGCCCTTCCGTTCTCCGGAAGACTGGCTGCATGGGCGCAGCGGCGACGACGGCGAACACACCCGGGCCGCGGTCCTCGGTGACCGCCCGGGTCCTCGACGTGCTCGCAGCCTTCACCACGGAGCGCCCGCGGCTGACCCTCACCGAGATCAGCCGCCGCTGTGGGCTGCCGCTGACCACCACGCACCGGCTGGTCGGCGAA
Organism: Pseudonocardia mahuensis; assembly: GCF_018531475.1. Taxonomy (GTDB): domain Bacteria; phylum Actinomycetota; class Actinomycetes; order Mycobacteriales; family Pseudonocardiaceae; genus Pseudonocardia. The sequence continues at coordinate 87,921 of NZ_JAHDTG010000013.1, forward strand.
CTCGCCGGCTGGGGTGCGCTCGAGCGGGCCGACGACGGGCGCTACCGGATCGGGCTGCGGCTGTGGGAGGTCGGCGCGCTCGCTCCGCGCAGCCTGGGCCTGCGGGAGACCGCGATGCCGTTCCTGGAGGACCTCTACGAAGTGACCCGGGAGAACGTGCAGCTCGCGGTGCTCGACGGCACCGAGGTGGTGTACGTGGAGCGGCTCTCGGGCCGGGCGGCCGTCAACGTGATCACCCGGGTGGGCATGCGGTTGCCGCTGCACGCGACCGGGGTGGGTCTGGTGCTGCTCGCGCACGCCGACGCCGCGCTGCAGGAGAAGGTGCTCACCGCGCCGCTGCGCCGCTACACGGAGAAGACGATCTGCGTTCCGGACGTGCTGCGCCGGACCCTGGCCGACGTCCGCCGGACCGGGGTGGCGATCAGCGACGGCCAGATCGAGCTGGTCGCGCTGTCGGTGGCGGCACCGGTACGCGCCGCCGGCGGCGAGGTCGTGGCAGCGCTCTCGGTCGTCGTCCCCGCGGCCGGGACCAGTCCGCTCGCCTACATCCCGGTGGTGCGCGCCGCCGCTCGCGGCATCTCCCGCGCCCTGGGCCATCGCTGAGCGCCCCGCCCCCGGGCAGAGCGGTCCGCAACGTCGCACTTGACATCCCGCCGGATTCACGGTGCGGCGTATGCTCGAGCGGGCCCGATGCCGCTCAGCTCCGCGAAGGGCCTGGCCGCGCCGGCGCCCACGCCCACGCCCCGAGAGCAGCTGTGATGGATTACCGACGAGGTGATCGTGGATGGCTGCACTGCCGGGCGGGTGGTCGCCCGGCAGTCCGGTCGTGGCCGCTTCTCCTCGCGATGATCTGCGTGCTGTCGGCGTGCGGGCCCGGGCAGGACCGCACGAGCAGTGCGGCCGAGGCGCAGGTCGTGGACCTGCCCGGCACCGCCGGCGGGATCGCCTTCGACGACCTCGAGTACTCACCTCGGCTGCAGCGGGTCCTGGTCCCGGCGCACGCGAGCGGGCTGTACCTCGTCGAACCGGACAGCGCCACCGCCACCCGCGTTCCGGGCGCAGGCCGCGTCACCTCCGCCGACGAGGGGCGCGGATTGCTCTTCCTCGCCGACCGCGACGGGCACACGATCACCGTGGTCGATCCCGCCGACGGCGCGGTCCTGTCGTCGGTCTCGACCTCGGCACCGCCGGACTACATCCGCTACGTGGCGGTGACGGGCGAATTGTGGGTCACCCAGCCGGCCGGGTCACCCTCCGGCATCGAGATCTTCGCCGTGCCCGGGGGTTCCGTCCCGACTCCCCGCCAGTCCGGGTTCATCGCCGTGCTCGACGGGCCGGAGGGTTTCGCACTGAGCTCGACCACGGACACCGCCTACACCCACTCCGGCACCGACCTGGTGGCGATCGACGTCCGGGAGCGCGCCGAGACCTCGCGGTGGCCGACCGGCTGCGCCGGAACGCACGGGTTCCCGCGGATCGATGAACACCTCGGCGTCGCCCTCACCGGCTGCGCCGCCGACGGCGGGGTCGCGCTGCTCGACCTGGCCGACGGTCGTCAACTCGGCCGCTACGCCGTCGGCGGCGGCGCAGCGCTGTCCGCCCACTCCGACCGGGCCGGTCACTTCTACGTCCGCTCCGATCCCGGCCCGACCATCGCGACCCTGCGGGCGTCCACCAGCGGCCTCACCCTCGTCCAGGAGGTCGATGTGCCCGAGACCGGCCACTGCCTCACCGCAGACGACCGTGGGCACTACTGGACCTGCGATGCGGGGCGCGGGCACATCCTGCGGTTCGACGACCCCGGCGGCGGCTGAGACTCTCCAGCGACGTGCGGACGGTCGGATCTTGCGGGCCGTCCGTGCTCGGACGACGATCACGGGCGTGGACGTCATCGAGTACCGGCCGGAACGCGAGCAGTACGTCTGGACGTTCGGGGGCGTCGCGCCCAGCCATCGGATCACCCCCGGCACGCTGCTGAGGCTCTGGACCGAGGACGCGTTCTCCGGGCGGCTGACGAGCACATCGGACCGGCCGAGCCAGGTGCTCGACATGACCGAGGTCAACCCGCAGACCGGGCCGTTCCACGTCGAGGGCGCCGAGCCGGGCGACACCCTGGCCCTGCACATCGTCGACCTCACCCCGGCGCGGGACTGGGCGGCGTCGAGCACGATCCCGTTCTTCGGCGCGCTGTCGGGCACCGATCGCACCGCGCTGCTGCACGAGCCGCTGCCCGAGCAGACCTGGATCTACCAGCTCGACCGCGAGCGCGGGACCGTGCTGTTCGAGGCCCAGCGCAGCGACCTGCGCCTGGAGCTGCCGATCAACCCGATGCTCGGCACGGTCGGCGTCGCACCCGCCGGGCGGGAGGTCCGCTCGAGCCTGGTGCCCGACAAGTTCGGCGGCAACATGGACACCCCCGAGATGCGCGCCGGGGTCACCTGCTTCCTCGGGGTGAACGTCGAGGGCGCTATGTTCTCCGTCGGCGACGGGCACTACCGCCAGGGCGAGGGCGAGAGCTGCGGCACCGCCATCGAAGGCGCCATGGACGCCACGATCCTGGTCGAGCTGCTCAAGGGCGGGGCCCCGGAATGGCCGCGCATCGAGAGCGATTCGCACTACGTCGTCGTCGGATCGTCGCGTCCGCTGGAGGACGCCTGGCGGGCCAGCCAGATCGGCATGATCGGCTGGCTGGGTGAGCTGTACGGCCTGGACCGGCTCGACGCCTACCAGTTGCTCACCCAGATCAGCGAGTCGCCGCTGGCGAACGTCGTCGACACGAACTACAGCGCGATCACCAAGGTCGCCAAGGACCTACTCCCCGCGGGCGACGCGTACGGCGGCATGCACCGCTACCTGCGCGACCAGGCCCGCGCCCTGTAGAGAGGACATCGGAATGGATCTGCAGCTCAGCGGCAGGAAGGCACTGGTCAGCGGCGGCACGAAGGGCATCGGCCGCGCGGTGGTGGAGGGGCTCACCGCGGAGGGCGTCGCGGTCGCGTTCTGCGCCCGCACCGAGGCCGACGTCAAGGAGGCCGAGCGGGCGATGCGCGCCGGCGGCGCCGAGGTGATCGGCACCGCCGTCGACGTCGGCGACGGCGCGGCGGTCACCTCGTGGGTCGGCTCCGCGGCCGAGCAGCTCGGCGGGATCGACATCGTGGTGGCCAACGTCAGCGCGCTCGGGATCGGCAACGAGGAGGAGCACTGGCGGTCCAGCTTCGAGGTGGACATGCTGCACACCGTCAGGATGGTCGACGCGGCCATGCCGCACCTGGAGCGCAGCGACGCCGCTTCGATCATCGCGGTGTCCAGCGTGTCCGGCCGCGAGATCGACTTCACCGCCGGGCCGTACGGGGTCATGAAGGCCGCGATCGTGCACTACGTCCAGGGCCTCGCCCACCAGCTGGCGCCGAAGGGCATCCGGGCCAACTCCGTCGCCCCGGGCAACACCTACTTCGACGGCGGGGTGTGGCAGAACATCGAGCAGAACATGCCCGACCTGTTCGCGCAGGCCATGGCGCTGAACCCGACCGGCCGGATGGGCACCCCGGAGGAGGCTGCCTACGCCGTGGTGATGCTCGCCAGCCCGCGAGCCGGCCGGATCACCGGGACGAACCTGGTCGTCGACGGTGCGCTGACGCGGGGGGTGCAGCTCTAGTAATGCGCGAGTTCCGCATCGAGGTCCCGCAGTCCGAACTGGACGACCTGCGCGAGCGGCTGTCGCGCACCCGGTGGCCGGATCCGTCCACCGTGGAGGGCTGGACACAGGGCGTGCCGCTCGACTACGCCCAGGAGCTCTGCCGGTACTGGGAGCAGGAGTACGACTGGCGCCGGTGCGAGGCGGAGCTCAACTCGTTCCCGCAGTTCATCACCGGGCTCGACGGGGGTGGCGACGACATCGTCGACGTGCACGTGCTGCACGCGCGGTCCCCGCACGCGAACGCGCTGCCGCTGCTGCTCACCCACGGCTGGCCGGGCTCGATGGTCGAGTTCGTCGACGTCATCGGCCGCCTGACCGACCCGCCGGACCCGGACGACGCGTTCCACGTCGTGTGCCCGTCATTGCCCGGTTACGGCTTCAGCGGCAAGCCCGTGAACCCGGGCTGGGGGGTCGAGCGGATCGCGACGGCGTGGGCGCAGCTGATGGACCGGCTCGGCTATTCCCGGTACGGCGCGCAGGGTGGTGACTGGGGATCGATGATCACGGCGGCACTGGGGACCGGCGATCCCGAGCACGTCGCCGGCATCCATCTGACGATGCCGCTCGCGCCCCGCCCCGACGGGGACGACCGGCCCCTCAGCGACGACGAGCGGGACGCCGCGGCCGACCGGAAGCTGTTCCTGCGGGTCGGCACCGGGTACTCCGCGGAGCAGTCGACGCGACCGCAGACCCTGGGCTACAGCCTGGTCGACTCGCCCGCCGGGCAGTGCACCTGGATCGTCGAGAAGTTCTGGGACTGGACCGACTGCGCGGGCCACCCGGAGAACGTGATCTCCCGCGACCGGCTGCTGGACAACGTGATGCACTACTGGCTCCCCGGCACCGGCGCCTCCTCGGCCCGGCTGTACTGGGAGAGCTACGTGTCGCGCCGCTACGACACGGTCGAAGTGCCGACCGGCGTGACGCTGTTCCCGAAGGAGCTGGTCCGGCTGCCCCGGCACTGGCTGGAGCAGCGATTCACCGACCTGCGCCGCTTCTCGACGCCCGGGACCGGCGGGCACTTCGCGTCCCTGGAACAGCCGGACGTGTTCGTCGACGAGGTGCGGGACTTCTTCCGGACAGTCCGATGAGGTCCTACCCGGCTTGCCACCGCCCCTGACGCTCCGCATGTAAGCACACGCTCGGCGGTAACACGGCAGGTTCGATATCGCGCAGCGTGTCGAACTCAGTTGCCTCTGGGTGATCAGAGTCACATTTCACCGGACTGCGTAACCCCTTCGAGTGGGTTTCGTTGAGGTGAACAGTCGCAGCGATTGCGATCCACATCGAACCGCTTTTGCCATCGCCCCGGGCACGGCAGCTCATCGAGAGTCCACTGTGGACTGTCGAGTCCGCCGGGGCCGGCGTCGCAGGAGGAGACCCACCCATGCAGATGAGCACGACTGCCCGCCGAGTCGTCGCGGCTTCCGCTCTGGCCCTGCCGATCGCGCTCGCGTCGCCCGGGCTCGCAGGTGCGACCACCGGTCACGACCACGACGACGACTGGGGCCACGGCCACTGCCATGGGGCGGACCAGGACGCGTTCCAGGGAGGGAGCCTGGTCGACGTGCTGGCCCAGGTGAACCCGGCCGCGAACGTCGGCGGCATCCTCAGCTTCGCCCCGGTCGAGCAGAACGCGCTGGCCGACAGCAGCGCCAGTTCCGGCATCCAGCAGTTCAGCAACTGCGGCGGCGACCAGGAGGCGTTCCAGGCGAGTGACCTGGTGGCCGGCCTGCTCCAGGTGAACCCGGCCGCGAACGTCGGCGGGATCGCCAACTTCGCCCCGGTCGAGCAGAACGCCGTCGCCACCGGCGACGCCAACTCCGGCATCCAGCAGGGCGGGTACGACGACGACCGCCACCACGGCGGCCACAAGGACGGCGGCAAGGACCGCGGCAAGGACCGCGGGCACCACCACGGCGGCGGCGACCAGACCGCCGTGCAGGGCGGGGACCTGATCGGCGTGACCGGCCAGGTCAACCCGGCGCTCAATGTCGGCGGCATCGCCAACTTCGCCCCGGTCGAGCAGAACGCCGTCGCCACCGGCGACGCCAACTCCGGCATCCAGCAGGGCGGCGACCACGGTGGCCACGGCGACGACCAGACCGCGTTCCAGGGCGGCAGCCTGCTCGGGCTGGACCTGCAGGTCAACCCGGCGGCCAACGTCGGCGGCATCCTGAACTTCGCCCCGGTCGAGCAGAACGCCCTCGCGGGCGGCTCGTCGAACTCGGGCATCCAGCAGGGCCGCTGAGTCCCGGGCCGGTGGGGGCCGGCCAGGACTCGGTGACAGCAGGCCCGGTCCGCCATCCGGCGGACCGGGCCTGCTGAGTTCGGGGTCGGCTCCGGCCGGTCCCGCCCGGGCGTCGGCTCAGCGGAAGGCGAGCACCGACGCGGTGAACCCGTGCAGGTGGTTGCGACCGCCCACCGGTCCGATCTCGCCCGCGGCGAAGAACCCCGCCACGCCGTCGGTCCCCAGCCCGGAGCGCACGGCCGCCACGTCGTGATCGGCGCTGGGGAACATGTGCCGGCCACGGCCGTTGCAGGAGAATAACAGCGCGCCGCTCGCGGGTTCGTCGGCCACCGCCCCGGCCAGGAGTTCGGCGAGGTCCTCCCCCGCCGCATCGGCATCGCGCACGTGGAACCGGACGCTCTGACCGACCTCGACCACGTCACCGACGGCCACCGCGCCGCTCTCGACGTCGACGCCCAGCACCCCGCGGATGAGGAAGTCACCACGGCCGTGGTCCTCGGCGTACTCGTTCATCGCGACGCCCAGGTGCAGGCCCCGGCCGGCGAGTTCCTGGTCGGGCGGCGGCAGCGCGGTGATGATCTCCCCGAGCTTCGTGTAGGCCGGGGCGCCGGCCAATTCGACCAGCAGGTTGCGTTCGGCCTTGGTGACGATCATGGTCGGCCCGATCGGGCGGCATCCCTGGCTGACCACCGCGCGCGCCGCGACATCACCGCCGAGCATCACCCCGGCGCCGCCGCCGGACAGCACCTCGCCGTCGAGGAACAGCCGGTTGCCGGTGGGCGCGCTCGCCAACCCGCCGACCAGCGGGAAGCCGGGCAGCACGGCGTTGCACCGCTGCAGGAACCCGCCGGTCGGGAACGTCTGCGGGTCGACGAGCAGAACCGCGACCTGTTCGTCCTCGCGCCGCTGCGGGAAGCCCGTGATGTCGATGCCGGCTCCGCTGCGTTCGGCCACCAGCCGGAACGGCCGGATCTCGACGCCCGGCAGCACCCCCGCCCAGACCGCGACGGCCGGGGCGCCCTCGACGCCGCGCCCGTCACCTATCACGCCACCCGCGGTCGCCCCGATCGTGTGCCGGGCACCGCTCAGCTCCATCGCCCGCAGGCCGGCCGCCGCGACCGCGTCCTCGCCGTCCGGCCCGGGCCGCCCGGCGACGAAGACGCACATCAGGTCCGGAGCGGCCCCGTCCAGCGCCGCCAGGGCCTGCGCCACGGCCACCTCGGCCGCGCCCTGCAGGTCGGGGCCGACGGCGAGACCGTCGCCGAACCTCCTCCCGGGGGACGGCGGAACGGATCGGTCGATGCCGGACCCGGCTCCGGGTCCACGCTCATCGAACACGTCGATCACCTCCGACACAGCACCGGTGGCCCGCCCTCGCCGACCGGGCCGTCGCCTGCTGCCCGGTCCATCCTCGCAGCCGACCCGCGCGGCGGCCACCGTCGCGCCCCGGGGAGCGGGCCCCGGCTACGCCGTCGCGCGGGTGGACGCCGGAGCCGAGGCGTCGGGATCCGGTGCCCACGGACGCTCCACCCGGTCGGCCCACACCGCGAGCAGCTCCTCGTCGTGGGACACGGCCAGCACCCCCAGACCCGACGCGCTCACCTGCTCGGCGACCACCCCGGCCAGCGCCGCCGTGGTCGAAGCGTCCAGCATCGCCGTCATCTCGTCGCAGACCAGGTAGCGCGGCCGCAACGCCAGGGCCCGTGCAACGCAGGCACGCTGCAACTGTCCGTCGCTCACCTCATGCGGGCGGCGACGTAGCAGCTCGGCGGTCAGCCCGACCCGGTCGGCGAGTTCGGCTTCCCATCGCGCGTCCCGCCCACGGCCCGTGGCCAGTAACGGCTCGGCGACGATCTCGCGCAGCGTGAGCCGCGGGTCCGTGGCGAGCCGCGGCTGCTGGAACACGACCCCGATCGCGATGCGCTGCGCGCGCGGCGCCCGGTAGCGCACCCCGCGGACCGGGGCACCGTCGATCTCCACCCGGCCCGACCAGGGCGCCATGAGCAGCGCAAGCACCCGGGCCAGTGTCGACTTGCCGCAACCGCTCGGCCCGGCCAGCCCGACCACGTGGCCGGGCTCGACCGCGAGGTCCACGCCGTCGAGTACGGGCACCCCGCGCCGGTAACCGGCCACGACGCCGGCCGCCCTCAGCACGGGACCATTCCCGCGGGCACCGGCGCGCACGCCACGGCACGCGCCTCGTGCCAGGTCAGTCGCGGATCGGGGGTGCACGTGTGCAGGTCGGGACGGCGCCGGTCGAACCCGCAGCCCGTCGGCAGCGCGCTCAGCTCAGGCGGGTGCCCGGGGATCGGGGCGAAGCCACGGTCGGGCAACGCGCCGAGCAGACCACGCGTGTAGGGGTGCCAGGGGTCGGCGAACAGCTCATCGGCGGGGCCGACCTCCACCAGCCGGCTCGCGTACATCACCGCGACGTCGGTGGCTACCCGCCGCGCGGCCCGCAGGTCGTGGGTGATGAGCAGGACGGCGTGCCCGTCGGCCGCCATCGCGGCGAGCAGGTCGACGGTACGGTCGACCAGCGGCCGGTCCAGCCCGGCGGTCGGCTCGTCGGCCAGCAGCACCGGGGGTCTCCCCGCGAGCGCCGCGGCCATCCCGACCCGCTGCGCGGTGCCGCCGGACAGCTCGTGCGGGTAACGGTCGAGCATCGCGGTGGGCAACCCGACCCGGTCGGCCAGCTCGGCCACGACGGCACCCGGGTCGGCACCGGGCCGCAGCCGGCGGACCGCCTCGGCGAGCTGCGCGCCGACCCGGCGCACCGGGGTCAGGTGCGTCGCCGCCGACTGCGGGACCAGCCCGACCCGGCGGCCCCGGACGCGGTCGCGCAGGACCCGCTCGGACGCATCGAGCAGGTCGAGCCCGTCGAGCAGCACCCGGCCCGCCACCTCGGCGTTTGCCGGCAACAGCCCCATGATCGCTCCGGCGAGCACCGACTTGCCGCAGCCGCTCTCCCCGACGAGTGCGAGCAGCCGGCCGGGACGCAGCGTGAGGCTCGCTCCGCTCACCGCGTTGACGGTGCCGGCGCGGCGGCCCGGGTGGAATCGGACCGACAGGTTCTGCAGGTGCAGCTGCGCTGCTTGTGGGTGCGCAGTACCGCTCTGGCGATCCCCGCCACTCACGAGGGCATGCCCAACTCCGAGCGGCGCCGGGGCAGCGCCCGGTCCCGCCACCACGCGGCCACGCCGGCCACCGCGAGCGCGGCAGCGACCAGCAGCAGCGCCGGGAACGTCACGATCCACCATGATCCGAGCAGCACCGCGGCCCGTCCCTCCCCCAGGATGTTTCCGATCGAGGCGAGGTGGGGCGGCAGCCCCAGCCCCAGGAAGCTCAGCGCCGTCTCGTGCCACACCGCGTGCGGCATCAACAGGACCGTGGACAGCGCCGCCTGCGGGACGATCGCCGGGAGCAGGTGCCGGCGCAGGACCCGCCCGCGCGACGCCCCACCGCAGATCGCGGCGTCGATGAACGGCCGGTCGCGCAGCGAGAGCACCTCGGCGCGCACGATGCGCGCCACCCCCGTCCAGTGCGTCAGCGCGATGGAGAGGATCACCGCGAGCACCGAGCCGCGGTGGAGCGCGACGATGACGATGCCCAACAGCAGGTGCGGCACCGCGTTGACCGTGTCGACCGCCCGCATCAGCAGCCGGTCGGGCCAGCCACCCAGCACCCCGGACACCGCCCCGACCAGGGCGCCGAGCAGCGTGGAGATCACCGCGCACACCGCGGCGACCAGCAGCGAGACCTGCAGTCCGGCGAAGCTGCGCAGCAGCAGGTCGCGGCCTTGGGAGTCGGTCCCGAACGGGTGTTCGACCGAGGGCGGCAGCCGGACGGCGTCGTAGTCGACCGCTCGCTGGTCCAGCCCGCCCAGCCACGGCACCAGCACCGACGCCGCCGCGAGCAGGATCAACAGCCCGCCGCCGGTGATGAGCCGGGCCCGGGCCCGGGCGGCCACGACGCGCCCGCGCGGGGTGCCGGCCCGGCTGCGCGCGGCGCTGCGCCACCGCGCCGGGGACGGCGCGGCCGCGCGCTCGTCCAGCAGCTCCGCTGTCATGTCCGCTCCCCTCCACGCGCGCGTTCCGTGCCCACGCACGCCCTCGATCGCGCGTGGCGCGACACGGCACGCGTCGGCCGCCTGCTCAGCCATCGGCGACCACCCTCGGGTCGGCGAGCACCACGGCCACGTCCGCCGCCAGCGAGCCCACCAGCACGGCCGCCGTGGCCAGCACGGACAGGGCCGCGAGCATCGGGAAGTCGACGGCCAGCGCCGCCGTCACGACGGCCTCGGCGATACCCGGCCAGGAGAACACGGTCTCCACGAGCACGGCCCCGGTCACCAGCTCCGGGATCCGGGTGCCCATGAGCGTCACGAACGGGAGCAGCGCGGTGGGCAGCGCGTGGCGCAGCACCACTGTCGACTCGGTCAGCCCGCGGGCCCGCGCGCCGGCCACGTGGTCCTGGCCCAGCGCGCCCAGCAGCGAACCGCGCACGTGCAGGATCAGCCACGGCGTCTGGGAGACCCCCAGCACCAGCGCGGGCAGCACCAGGTGCCGGGCGACCTGGTCGAACGTGGCCGGTGCTCCGGCGTCGGTGAGACCCGCGACCGGCAACCAGCCCAGCCCGAGGGAGAACACCGCGATCGCGACCAGCGCGAGCACGAACGGCGGGATGCCCTCCATCGCGTGCCCGATGCCGGTGACCACACGGTCGAACAGGCCGCCGTGGCGCCAGGCGGCCAGAACCCCGGCCACCAGCGCGAGCACGACCGCGACGACGAGGGCCACCGAGACCAGCAGCAGCGTCCACGGCAGCCGCTCGGCGATCACCTGGCCCACCGGCAGGCGGAACGAGCGGCTCACCCCCAGATCGCCCGAGGCGACACCGGCCAGCCACCGGCCGAGCTGGGTGAGCACGCTGTCGTCGAGGCCGAGCCGGGCCCGGGTCGCGGCAATGTCCTCGGCGGTCGCGGTGAAGACGTCGACGCCGTAGTACTGGTAGATCGGGTCGAACGGCGACGCCGCGGCGAGCAGGAACACCCCGACCGCGACGACCACCAGCACCGGGACGGCGAACACGAGCCGGCGGGCGACGAGCAGCCCGACCTCACGCCCGCGGGGGCCACGGACCAGCGTGCTCACGACCGCGGCGTCCAGTCCTCGACGTTCCACCACGGGCCCCACGTGGTGCCGTGGGTGTGCGGGTCGACGACCTGCTCGTAGCCGTCCCAGTTGTCGCGGACCAGGTAGGAGTGATCCAGGAAGACCAGGAACACGAACCCGGGCGCCTCGGCGTAGGCCCGCTGCCAGGCCTTGACCGCAGCCACCCGCTCGGCGGGGTCGGTGGCCCGCCGAGCCGCGTCGAGGCCGGCGTCGACCTCGGCGTTGTGGTAGGAGGCCGGGTTGTTGAACCCGTCGCCGCCGTAGGAGCTGTGCAGCAGCGGGTAGCTCACCAGGTCGGGGTCGAACGGGCTGCCGCCGCCCAGTACGAGCGCGTCGGTGCCCATCCGCGGCTCGATGGCCTCCCAGCCCAGGCCCTCCAGCGCGACGTCGATGCCGACCGCGCGGGCGTCGGAGGTGAAGCCCTGGGCCAGGTCGCGGCGCACCGAGTCGGCAGCCGGGTACATCAGGGTGAAGCGGGCCGGCACACCGTCGCGGGCCCGGGTGCCGTCGGGCCGCGGACCCACCCGCCCTCGTCGAGGATGCGCTCGGCCTCGGCGCGGTCGAAGCGGAACTGCGCCGACGGCTCGGCGTACTCGGCCAGCACCTGCGGGATCGGCGTGGACGCGGGCGCCCCCTTACCGGCCAGCAGCGCGTCGATCATGCCCTGCCGATCCACCGCGTGGTTGAGCGCGAGCCGGATCGCCGGGTTGGCGGTGACCGGGTTCGCCGTCGGCAGCGTGATCGTCCGGTAGTCGGCGCTGGGGTGGTCGTGGACCTGGTACTCGCTGTCGGCGAAGGTCTGCGCGAGCGCAGGCGGCAGCACGGTGCCGTCGAACTCCCCGGCGCGCATCCGCTGCGCGCGGGTGTTGTCGTCGGTGGCGAACACGACGGTGATCGTCTTCACCGCGGGGGGCCCACCGAAGTAGTCCTCGTTGGCGGTGAGCTGCATCGAGGTGCCGCGGCGCCATTCCGCGAACCGGTAGGGCCCGGTGCCGACCGGGGCCGAGCCGAACTCGGAGGCCTCGAGCGGGGCGGGTGTCGCCACCGCCTCCGCCGGCACGATGCCCAGGGCCAGCCGGTGCGGGAATGCCGCGTCCGGGTAGGCCAGCGTGAACCGGACCGTGGTCGGGTCGATCTTCTCGACGCCGGTCAGCATCACGTAGTCCGATCGCACCGAGGCCGCATAGGCCGGGTCGAGCAGCGCGCGATAGGTCGCGAGGACGTCGTCGGCGTCGAAGCCGGAGCCGTCGTGGAACGTCACGCCCTCGCGCAGCCGGACCGTCCAGGACAGGTTGTCGGCCGCGGCGACCGGGAGCTGCGCGGCGAGCGCGGGCTGCAAGTCGCGGTTCGCGTCGTGCGCGACGAGCCCGTCGAAGAACTTCGACGCCCCCTCGGCACCGTAGCCCAGCAGCGGATGCAGGCTCTCCGGCTCGTAGCCGTCGGCCAGCACCATCGTGCTGCCGTCCCCTCCTCCTCCGGCCGTGCCGGCGGTCGTGGGAGCGGAACACGCTCCGAGGAACGTCATGAACAGGACGCTGAGGACGAGCAGCGCACGGCGGGACACGCACGGACAGTAAGCACTGTCGCCAGATAGTGGCAAGAACTACGACTGGCTGGAGCAATACTTTCGTTCAGGTGCCGACTCGGCGTCGCGCGTTGCGGTCCGACCCTTCACGATCACCTGATAACTGTCCGTAACCGACGGATGTGATCCATCGTTGGTCCGTCCGAGGGGCCCGGTCGGCGGGTTTCCCATCCTCGGGAGTGTGTGTGCACGTGTTCAAGAGTTCATCGGGTCGGCGGGTGGCCGGAGTGCTGGTCGCCTGCGCCGCCACCACCGGAGTCGCGCTGGCCGGGCTGCCCGCGGTGGCCGTCGCCGGTCCCGCGTCCGACCCGGACGTCGTCGCCGCCTCGGTCGCGCCGGACAACGGCCGCACCTGCACGACGAGCCGGCTGCCGGTCGACCTGGAGGTCGGGCTGCCGCCGACCCCCGGCTCGGGGGTCGACGTCCCGCTGGGCGACACGCTCGGCCAGCAGGAGGTCGTGGTCAAGCTCTGCGTTCCCGAGGGCGCGCCGACGCCGGACACGGTGCAGGTGCTGGTGCACGGCATCACCTACGACCACCGCTACTGGAACATCGCCGACCCTGACGACCCGGAGGGTGACCGCTACTCGTGGGAGGCCGCGGCCGCGAAGGCGGGCTATGCCACGGCGGCGATCGACCGCATCGGAAACGGCGGCAGCACCCGTCCGGTGAGCGCCGCGGTCAACATCGACTCGAACGCGACCACGGTGCACCAGGTCATCCAGGCGCTGCGTGAGGGCCGGGTCGAGGCGCCGGAGAAGTCGACGGCCTTCGACAAGGTCGTCCTCGTGGGTCACTCCTACGGCAGCATGACGAGCTTCATGGAGGCGTCGCGCTATCAGGACGTCGACGCGCTGATCCTCACCGGTGTGTCGCACAACATCCACGAGACCACGACCGCGGCGTCGATCGAGTCGCACCACTACCCGGCGGTTCTCGACCCGCAGTTCGCCGGAACCGCGCTCGACCCCGGTTACGTCACCAGCCTGCCCGGCGCCCGCTACGGTCAGTACTACGCCCCGGGCACCGACGTCGACCCGCGCATCATCGAGCGTGACGAGGCGACCAAGGGCACGTTCTCGCAGACCGAGCTGGCGAACTACCCGGTCATCTTCCGCACCCCGCTCGACGTGCGCGCCCCGGTCTTCCTGCTCAACGGCAGCCTCGACGGGATCTTCTGCTCCCAGGCGCCGCTGGACCTCGGTGCCCCGTGCCACAGCGCAGAGGCGCTGGTCGAGAACGAGCGCCCGTGGTTCGGCCCGAACGTGCCCTCGATCGACGCTCACATCACCCCCGACACCGGTCACGACCTGAACGCGTTCCGCAGCAGCCAGGAGTCGTTCGGCGCGGCCATGGACTGGTTGGACGAGAAGGTCCCCGCGACGAGCTGACCTGCACGGGGTCGAACGATCAGGCCGGGGCTCACCCCCTCGGGTGGGCCCGGGCGACCGCGCCACCGCGACGGTCCGACCTCACCGACGGCCGTGTGGGCGTACCGGGAACCGGCCGGCCAGGCGGTCCGTTAGGGTCCTTTGAACGGCTGATCCGCTTTGCACGTTTCGCGGAGATGTCGAGGTGCGGCCACCCGGGATGCGCGCCGGGGCCCGCCACGAGGACGTGTCGGCTCCGGTCCACCAGCGATGTCCGCACCGTGTGTCCACGGCCGGGTCGGGGCGTCCCGAGTCCAGGCCACAACCAAGGAAGGGCATCCACTGATGGGTCTGTTCGACAAGCTCCGAGAGCGCTTCGCCCCGGCATCCGCCGAGGCTCCCGGGCGCCCGGTCGCGGGAGCTTCGGGCCAGGTCCCGGCACGGGCGACGGCGGGGCAGAAGACTCCCGACGAGCAGGCCGTCGAGCGGTACCAGTACATGCTGCGCACCGCGCCCCCGGAAACGATCGAGCAGGCTCACGCCGAGGCGTTCGCGAAGCTCACTCCCCAGCAGCGTCAGCAGGTCCTCTCCGATCTCGGCAGCGCCGTGCCCGCCTCGGAACGGGCGAGCTCGGACGACCCGCAGGCGCTGGCCCGGATGGCGACCCGCGCCGAGATGCGGCAGCCCGGCACGATGGAACGCACGCTCAGCGGTGGCCGCGGCGGGCCCGGGATGGGCAGCATGATCGCCGGGACGCTGCTGGCGAGCGTGGCCGGGGCGTTCATCGGTAGCGCGATCGCCGACGCCTTCCTCGGTGATGATCTCGGTGCAGACCAGGACGTCGCTGCGGGCGAGGAGCTCGGGGCCGAGCCTGCGGCCGAGCCGGAGGACCCCGGATTCGAGGACTTCGGCGGCGAGGACCTCGGCGGGGACTTCGAGTTCTGATCCCGTCGCCCGGCCTGGACGGTGGCGCCGACGTCGACCGCATGCCGGGCGGACGCCGGGGCGAGCCGCCGGCAGGTCGCCGGCTTCCGGGCCGTCCCCGCAACCTCAGCCGACACCGCCACGCCCCCGACCGGACGGTTCCGGTCGGGGGCGTCGGTTTCCGGGGAGCGGAGACCGTGATCGTCAGTCGCGGGCGGCCCGGGCGTCGCGGATGGCCCGCCACACCGACTCCGGGGTGAGCGGCAGGCTCGTCAGCTCGACACCGAGGTCGGCGAGCGCGTCACAGATCGCGTTGGCGACCGCGGCCCCCGGCGGGATCGTCCCGACCTCCCCGACCCCGCGGACCCCGAACGTCGTGACCGGCGAGGCCACCTCGGTGTGCAGGAGCTCGATCGGCGGCACGTCCGCGGCGGTGGGCGCGAAGTAGTCGAGCATCGACCCGTTGACGAGCTGCCCGGTGTCGGGGTCGTAGCGCAGCTCCTCGCCCAGCGCCGCCCCGAAGCCCTGCACCAGCCCGCCCCGCACCTGACCCTCGACGATCTTCGGGTGCACCGGGGTGCCCGCGTCGTGCACCAGCACGAAGCGCTCGATGTCGAAGTCCCCGGTGTCCGGGTCCACGGCGACGACGGCCGCCGCGGTCCCGAACGAGTATGCCGCGTCCGGCGGTTCGAACTGTGCGGTCACCTCCAGGCCGGGCTCCTCGCCGGGCGGCAGGCCCTGACCGGTGATCGCGATCGAGAAGACCTCCGACAGCGCGAGCCGCAGCGCCGCGTCGGTGCGATGCACCACGGCGTCGTCGGCGACGTCGAGCTCGGCCGGATCGGTCTCCAGCCGGAACGCCGCGATGCGCAGCGTCTTCTCCCGGAAGCGCTCGCTCGCTTCCTTGAGCGCCCCCGCCGCGGCGATCATCGTGCGCGAGGCGAACGCGCCGGTGTTGAGCGGCGAGTCGCCGGTGTCGCCCGCATGCACCCGGACCGCGCGGTAGCCGATCCCGAGCACCGCGCCGACCACCTGCGCGAACGCCGTCTCGCTGCTCTGCCCGATCGAGGACACCCCGGTGTACAGGTCGACCCCGCCGGACCGGTTGGCGCGCAACGTGACCGACTCGTGTGCGCCGAACTGGGAGCCGCGGCGGGCGAGGAACCGGGCGCTCGCGTACCCGGTGCGCTCCACGAACGACGACAACCCGACGCCGACGAGCCGGCCGTCCGGACGCGGCCCCCGCCCGGCCCGCCGCAGCCCCGCATAGTCCACGGCCTCGGCGGCCATGTGCAGGCAGCGCACGTAGTCGCCGCTGTCGTAGACCGCCCCGCTGACCGCCTTCCACGGCAGTTCCTCGGGCCGGAGCATGTTGCGCTCGCGCAACTCCAGCGGGTCCATGCCCAGCTTGCGCGCCAGCCGGTCGACCAGCCGCTCGAGCGGGAAATTGACCTCGGGCTGGCCGTAGCCACGGTAGGCGCCGATGGGCGTCTTGTTGGTCACCGTGACCCGGCGTTCGACGTGCCCCTCGGTGACCCGGTACGGCCCGGTGAAGACCACACTGGACAGCTGCGCCGAACCGAAGCCCGAGTTCCACGCGCCCAGATCGGTTGCGTAGGTGTTCGTCATCGTGGTGATGCGGCCGTCGGCGGTCGCGCCGATCGTGAAGTCGTGCACCGCCTCCCGGGCGTGGGTGGTGGCCCGGAAGTGCTCCATCCGGTCCTCGACCCACTTCACCGGCTTGCGCAGCGCCATCGCGTGCAGCGCCGCGAGCACGTCCTCGGGATAGATCCCGAGCTTGAGCCCGAACCCGCCGCCGACGTCGGACGCGGTGACCCGGATCGACGACTCGTCGATCCGCAGCACCTCGGCGAGCTGCTTGCGCACCAGGTGCGGGACCTGGGTCGAGGAGTGCACGGTGAGCACCCGGGCACCCGGGCGCCACTGCGCCACGACGGCGCGGGGTTCCATCGGCAGCCCGGTGACCCGGTTGATGTGGAACCGATCGGACACCACCACGTCGGCCTCGGCCAGCCGCGCCGCCGGATCGCCCGTGCCCTCCGGGTTGGACACCAGCAGGTTGGACTCCAGCAGGCCCTCGTGGATCACCGGCGCGTCCGGTTCGAGTGCCTCGATCGTGTTCGTGACGTGCGGCAACGGCTCGTAGGAGATCTCGATGAGGTCGATCGCGTCCTCGGCGACGTGCCTGCTGGTGGCCACGACGCTGACGACCGGCTGGCCCTCGTGCGCCGCAACCTCCTGGGCCAGCGCGTAGTAGGGCAGCTTCGGTGCGCCCGGCACCGGGCGCAGCACGGTCAGCGGCTCGGTGCGGGCGAGCACGTCGGCGCCGACCAGGATCTGGCGCACCCCGTCGACCTGCTCGGCGGCGGTCGTGTCGATGGAGACGATCCGCGCGTGCGGGTACGGGCAGCGCGCGACGGCCATCTCCAGCAGGTGCGCGGGCGCCACGTCGTCGGTGAACTGCCCGTCCCCGCGCAGCAGCCGCTCGTCCTCCTTGCGGGGGACGCTGATCCCGATCGGGCTCGCCGGCGCCGGGGCCTGGACGGGCGCGGACTCCACGGCCGTCATGCCGCGCCGCCCGTGGCATCGACCCGGCCACCGAGGTGGCCCTCGATCGCGCGGACGATGCCCTCGTACCCGGTGCACCGGCACAGCACCCCGGCGATCTCCTCGCGGATCTCCTCGCGCGCCAGCGGCTCACCGCGCTCGGCGAGCGCCGTCGCGGTCATCA
Organism: Pseudonocardia mahuensis; assembly: GCF_018531475.1. Taxonomy (GTDB): domain Bacteria; phylum Actinomycetota; class Actinomycetes; order Mycobacteriales; family Pseudonocardiaceae; genus Pseudonocardia. Next base: position 105,671 of record NZ_JAHDTG010000013.1, read on the forward strand.
GCATCCCGGGCGTGCAGAAACCGCACTGCAGCCCGTGCTCGGAAGTGAACGCCCGCTGCAGCAGGTTCAGCTCGTCGCCGGTGGCCAGTGACTCGACGGTGCGCACCTCGCGGCCGTGCAGTTGCGCGGCGAGCATCAGGCAGGACTTCACCGCCTGCCCGTCCACGATCACCGTGCACATCCCGCAGACACCCTGCTCGCAGCCGACGTGGGTGCCGGTCAGACCCAGCTTGTGCCGGAGGAAGTCGGCGGCGTGCAGCCGGGCCGGCACGACCGCGTCGACCTCCTCACCGTTGACGGTGGTCGTGAGCTCGACCTCGGGCTCACTCATCGCTGTCCCTTCGCGAACCGGCCGCTGGCCGGGCGCATCTCGTCGATCACGACGTCGCCGTCGAGGACGACCGGCTCGTCGTCGAGGAACAGGCTGTTGTTCCGCATCGGGATGTCGAAGTGGCAGGGCGTGTCGTTCGGGCCGCCGAGCTCGTTGTTCGGGCCGATCGAGAACATGACGTTGCCGTAGAACGAGCGCAGCTCCATGCCCATCCCACCGGGGAACTGGGTGAGCCCGTGCCAGTGCGCGCGTTCGTCGAGGCCCCAGCCGACGTGGCTCATGCCGTAGCCGCGCGGGTCGTCGAAGGACTCGATGTAGGACTTCACCAGCTCGGCGTCGAGGCCACCGCGGATGTCGGTGATGAAGCCCTTCTCGATCGTCAGCGTGATCGGCGACTGGGCGTAGGTGTTGAACGGCAGCAGCACGTCGCCCGGCGCGATGACGATCTGTCCGTCCACGCCGTCGTCCGCACCGCCGGTGAACACGAACGCGGCGGGCCAATGGTCCCAGCGGCCGGGCTCGTCGGTGTAGCCGTACTCGCTCATCGTCGGGTAGACGCCCAGCTTGTAGGTCACGTCGGTGCCGTGCGGGCTCGTGATCCGCATGGTCTGCGCCTTGGCCAGCAGCTCGGCCCCGACCTCGACGCGCTCGCGCAGCTCCCTGGTGGGCATCAACCGGGCCAGCAGCGGTGCGGGCTCGACGGCGGTGAGCACCCTGGTGCCGGCCCGCTGCACCGCGAACTGCTCCTCACTGAACAGCAGGAACACCAGGTCGACGAGCATGTCGGCCTGCTTGAGCGCCTCCACCGCCTCCGGGTTGTTCGCGAGCTCGCTCTCGCCGACGGCCCAGGCGCCCGACGACGGCGCCGGCACCGGCACCGGCAACCGCATGTGGTACGCCTTCGCGCCCAGGCTGCGGGCAGCGGTCAGGAACGCGTCGGCGTAGTCCAGCCGCTCGTGGCCCTGGGACAGGACGACGAGGCTCTCGCCCTCGTGCACCGCGCTGAGCTCCAGCTGCCGGCGGCACATCTCGTTGAGCACGCTCTGGTCCATGGTGGCTCCTCTCCCGCTTGTCTCAGCTGTCTCAGGGCTTCAGGTAGGGCGCGACGGCGTCGAGGAACCCCGGGAGGTTGTCCCACGGGACCATGTGGCCGGCGTCCGGGACGGTCACGATGTCGATGTCCGGGTTGGCCCGGCGCAGGTCCTCGGCCGCGGGCTCGGGCACAACCGGGCTCACGCCGCCGCGGATGAGCACGGCGGGCGCGGTCACCTTGCGCCAGTAGGGGAAGAAGTCCTCGCTCTCGAACCCGGCGTGGGTCTCGACGACGGCGGTCTCGTCGCAGGTCGCGAGCACCTCGGCCCGCAGCTGCAGTTCACGCTCGGACCAGTGCGGGTAGAACCGGCGCACCTCGTCGGCGGTGGTGCCGCGCTGTGCCTCGTGCAGCTGGGCGAGGAACTGCTCGCGGGTGGTCGGGTACGGGCCACGGTCCGGACCCGAGGTCGGCGGGTCGACCAGCAGCAGCGGAGCGTGGTCGGCGCCGGCGTAGGTGACTGCGTAGGCCGCCGCGATCCGGGCGCCCATCGAGTGCCCGAGGACGGCCGGGCGGCGCAGCCCGAGCGCGTCGACGAGCGCGGCGACGTCGTCGGCGTAGTCGGTGAGCCGGTAACTCCCGGACGGGGCCCGGTCGCTGCGCCCGCGGCCCCGCACGTCCGGCACGTGGACCCGGTACCCCCGGTCGGCGAGCAGCCCGGCGAAGAAGTCGGCGGTCGCGGCGGGGCTGGTGATGCCCGGGATCACGAGCAGGTCCGGCGCGCCGGGCTCCCCGTACTGCAGCACGTGGTGGCGCAGCCCGTTGCCCTCGACGGTGACGCTCGCGCCGCTGATCTCGACGGCCATCAGCGCGCCCCTGCCCCGACGGGTGCCCCGAGAGCCGCGCCGGCACCCGGGACCTCGGCGGGCAGCCCGAGGGCGAGAAGGATCTCCCGCGTGGTGGCGGTCGCGGCGGTGATGACCGGCAGCCCCGTGCTGTCCTGCACCTGCTGCACCGCCGGGAGCGAGGGCATCTGCACGCACGCCGACAGCACGATCCCGTCGACATCGGTGGTGTCGAGCCGGCTCACGTGCCCCGGCAGGTCGGCCGGGTCGAGCCGGCCGACCGCGCAGTTGTCCGACACCGACAGGCTGACGCTGTCGACGACGGTGACCCCGGTGTGCTCCATGTAGCCGACGACCATCTCCGTCAGGTCCGGCATGTAGGGCGCGACGACCGCGACCCGGCGCAGCCCGAGCGCGTCGAGGGTGCGCACCAGCGCGCCCGCGCTGCTCACCATCGGGGCGTTCGCGGAGCCGCCTCCGGCCAGCGCGCCGCGCAGCCGCTCCTCGATCTCCACGTGCGCGCCCGCACCCTGGGCCATCACGGCGACCAGACAGGCGTAGGCGAGGACATCGACCTCGGCGTCGCCCACCTCGGCGGCGCACCGGGCGCTGTCGTCGACCATCTTCGCCAGCGACTCGGCGTCGACGTTGTGCAGCCGCGCGCGGCTGGAGTGGAACGTGAACCCGGTGCTGTGCTCGGCCTCGTGGCGGCGCAGCAGGTCGGGGATCTCCGTCTCCATCGTGGTGTTGGAGCTCGGGACGATCAGGCCGATACGACGGCTCGGTCGGCTCATGGCTCGGTCCTTTCCTTCGTCGGCAGCCCGTTCAGGGCCGCCGCGAGCAGCCGGGCCGCGGGCTCGTGGGCCGCGGGCACCCGGATCCGGTCGGCGGAGTAGCGGAACTTGGCCTCGGCCCGGTCGGCCGAGGCGGCGCCGGAGACGATCCACACGCCCGGGTCGGCGAGCGTCTCCAGGAACGACAGCGAGTCGGCGGCCTGCAGGTCGTCGCCGCCGCGCAGGCCGCCGACCTCGTGCAGCGCGACCAGCCGGCAGACCTCGTAGCGCTGCGCGGCGGTCACGTCCGCGCGTGCCCGCAACCACTCGTCGACGAACTCCGCCGAGCGGGTGCCGTGCGCGAACAGGTACCAGGGGTCGTCCCAGGCCTGGGTGTCGAGGTCCAGGCGCGGGCCGCCGGGGAACATCCGCTCGATGTCGTGCACGAGCGCGGCGAGGCGCAGCTCCAGCGGCGCGTCGGGGCGCAGGTGCACCACCCAGTCCCGGGTCCGCAGCAGGTGCCACGCCTGGTCGTAGGGCGCGATCCACTCCTGGGCGTCGCGCTCGACGTCGGTGGCCGGGGCGATCTCGGGCGCCGCCCAGGGCGCGACCGCGGTCCTCGGCGCCGTCACCGGCGCCGGCCCCGGATCAGCACCGCGAGGCTGAGCAGCGCCGACACCGCGCTGAGCGCGGCGGCGATCCGCGGCCACGGGTCCGTACGCGTCTCGGTGAGCTCGGCCCGGCCGACCGGCGCGGCCGCGCGGGCGGGGCGCGCGGCAGCCGCCGTGAGCGCGGCCCCG
>NZ_JAHDTG010000135.1 GCF_018531475.1 Pseudonocardia mahuensis
CGACCTGCCACCGGCGGCAGCAGCGGTTCGATCCGCGCCCAGGCCTTGTCGGTCAGCTCACCACGACCCACCACCCGGCCATGATCATCTACCGCAGGTCACAACCCCTACAGGACACGCCCTAGTCCTGGTGTCGGATGCAGATGTCGTCCAGCGATTCCGGGCCGGGAACAGTAGGCAGCCCTGCCGTTCTCCCGTCCGGGGGGACGGCAGGGGCGGGAATCAGCCCCGCGCGGTGAGGGCGCGGCGTAGGGCGTAGACGGCGGCGCCCAGCGCGATGACTGCGGCCCCGGAGATGACCGAGGACAGGGGCAAGGCGAAGGCCAGGACGAGGCAGCCGGCCAGCCCGACGGCGGGGATCAGACGGTTCGGTCGGCCCTCGTCGGGGGTGAGGGTCCAGGCGGAGGCGTTGGCGACGGCGTAGTAGACCAGGACACCGAAGGAGGAGAAGCCGATCGCCCCGCGCAGGTCCCCGGTCGCGGCGGCCACGACCACGACGGCGCCGACGAGGAGTTCGGCGCGGTGTGGGACCTGGAACTTCGCGTGGACGGCAGCCAGGGCATGGGGCAGGTGCCGGTCGCGGGCCATGGCCAGGATGGTGCGGGAGACGCCGAGGATCAGGGCGAGCAGGGAGCCGAGCGCGGCCACGGCCGCCCCGACGCGGACGACGGGGACGAGCCAGTCGGCGCCCGCGGCCCGCGTGGCCTCCGACAGCGGCGCGCTCGCCCCGGCCAGGCCGTCCGGGCCCAGCACCATCAGGACGGAGACCGCGACGGTGGCGTAGACGACGAGGGTGATGCCCAGCGCGATCGGGATCGCCCGCGGGATCGTGCGGGCCGGGTCGCGGACCTCCTCGCCCAAGGTGGCGATGCGCGCGTACCCGGCGAAGGCGAAGAACAGCAGCCCCGCCGCCTGGAGCACCCCGCCCACGGTGGCCGAGCCGACGTCCAGCCGGGCCACGTCCGCCGCACCGGAGGTGAGGGCGGCGACCACCACGGCGGCCAACACCGCCAGGACCACGGCCACGATGACCCGGGTCAGCCACGCGGACTTCTGCACCCCGGCATAGTTCACCGCCGTCAGCGCCACCACGGCGGCGACCGCGACCGCGTGCGCCTGCCCCGGCCACACGTACGAGCCGACGGTGAGCGCCATCGCCGCGCAGGAGGCCGTCTTGCCGACCACGAACGCCCAGCCCGCCAGGTAGCCCCAGAATTCGCCGAGGCGCTCGCGGCCGTACACGTACGTGCCGCCGGAGGCGGGATAGCGGGCCGCGAGCCGGGCCGAGGAGGTGGCATTGCAGTACGCGACCACCGCGGCCAGGGCCAGGCCGATCAGCAGCCCGGAACCGGCTGCCCGCGCGGCCGGGGCAAGCGCCGCGAAGATTCCGGCGCCGATCATCGAGCCCAGACCGATCATGACGGCGTCAGCCACGCCGAGCGTCCGCCGCAACTCCTCCGGGACGCTGCCGCCGGTCGATGGCTTGCTCATGAACACACTCCTCAGCGACACAAGGCCGCACCCCTTACGGACTCCGATATCCGAAGACGAAATATGAGCGCCGAACGAGTCTCATGGCCACAGCCCTCACTCAGCGCAACTCGCACAAACGGTCCTTTTCGCGAGCGAGATCAATTGCGGACCGCCAGGCCCTCGCCGCACCCGGATTCGTTCTCAAAATCCGTTCTCACTGAAAAGCGGGACGGACCCCTTCTGAGAGTTGCATTGTGCGAAGATCCGGGCGCATGACGACCCTCAGCAGCCCTGCCCGGACCACCGGTCGGACGCCGACGAGGTCGCACAGCACGCCTGTCCGAAGTGTAACGCCCAGCCCGGCTCGCCGTGCCGCTCGCGCGGCGGCGCGGTCGCCCGGCCTGATCGACGGGTACCTCGCGAAACCCGACCTGGACTTCGCGCCGCCGTAACATCAGCCGTTAAAGCTGTCTATCTGCCCGACTCCCCGCTCCCCAAGACAGAAATCGTTGCCGATAATCAAACTTATGACAAAACTGCGGTACTTCCTCGTCTTCCCGGTCTCCCCGGGGCATCGCCCTGCTGGAGAGGGTCCTCGTCGGCCCGCCGCGGACGTGCCGACGTACGGTCGTCATCCTCATGCTCGTGGCGGTGGTGCTGCCGGTCGGCGCGGCGGCGCTGCTCGCATATCGGCTGCCGTTCGACCAGCTCCTCCAACTGCTGGCGGCATGAGGGGGCGGCCGGGCCGGCGCCTCCACCTACGAGCCGAGGGTCGGGCAGAGGACCGCGACATCGTGCTGCGGTCGACCCTCGTAGAACGCGGGCGCCCGGGTGGTCCCGGGGGCGGCGGTGGCGGCTCCGGGGGGGTAGCACCGGCCCCGTGCGTCCGTGATCACGCCGCGACACGCTCGGGACGTCGAGCACTACCGCACGGACCACCACGCGCTGAGCGGAGTCGCGCGTGAGTTGGCTCCAGTGGTCCCACCTCAGTCTTTGCACGGGCGAGACGTGGCTCGGCAGGCGGTGCTCCGGCGGGACCCGGTTCCCTGCTTCGACCGTTACGGAGGCCGCTGTCACGCGGGCCGGAGGAGGCGGCGGGCGAGGGCGTCGAGCAGGTAGCCGAGCAGGCCGATGACCAGGATGACGGCCATGACCTTGTCGTAGGCGAGCTGGTCGCGGGAGTTGAGGATCTCGTAGCCGAGCCCGGAGGTGACGCCGAGCATCTCGGCGGGCACCAGCACCACCCAGGCGAGCCCGAGGGCCAGGCGCAGGCCGGTCAGCACGTGCGGGCGGATGGCGGGCAGCACCACGGAGGTGAGCACCTCGCCGCGGGAGGCACCGAGCGAGCGGGCCGCGAGCACGTGGCCGGGTTCGACGGACCGGACCCCGGCGACGGTGTTCATCACGACCGGCCACACTGCCGCCGCGGCCACCAGGAACACCACGGGCCGGTGGCCGATGCCGAACAGCCCGATCGCCACCGGCGCCCACGACAGCGGCGAGATCATCCGGAGGAAGCCGAAGACGGGCCGGGTGGCGTCGTCGGCCGTGGTGAACGAGCCGGCCGTCAGGCCGACGGCGAGCCCCACCAGAGCGGCCAGCAGCAGGCCGCCGAGCAGGCGACGCAGGCTGGTGAGGACGTCGTCGAGCAGGACGCCGCTGGTGGCGAGGTCGGCCAGCGCAGGGAGGGCGCGCTGCGGCGCGAACGCGGCGAGCAGGTTCGGCGGCGCGACCAGCACCGTGGTGGCGAACCACCACAGCAGCACCGCGACGGCGATGCCGGCGGCCGGGGCGACGAACCGCGGCAGCGGGCGCGCAGTACGGGGAGCGGTGGCCGGGCTCGTGGAGGAGCCGGTCGCGAATGTATCGGACGTCTCGGACGTGGCAGTCATGCCGGGGACACCTCTTCGGTCCGGGTCAGGGAGGCGGGCAGGCCGAAGGCACCGGGGCCGCCGAGGGAGTCGATGCTGCGCCGCACGAAGCGGTCGTCGGTAAGCTCGGTGTGCACGGTCGCCGGGTCGACGCGGTCGAGGAAGCTGGTGTCGCCGTCGACCACGGTCCCGCGCATCGCCCCGACCAGCGCGGCGGTGTAGGAGGGGAACGGGAACGGCGCGAACCCGATCCGTTCGCCCGACCAGCCGGCGTTGCGGAGGGTGGCGGCGTGCTCGGCGGGCGGGTAGGTCAGGGCCCGGGTGATCGCCGGCAGCGGCTGGGGCAGGTAGCGGTCGGTGGAGAGCAGCCCGGCGGTGCCCGTGCAGTCCGCGGTGATCCACTGCTGGGCGCCGGCGACACCGTCGGTCACCGCCTGTACCGCGTGTGGCGCGGTGTCGATCAGCTCCTGCCGCACGACGACGACGCAGCAGGCGTGGTCGCGCCAGACGTCGCCGACGAACCGGGCGATCCGGCCGACCTTGCGGATCTCGGCGGCGGCGTTGAACGGGTCGGCGACGATGTAGCCGGCCACGGCACCGGTGCTCAGCGCGGGCAGCATGTCGGCCGGGCTCATCACGACCAGCGCCACGGTGCCGGCCTCGGCGGAGGGGTCCTCGCGCACGACCGGGCGCAGGCCCGCCCCGCGCAGGATGCGCTGGAGCATCACGTTGTGGATCGACCACCAGAACGGGATCGCGACCCGCCGTCCGGCGAGGTCGCGCACGTCGGAGATCCCGGGTCCGACGGTCAGGGCGGAGCCGTTGGTGTGGTTCCAGGCGACCATGCGCACGGACGCGCCGAGGGCGTAGCGCAGCTGGATCGCGAAGGGCATGAGCAGGTGCGCCACGTCCACCTCGCCGGCGGTGAACGCCTGGGCGAGCGACTCCCAGCCGCGGAAGAGCACCGGCCGGGCGGCCGGCACGCCGGCGGCGGCGAAGCGCCCCTGGGCATGGGCCACGAGCAGCGGCGACGCGTCGGTGATCGGCAGGTAGCCGATGCGCAGTGGGCCACCTTCGGCGACGGGGGCGCCGGAGCGGTCGGTCGGCCGGCCGCCGGTGACCAGGTCGGTCAGGCCGGGGATCCCGCCGCCGATCGCCGCCGCGGCGCCCAGGCCGGTCGCCGCCCGGAGGAAGGCGCGACGGTCCATCAGCTGGTTCCGGCGAGCTGGGAGCGGTAGCTCGCGACGAGCTCGGCGCGCAGCGGGTGCGTGGCCAGCTCGTCGTGCTCCGGGGCCGCGCCGACGGGCCAGGTGCCCGCGCGGCCGCCGGTGCCGTCGAGCGCGGTGATCGTCGTGGCGAGGTAGAGGGCCTCGTCGACGTCGTGGGTGACCAGCACGAGGCTCAGTCCGAGCCGGGTCGCAGCGTCGCGCAGCCAGGCTTGCAGATCGATTCGGGTGGCCGGGTCGAGGGCGGAGAAGGGCTCGTCGAGCAGCAGGACGTCGGCCCCCACCGCCATTGCCCGGGCGATCGCGACCCGCTGGGCCTGCCCGCCGGAGAGCTGGGCAGGACGGGACTTGGCCAGTGGGGCGAGCCCGAACAGCTCGAGCAGCTCGGAGGCCCGCTCGTCGGAGTAGCGGCCCCGGTTGGCGCGGTAGCGCCCGCCGAGGCGGACGTTGGCCTCGACGTCGAGCCAGGGCAGCAGCAACGGCTGCTGGAACACCGTCGCGCGCACCGCCCCGTCGGGCTGCTCCACGGTACCCGCGTCGAGCGGCTCCAACCCGGCCAGGACCCGCAGCAGCGTCGACTTCCCGCTGCCACTGGGGCCGAGTATCACGAGCCGCTCGTCGCGGCGCACCTCCAGATCGAGACCGGCGAGCACCGGGCGGTCGCCGTAGGCCTTCTCCGCCCCGGTCAGCCGCAGCGCGACAGTTCCCACCGGAGGTGTCCTTCCGTCGGGGACTGGATCGGCAGGAAGGCGCCCTCGCGCAGCCGGCGCGCCACCGGGCTGGTGGCGAGGTACCCCGCGCCACCGCGCACCGCCGCCTCGGTCCGCGTCGCCTCGGTGGCGACGTGGGCCGCGTCGAGCCGCAGCCGCAGCAGATCGGCCGGGCCGAGCGCAGCCGGCGACTCGGCTGCTGCGTGCAGCCGGTCGTGCACCTCGGCCGCCCGGGCGGCGACGGCCTCGGCGTCGCCGGCGAGCTCGGCGTTCTGCCCGGTCGCCCGCGCGCGGGCCTCGGCCGCTGACCGCCCCGCGAGCCCGACGCAGAACGCCGCCTGGACCAGCAGGAACGCCGGTCGCACCGCGTCGACGAACCCGCGCAGATCGGTCGACAGGACGTCGGCCTCGCCGACCCGCACACCCTCCAGGGTCACCGACGACGAGCCGGTCCCGTTGAGCGCCAGCAGCTCCGGCCGCGGTGCGACGTGCACACCGGGCCGGTCGGTCTCGATGCGCATGATCGCCCGGCGCTCCCCCTCGGGACCCAGCCGCACGGGCAGCACCACGGTCGCGCCCGGGAACAGGTTCGACGCCCAGCGGATCGGCCCGTCGAGCACCAGCCCGCCGTCCCCGGCCGGGGTGGCGACGACCGGCACCGGCTCAAGGCCCGCGACGTCGCGCAACGCGGGCGCCATCGCCGTCGCCCCGACACGGCGGCCCGCCCGCAGCTCGTCGAGGTCGCCCCGACGGTCACCGCTGAGATCGAGGTACTCCAGCACCATCCGCTGCGCCCACAACGAGAACGCCGAGGCCATGCACTCGCCGGCCACGGTCTCCACGAGCGACACCGCGTGCGGCAGCCCGCTCCCGGCCGGGGCGAGGAGATCGGCGGCCCCGAGCCAGGCCAGGCCGTCGCGGACGTCCGCAGCTCCGGCGTCGACGGCAGCGGCGCGCTCGCCGAACCACGCCGCGACGTCGGCGCGTTGAGGCACGACCGCCGGTGCCGTGGTCACCGCTGCTCCAGCGCGTGCAGCCGGTCGATGGGGGTGTCCACCGCGGCACGTCCCTGCCGCACGATGTCGGCGGAGTCGGCGTCGTAGAAGCACAGGCACTTGGCCATGTCCTCGCGCACGTAGGTGCGCAGGAAGCTCACCTCGGGCACGTCGGCGTAGCGCGGCGCCTTCTCCTTCTTGCGCGCCAGGTAGGTGTCCATGTCCAGGGTCTCGGGCAGGTCCCACTCCACGAGCCACCCGGCGGCAGGGCGCGCGGCCTTGAGCTCGGCCAGGTCCGCACCGACGAGGCGCACCTCGTCCGGCCCGGTCACGCGGGCCGCGCCGGCCAGCCCGTCGAATCCCTCCTTGACCGTGGCCGCGTCCGCGGCCTCGACGACCGCGAAGACGAGGCCGTGGTCGCCGGTGACCTGGGATTCGATCAGCTCGCCCGCGGCGTTCGCGGCGGCCTTGTCGATCTCGGCGAGCAGGGCGGTGACGCCCTCCCGGTCGGTGCGGGCGGGGACGAACTCGAGCAGGTACAGCGACATGACGAACCTCCATTGAGGACAGAAGGGCTGCCGGTTGCGGCAAGGCACGACCGGGGTCTCGGCGGATGCGAGAGGAGAGGGTGCGGCGCGAGAGCGCTCAGGCCACCGGGGCGAGCACGGCCGGACACGCCGCGGCGACGACCCGGAGCAGGTCGACGTGCCGGCGCGACACTAGGCCGAAGGGGCTCACACGGGCCACGGTAACGGATAGACCAGTCGGTCTGTCAACCTCGGTCCGATCCCACCTCCTATGCTGCTCACATGCCCACCCGCGGCCCGAGTACCGAGACGAAAGGCGGCCCGGTCCGACACCGCGACAGCAGGCCGCTGCCGGCCGACCGGTTGCTGGACACCGCGGCCGCGCTCTTCGACCGCGAGGGCATCCGCGCGGTCGGCATCGAGCGGCTCATCGCCGAAGCGGACGTCGCCCGGGCCAGCCTCTACCAGGCCTTCGGATCCAAGGACGCCCTCGTCGTCGCCTATGTGGAGCGTGCGGACCGCACGGATCGGGAGCGCTACGCGCGCGCCGTGCGTGCGCTCGCCGAGGACCCGCGGGAGCGGATCGCCGCCTTCTTCCGGCTGGCCGCGGCCGGGATTCGGCGTCGCCGCTTCCGCGGCTGCCTCTACATCAACGCCGCCACCGAGTTCCCCGACCCCGGCCATCCCGTGCACGACGCGGTCGCCGCGCACCGGGACTGGCAGCGGGCCGAGCTGGTCCGGGCAGCGGGGCAGGCCGGTGCCGCCGACCCCGAACGCCTCGGCACCCGCCTCCAGCTGCTCTACGACGGCGCCCTCGTCGGCGCCAAGGCCCTGCGGGACACCGGGCCGATCGAGGAGGCTGCCGCACTGGCGGTGGAGCTGCTCGCGTCCGGCTGAGCAACGAGGGCGTGCGCCCCCGGTGTTCCTGGCACCGAGATGCAACGGGCGGCATGCGACGTGAGTGACGGCGTGCACGACCTGCATCACTGCGGTCCGCCGGACACGATTCAGGCTTCGTGCTGTCGACGTCACCGCATCCTCAGCCGGCGTCCGGAGCGAGGCTGTGGGCAGCGCGTTCGAGGTAGGTCCAGAGCTGTTGCTCGTGCCGTGGGTCGAGATCCAGGCCGTCGAGTGCGGTCCGCATGTGCCGCAACCACCGCTCACGGGTGTCGGCGTCCATCCGGAAGGCGGCGTGTCGCATCCGCAGCCGGGGATGCCCACGCAGCCCGCTGTAGCGGCGCGGCCCGCCCCAGTACTGCGCCAGGAACGCCGTCATCCGCTCTCGCGCCGGACCCAGCTCGGCCGGATACATGCCGCGGAGCACTACGTCCCCGGCGACGCCGTACCGGCCCGCCGAGGTCAGCGCCAGGCCCCCGCCCCGTCCGCGCCGGGCCTCGAGGACCCCGAGGTGCTGCAGGCGGGTCACGATCTTGCCGCGTGGCTGTAGGGCGCCGGAGTCGACTTCACGGAGCGTGTTCACAACCACAGCGTTGCTCCACGATCGGGCGGCCTGTGCGACCGAGCCGACCGCGGTTGAGGTCACACCCGGTCAGCCGCATCCGGCGAAGACCAGGATTCCGGTGAGGCAGGAGGGCGGCACCACGACGCACGCCAGAGCAGGACCGGCTGTGATCATCCAGACACGGTCCGGATTCGATTCTCCCCGAGCTTGTCTGGAATAGTTCAAGACACGCCAACGTCGCCGCGTCCTAACCTCTCTCTCAGGCAGGAAGACCCGTGTCTCTGATCAACTCGACCGTCAAGCCGTTCAAGGTCAACGCGTACCGGCAGGGCAAGTTCATCGAGGTCACCGATGAGGACCTCAAGGGCCGATGGAGCGTGATCGTCTTCTACCCCGGCGACTTCACCTTCGTGTGCCCCACCGAGCTGGAGGACCTCGCGAACCACTACGACGAGTTCCAGGCCCTCGGCGTCGAGGTCTACGGCGTCTCGACCGACAGCCACTTCGCGCACAAGGCCTGGCACGAGACCTCCTCGGCGGTCGGAAAGGTGCAGTACCCGCTGCTGGCGGACATGACCCACCAGCTCTCGCGGGACTTCGAGGTGCTGATCGAGGAGGACGGCCAGGCGCTGCGTGGCACCTTCGTCATCGACCCCGAGGGCAGGATTCGCACCGTCGAGGTGCACGACACCGGCATCGGCCGGGACGCAGTCGAGCTGCTGCGCAAGATCCGGGCGGCCCAGTACATCACGGCGCACCCGGGCGAGGTCTGCCCGGCGAAGTGGGAGGAGGGCGCCGAGACCCTGACCCCGTCGCTGGACCTGGTCGGCAAGATCTGATGCTGGACGCAAACCTCACAACACAGCTCGCGGCCTACCTGGAGCGGCTGCAGAAGCCCGTCGAGCTCGTCGCCAGCTTGGACGACGGCCCGGTCTCGGCGCAGACCCGCGAGCTGCTCGACGACATCGCCACCGTGAGCGTCAAGGTGACCGTCCGCGAGGATCCGACAGCCGCCGTCCGCACGCCGTCGTTCCTCATCACGAACCCCGGCACCGACTCTGGTGTCCGCTTCGCGGGCGTTCCGCTGGGGCACGAGTTCACCTCGTTGGTGCTGGCGCTGCTCCACGTCGGCGGCCACCCGCCGAAGGAGGACGCGGACCTGCTGGAGCAGGTGCGTGGCCTGCGCGGTTCGCTGCACTTCGAGACGTACTTCTCGCTGACCTGCCAGAACTGCCCGGACGTGGTGCAGGCGCTGAACCTGATGAGCGCCCTGAACCCGAACGTCACGCACACGGCCGTCGAGGGCGGCGCCTTCGAGGCCGAGGTGGCCGAGCGCGAGATCATGAGCGTGCCGACCGTGTACCTCAACGGCGAGCTGTTCGGGCAGGGCCGGATGGACCTGGCCGAGATCGTCGGGCGGTTGGACACCACCTCGGCGGACCGGGACGCCGAGGCGATGCACGGAAAGGACACTTACGACGTCCTCGTGATCGGCGGTGGCCCCGCGGGCGCCACCGCGGCCATCTACGCCGCACGCAAGGGCATCCGCACCGGGCTCGTGGCGGACCGGATCGGCGGCCAGGTTCTCGACACTGCCGGGATCGAGAACTTCCCCTCGGTCCCGCACACGGAGGGCAACCAATTCGCCGGGGCGCTCGAGCGGCACATCAAGTCGTACGACATCGACCTGATGCCTCGCCGGCAGGCCACGAAGCTCGGCGCAGGCGATGGGGACGCTCCAGTCGAGGTCACGTTCGACAACGGCGCCACTCTGCGGTCGCGGACCGTCGTGGTGGCCTCGGGCGCTCGGTGGCGCAACCTCGGGGTCCCCGGCGAGCAGGAGTATCGGAACAAGGGGGTGACCTACTGCCCGCACTGTGACGGTCCCCTGTTCAAGGGCAAGCCCACAGTCGTGGTCGGCGGCGGCAACTCCGGCGTGGAGGCAGCGATCGATCTCGCAGGGATCGCCTCGCACGTCACCCTGCTGGAGTTCGGTCCGATCCTGCGCGCGGACGAGGTGTTGCAGCGCAAGCTGAACAGCTTGCCCAACGTCACCGTTGTGCTGGAGGCGGTCACCACGGAGATCGTCGGGGACGGGCGCAAGGTCACGGCCCTGCGCTACACCGACCGCCGCGACGACTCCGCGCACGAGATCACGGTCGAGGGCGTGTTCGTGCAGATCGGGCTGCTGCCGAACACGGACTGGGTCAGCGGTGCGGTCGAGCTGACCCGGCATGGCGAGATCGTGATCGACGACCACGGGCGCACCAGCCTCGCCGGTGTGTTCGCGGCGGGCGACTGCACGTCCACGCCGTACAAGCAGATCGTCGCAGCGGCGGGCGACGGCGCGAAGGCCGCGCTGAGCGCATTCGACCACCTGATCCGCATCACCGCGCCCGTCTGAGGGGCCGAAGCTCGAGCCTCGTCCGCGCCTGACGACGAGCACGAAGCGAATGGCCCTCGGGGGATGCTTCGAGGGCCATTCGGGTTGCGTCCACGGACGTGGTGGATGAAGACGATCACCCCATGTCCTTCGAGCTGACAACCTATGCGCTGATCGCGGTCGGTGCGGCGCCGGATCTCCCTGTTCAGCCGCTCGCTGTAGGGGTCGGGCCGGGGCGCGGTGTCCACCTCTCGATGGGTCCGTTTCCCCGGCCCGCGCCTCCGAACCGGACGTGCGTGTTCCCACGCATCCGGCTCTCCACGTGTCCGTGCCAGCGGGGTCA
>NZ_JAHDTG010000136.1 GCF_018531475.1 Pseudonocardia mahuensis
TCGACAGAGATCGAACAGGCGACCCGGCTGGCCACGGCCCAACTCAACGCCCGTGCCAAGTCCTGGGTCTGGGGACGCCCGGCCCCACCGACCCGCAAACTCCGGCGCCGCTTTATGTACAGCCTTTGACGAACGCAGCACTAGTAGGGCTTTGTTAGGTCGAGTCTAGCGGGGTCAGGTGTTGTGTCGGGAGGTAGGGCTGTAGGCAGGTGCGGCAGGCGCCGGTCCAGACGTTGAACAGGATCTGGAGTTCGCGGAGTACGGCGTAGAGGGTCAGGCCGGCGCAGGGGCTTTTGGGTCGTAGCGCAATTGGGTGCAGAACGCCTGGGCGAGCGCGGTGAGGGTGACATGACGGTGCCAGCCGATGTAGCTGCGGCCTTCGAAGTGGTCGAGGCCGAGGCCGTCTTTCAGTTCGCGGTAGTCGTGTTCGATGCGCCAGCGGATCTTGGCCAGGCGTACCAGCTCTCGCAGTGGGGTGTCGGCGGGCAGATTCGACAGCCAGTAGTCGGTGGGTTCGGGCGTGCCGGGTGGCCATTCGGCGATCAGCCAGCATTCGGGAAGACTTCCGTCGGGGTTTCGGGGGATGTCGCGGTTGGCCGGGCGAACCCGCAATGCCAGAAATCGCGAGCGCATCGCGGCGGTCGGATTGCGAGCGTTCTTGCGGGATCCGTGACGCCAGGTGACGCGGCGCAGGGCCCGGCGGCCGGCGGCGACGGCGAGACCGGCGAGGCCGTCCGGATCGTCGCGATACCGCGGCACCGGCGGACGGCCGCGGCCGATGTATGACGGCGCGGCGGGCGCAGCATCGACCGGATAGGCGCTGGTCGTGCCCTTGACTGCAACCACGTAGGGCAGCCCGCGATCCTGCAGGCCGAGGCGGAACTCGGTGGTATCGCCGTAGCCGGCGTCGGTGACGACCATCCGCGCGGGCAGGCCCCAACCGCCGTCACGCTCGTCGGCGAGGACCCGGTCGAGCATGTCCAGAGCCAGTCGCCATTTCTCCCGGTGCCGTACCTGGTCGGGGATCTTGCACCGAGCTCGGCGCCGCTTGATCTCCGCGACGGTATCGGCGTCTGCGGTCGTCGTGTCATCCCAGGACTTCGGTATGAACAACTGCCAGTCGATCGCCGCCGATGCCCGATCGGTCACCGCGTGCACGCTGACCCCGACCTGGCAGTTCCCGACCTTCCCCAACGTCCCGGAATACATGCGCGCCACACCAGGCGAGTCGGACCCGTCTTTGGGGAAACCGCTATCGTCGATCACATAGGCCTCGGGCTCGATGAACTCATCGGCCCACCGGGCCACCCGTTTCCGGACCTCGACATGGTCCCAGGTGGAGGAGGTGACGAACTGCTGCAACTGCTGATGATCCACGCCCAACCGATCCGCCATCGGCTGCATCGACTTGCGCTTGCCGTCCAGCAGCAACCCGCGCAGATACAGCTCGCCCTTGGCCCGCTGGTCCGACCGCGCCAGCCCGCCGAGCATCTGCGCGGCGAACGCCTCCAGACGCGGCCTGACCTGGTCCATCTCCTCCGGCGTCACACCCGTAACAAGATCACACGGCGAGTCGGATCAGCGGTAGCGACACAGGTAACAAAGTACTACTAGTCCCCACCGCTCTGCTGACCACCGTCGAACGGGTCGAACGTGAACCGCACGTCCCCACTGACCCCCGTGGCCACCCGGTCGGTGACCGCCCGCAACACCCCGGCCGCCTCCGCAGCATCGAGCTCGGCCAGCAGCTTCGCCAGCACAAGTGGAGCGCCGCCAGGCTCCACGGAGGTCTGCGCGAGCGTGCGGTGCAGAGAGGTGATCTCCCAGCCGCCGGGCCCACCGCTGCCGACCGGGACGGCCAGCGAGACGTCGAGCAACCAGCGCGACGGCTTGCCGGCGATCTCCGGTGTCGGGTACGCATCGATTCCCACGATCTGGTCGGCACGGACCAGTCCGTCGTGCATGGTCTGTATCCATACGCCGGTCAGGGCCATTCGATCCTCCGCGAAGTCGAGTCCGTACAGCAGACCAGTACTACTGCAGCGTGCCCCTCTACCTGCCGTCGTTCCGGGTGAAGCGCTGCTCGTCCACGGCGACACCAGCGAGGTACCGCGGTGACCCGGGCCTCCGGCCTGCGCTCACAGCATCGACCGCACGGCCGCCGCCATCTCCTGCGGCGCCTCCAGCGGCACGAAGTGCCCGACGTGGTCGAGGACGGTCATCGTGTGCCGGGGCAGTGTCTGGGTGAGACCCTCGGCGAACGGGAGCGGGAAGACCGGGTCGGCCGCGCCCCACACGACCGCCGCGGGCACCTCGACCGGGGGCTGCGGCGCCGCCGACCGGGCCGCCATCGCGGCGAACACCGTCGAGGATCCCGAGCGGTACCAGTTGAGGCTGGCCGTGAACGCCCCCGGCTCGGCGTAGGTGCGCACGAGTGCGGCGATGTGGGCCGCGCCGATGACATTCGGCCGGCCGCTCCAGTGGCGGTAGAAGTGCCGCAGGTACGCCTCGACGGCCGCGGGTTCGCCGTCGATCAGCTCCTCGGCCAGTCTCAGCCGGTGGAAGTCCTGGTACCAGAACTCCCCGCGATGATCCGGGGACAGCGCGAGCCGCCCGGCACCGGGATGCACGGGGTTGCCGAGGGCGAGGCCGCCGACCCGATCCGGCGCGTCGCGGGCGATCTGGATCGCGACCGCCGATCCCATGTCGTGGCCGACGAGGACCACCTCGTCGAACCCCAGGTCGTCGAGCACGTCGCGCACCATCGCGGCCTGGGCGTCACGGCCGTACCCCACGGCGGGGAGGGCCGGGCGGTCCGACGCCCCGAAGCCGCGCAGGTCGATCGCGACGACGTCGGCCTCGGCCTCCAGCAGCGGGCGGAGCCGCCGGTAGTCGAACCAGAACCCCGGCCAGCCGTGCAGGCAGACGACCGGAGGCCCCGACCCGCCGCGGGTGTAGTGGACCTGGTGACCCCGTGCGTCGAGCAGGTACCCGTGGCCCCAGGCCTCGTGTTCCGGCTCGCCCTCGGGCCAGGGCGTCACTCCATCTCCTCCAACTGCTTGCCCTTCGTCTCCGGTACCGACCGGAGGACGAAGAAGAACGACAGCAGGGCGAACGTGGTGTACAGACCATAGGCGAGACCGAGGCCGACGTCGGCCAGCGGCGGGAACGTCGTCGAGATGACGAAGTTGCCGATCCATTGGGCGGCGGCGGCCAGCCCCAGCGCGGCGGCCCGGATGCGGTTGTTGAACATCTCGCCGAGCAGCACCCACACCGTCGGGCCCCACGACATGCCGAAGAACACGACGAACGCGTTCGCGGCGATGAGCGCGATCAGGCCCTCGGTGCCCCCGAGCTGGGGCTGCGGCTGCCCGGCGGCGTCGACGATCGGCGCGGTGCCGAAGACGACGGCCAGCGTGCCCAGGCTGACGAACATGCCGGCCGAGCCGACCAACAGCAGCTTGCGCCGGCCGATCCGGTCGATGAATGCGATGGCGACCAGGGTGACCACGATGTTCGTCACCGACGTGATCACGGTCTGGATCAGCGCGTCGGCCTCGCTGAATCCGACCTGCTGCCACAGCGCCGAGGAGTAGTAGAAGATCACGTTGATGCCGACGAACTGCTGGAAGACCGACAGCAGGACCCCGACCCAGACGATCGGCAGCAGACCGAGAAGGGACCCACGCAGGTCGGCGAACGACGAGCGGACGTCGCGGGTCAGGGTCCGGCGGATCTCGGCGATGCGATCGTCCACGCCGGTCCTGAGGATCGACGCGAGCACCGTCCGGGCCTGGTCCAGCCGCCCACGCGAGACCAGGTAGCGCGGCGACTCCGGGATCTGCAGCGCGAGCAGGCCGTACGCCACCGCCGGCACGACCGCGGTCATGAACATCCAGCGCCAGGCCTCGAGGCCCAGCCAGAGCGGCCGGTCCGCTCCGCCCGCCGCGGTGGCCAGGAAGTAGTCCGACAGCAGCGCCACGAAGATGCCGGTGACGATCGCCAGCTGCTGCAGCGACCCGAGACGGCCACGGATCGAGGCCGGTGAGATCTCGGCGATGTAGGCGGGCGCGATGACCGAGGCGGCGCCGACCCCGAGGCCGCCGACGATCCGCCAGATGATCAGATCCCACGGCGCGAACGCGAGCCCGGAACCGATCGCGCTGATCACGAACAGCACCGCCGCGATGACCATGACCCGGATCCGGCCCTGCCGGTCGGCGATCCGTCCGGCCATCCAGGCGCCGACAGCGCAGCCCAGAAGTGCCGACGCGACGGAGAAGCCCGAGAGCGCCGGGCCCATCCGGAACTGGTCGGTGATCGCCTTCACCGCTCCGTTGATCACTGCGGTGTCGAAACCGAACAGGAACCCGCCCAGGGCCGCGACCACGGCGAGCAGCACCGCGCGTCCGGCGTCGTACTCCTCGGCGTGCTGCGTGGTCGGCTCGTCCGACGACCTCATGTCCCCCCCGGCGGCGATGCGGCGTAGTGGGTCAAGGCTGCTCGCTCGGATCGCCCCGCGCGACCCGGGCGGACCGATTGCGCCGGATCGGGCAGACCCGGAGGGATCAGGGCGGACCCGGCTGCCCCGCCCTGGCCAGCACCGCACGGGCCATCCGCACATGCACGTCGTCGATCATCTCGCCGTCGAGCAGCCCGGCCCCGTCGGCCGCCGCCGCGAGTACCGCGCGCGCGTGCGTGACCTCCTCGCCGGACGGGGTGAACACCCGGTGCGCGAGGGCGACCTGCCTGGGGTGCAGGCACAGCTTGCCGGGAAAGCCCAGCGCACGCGCCCGCTCGGCGTCGGCGAGGAAGGCGTCGTCGTCATGCACGGCGACGACCACCTGGTCGAGCGCGATCACCCCGGCCAGCCGGGCGGCCAGCACGACCCGGCTGCGCGCGTACAACACCTCGATGCCCTCGGCCGTGCGCCGCCCGCCGAGGTCGGCGACGTAGTCCTCGGCGCCGAAGTACGCCGCGACGACGCCCATCGCCGCACCCGCCGTGAGCAGCTCGCGGCTGTCGGCCACCCCGATCGCGGTCTCCAGGCCCGCGACCACGACCGCATCCGGACGATCATGGTGGGCGAACAGAGCCTGCAGCTCGGCCAGCTGGCCGCCCCGTTCCAGCTTGGGCAGCACGACCCCGTCGGCCCGGGTGCCGGCGACGGCGGCCACGTCGTCGGCGAACCACGGGCTGCCCGGCACGTTGACCCGGACCAGGACCAGCGTCGACGCGGGCACCTCCAGTTCCGCGAGCGCCTCCACGACGGTGCGCCGTGCGGTGTCCTTGTCCCCTGCGGCGACCGCGTCCTCGAGGTCGAGCACCACGCCGTCCGGCCCGGACCGGCCGACCTTCGCGATCATGTCCGCCCGGCCGCCGGGAACGAACAGCAGGCTGCGCAGCGCTGCGATCTCAGCCACCCGCGGACTCCTCCGGGCGGCACCGCATGAACGCCGCCCGGGTGGCCCGACAGACCACCTCGCCGCGCTGGTTGATGCCCTCGTGCCGGAATGTGACCACCCCGGCGTCCGGCCGTGACGACGACCGCCGGGCGTCGGTGACCTCGGTGACCACGTGGATCGTGTCCCCGGCGAACACCGGTTTCGGGAACGCGATCTCGGAGAACCCGAGGTTGGCGATCGTGGTGCCGAGCGTGAGCTCCGGGACGGCGAGGCCCACCACCAGCGCGACCGTGAACATCGAGTTGACCAGCGGCCTGCCGAACTCGGTGCCGGCCGCGAACTCCGCATCGAGGTGCAGCGGCTGCGGGTTCATCGTCATCGTGGTGAACAGGACGTTGTCGGTCTCGGTGATCGTGCGGGTGATCGCGTGCTCGACCACCGTCCCGACGGGCAGTTCCTCGAACCAACGGCCCATCGATCGGTCCGGGCGTGCGCTCACGACCACCTCCAGCCTGGGTGACGACGCCGGGTGCGTCGTGAGCGCATCCTCCCGCAGCCGCCGGAGATGATCGAGTCTCAGCCGACCCGGACCGCCGGACGGCGGTCCGCCCAACCGATCGCCCGCTCGAGGTCGCCGGCCAGCGCGAGCAGCACCGACTCGCGGCCCAGCCCCGTCCCGAACTGCACCCCGATCGGCCAGCCCTCCGTCGACCAGCCCAGCGGCAGGGAGATCGCCGGCATCCCGGTCACGTTGGCCACTGCGGTGAACCCGGCGAAGGAGAAGATGCGCTCGTACCAGCCGCGCGCGTCCAGCGTCGGGTCGTTCGCGTTCAGGTGCCCGAGTGGCGTGTTCGGAGCACACGCGGTCGGCGTGAGCAGCACGTCGTGCTCGGTGAAGAACCTGGCGACCGCACGGGTCGTCGCGTTGAACACGCGGTCGGCGGCGTAGAGGTCGGACGCGCGCAACGTGCGGCCGTGATCGGCGCACGCCAGCGTCGTCGCCTCCAGGGTGTCCGGCCCCGGTGTGACACCCAGCGCCGCGGCGAGCGTGTCCACCCCGTCGGCGAGAAAGCTGCACCACGCCACGAGGTTCGCGGCGTCGAACTGCTCGGCGTCGACGACGGGTGCGGCCTCGACCACCACATGCCCCATCGACTCCAACCGGTCGGCCACCCGGCGGACGGCGTCGACGCACTGCGGGTCGGTGACGCCGGGCCCGGACGACGGGGTGGTGCTGACGGCGACGCGCAACCGCGGGCTGCCCGCCCGCACCTCCTCGGCGAAGGAGCGTGCCGGGGCGGGCAGCAGGTAGCGGTCGCCCGGCTCGGCGCCGTGCACCGCGTCGAGCAACGCGGCGCAGTCGCGCACCGTGCGGGTCAGCGCGAACTCGATGCCGAGGCCCAGCAGCGGATCCGCGTAGTCCGGGCCGACCGTGGTCCGGCCGCGCGTCGGCTTCAACCCGACCAGCCCGCAGCATCCGGCCGGGATGCGGATCGAGCCACCGCCGTCGCTGGCGGACGCCACCGGCAGCGCCCCGGACGCCACCAGCGCCGCCGATCCGCCGCTGGACCCGCCCGGGCTGCGCTCGGTGTCCCAGGGGTTGCGTGTCGACCCGTTCGCCACCGGTTCGGTGTTCGCGTTGAACCCCAGCTCCGGGGTCGCGGTGACGCCCATCGTGGCCAGTCCCGCCGCGCGGAAGCGGGCCATCAGGTAGGTGTCCTCGGGCATGGTGACGCCGTCGCCGAGCAGCCGGGAACCGGCCCGCTGCGGGACCCCGGCCGCATGGATGATCAGGTCCTTGATCGCGAAGGGCACGCCGCCGAACGGACCGTCCGCGTTGTGTGCCAGCGGCTCGGTGAACCGCTTGTCCACCAGCGCGTTGAGTTTCGGCTGCACCGCGTCGAGCGCGGCGGCCGCGGCGGCGTGCACCTCCCCGGCCGAGACCGCACCGTTCCGGATGAGCTCCGCCAGGCCCGTGGCGTCGTGCGCGGCGTACTCGTCGACCCGCATGGTTCCTCCTCGCGCTCCGACCGGGCGGCCAGGGCGCGGCGACGATAGGCGGCGCCCCGCGCGCCGACATCGGCCGATCAACCGATGTGCGTCCGGACGACCCCTTGTGCGCACCCGCACGGCCCGTAGCGTGGCCGGGGTGACGCCGGACACACGGCTGCGGGCCGCGCTCGAGCTGCGCGGCTTCCTGCGCCGCAGCACTCGTCCGGCGGTCGCACCGACGGGCGTGCTGAGTGCGGCGCTCGAGACCCTGCGCGGCGTGCTGCCCTACGACTGTGCCGCCTTCGCCCGCTGGGACCCGGTGGCCCGCTGCCACGTCACCCTGGCCGGCATCGGCTACCCGGCGGCGGTGCTGCGGTTCCTCGACACCCGGATGCACACCGACCCGCTGTTCGCCGAGGTGCACCGCAGCGGCAGCCCGCTGCGGGTGCGCGACGTCCCGCGACACCGGCGCCGCGGGGAGATCTTCGAGACGATCATCGATCCGCTCGGGTTCGCCGACGGGCTCACCCAGTGCCTGTTCGCCCGCGACGGCCGCTATCTCGGCATGCTCAACGCGAGCACGGTGGACCGCCGCCACCCCGACGACGACGCGGTCGCACTGCTCGACCTGCTCGCCGACGACCTCGCCGCGGCCCTGGACCCACTGCCCACGGCGCTCCCCGCGACCGGTGCACTGGCCGACGGCCGCACCGAGGGGCTGCTCGTCACCGCGGCCGCGCCGGTGGTGGCGCTGTCCGCGGGTGCCCGGCCGGAGCTCGCGGCGCCCGGCTCCCCGCTGCGTCCGCTGCTCGACGACCTGCTCGCCGGACGGGAGCCGCCGGGCACGCTGCTGGTGCTGCTCGGCGCCGACCTGCTGGCGGTGAGCCTGGGCGGCGGCACACACGGTGTCGTGGTGCTGCACCGCCCGGCCGATCCGCCGTTCGGCCTGACTCCCCGCGAGCTCGAGGTGCTCGACGCGGTGTCACGCGGTCGCACCAACGCCGGGACGGCCCGCGCGCTGCGGGTCTCGCCGCGGACCGTCGCCACCCATGTCGAGCACGTCCTGGCCAAGACCGGGTGCCCCAACCGGTCGGCCGCCGCGCGGCTGGCCGCCCGGCTGGGGCTGCTGGTCTGAGTAGCCCCTCAGGATGCCGGGACCACGTTGTTGTTGACCTGGAACAGGTTCGTCGGGTCGTACTTCGCCTTGACCCTGCCCAGCCGGAACAGGTTGCGCCCGAAGGCGGTGTCCGTTCCGGCAGCGGGCGGCTCGTCGTCGCGCCCGGTGAAGTTCAGGTACACCGCGCCGGTGCCGTGCTTCCCGGCGCCCTCCCAGCGCGACCGCACCCACGACACGGCCGACCGGTCCTGGTCGGGGTCGGTCCACATGCCGTCGATCGAGACCATGTACAGCGGTTGCGCTGGGCGAACGCGGTGTCCTCCGGGCCGACCGCGCTGAGCGCCCCGCCCATGTGGAACGTGTTGACCAGCGTGAGCGGCGCGGGCAGGTCCTGCGCGGCGGCGTCGATGACCGCGATCGCCTCGTCGGACAGGCTGTCGAGGTACCGCGACTTCCAGCCCTCCATGATCTGCCGCAGGTCCTCCAACGGGTAGAACGGCGCCGCGAAGGCGACGATCGGGCCCACCGGGTGCAGCCGGAACGTGAAGGACGTGACGACGCCGAAGTTGCCGCCGCCGCCGCGCAGCGCCCAGAACAGGTCCGGTTCGCTGTCCGCCGACGCGGTGCGCACGGTCCCGTCGGCGCACACCACCTGCGCCTCCACGAGGTTGTCGCTCGACAGCCCGTACCGGCGCCGCAGCCACCCGTAGCCGCCGCCCGGGGTGAGCCCGGCGACGCCGGTGTCGGAGACGACGCCCCCGGGCGTGGCCAGCCCTGCGTCTCGCGGTCGACGTCCCCCCACAGCGCACCGCCCTGCACGTGGGCGAGGCGGCGGACCGGGTCGACCTGGACACCGTTCATCGGGGACAGGTCGATGAGCAGGCCGTCGGGGACCGTGGACAGCCCGGAGACCGAGTGGCCCCCGCCCCGCACGGCGACGAGCAGGGCGTGGTCCTTCGCGAACCGCACGGCATCGACGACGTCGGCCGTTCCGGTGCGGCGCGCGGTCATGGCGGCGCGGCCGTCGTGCATCGGGTCCCAGGCGGGACGTGGCTCCTGCGCGTGGTCGACCGGCGCGTCCAGCGGGGACCCGCGCATCCCTGCCCGCAGGGTCTCCAGGTCCTCGTCGGTCAACTGCATGCGGGCACCGTCGAGGCCCGTGAGCGTGGTGGTCATCGGCCAGACTCCTCCCCGTGAACACCAGGGGCCCGTCCGGAGCGCGGGCGGACCGGCGACGAGATGAGCCGGCGAGGCTACGGGAACTCCGGTGGGCCCACAGCCGCTGTTCGGGCCCGCTCCGGCGTGCGCCGATCGGCCCTGGCTCAGACCGGGGCGTGCGCGGCGAGCACGTCGGCGACCACGGGAAGCGCGCGTTCGAGATCCGCGCGGGCGGGGCCGGCGAAGCCGAGTACGAGGCCGGCGCCCCGGGGGCCGCGATCCGCGGCACCGTGGTGGCGGGCCAGCCCGTCGAGTGCGATGCCGCGGTCGGCCGCCGACGCGAGGACCGCCCGCTCGGCCGCCGCACCGGCGAGCGGGACGACCACGTGCGCACCGGCGGCGTCACCGGCCACCGCGTGGCCCACCGCGCCGACCGCGGCGGCGACGGCGGTGCGGCGCCCGGCGAGTTCCCGGCGCAACCGGCGCAGGTGCCGGGCCAGGTCGCCGTGCGCGGCGAACGCGGCGAACACCCGCTGCCCGGCCGGGGACGGCCGGGAGCCGGTGCGATCGCGGTGGCCGAGGACCGCGGCGCGTACCGCGGACGGGCCGACCAGCCAGCCCGCCCCGAGGGTCGGGGTGAGCAGCTTGCTCGCCGTGCCCAGGTGGACCACCACGTCCGGTCCGAGTGCCGCCAGCAACGGCAGCGGGGCGACGTCGTAGCGCAGCTCGCCGTCATAGTCGTCCTCGATGATCAGGAAGCCCTCGGCCCGGGCCCGCTGCACCAGCGCCATCCGCCGCGCGGCCGGCAGCCGGCCGCCCATCGGGAACTGGTGCGCCGGGGTGCAGTAGACGGCAGCGAGCCCGGCCGGCAGCGCGTCGACGACGAGACCCCGGGCGTCGACGCGGGCCGGGACCACCGTCAGCCCGGCCTCCGCCAGCGCCCGCGCGGCCCGCCGGTACCCGGGTTCCTCGACCGCCACCCGCGCGCCGCGGGGCAGGGTCCGGGCCAGCTCGGCGATCGCGGCGGTGCTGCCCGCGGTGCCGAGGACGTCCGCCGGGTCGGCGGGCAGGCCGCGGTGGCGCAGCAGGTGCTCCACGACCGCGGCCCCGAACTCGGGCAGCCCCTCCGGCCGGGGCGCGGCGTCCGGCGCG
>NZ_JAHDTG010000137.1 GCF_018531475.1 Pseudonocardia mahuensis
CGGTGTTGTTGGTGGGTGGGTCCTCGCGGATCCCGTTGGTGGCGCAGTTGGTGTCCGAGCAGTTGGGTCGGCCGGTGGCGGTGGACACGGACCCGAAGAACGCGATCGCCAAGGGCGCCGCCCTGGCGGTGTCCCCCAAGCCGACCGCGTCCTGGCCCGGGGTGTCGATCCCCCTGGTCGCCGCTCCCGGTGCCGCCGGGACGGCGCCCGCGGCGCCAGCCGCCGGTGGATTCCTGGAGTCCGGCACGGGTGGGTTCGCGCCGGCGGCTGCTTCCTGGGGCCCGCCGCCGCGGCCGCCGGTGCATCCTGAACAGCAGCCACCGGTGGAGCGGTCGGGTCCGCAGCCCGCGTTCCCGAAGGTGTACTCCGAGGCGGAACCTCCGACCTCGTTGATCGGCTCGTCCGGCCCGCAGCCGATGCACCCGGGGGTGCCAGCGGCCGGGCTGATGTCGTCGTCGGGCCCGCAGCCCGCCCGCCCGCCGATGCAGACGTACCAGTCCGCCGCACCGGACTGGGAGTACGACGCCGAGCCGGAGCGCAAGCGACCCCCGGTGGGGCTGCTCGTCGGCACGGGCGGCGCACTCGCCGTCGCAGCCGTCCTGGTCGCGGCGCTGACCTGGCCCGGTGCGGCGCCTGCCGCGACGAGCGGGAGCAGTACCGGCGCGTCCGTGCAGTCCACCGCCGAGGCGCCGGCCCCCGCCACCGAGCCCGCACCGGCGGAGCCTGCCCCCGCCCCGGCCCAGCCGGACGCCGGGACGGCCGACCGCGCACCGGCGGGCAACACTCCACGGGGCACCACGCGCCCAGCCGCCGGTGGTGGAGGGGTGCCGGCGCCGAACCCGGTGCCGCCGCCGGTGCAGAACCCGCCGCCCTCGGCGGGGCCCCCGCCCTCCGAGGGGCCCCCGCCCTCCGCGGAGCCCCCGCCCTCCGAGGGGCCCCCGCCCTCCGAGGGGCCCCCGCCCTCCGAGGGGCCCCCGCCCTCCGAGCCCCCGCCCTCCGCGGAGCCCCCGCCCTCCGCGGGGCCTCCGCCGCCCTCGGCGGAGACATCGCAGCCGACCGCTCTCCCGGACAGCCCCACAAACGCCGATGGCACCCCGGATCCCAGCGCTTCCGCTAGCCCGGCCTGACCCACCACACCGGAATCACCCCACCGAAACGGTGGGGAATGGGGCCGGGACCGGCGCGGCACGGGAGCCCCTGCGCCGGTCCCGGTCTCGTTTGGGTCTCGACTCGTTCGAGCGGCTCACGTCCGCCGCCTGACCGACGATGAACGGACGGAGCCGCCCGGGATCGGGGTGGCACGGGAACGAGAGGAGGCCGCCGTGGGGCGGTTGGCAGCGATGGTCATCGCCATGGAGGTCGCGGCGCTGGTCGTCGCTTATCTGGCGTTCGACTGGCCGGTGCTGCTGGTCGGCGCTCCGCTGCTGGTGGGCACCGTGTTCGTGTTGATCGTCGTCCGGGCCAGCGAGGCCCCGCGGCGCAAGTTGCACGAACTGCGCTCCACCCGCTGGGAGACCGACACACCGCTTCCCGGTGGGCTGATGAGCGGCTTCTTCCAGATCTCGCCGCAGGGTCGTCCGGCGCAGGTGCCCGGCCCGACCTCGCGCGGCGCCACCGGGAGCTGAATCCCCGCGATCGGTGCGATGGTGGCCGGGTGCAGATCCGTCCGGCCCGGCCCGACGAGGCCGCCGCGCTCGCCGCGATCGCGGTGCGCGCCAAGGCGCACTGGGGCTACCCCGCCGAGTTCGTCGCGCGCTTCGCCCGGTCGCTCGGGCTGACGCCGGAGGTGGTCGCGGCGAACGACGTGTGGGTGGCCGAGCGCGGGAGCGTGGTGGTCGGCTTCTACACGCTGCTGCACCGCGGTGAGCTGGCGGTCCTCGACGATCTCTGGCTGGAGCCGGAGGAGATCGGGCACGGTCTGGGCCGGTTGTTGTTCGAGCACGCCCGGGATCGGGCGGCTGCCGCCGGCGCCGAGGTCCTGGAGTGGGAGGCCGAACCGTACGCGCTCGGTTTCTACGAGCGGATGGGCGGGCGCCGGGTGCGGATGACCGACTCCACGCTCGGGCGGAAGCTGCCGGTGATGCAGGTGCCTCTCGGCCGGGTGTGGCCCGGGAAACGGGGCGCCCGGTAGCGCGGCAGCGTTCTACGGTCCCCCACCGTGCCGACCCAGGACGACGCCCGGCCCGGTGGGGCGGTCGAGCTGCTGCGCCGCGACCGCTCCTACCGTGCACTGTGGACGTCGCGCGCGGTGTCGCTGCTCGGCGACGCGATGGGTCTCGTCGCGCTGATGCTGCACGTCGCGGGCACCACCGGGGCGGCGATCGCGGTGGCGCTGCTGCTGCTCGCCGGTGACGTCGCGCCGTCGCTGCTGGCGCCGCTGACGGGGGCGCTCAGCGACCGCTTCGACCTGTGCCGGCTGATGATCGCCAGCGATCTGGCGCAGGCGGCGGTGGTGGTCGTGATCGCGCTGCTGCTGCCTCCGTTGCCGGTGCTGCTCGGGCTGGTCGCGGTGCGGGCGCTGCTCGGGCAGGTGTTCGCACCCGCGTCCCGGGCGGCGGTGCCGGCGCTGGTGGCCGACCGCGACCTCCCGTCGGCGAACGCGGGCATCGGGTTCGGGGGCAATCTCGCCGAGGTCCTGGGCCCCCTGCTGGCCGCGGCCCTGTTCACCGGCCTGGACGTCCGCGGCGTGCTGCTGGTCGACGCGGCCACCTTCGTCGTGTCCGCGGCGGTTCTCACCCGGCTCCCCCGGCTGGCCCGCTCGGCCACCGGTGCGCGCCCGGCGTTGCTCGCCGACGCCCGGGCCGGGCTGGGCTACCTGCGCACGGCGCCGTTCGTGCGGGCGGTCGTGCTGGGGTTCTGCGCGGTCGTCGCGTTCAACGGCGTCGACGACGTCGCGCTGGTGTTCCTGGCCCGCGATCTCGGTGGCGGGCCGGCCGCGGTCGCGCTGCTGCTGGCCGGGGTGGGCGCCGGGATGCTCGCCGGTTACCTGTTGCTGGGGCACCGGGGTGCCCGGTGGCCGATGGTCGCCGTCTTCGGTGCGGGGCTGGCGATCAGCAGTGTCGGCAACCTGCTGACGGGGTTGACCTGGTCGATCGCCGCGGCGTTCGCCCTGCAGGGGGTCCGCGGGATCGGCATCGCCGGGTTGGATGTCGCGGCGAGCACGCTGCTGCAGCGCCACGTGCCGGCGGCGATGCTGGGCCGCGTCTTCGGCAACCTGTACGGCGCGCTCGGGGCGGCGGCCGGGCTGTCCTATGTGCTGGGCGGGCTGCTGCTGGACCTGACCTCCGCGCGGACGGCACTGGTGGTCGCGGGGGCCGGAGGGCTGGTCGCCGCGGCGCTGACCGTCCACGCCCTCCGCCGCAGGCCTGTCGGAAGCGGCTGACCGCGCCGGGGGCAGCCCACCGGGTTTCCCTGCCGGACGGGCAGGGCATGCTTGTGCCGACCGGCGCGATCAGGGCGGGAGGTGGCCGGATGGTCGCCGCAACCGCGGGCGGCCGCCCCCGTTCCAGGTGCGGTCCGGTCCCATGCTGATCGGGTTGCTCTTCGCGGTCATCGCGATGGTGCTCAACAGCGCCGCCGGCCTGTTGCAGTTCGACGGGGCCGGCCGTGCGACCCCTCGCCGTCCGCTGGTCGTGCAGCCGTTCTACCTGGTGGGATTGGTCGTCGACGCGCTCGCATGGGTCTTCACGGTTCTCGCGCTGCGGTACCTGCCGGTGTTCGTGGTGCAGGCGATCCTCGGCGGCGCGATCGCCCTGACCGCGCTCGCGACCCGGTTCCTCCACGGCGCGGTGCTGCGCCCGATCGACCGGGTCGCCATCGGCGCCTGTCTGTTCGGCCTGGTACTGGTGGCCGCCAGCGCGGGCACCGAGGAACCCCCGGAGGTCCCGCCCACGGTCGACCTGGTGCTGCTCATCGCCCTCGTCGTCCTCGCGGGCGCGCTGCTCGCGCTGCGCAACACCCGTCGCGCGTGGCCGCTCGCGTTCATCGCGGGGCTGGGGTTCGGCGGCACCTCGCTGGCGGTGCGCGCGGTGCAGGTGCGCGACGGGGCCGGGTTCGACCTCGTCGCGCTGCTCGCCCAGCCCGCGACCTACCTTCTGATCGGCTACTTCCTCGTGGGCCTGGTCGCCTACTCGCACGCGCTCGGGCGCGGCGACATCTCCTCGGTGACGGCGGTGTTCACCGTGACGGAGGTGGTGGTGCCCGGGCTCGTGGCGATCGCGTTGCTGGGCGATCCGGTCCGTCCCGGCTGGGCCCTCGCGCTGGCACTGGGGCTGATGCTCGCGGTCGCCGGGGTCGTGGTGCTCGCCCGGTCGCCGGCGCAGCATCTGCATCCCGAGCGGGACTGGGTGCGCTGAGATCGGGTGGTTCCCGGCTCGGTCGGGTTTCGACGTCGCCCTGGCTGGTTGTCTCACCCGGTGGAGCGCCGGGTCGGCGGTGAGGCTCAGGGGTTGAGCAGTTGGACCTTGATCTCGGACAGGTCGGCGAAGCCGGCCTGGGCGTCGGTGGTGACCGGGATCCGGTCGTCGGCTCAGCCGGCTCCTGGAGTTCAGCGCGCCCCGGCGGTTCCCCACTCCTGGGCTCAATCGCGGCGGCACCCTGGGTGGCTGATCCGATTCGTCCAAGACGCGGGCGCTCCGGACGGTGATGATGGCCGGATGCCGACGTGGGATGACGTGGTGGCGATCGGGACGGCCCTGCCCGAGGTCGAGGTGTCGACGTCCTACCGGACGCCGTCGCTCAAGGTGCGTGGCAAGGGGTTCGCCCGGCTGCGCACGGAGGCCGAGGGCGGCCTGGTACTGATGTGTCAACTCGACGAGAAAGAGGCTCTGCTGGCGTCGGGCGACCCGGCGTTCTACACGACACCGCACTACGACGGGTACGGCGCAATTCTCGTCGACCTGACGAAGATCGGCCGTGACCAGCTCGTGGAGTTGATCGAGGACGCCTGGCGGGAGAAGGCACCCGCGCGGCTGCGGGCCGCGTTCGACGGCCGGGCGCCGGCCTGAGGGAGTTCCTTCCGTGGGCGGTTGACAGGCGGACCGAGCGGGCATGCGATGGGTGGTCGCTCCGAGGCACCCTGCCCGCCATCCG
This sequence comes from Pseudonocardia mahuensis, assembly GCF_018531475.1. Taxonomy (GTDB): domain Bacteria; phylum Actinomycetota; class Actinomycetes; order Mycobacteriales; family Pseudonocardiaceae; genus Pseudonocardia. The sequence continues at coordinate 5,092 of NZ_JAHDTG010000137.1, forward strand.
CTGATCGGGAGGAGACCGCCATGCCGTACCTGAACGTCGACGTCGAGAACGACCATCCGGTCGACATCTACTTCGAGGACCACGGCGAGGGCCGGCCGGTCGTGCTGATCCACGGCTGGCCGCTCAGCGGCCGGTCCTGGGAGAAGCAGGTGCCTGCCCTCGTGGAGACCGGCTACCGGGTCGTCACCTACGACCGCCGCGGCTTCGGCAAGTCCTCGCAACCGTGGAGCGGCTACGACTACGACACCTTCGCCGACGACCTGCACAAGCTCCTGATCCATCTCGATCTGCGCGACGCGACGCTGGTCGGCTTCTCGATGGGCGGCGGCGAGGTGGTCCGCTACATCGGCACCCACGGCACCGATCGGGTGGGGCGTGCCGTGCTCGCCGCCGCCGTTCCGCCCTACCTCTACAAGTCCGACGACAATCCCGACGGGGGTCTCGACGACGCGACGATCGCCGAGTTCGAGAACGGCGTGAAGAGCGACCGCATCGCCTTCCTCGACGGTTTCACCACGATGTTCTTCTCGGCCGGGGACCGGACCGACCTGGTCAGCGAGGTGCAGCGCGAGTACAACCGCGACATCGCGGCGTTCGCTTCGCCGAAGGGCACGCTCGACTGCATCAGCGCGTTCGGGCGCACCGACTTCCGGGACAACCTGAAGTCCGTCAAGGTGCCGACGCTGATCATCCACGGTGACTCCGACGCGATCGTGCCGTTCGAGGTCAGCGCCAAGCGGTCGCACGAGGCCATCGACGGCAGCACCCTGGTCCTCGTCGAGGGGGGACCGCACGGGCTCAACGTCACGCACGCGGAGCAGTTCAACTCCGCGCTGCTCGAGTTCCTCGGCAGCTGACGGGCGTTTCGGCCGTGTCGCTCGACCGTGGGTCACCAGAAGCGGGGGCGTCCCTTGGTCGGTCACGTGAGTGCCGCTGATTGGCGGGTTCAGTTGCAGGGTGGGTCGGCCTAGCGTGTCCGGGGTGGTGGGGACCGGTGGTGGGAAGCGGGGCTGGCGGGAGTCCGGGGAGGCGTCCGGGCCGACCGAGGGTTGCCCCGAGAATGGCGTGCCGGTTCTGCTGCGTTCGTGGAGCGGTGGCTCGGTTCCTTGATCGCTCATGACGCGCGATGTGGGACCGAGCTGACCGCGACCTTGTCGGAGTTCCTCGAGCACCACGGGAACCTGGACCGAACGGCGTCGGCGTTGGGAATCCATCGGAGCACGCTGCGCTACCGGCTGTTCCGGATCCGCGAGCTCACCGGGTTCGACGTTCACGACGCTGCGACGCGCTTCTCGCTGTTGCGGGGCATCCGGGAGTGGCGCGCCAGGTAGTCGTCGGGGTCCGGGCGTTGCGCCGGGGTGGTCGCGCGGCCCGGGGGGCGCTGCTCGCGTTGAGTGGATAGCGGGCCGACGGTGGGGGGTCGTCTACTGCGGCTTCATGCGGTGCGATCCTGCTGAGCCGGACGAAGATGACGGCGATCCACCTTCGCCGGGCATCGGCGATGACCCGACGGGCGCGGCCGGACGCGACGGGCCGGCTGTCGGCGTGTTCCCGGTGGCAGGCGGGGTGGTGGTGGCCGTGCGGGATGCGCTGACCCGCGAGAGCACCTTCATGCTGCGTCAGGCCGCGCTCGCGCAGTTGGCCCGGCACCCGCGAATGGTGATCGTGGAATTCGCCCCGCCCGCGCTGGTGGCGGGCCGCGACGGCGCGCTGCTGGACGCCGTCGCGGTGCTGACCGAGATCGCCCGCGAGGCCGCGGCCGTGGACATCGGCCTGTGTCTGGTCGTCGCCCCTGACGGGGTCGCCGCGGTCACCGGTGCGCTGGACGGGGCCGACCTCCGTGAGCTGTTCGAGATCCGTCCCACGATCGCCGAGGCTCTGGACTCCCCGCCGTGAGCACGGTCCGCGGCGATGCGGCGATGCGGCGCGCCGGCCTGCCGGGTGTGGCTCCGGCCGGGGCGGACCGGGCTGGCATCGCGCTGCGATGGGTCCGGCACCCGATCTCCCCGATCGACCCGGCGGCGCTGTGCCGAGTGAGCTGAATCGCGTGCTGCGCACGAAGCTGACCCCGCCCCGGGTCCAATCGGGTGGGCTGGAGCGCGTGCGGCTGGTGGCGTGGTTGAACGCGGAGATGGCTCCCGGCTGGTTGGGGTTGGTGGTCGCGCCGGCGGGCTGGGGGAAGTCCACCCTGCTCGGCTCCTGGTTCGCCCAGCACCCGGCCCGGCACCGGTGTGCGTGGTTCTCGGCCGACGCAGCGGACAACGATCCCGGCCGGTTCTGGACCTATGTCCTGGCCGCGCTCGCTCCGGCCGGTCGGGGCCTCGGTGAGGTGTCGGCCCGGCTGCTGTCCGCGCCCGGGACCACCGCCCTCGGAGAGGTCGTACCAGCCCTGCTCAACGAACTCGCCGCACAGATCGAGCCGATCACCCTGGTCATCGACGACTACCAGGCGATCACCCACCGCGAGGTTCAGGACAGCGTTGCGCTGCTGGTCGAGCGGATGCCTCCGACCCTGTGCCTGGTGATCGCCGGCCGGACCCAGCCGACAGCGCTGCCGATCGCGCGGTGGCGCGGCCGCGGTCGGCTGGTCGAGCTCACCGCCACCGATCTCGCTCTGTCGCCCGCCGAGACCGCGGAGCTGCTCGCCCGGGAGCTTCCCATCCCGCTGCCGGCCGAGGCTGCCGCCCGGCTGCACGAGCGCACCGAGGGCTGGCCGGCCGGCCTGCACCTCGCCGCCCTGTCGCTGCGGCGGCGCCCGGACCTGCACGACGCGATCGCCGACCTCACCGGCGACCACCGCGATATCGGCGACTACCTGGCCGCCGAGGTCCTCGCCCATCTGCTTCCCGAGGTCCGCCTCTTCCTGCGCCGGACCGCGGTCCTGGAGCGGCTCAGTGCGCCGCTGTGCGACGCCACCCTCGCGAGCGCCGACTCCGCGGCCCTGCTGGCCCGCATCGAGCACGAGCAGCTCTTCCTGATCCCGCTGGACGAGCGCCGCCGGTGGTACCGCTACCACCACCTGTTCGCCGACGTCCTGCACCGGGACCTGGATCAGACCGAACCCGCCCTCACCCCGGTCCTGCGCCGCCGCGCCGCGGACTGGTTCGCCGCCCACGGGCTACCCGTCGAGGCGGTGGCGCACGCCCTGGCCGGCGACGACACCGCGCAGGCAGCCGAGCTCATCGCCGTGCACAGCGTCTCGGTGTGCCTGCAAGGTCAGGTGGAAACCGTGCTCGGCTGGTTCGCGGCGCTCGGCGAGGACGTCTGTCGTTCCGATCCGCGCCTGGGCATGGCACGCGCCCTGGTCGCCGGCGCCGGAGGCCACCTCGCCGAGATGGACCGATGGGTTGACCTCGCCGAGGCGGCCACAGCCGGCCCAGGGGTGTCGCCCGGGGCCATCACGTCGGTGCAAGCCAGCGCCGCCCTGACACGATGGGGATCCGCTTACTTCGCAGGCGACGTCACCACGTCCGTGCGACAGGCCCGTGCGGTGCTCCGGCTCCGGACCGATGATCAGACCGCAGGCAGGGGTACACCGCGCTCGGCTGGAGCCACTACCGCCAGGGCCGGTTCCGCGAAGCGCAGGCCGCTCTCACCCAAGCGACCGTGCTCGGCCCGGATCACGGCGACGACCTGCCGGTGATGGTGGCCTGGGGTATCCAGGCCATCATGGCCGCGGCCGGCGGTCGTCGAGCCGACGCCGAAGCCTTTGCGGCCCAGGCCGAGCGCACCGGTCGACGCCATTGCGCGGGCGAGCACTTCAACGCGTGGTGCTTCCACTTCGCCCGGGGATGGGTCGCACAAGGCCACGAGGCACCGGACCGGGCCCAGGGCCACTTCCTGCGGGCGCTCGAGCTGGTCCGGCGCGGCCCGATGCGGCTGGAAACCGCCGAGGTGCTCACCGCCCTGGCCATGGCCGACCGGCAGCTCGGCGGGATCGACTCTGCGAGACACCGTCTTGATGAGGCGCGGTGGATCATCGAACAGTGCCCCGACCCGGGTCACCTGCTCGCCGACCCCCGCACGGTCCGGACACCACCCGCAACGCCGAGCACCGGTCGGCCCGCCCCGGCCCTCACCCGCCGCGAATCCGAGATCCTGGCCCTGATCGCCGCCGCGCTGAGCAACCAGCAGGTCGCGGACCACCTCGGGATCAGCGTGCGCACCGTGCACGCCCACCTCCGATCGATCTACCGCAAGATCGGCGTGACCGGCCGGGTCGGCGCCGCCCGCTACGCCCTGGACCGCCGGCGGCCGGCCGACCCCGATCCCGAACCGGCAGGCTGACCGCGATCCGTTCAGATCCGACCACACTTGCCGGACGAACCCGGCTCTGTGGGTTGACGCGCTCCCGGCACGGTTCGACACTCCCAACCTGCGGCCTGGCTAGGCACTACTGCCTAGGGCGGTGGCCGAGCACCAGCGGATCCGAGGTGAGGCCGGATGTCGCAGAACGGGCGAGATGGGCCCCGCCGCTGCGCCGACCCGCGGCAGGCGGGACCCCGAGCCACCCGGCCACCTAGTGATCAGACCGCAGCCCGGTCGGCCTCCGGGGCGCCGGCGATGTCCGCGGAGTTCTTCTCCTACCACGAGATCGGCATCGATCAGGCACAGGCCGCGGTCGGGGAGAGCTACTACCTGATCACGTCGATGGGTCTGATCGACCGCCGCGCGCCGTACGAGTTCCACCTGGATGGCGTCGCCTTGGGCGCGTTGAGCGTGGGCAGGGCCTGGTACAACGCCGGCATCGATGTCGCCATGGCCGACCTGCAGACCTGCTACTACGTCAACTTCCCGCAGACCGGCGGCATGCAGGCCGACCACCGCCACCGCAGCGTCGAGATCGTCCCCGGCCGCGCCGCCGTCTATCAGCCGGTCGGCGACGTGCGCATGCGCACCAGCGGCGACTACAGCTCCTACGCCGTCCGCATCGACCGCGCCGCCCTGGAGAACGCGCTCGCGGCCCGCCTCGGGCGCCCCACCACCGGACCTCTGGCCCTCGGCGCCAGCCTGGATCTCACCCGTCCGGCCGGGGCGAACTGGGCCCGGCTCGTGCGGTTGCTGGCCAATGAAGCGCTCGCCCACCGCAGCACGCGCCGCACCGCCCTGACCAACCCGCTGATCGCCGCGCCGCTGCACGACGCGGTCCTCGCCGGCCTGCTCCAGGCCACCGACCACCCCGACCGCGAAGCCCTCGAACAATCCATCCGGGCCTGGGGTGTCGCGCCCGTGCATCGCGCGATCGACGCCATGCACGCCTACCTCGACCAGCCGTTCACCCCCACCGGCCTCGCGCAGATCGCCGGCTGCAGCGTGCGCTCCCTGCAGGAGGGCTTCCGTCGTCACGTCGGCCTCACCCCGCTGCAGAACCTGCGGCAGGTTCGCCTCGAACACGCCCACCACGACCTCGCCAACGGCGACCCCACCTACTCCACCGTCACCGACATCGCCTGTCACTGGGGCTTCACCCACCTCGGCCGCTTCGCCACCACCTACCGGGCCAGATACGGACGATCCACCTCCCACGCGCTCCGACGAGCACCCCCGACGCCGAGCCTGCGGCGACCCGCTAGTGCGGTGACCAAGAAGGTTCACCGGTTTGGCGACACGCTGGGCGGGGTCCCACGGCTGGGCTGCTGTTGATCGCACTCTCGGGGTCAACATCGAGTCGGGCCGGGAGCGGAGGTCGGGTGGC
>NZ_JAHDTG010000138.1 GCF_018531475.1 Pseudonocardia mahuensis
CCTCACCTTCGACGACGGCGGCCTCGCCCGCACGGTGATCGTCACCCGGCACGACCCGCCGGAGCCCGGATCGTCCAACCGCCCCGTCCCCGGAAGTCGGCCCCCGGTCGACACCGGCAGCGCCCGAAAGAGATGAGGACCGCCATGTCCCCGCTTCCGCGGATCGCGTGCACCGTCCGGCCGTGGGCGCAGTTCCCCCTGGACCGCGCCCTGCGCGGCATCCGCGCCGCGGGATTCGACGCGGTCGCGCTGCCCGTGCACGGGGTCACCGAGGTGATCACGCCCGACACCCCCGCGGCCGCCGCGGCCGAGGTGGGCGATCAGATCGCCGGCCACGGCCTGACGCTGTCGGTGCTGAGCCACTCCGCGGCCCTGGACCGCACCGACGCCGAGGCGCTCATCGCGCTGCGTCGCCAGATCGAGCACTGCGCCCGGCTCGGCGTGCCGGTGCTGGTCGACATGAGCTGTACCGAACCGGCGGAGTACGAGCGCTATCTGCGGCTGATGCGGGCCGGTGCCCCGCACGCCGCCGAGCACGGTGTGACGATCGCGGTGAAGCCTCACGGTGGTCTCACCCGCACCGCCGCGGACCTGCTCGCCGCGGTGCGACGGGTGGACCACGAGGCGTACCGGATCTGCTGGGACCCGGGCAACCTCGTGCACTACGGCGGCGAGCCGCCCGCCCGGGGACTCGCCGAGGTGGCCCCGTGGATCGTCGCGGTCGGCGCCCGGGACCACCCGGCCCGCGGCGTCGGCCGTGGCGCGACGACGGGCGGGATGCCGCCAGCGATCACCCCGGGCGACGGGATCGTCGACTTCGCCGGGCTGTACCGGACGCTGCGCGAGCACGGCTTCACCGGCCCGAGCGCGGTGGAGAGCGTGACCAGGCTCGGCACCGTGGAGGCCCTCGACTCCGAGGCGGCCCGGGCACGGGAGGTCCTGTGTGCAGCCGTCGAGGGCCGACCCGCCCCGGAGCGGGCCGCGAGCCGCTTCGCCCGGCGATCGTGCTCCCGAGTCGCGCGCGCGGGCGACGAGGAACTCATCGGGACGGCGAAGTACGTCGACCGGTTCCTCCTCGTCGAGCTCCCCCTGCCCTGGCCACCCGGGATGGGGACCCCGGTCTGGGAGACCGAGCGGGTGTCGGAGCCGCTGCGGGCCGCGCTGCGCACCGCGACCCGGCGGACCCAGGACCTCGGGTGCGAGATGAAGACCATGGCGATGGCCCCGGACGAGGAGTACTCCCGCCCGGGCCACACCCGGGTGCTGCGTTTCGACCGCCCGCCCGGGCCCACGGCCGGGCTCACCCGCACCGAGTACCACGTCCCCGACGGCGACGCACCTGCCCTGATCGACGCGCTGTTCGCCCCGGGACCCGAGCAGCTGGAGCGGTTCACCGACGCGCGGGTCGACGACGCGGTGCGGGACCTGATCGTGTGCACCCACGCCTCGGTCGATGCGTGCTGCGGCACGTTCGGCTACCCCCTCTACCAGCAGCTACGAGCCCGGCACGGTTCCGGCGACCAGGTCCGGGTGTGGCGGGTGAGCAGCTTCGGCGGACACCGGTTCGCCCCCAGCCTGATCGACCTGCCCGAGGGCCGGTACTGGGGCAACGTGTCCGTCGAGCGGATGGACGCCCTGGTCGACCGCACCGGGCCGGTAGAGGACGTCCTGGACATGTACCGCGGCTGGGGCTGCCTGCGGCATCGGCCCGAGCAGATCCTCGAAAGAGAGATGTTCCGCCGGGCGGGGTGGAGCTGGGTCGGACGCCGGTTCGGTCTCGACACCCTCGACGTGGACGGCACGCGCATCCGCTTCGGGGCGACGACGACGGGCCCCGACGGCTCCGAGCGGTACGAGGCCGTGGTGGCGCACACCGACACGCTCCCGGTGCTGATCGGCTGCGACGGCACCGCGGGGCAGGTCGAGCGCTACACCCTCGAGGCCCTCGAACACGCCGGCCACCGGGCGTCGGTGTGAGCCGCGACGAGGACGCGCTCACGGTGCCCGGCGGCTGGAGCGCCTACTACGACACCCCGATCACCACTGCGCCGCACCCGACGCTGACGGTCGCGCTGGACGCCTTCGACGCCGAGACCGCGACCGGCCCCCTCGTCGCGGTCGACCTCGGTTGCGGACAGGGCCGCGACTCACTGGAGCTGCTCCGCCGCGGCTGGCGGGTGCTGGCGATCGACAGCGATCCCGACGGCGTCGCCCGGCTGCGCCGGCAGGCGGGGCGCGACCACGGGGGCCGGCTGGAGGTCCGGCTGGGGCGGTTCGAGGACGAACGGTGGCCTGCCGCCGACCTGGTCAACGCGAGCCTGACCCTCGGCTGGTGCGCCGCCGACGAGTTCGCCCGGCTGTGGGATCGAGTGGTGCGGTCGCTGCGGCCGGGTGGGCGGTTCGCCGGCCAGCTGTTCGGTGACCGCGACCGGGGCGGCGGCTTCCCCACCACGACCCGGCTGTCCCGGCGGGAGGTCGACGTGCTGCTCGCCGGCTGGGACGTCGAGTTCTTCAGGGAGGAGTCGGTGGACAGCATGACCCCGTTCGGGGTGCCCAAACACCGCCATCTCTACGACGTGGTGGCCCGCCGCCGATGAGCCCTCGCTCACCCTCGAGGTAGGGCTGCTGCCCGTTGCGTTCGTCAAGCCCCCTGCGCCCGACCAGCGACGAGCCGCACTCGTTCCATCCGGAGACCGGCGAGCGGCTGTGAGCCGCCGGACCGATCAGGCCTCCGACGCGGCCAGCTGCCCGCAGGCGGCGGCGATCTCGCGGCCGCGGGTGTCGCGGACGGTGCAGGCCACCCCGGCCGCCCGGACCCGGGCGACGAACTCCTCCTGCACGTGCAGCGGCGAGGCGTCCCACTCGCTACCCGGCGTCGGGTTGAGCGGGATCAGGTTCACGTGCACCCGCTTGGTGCCGACCTGCTGGCGCAGCAGCTTCCCGAGCAGGTCGGCCCGCCACGGGTGGTCGTTGACGTCGCGGATCAGCGCGTACTCGATCGAGATCCGCCGGCCGGTGGCCTGCGCGTAGCGGCGGGCGGCGGCCAGCACCTCGGAGACCTTCCACCGGTTGTTCACCGGCACCAGGGTGTCGCGCAGCTCGTCGTCGGGGGTGTGCAGCGAGACGGCCAGTGTGACGGCGAGTCCCTCGGCCGCCAGCTTGTCGATCGCCGGGACGAGCCCGACCGTGGACACCGTGACCCCGCGCGCGGAGATCCCCAGCCCCGACGGCGCCGGCTCGGTGATGCGGCGCACGGCCGCGACGACCCGCTTGTAGTTGGCCAGCGGCTCGCCCATGCCCATGAACACCACGTTCGACAGCCGGGTCGGCTCCCCCAGCGCGCCGTCCCGGGCGGCCGCGGCGGCCTGCCGCACCTGCTCGACGATCTCGGCGGTGGACAGGTTGCGCTGCAACCCGCCCTGCCCGGTCGCGCAGAACGGGCAGGCCATGCCGCAGCCGGCCTGGCTGGACACGCACACCGTGGCCCGGTCCGGGTAGCCCATCAGCACCGACTCGGCGCGGGTGCCGTCGTGCCCGCGCCAGAGCGTCTTGCGGGTCGCGCCGTCGTCGCAGGCCTGCTCGACCACGGGGACGACCAGCGGCGGCAGCAGCGTGCCCAGCTGATCGCGGGCGGCGGCGGGCAGGTCGGTCATCGCGTCGACGTCGGCGGTGAACCGGCCGAAGTAGTGCCGGGCGAGCTGATCGGCCCGGAACCCGGGTAACCCCAGCTCGCCCACGGCGGCGCGGCGCTCACCCGGGGCGAGATCGGCGAGATGGCGGGGCGGGATGGCGCGCTTGGGCGCATCGAAGACGAGCGGGAGGGTTGTCATGACCCCTCGATTGTGCCAGCCGGGACGCGCACGGGGGCGCGGGCAAGGACCGCGCAGCAGCCGGAACCCGCCCGTTCAGCGACCGACGCGGTTGCGCAGCTCCTCGAGCAGCCCCAGACGGTAGGCCCCGGCGGCCCACAGCACCGCGGCAGCCCCCATGCCGACGACGCCCTGCGGGCCCCGCCCGGCGGTGTCGAGCTCGAGGAGGGCGCCCGCGGCCCCGAGGACCATCAGCACCGCGCCCACCGCGACCCAGGAACGCTCCTCGACCGCCGCGGACAGCGGGAACAGCAGGGCTCCGACGAGCACGCAAGCCACCGGAACCGCCAGCTCCTCCCAGGTGAGCACTCCCAGCAGGACCCCCGATGCGATCACCAGCCCGACCGCGACGGCGATGAGCCGGATCACCTTCGCCCGACGGTCGGGACCCAGCGCCGCGCCCGCTTCGTGGCGGCGGCGCGCCGCGGTCCAGAGCAGCCCGGTGACCCCGATCCCGGCCGCGAGTACGACGGTGCCCGGGCCACCGGCCAGCGCCAGCGACCCGACGACCCACCACACCGCACCGACCGCGATCTCCAGGTACGGCAGCACGGCGTCGCCGGCCGCACGGATCGGTCTGGTCATGCACCAACGGTATCCGGTCACCCGGGCGGGTGACCCGGGGTGGCGCGCCGCCACAGCCCACCTACAACCGATATGGGAAGGTCCGGGTCTCCCCTGACGCAATCAGCCGCCCCGCGGCCCACCACGAGGAGTGCCCCACCGATGCAGGACCAGGACATCGACCGCGACCCGGCCACCTCCGGCGCCGGGTCCTCGCCGGGCCTGAGCCGCCGCACCGTCATCGCCGGAGCCGGCGTCGCAGCCCTCGGCGCCACCCTGGCGGTCACGGGGTGCTCGACCGCCGCCACCGGTTCCGGCGGCGGATCGGGCGGCGGGCGCGCGCCCGCCCCGGGGGGCACCGCGCTCGGGCCGGCCTCGGACGTCCCCGTGGGCGGCGGCCGGATCTACGAGGCCCAGGGCGTCGTGGTCACCCAGCCCACGGCCGGCGACTACCAGGGGTTCTCCATCGTCTGCCCGCACCAGGGCTGCACCGTCAACCAGATCGCCGGCAGCGAGATCGTCTGCCCCTGCCACAACAGCACGTTCGCCCTCGACGGCGCGGTCGTGCAGGGCCCGGCCGAGCGCGGCCTGGAGAGCCGCGCCGTCGCCGTCACCGGCGACCAGATCACCCTGGCCTGAGCCCGCTCAGCCGCGAAGCAGGCCGGGGGGCCTGCGCCGGACGTGCAGCCGGTAACCGACCGGGACGGTCAGACCGGGCGTCCGGGCGATCGCCCGGTCGGCGACCGCGGCCGAGAACTCGATCCGCAGCACCGCCTCGAGCGTCGCCCGGTCCTCGAAGCGCCACACCGTCGGCACCCGCCGCATCGTGAACCCGTGCCCGTCGAAGAACCGTTCGACCTTGGCCGGGTCGTAGCGGGGCAGGTCGGCGCGCAACCAGTCGCCGTAGGGCGGGACGGTGAAGTCCAGGTCGATGATCGCGAGCGCCCCGCCCGGGCGCAGCACCCGGTCGGCCTCGGCGAGGCCCGCCTCGCAGCCGGCGCCGAAGAAGTACGCGGTGCGCGCGTGCACGAGATCGACGCTCGCGTCCGGCAGCGGCAGCCGGGCCGCACCGGCTTCGAGGACCTGCACACCGGGGAGTTCGGCGACGCGTCGCCGGGCCCGCTCCACCAGCGGCGGGTGCGGCTCCACGCCCGTGACCGAGGCCGCCTCGGCGGCGAAGACCGGCAGATGGAATCCGTCGCCGCAGCCGATGTCGAGCACGTCGGCACCCGCCCACGGGGCCAGCTCCCGCAACGCGGCCCAGAGCGCACCGTCGGCGTCCTGAGCACGGTTCTCCTGCTCATAGACGTCAGGCCAGTTCCAGATGTTCGGGCTCGGGATCGCGGGCCCCCGCTTGAGCTGCCCACCGAAACCCGGAAACAGCCGCGTCACGTGACCGGGACGGCCAAGCTGAGCACCAGCCACGACACGAACGCCGCCGGCAGCAGCGAGTCCAGCCGGTCCATCAGCCCACCGTGGCCCGGCAGCAGCGAGCCCATGTCCTTGATCCCCAGATCCCGCTTGATCATGGATTCGATCAGGTCACCGAGGGTCGCGGTGACGACGAGCAGCGACCCGGTCAGGGCACCGAGCCACCAGGCACCGTCGAGCAGCAGCACCACGGACAGCGCACCGGCGACCATGCCGGCGACCTGCGATCCGGCGAAGCCCTCCCAGGACTTCTTGGGGCTGATGGTCGGGGCCATCGGATGCCTGCCCGCCATGACCCCGGCCGCGTAACCACCCACATCGGAGGCCACGACGCAGAGCATGAACGTGAGGACCCGGCCGACCCCGTCCGGCGGGACCACCAGCAGCGTCGCGAATGCGACGAACAACGGCACGTAGGCCGCCGTGAACACGGCCGCGCTGGTGTCGCGCAGGAAATGCGCGGCGCCCTCGCGCATCCGCCACAGCAGGCAGGCGAGCGCGGTCGCGGCGAACGACACCGCCAGGCCGGAGAGCCCGAAGGGCCAGCTCAGCCACACCATGGCCTGGCCGCCGACCAGCAGCACCGGCAAGGGCACCGAGATCCCGGCGCCGCGACGCAGGGCCCCGGCCAGCTCCCACGTCCCCACCGCAGCGGCCACCGCCAGCACCACGATGAACGCCTGCCGGACGACCAGCAATGCGCACAGGATGACCGCGCCCAGCCCCACACCCACCGCGATCGCGGCGACGAGGTTGCGGCCCAACCGGGTCGAACGCGGCGGACGGGCGGGGGCCGGCCCCGCGGCGTCGGTTCCGGGTACGTCGGCGTTCACGGGCAGCACACGGGGCGTCGTGGTGGCTGCGGCGGCACCGATCTCACGGGAGGAGGTCACCGGGCTCAGACTTCGAGGAGCTCGGCTTCCTTGTGCTTGACCAGTTCGTCGACCTGGTGGACGTACTTGTCGGTGGCGCCCTGAAGCTCCTTCTCGGCGCGCCCGACCTCGTCCTCACCCGCCTCGCCGTCCTTGACGATGCGGTGCAGCTCCTCCATCGCCTTACGACGGATGTTGCGGATCGTGACCCGCGCGTCCTCACCCTTGCCGCGGGCGACCTTGACCATCTCGCGGCGGCGCTCCTCGGACAGCTGCGGGATCACCACGCGGATGATCTGGCCGTCGTTGGTGGGGTTGACACCCAGGTCGGAGTCGCGGATCGCCTTCTCCATCGGCCGGAGCTGGCTGATGTCGTAGGGCTTGATCACCGCCATCCGAGCCTCCGGCACGGACACCGAGGCGAGCTGGTTGAGCGGCGTCATCGCACCGTAGTAGTCGACGACGATCCGGGAGAACATCGCCGGCGTCGCACGTCCGGTACGGACGCTCGCCAGATCGTCCTTGGCCACCGCGACGGCCTTCTCCATCTTCTCCTCGGCGTCGAAGAGAGTCTCGTCGATCACGGCTGCTCCCTGCTCTCGGGCGTGCTGACCAGGGTGCCGATCCTCTCACCCCGCACGGCTCGAGCAATGTTGCCCTCGGTCAGCAGGTTGAACACGATGATGGGCATGTTGTTGTCCATACAGAGGCTGAAGGCCGTTGCATCCGCGACCTTCAGCCCGCGTTCGAGAACCTCGCGGTGGGTGATCTCGGTGTAGAGCTTCGCGTCCGGGTCGACCTTGGGGTCGGCGGTGTAGACCCCGTCGACGCTCTTCGCGAGCAGTAACGCCTCACACCCGATCTCGAGCGCGCGCTGGGCACCGGCGGTGTCGGTGGAGAAGTAGGGCATTCCCACGCCTGCGCCGAAGATCACGACGCGGCCCTTTTCCAGGTGCCGCATCGCGCGGCGCGGGATGTAGGCCTCGGCGACCTGGCCCATGGTGATGGCGGTCTGCACCCGGGTGTCGATGCTGTGCTGGCGCTCCAGGAAGTCCTGCAGCGCCAGGCAGTTCATGACGGTGGCCAGCATGCCCATGTAGTCGGCGCGGGAGCGGTCCATGCCGCGCTGCTGCAGCTCCGAGCCGCGGAAGAAGTTCCCGCCGCCGATCACCACCGCGACCTGGACCCCGCTGCTCACGACCTCGGCGATCTGCCGGGCCACCGCCTCGACGACCGTGGGATCGACGCCGACACCGCCACCACCGAACATCTCACCGCCGAGCTTGAGTAGCACGCGGCGGAAGCCGGGGCGGGCGTAGTCGGCGTCGATCCCGAAGTCGTTCATCCGTGGCCTCAGGCCTGACCGACCTCGAAGCGGGCGAACTCCTTGACGGTGACGCCGGCCTCGTCGAGCAGCGACTTCACGGTCTTCTTGGAGTCCTGCACCGACGCCTGCTCGAGGAGCACGACGTCCTTGTAGAAGCCCGTGATCCGACCCTCGACGATGCGGGGCAGGACCTGCTCCGGCTTGCCCTCCTCGCGGGCGGTGGCCTCGGCGATGCGACGCTCGTTGTCGATCACGTCGCCCGGGACCTCGTCGCGGGTGGTGTAGCGCGGGCGGGCGGCGGCGATGTGCATCGCGACGCCGCGGGCGGCCTCGTCGTCGGCTCCCTCGTAGGAGACCAGCACACCGATGGCGGGCGGCAGGTCGGTGGCACGGCGGTGCAGGTACAGCGCGGCCGGGCCGTCGATGTGGATGTAGCGCTTGAGCTCGAGCTTCTCGCCGATCCGGGCCGACAGGGCCTGGATCGCGTCCTCGACGGTGCCACCGTCGAGCGGAGCCGAGCGCAGCGCGTCGACGTCGGCCGGCTTCTGGTCGACCGCGACCTGGAGGATCCGGTCGGCGAGGGCCTGGAAGTCGTCGCTCTTGGCGACGAAGTCGGTCTCGCAGTCCAGCTCGACCATGGTGCCGCCGGAGGCCGCGACCAGGCCGTTGGAGGTGGCCCGCTCGGCGCGCTTGCCGACGTCCTTGGCGCCCTTGATGCGCAGCAGCTCGACGGCCTTCTCCAGGTCGCCGCCGGACTCCTCGAGGGCCTTCTTGCAGTCCATCATCCCGGAGCCGGTGAGCTCACGGAGCCGCTTCACGTCCGCGGCGGTGTAGTTCGCCATCGTGGTGTCTTCGTCCTTATCCGTCTGCGGGAAGAGTGTGGTGGCGTCCAGACCGGCGGCCGGCCCGGCCCGGCGGGTGCGCGGGCCGGGCCGGCCACGGATCGGAGTCGATCAGTCGGCGGTCTGCTGGGTGCCGTTGCTGGTCGACGCGGGGGCCGGGGTGGACGCCGCGTTCGGGGCCTCGGCGTTCGCGCCGGCGCCGGACAGGCTCGCGCCGTCGGAACCGACCTCGTTGCCGGTGCCGGTGAGCAGCTCCTGCTCCCACTCGGCCAACGGCTCGTCGGTGCCGACGCCGGCCTCCGGCTTGTCCTCACCCTCGCCGCCACGGGCACGGGCCGACCGGGCCATCAGACCGTCGGCGGCAGCACGTGCGATCACCTTGGTCAGCAGCGCGGCGGAGCGGATCGCGTCGTCGTTGCCCGGGATCGGGAAATCGACCTCGTCGGGGTCGCAGTTGGTGTCCAGGATGGAGACGACCGGGATGCCCAGCTTGCGGGCCTCACCGACGGCGATGTGCTCCTTCTTGGTGTCCACCACCCAGACCGCGCTCGGGACCTTGGCCATGTCCCGGATGCCGCCGAGGGTCTTCTCGAGCTTGCCCTTCTCGCGGGTGAGCATGAGGATCTCCTTCTTGGTGCGACCCTCGAAGCCCCCCGTCTGCTCCATCGACTCCAGCTCCTTGAGGCGCTGCAGCCGCTTGTGCACGGTCTGGAAGTTGGTGAGCATGCCGCCCAGCCAGCGCTGGTTGACGTAGGGCATGTTGACCCGCGACGCCTCGTCGGCGATGGCCTCCTGGGCCTGCTTCTTGGTGCCGACGAACAGGATCGACCCGCCGTGCGCGACCGTCTCGCGGACGAACTCGTAGGCGCGGTCGATGTAGGACAGCGTCTGCTGGAGGTCGATGATGTAGATGCCGTTGCGCTCGGTGAGGATGTAGCGCTTCATCTTCGGGTTCCAGCGCCGGGTCTGGTGCCCGAAGTGCACGCCGGAGTCCAGCAACTGCTTCATGGTGACGACGGCCATGGCCGATGCTCACCTCTCGTTCGGGCGCGGCGCTCTCCTGCCGCGCATGCGGTTCGAGGGGCCCCGGTCGGCGGCCCCACCCTGGCGTCACGTCGGTGTCCGGACCCGGCGAGCCACGCCCTCGAGAGGTTCACGAGGTCCGTGGTTCCGCGGGACCGCCCGGGCACCGTCCCCGCCGACCGGCCTGCGCCGATTGGCTCGCGGGGCACGCGAGCGCGCGAAGTCACCCCGATAGTTCTGAGGTGCAGGTCAAGTGTACGCCGCGACGCGGTTCAGCCTCATCCGGCATCCCCCGCCGTGGCCCGGTTGTCCACATGCGGGCCGGGTTGTCCACCGAAAGCCGGGGACATGGCGCCGGGGGGCGGCGCACCGGCCAGGCTGGCACGGTGGGGGCAACGAGCGCACGCCGGGGGCCGGGGAGGGTCGCCGGGGCGCCGGGTGCGGTGCCGGGACAGGTGAGAGTCGCAGCGGTGCGTGGTGCGGCGGCCCACCCGGGGCGGGTGC
>NZ_JAHDTG010000139.1 GCF_018531475.1 Pseudonocardia mahuensis
GACCCGCCCCGGCGGTCACCGCCGCCGCGCCGGTCGTTACCGCCGCCGCGCTTGTCCCCGCCGCGCCGGTCGTTGCCGCCACGCCGGTCGTTCCCGCGCCCGCCGCGCTGGTCGTCCCCGCGCTGCTGGTCGCCGCGGCCCTCGGTTCCGCGCCGCCCCTTGCCGGCGCCGGGCTCGTCGTCCAGGCGCAGGGTCAGCGAGATCCGCTTGCGCGCCTCGTCGACATCGAGCACCTTGACCTTGACGACGTCGCCGGACTTGACGACCTCGCGCGGGTCGGAGACGAAGTTCTTCGACATCGCCGAGACGTGGACGAGCCCGTCCTGGTGGACGCCCACGTCGACGAACGCGCCGAACGCCGCGACGTTGGTCACGACGCCCTCCAGCAGCATCCCCGGCCGCAGGTCGGAAATCTTGTGGACGCCCTCGGCGAAGGTCGCGGTCCGGAACGCCGGGCGCGGGTCGCGCCCGGGCTTCTCCAGCTCGGCGAGGATGTCGGTGACCGTCGGCAGTCCGAACGTGTCGTCGATGAACTCCTTCGGGCGCAGCGAGGCGAGCTTCGGCGCGTTGCCGAGCAGGGTCGCGACGTCGCCGCCGGCCTTCGCGACGATCCGGCGGACGACCGGGTAGGCCTCCGGGTGCACTCCGGAGACGTCGAGGGGTTCGTCACCGCCGCGGATGCGCAGGAAGCCAGCGCACTGCTCGAACGCCTTCGGGCCCAGCCGCGGCACGTCGCTCAGCGCGGCGCGGGTGCGGAACGGTCCGTTGGCGTCGCGGTGGCTGACGATGCCCGCCGCGAGCGACTCGGTGATCCCCGAGACCCGGCGCAGCAGCGGCGCGGACGCGCTGTTGAGATCGACACCGACGGCGTTCACGCAGTCCTCGACGACCGCGTCGAGCGAGCGCGACAATGCCGACTCGGCCAGGTCGTGCTGGTACTGCCCGACACCGATCGACTTCGGGTCGATCTTCACCAGCTCCGCCAGCGGATCCTGCAGCCGCCGCGCGATCGAGACCGCGCCGCGCAGCGACACGTCCAGGCCCGGCAGCTCGGCCGAGGCGTAGGCCGACGCCGAGTACACCGACGCGCCGGCCTCGCTGACCATCACCTTGGTCAGCTTCAGCCCGGGGTTGTTCGCGACGAGCTCACCGGCCAGCTTGTCGGTCTCCCGCGACGCCGTCCCGTTTCCGATCGCGATGAGCTCGACGCCGTGCGCCGCGGCCAGCCTGGTCAGGGTCGCGAACGCCCCGTTCCAGTCCCGGCGCGGCTCATGCGGGTAGACCGTGTCCGTGGCGACGACCTTGCCGGTCGCGTCGACCACGGCCACCTTGACGCCGGTCCGCAGCCCCGGGTCGAGACCCATCGTGGCGCGGGTGCCCGCGGGGGCGGCGAGCAGCAGGTCGCGCAGGTTCGTCGCGAAGACCGCGATCGCGCCCTCCTCGGCGGCGGTGCGCAACCGGACCCGGATGTCGATGCCCAGGTGCAGCAGGATCCGGGTGCGCCAGGCCCAGCGCACGACGTCGCCGAGCCACCTGTCGGCCGGCCGGCCCTCGTCGGCGATGCCGAAGTTCGCGGCGATGGTGCGCTCGAAGTCGGTGGGCACCCCCGGCTCGGCGGGCGTCTCGTCGGGCTCCAGCGCGACGTCGAGGACCTCCTCCTTCTCCCCGCGGAACACCGCGAGGATCCGGTGGCTGGGCAGCTTGGTGAACGGCTCGGAGAAGTCGAAGTAGTCGGCGAACTTCGACCCCTCGGTCTCCTTGCCCTCGCGGACCTTCGAAACCAGCCGGCCCTTGGTCCACATCCGCTCGCGCAGCCCGCCGATCAGGTCGGCGTCCTCGGCGAAGCGCTCGACGAGGATGGACCGGGCGCCCTCGAGCGCGGCGGCGACGTCGGCGACGTTCTCGTTGAGGTATCCCGCCGCCACGGTCTGCGGGTCCTGCGTCGGGTCGGCCAGCAGGGTGTCGGCGAGCGGCTCCAGGCCGTTCTCCCGCGCCACCATGGCCTTCGTGCGGCGCTTGGGCTTGTAGGGCAGGTAGATGTCCTCGAGCCGGGCCTTGGAGTCGGCGGCGAGGACCTGCGCCTCCAGGGCCTCGTCGAGCTTGCCCTGGCTGCGGATCGAGTCCAGCACCGCGACGCGGCGGTCCTCGAGCTCACGCAGGTAGCGCAGCCGCTCCTCCAGCGTGCGCAACTGGGTGTCGTCGAGGGTGCCGGTGGCCTCCTTGCGGTACCGGGCGATGAACGGCACCGTCGCACCGCCGTCGAGCAGGTCGACGGCTGCGGCCACCTGGTGCGGGCGCACGCCGAGCTCGTCGGCGATCCGCTGCTGAATGGACGGCTGAATGGACGTCACGATCCTCAATCCACCTTCTTCGTACGCTTCCCCGGTGCATCGTGCCGGTGACCCGCCGACGCCGTCGAACCACCCGCCCGGCAGGGCGGCGCGGCCAGGACTGCTAGAGGGTCTCCTCAGCCGAGTCGCACCGTGCCGGTGATCGACGGCGGCTGCCCCGGCACGCCCGCCGCAAGCTCCACGTCGCAGCCGTGACCGGGCACGCCGTCGGCCACGATCGGCGTGCCGGCGAACGCCGGCCGGCTCAACCGGAACGAGAAGCCGGTCACCGGGCGGCTCGCAGCGTGCCGGCGGGGCAGCTCGAGCAGCAGCAGCGCGAGCAGCGGCCCGTGCACGACGAGCCCCGAGTAGCCCTCGACCCCGGTGACGTAGGGCTGGTCGTAGTGGATGCGGTGGGTGTTGTAGGTCAGGGCGCTGAACCGGAACAGCATCGCCGGGTCCGGGTCGAGCCGGGCGCGCCAGGCCCCGGCAGCGACCGGTTCCGGCTCGGCGGGCCCCGGCGCCTGCGCGGGCGGCCCACCGCGTTGCTCCCCCACCGGCTGGCTGCGGTAGACGATGTCCTGCTCCTCGACCGCCGCGGCCGACCCGTCGCGCAGGAACTCGTGACGGACCGTCACGAAGAGCATGTCCCCGCTGCGGCCCTGCTTGGGCGTCACGTCGGCCAGCGCGGACCGGCGGACGATCTCCTCGCCGATCCGCAGTGGCTCGCGGACCTCGAGCCGTGCCCCGGCGAACATCCGCCGGCGGTCCGGGATCGGCGGCAGGAAATGCCCGGCCGCCGGATGGCCGTCCTCACCGAGCTCGGCCTGCGCGGGATGGTCGAGGAAGTGGAACCAGTGCCACAGCGGCGGTAGCGGGTCACCGTCCGCGCGGATCGGCGAGGGCTGGTCGAGCACGTCGGCGAACGCGTCGGAGGGCCACCGGTCCAGCCGCGCGGAGGTCTGCACCGGCTCCGGCGCCCAGCCCTCGACATGCGCTGCGAGCCCAGCCATCGGCCACCTCCGATCGCGCCCGCGGACGGTCCGCGGCACCGCCCGATCATCGTCGCAGGGTGGTCCGCCGTGGCGCCCGGGCCACCGGGTCGGACACCACAGCGGCGTGGTGCCGGGCCACGCCGCGCGGTACCGCCGACTCACCCTCGGCGAATACGCCGACTCCCGGGTTGGTGTTTGTCAGTCCCGGGCCAGCAGCGCGACGCACTCCATGTGGTGGGTCATCGGGAAGGCGTCGAACGCCCGCAGCTCCGCCAGCCCGTAGCCCCGCTCGGCGAACAGCGCGACGTCGCGCGCCAGCGCCGCCGGATCGCAGGCCACGTGCACGACCCGGTCGGGCGCGCGGGCACACAGCGCGTCGACCAGCGACGCACCCAGGCCCTTGCGCGGCGGGTCCGCGACCACGACGTCCGGCCGCCCGGCGAGCCCGTCCAGGACCCGCTCGACCCGGCCGACCCGCCAGCCCACCTGGGGCAGGTCGGCCAGCGCGGCCCGGCCGTCGTCGACCGCGCGCCGCGAGGACTCGACGACGGTGACCACGCCGTCGCGACCGACCTGCCCGGCGAGCACCGCGGCGAACAACCCCACCCCGCCGTAGAGGTCCCAGGCGGTCCCACCGCGCGGTGCGTCCACCCACTCCCCCACGACGGCGGCCAGGGTTTCGGCGAGGGCCGGATGGACCTGCCAGAACGTGCCGGGCGAGAGCATCCACTCCCGGCCGGCGGCGCGCGCCGCGATGCGCCCGTGCGTCCCCTCGCCCGCCGCATGCACCACCCCGTCCGCGTGGACGACGACCTCGACCTCGCTGCCCGGGTCGAACCGGCCGGCCAGCACCGGCGGCAGGGTCCCCGCCGGGGCGAGCAGACAGTCGGCGATGGGCAGCACCTCATGGCTGCGGTGGGCGCGCAGACCGGCGCGACCCTCGTCATCGACGGCGAGCCGGACCCGCTGCCGCCAGCCCAGCGCGCCGCCGGGCAGCTCCTCGACCTCGACCTCGCGGTCGATGCCGGCCAGCCGGTGCAGTTGCTCGCGCACCACGGCGGCCTTCAGGGCGCGCTGCGCGGCGGGGGTGGCGTGCTGCAGGTCGCATCCCCCGCAGCCGCCTGCCCGGGCCCAGACGCACGGGGCCTCGACCCGCGTCGGGGCGGGGGTCAGCACGGTGATCGCGTCGGCCCGGCAGAACGCCCCGCCGCCGTCCTCGGTCACCACCGCGCGCACCCGCTCGCCGGGCAGCGCGTGCCGGACGAACACCACGCGGCCCGGCCCGTCACCGAAGCGGGCGACGCAGTGCCCGCCGTGCGCGATCGGCCCGACGTCCAGTTCGAGGACCCGGTCGGTCCAGTCCAGCCGCTCAGCCACGGTCGTCCTGGGTCACCGGGGTCCGCTCGCCGTTGCCGCCGGGCCCGGCCGGCTCGCCGGGCAGCTGGGCCAGGGACGGGTAGCCCCGCCGGGACGCACCGGGGGCGGTCTGCGGGCGGCGCAGTGCCGCCCGTTCCGAGGACTCGAGCTGCCAGGGAACGCTGGTCACCATCACTCCGGGTTGGAAGAGCAGCCGGCCCTTGAGCCGCAGCGCGCTCTGGTTGTGCAGGATCTGCTCCCACCAGTGACCCACCACGTACTCGGGGATGAACACGGTCACCACGTCGCGGGGGTTGTCGCTGCGGATGCGCTTGACGTAGTCGAGCACCGGCTTGGTGATCTCCCGGTAGGGCGACTCGATGACCTTGAGCGGGACCGGCAGCTTGCGCCTGCCCCAGTCGGCCACGAGCCGCTTGGTGTCGACGTCGTCGACGTTGACGGTCACGGCCTCCAGCACGTCCGGCCGGGTGGCGCGGGCGTAGGCGACCGCGCGCAGCGTCGGCTTGTGCAGCGTCGAGACCAGCACGATCGCATGGTTGCGCGAGGGCAGCACGCCGTCGGAATCGCCGGCCACCAGCTCCGCGGTGACCCGGTCGTAGTGCTTCTGGATGGCGGTCATCAGCAGGAAGAACACGGCCATCGCGGCGATCGCGATCCACGCACCGCGGGTGAACTTGGTGAGCAGGACCGTCAGGAGCACCAGCCCGGTCATCACCGCCCCGAAGCCGTTGATCATCCGGGCGCGGTGCATCCGGCGCCGCTCGTCCGGATCGGACTCGGTGGCGAGCAGGCGCTGCCAGTGCCGGACCATCCCGGTCTGGCTGAGCGTGAACGCGGTGAACACCCCGACGGTGTAGAGCGCGATCAGCCGAGTCACCTCGGCCTGGAAGCCGATCACGAGCAGGACCGCGAAGCCGGCCAGCAACACGATCCCGTTGGAGAACGCCAGCCGGTCGCCGCGGGTGTGCAGCTGCCGGGGCAGCCAGCGGTCCTGGGCCAGGATCGAGCCGAGCACCGGGAAGCCGTTGAACGCGGTGTTCGCGGCCAGCACCAGGATCAGCGCCGTCACCACCACGACGAAGAAGTAGGCGGGCCGGAAGTCGGCGAACACTGCGTCGGCGAGCTGGGCCACCAGGGTCTTCTGCACGTACCCCGCAGGGGCGTCGGGGAACTGGCGTGCCGGGTTTTCCGCGATCTTGGCGCCGGTCAGGTTCGCGAGTGCGATCAGCCCGAGGAACAGGCTCACCGAGATCGCGCCCAGCATCGTCAGGGTTCTCGCGGCGTTCTCCGCCTTCGGCTTGCGGAACGCGGGCACCCCGTTGGCGATCGCCTCGACGCCGGTCAGCGCGGCGCACCCCTGGGTGAAGCTGCGCAGCAGCAGCAGCACGAGCGCGAGACCGGTGAGGGCGTCGGCCTCTCCCACCAACTCCAGGTCGGCACTCGCGGCGCGGACGTCGTCACCGAGGAGCAGGATGCGGGTCAGTCCCCACACGACCATCGATCCGACGCCGATCATGAACGCGTAGGTGGGCAACGCGAACGCGGTCCCGGCCTCCCGCAGGCCGCGCAGGTTCACCGCGGCGAGCAGCACGATCGCCGACACCGCGAACGCGACCTTGTGCTCGGCGACGAACGGGACCAGAGCGCCGACGTTGGCCGCGGCCGCCGAGATCGACACCGCGACCGTGAGGGTGTAGTCGACCAGCAGCGCGGACGCGACCGTCAGCCCGGCGTACCGGCCCAGGTTCTTCGTGGCGACCTCGTAGTCGCCACCGCCCGATGGGTAGGCGCGCACGTTCTGCCGGTAGCTGGTGACCACCGTGATGAGCACGACCGCGACGGCCAGGCCCACCCACGGCGAGAACGCGTAGGCGGTGACCCCGGCCACCGACAACATCAGGAAGATCTCCTCAGGCGCGTACGCGACCGACGACAGAGCGTCGGAGGCGAACACCGGAAGGGCGATCCGTTTCGGGAGCAGGTTGTGGGACAGACGGTCGCTCCGTTGCGGGCGCCCGACCACGATCCGCTTCACCGCGACGGCGAGCTTGGACACGAGCGGCAGCCTATGCGCTCCAGCGGCACGGCATGCAACGCGATAGCGTTCGCACGCGGGGGCTACGGTGCCTGGCCATCGGGCCAGACGCCACTGGGAGGGGCACCGCGATGTACGTCGTGATCATGGGGTGCGGGCGCGTCGGTGCGTCGCTCGCGGCCGGCCTCGAACGGCTCGGCCACGAGGTCGCCGTCATCGACCGCGACCCGCAGGCGTTCCGCCGGCTCGGCCCCGACTTCCGCGGCCGGCAGGTCGTCGGCATGGGCTTCCACCGCGACGTCCTGATCGAGGCCGGGGTGGAGAAGGCGCAGGCCTTCGCCGCGGTGTCCAGTGGCGACAACTCGAACATCATCGCCGCCCGGGTGGCCCGGGAGAGCTTCGGCATCGAACGCGTGGTCGCCCGCATCTACGACGCCAAGCGCGCCGCGGTCTACGAGCGGCTCGGCATCCCGACCGTCGCCACGGTGCCGTGGAGCACGGACCGGCTGATGCGGATGCTGCTGCCCGACGGCGTGGCCACCGCATGGCGCGAGCCCTCCGGCACGGTGGCGGTGCTGCCGCTGCCCATCCACGAGGAATGGATCGGGCGCCCGGTGCGCGAGTTGGAGGACGCGACAGGATGCCGGGTGGCGTTCATCGTCAGGTTCGGGACCGGGCTGCTGCCGAAGGCGGACACTGCGGTGCAGGCCGAGGACACGCTCTACGTGGCGGCGGTGTCCGGCACGGTCAGTGATGTGACGGCGGCGGCAGCGGCCCCGCCTCAGGAGGGTTGATCCGGATGCGGGTGGCGATCGCGGGAGCCGGTGCGGTCGGTCGATCGATCGCGCTCGAGCTGGTCGAGAGCAAGCACCAGGTGATGCTGATCGAGCGCGAGCTCGCCAACGTCGAGCCCGAGACCATCGAGCTGGCCGAGTGGGTGCACGCCGATGCGTGCGAGCTGGCCTCCCTCGAGGAGGCCGGGCTCGAGCGCTGCGACGTCGTCATCGCCGCCACCGGGGACGACAAGGTCAACCTGGTGGTCTCGTTGCTGGCGAAGACCGAGTTCGGCGTCCGCCGGGTGGTGGCGCGGGTGAACGACCCGCGGAACGAGTGGCTGTTCAACGAGAACTGGGGCGTCGACGTCGCGGTGTCCACCCCGCGGCTGCTCGCCGCGCTGGTCGAGGAGGCCGTCGCGGTCGGCGACCTAGTCCGGCTGCTGACCTTCCGGCAGGGACAGGCGAACCTCGTCGAGGTCACGCTGCCGGCCGACACCCCGCTGGCCGGGCGGCCGGTGCGGTCGCTGCGGCTGCCGAAGGACTCGGCGCTGGTGGTCATCCTGCGCGGCGGGCGGGTCATCGTGCCGGAGGCCGACGACGCTCTCGAGCCGGGCGACGAACTGCTGTTCGTCGCGACGTCGGTGGTCGAGGAGGAGATCCGGGCGGCGCTGAAGCAGTGACCGGGGCCGGCGCCGCAGCCGCCCGCCTCAAGCGGCCGGCTGTGGAGCCCGGCGGGCCCGGCGCACCGCCCAGACCGTGCCGAGCAACGCGACCCCGATGAGCGGATAGCCCATGGCCAGCCGGGCGATACCCAGCCAGTTCGCCTCGTCGGCGTTGTAGAGCCAGCCCTGTACGACGACGCGCGCCGCGAAGACCAGCGCCCAGAGCAGGCTGGCGAACGTGTAGGCACGCAGCAGTCGTGGGTCGCTGCGCCAGCCGTGGCCGTCGCCGTTGATCCCGTGCCAGACGACCCCGGCCAGCGGCCAGCGGACGATCACCGAGACCAGGAAGGCCAGTCCGAAGAACGCGCTGTAGAGCAGGCCGGGGAGGTAGAAGTCGCGGGCCTCGCCGGTGCGGTTGGCGATGAACGCGCAGACCCCGACGCCGATCAGCCCGGAGATCGCGGGTTGCAGCGCCTCGCGGCGGACCAGCCGCCAGATCGCGATCGCCCCACCGGTGACGAGCGCGGCGATCAGCGCCGGCTGCAGCGCGGTGAGCAGATTGACCACGACGAACACGACGACCGGGATCGTCGAGTAGACGATGCCCGTCACGCCGCCCATCTGCTCGAGCATCGTGGGCGTCGCCCGCTCGGGCTGCTCGGCCGGCGCCGGGGTGACCGCGGACATCTGGACGGTCGGGTCCTCGGAGTGGGGAACGTCGCGGCCGGCGCGATGGGGACCGGTCACTGCGCCTGGCAGATCTCGTAATACGGGTTGTAGAGCACCTTGTGGCCGTCGCGGACGGAGATCCGCCCACGGACGCGCATCGTCCGGCCGGGCTCGATGCCCGGGATCCTGCGTCGGCCCATCCAGACCAGCGTCACTCCCTCGGTGCCGTCGAACAGCTCCGCCTCCAGGGACGCGTCCGCGTCCTGCGGGCAGAACTCCACACTGCGGAGCCTACCCAGGACGGTCACCTCCTGGCCGCAGGCGCAGTCACTGGCGCGCTGTGCACCGGAGCGTTCAGAGTCCTCTGACAGGTCGTCGGCGTCCAGCGTCTCGACGTCACTGGTCAGCTTGCGAAGCATGCGGCGGAATGGCCCACCGTCCGTGCTGCCCATCTCTCTCCTCGGCTGCTCGGGCGCGGGCCGTCCTCGTCGATTCGGCCGCTACCCTGCAAAGCGTAACGCGCGGGAAACCTGATGTGTGCCCCTGCAAGGACACCTTTGCTGCGAACGGAGCCCGTGCGTGTCGACGATCCCGGAGCTCGCCCCGGGGGGCGGTACGACGGCTCCGCCGAGCGGTGTGACGGCGATCGTTCTGCCGGGTTCCGGCTCGGATGACCGGTTCGTGCGGGCCGCTTTCCAGGCGCCGCTGGGCGCGCTCGGTATCCCACTGGTCGCCCCCGTTCCGGAACGTGGTGGACGTCTCGTCGCCGGCTACCGTTCGGCGCTCGACGACGCTCTCGGCACGGCCCTGCGAAAGCCCGCAGGCACCGTGGTCGTGGGCGGAATCTCACTCGGCGCGCACGTCGCTGCGGCGTGGGCGGCCGAGCGTCTCGGCGAGGACCCGGGTGCCGCGAGCGCGCTGGCGGGGTTGCTGCTCGCGCTCCCGGCCTGGACCGGGCCGCCGGGTGACGCGCCCGCCGCGTTGGCCGCGCGGGTGACCGCCGCGCAGGTCCGCCGGGGTGGCGTGGCGGCCGCCGTCGCGCAGGCGCGGGCCGGCGCACCCTCGTGG
>NZ_JAHDTG010000140.1 GCF_018531475.1 Pseudonocardia mahuensis
CCCACCGCAGCCCTTGTGTTGATCTTCTTCCTTCGACAGAAGCATGATCAACCAAGGGCTGCACTCATGATCAACCGGGGTCGACCGCGACAACAGCGCTGGCGGCACAGAGGTTAAAGATCAAGCTCAGCTGCGGAACGCAGGCTTCGGTGCGCTCGAGACGGCCCGTCGGGAGTTCAGCGAGGTCGTGAATGACGGCCACATCGGGAGACCCCCAGTTCACTACCCGGGTCGTGTCGATGGCGACGCCGCCGTCTTGGTCGGCGGGTCCGCTACTCTGTACCACATCAGCTGGCCGACACCCGGGTCTGGTCCGGTTCCGCGGCGGCGAGCTGATCGTCACCGCGGGCGGCCACACCGGTCCGGCCGATGTGCCCGTCATCTCCGCTCGACCCGGACCGCCCGGTGATCCTCGAGGAGCATTACCCGCCACCCGCCGAGGCCGCCGTCGCCGGCGGCGACTCGCTCGTGGAACGAGGGTCTCGCACTTGGTTCGGTTGCCCGCTACGCCTCCTTCACCAGGATCTCGGCGGGAATCAGCAACCCCTCCGGCTCACGCGTCGAAGTCGACGACGACCCGGGCGGCAATCGGGTGTGCCTGGCATGCGAGGACATACCCTTGCTCGATCTCGGCCCGGTCGAGGGCGGAGCACCGATCCATCTCGACCTGCCCTTCGACGACCTTGACACGGCATGTTGCGCACACACCGTCCGAACAGGAGTACGGAATGTCGTAACCCAACGGGAGCGCGGCGGCCAGGATCGTCGGGCCATGCGATGACAACTCCAGACGTAACTCCTCACCGTCCATGCGGAGAGTCACCTCGCTGTGCACCAGGGGCCGGTCGTGCCCAGGGGCCACGTAGTCGGTGTCGTCGGCCGTGAAGAGCTCGGTGAGGATCGCCTCCTCATCGACGCCGTGCGCCACCAGAGTGGCGACGATCGATCGCATTAGGCCGGACGGGCCACACATGATCCACCGATCGACGGGGGAAGCACCGAGCTCGCCGGCCAGCAACGCTCGCACGCTGTCGGGACCCAGCCGGTGCGGGTCTGCCTCAGCGGTGGGCGCCTCTCTGGACCAGTAGTGGCGCACCGAGAGACGCCCACCGTGAACGCCCTGCAGCTGCTCCAGCTCGTCGAAGAACATCGTCGAATTTCGTGCTCGGTTGGCGTAGAGCAGCGTCACACGGCTGCGCGGCTCGCCGTCCAGAATGGTGGCGATCATCGAGAGGATCGGGGTGATCCCGCTCCCACCGGCAATGGCGCCGTAGTGCTTCGCCGCCGAGGCATCGAGCTCCGTGGTGAACCGGCCGGTTGGCGTCAGCACGGCGAGTGTCTCCCCGATTCGTAGCTGCTCGGTCGCGTAGCCCGAGAAGGCGCCGCCGGGGACGCGGCGGATGGCGATGCGCAGTCCGTCGCTGCCGGCCGGGGCGCAGATCGAATACGACCGGCGCAGTTCACCGATGCCGTTGTGGTGCACGAGGGTGACGTGCTGGCCGTGCTTGAAGCGGTAGGCCTCCCGCAGGTGATCCGGAACAGTGAACGCGACCAGAACCGCGTCCTCGGTGAGTGGGCGGATCTCCTCGACCACCAGGGAATGCAGGGACGGTCGCCCCCGGCGACGTGCCTGGAAGGCGGCGATCTCGTCCCGGTGTCGTCGGATGAGAGGCACGTCGATCTCCTCGTCAGCGGTGGCCGAGACGTCCGCGGCCGAGCCGCGGACGTCTCGGCGATGCGTTTGTCAGGGATGCGAACTAGACGTCCACTCCTGCCAGGCGCTTGGCCATGTACTTCTGGAACGTCCACATCGGCCGCTCGAGGTGCGACAGGGCGCCACCGCGCTGCTTGGCCCGATCCGAACCGAGCATGCTCTGGATGCCAGTCACCATCCGGGCGTCCTCGAGCTGGATCTGGTGCAGCCACTCCTTCGTCTCGGCCCGGATCTTCTCCAGGTCCGGGTGGTCGAGCCGGGATTCGTGGATACAGACTGCAAGATCGAACTTGTGCGAGTCCGGACCCGTCGGCCACCACTTGGCGACCAGCAGGACGTCGGGGCCCGGCGAGAACCACATGGTCGGGTAGACGCCGACCAGCAGGGAGTGCGAGCGCTGGTACGGGGTGAGCCCCTCCAGCGCCGGAAGCACGACGGGCTGGAGGTAATGCCCGTCCTCCTCGCCGATCGCACCCTCGGCGCTGACGAACATCCGGTGGTAGTAGAAGTACTCCGAGTCGGTGGTGTCGGCGTCGACCAGATGCGCGGGCCAGAGCGGCTCGATGGACTCCTTGTGCGCCCCCTGGTGGTGGTAGCACTCCCGGCCGTTGTCCATGGCCAGTTTCCAGGTGGCCGGGACCTCGGGCCAGTCGAGCCGGTCGAGGACTTTCCACTCCTCGAGCCGGTACGGTGCGAGGACCTCGTCCAGTTCGGTGAAACGCGGCCCGAGCGGCTCCGCGTCGGGATCGAAGTTGACGAACACGAAGCCGTTCCACACCTCGGTCGCATACGAGGACAGGCTGTAGGAGTCGAGTTCCCGCTCGAACCGCGCGCTCCGGTTCATCAGCGGCGCGCCGGTCATCGCCCCCTCGGTGTCGAACGCCCAGGAGTGGTAGGGGCATACGAAGGACTCTGCGTGGCCGTGCTCGCGACCTTCCTCGCGGTCCTCGCGGAGGATGTCCATGAAGCGGTGCGGGCAGACCCGGGAGAACGCCCGGATCTGCATGTCCTTACCACGTACGAGGACGAACGGCTGGCCGACGATCTCCGACGCGTACCAGTCGCCGGGATCGGCCACCTCGTCGGTCCGGCAGACGTAGAGCCAGTCACGCTTGAAGATGCGCTCGACCTCGAGGTCGTACAACGCGTGGCTCGTGTAGTACTCGGCCGGCAGGGCCTGCGCCTCCTCCATCGGGCGGGAGGCGTGTTCGACGATGAGGTCGATCAATTCCTGGGCGCTCGCGTTCCCGTTGTGGGAACCGTTGAGACTTCCGTTTCCGTTGCCGCGCGTGCTGACGAAGTCGCTCACAGCCATCGGGTTTCCTCCTTGCGCTGACTGGTCTGTTGGTCGAAATCACGACGTGCGTTCTGTTGGCCGCTGGTCATCCGACCAGGAGCGCTACTCCAGCGAAAGCTGCGATGACGCCTGCCGCCCGCACCATTCGTAATCTTTCCAAGTGCAGCCACCAGGCGAACATGACGGTGAACACGGGGTACAGCGAGGACAGAATGGAGGTGATGCTGAGCATGCCGCTGCTCGCCGCGTGGGCGAATGCGAGGGAGCTCGCCAGATCACCGATCCCGATGGCCACCAGCGCAGGGAGAGCCTCCCGTCCTCCGGTGCCGGACAGCCCGCGGACCGCCATGAGTCCGGCACCGGCGACGATCCCGGCGACCACGCGCATGGTGAAGACGGTCGTCACCGCGCTCCCGGCCGCTCCCAGGGCGGTGAACACCAGAA
The DNA here is from genome assembly GCF_018531475.1 of Pseudonocardia mahuensis. GTDB lineage: Bacteria > Actinomycetota > Actinomycetes > Mycobacteriales > Pseudonocardiaceae > Pseudonocardia. The sequence goes on from NZ_JAHDTG010000140.1 coordinate 3,456, forward strand.
TGAGACCCATCGACACCGCGGCACCGACCGCCATCGCCACCGCCCGCACCGGCATCCGGCTGCTGCGCAGGCTCGGTCCGGTCGCCAGCACGATGCCGACCATCACGACGGCTGCTCCGCCGTACCGGACGATGCCCAGCGTCCTCGCCCTGCGCGATCCCCACCGCGACCGGGACCGCCACGCTGGTGGCGACGATGGGAGCGACGATGGCCATCGGTCCGATGGCCAGGGCGCCATACAGCAAGCCGAGCCCCACAGGCGTCAACACGCCCGCCAGCACGGCCCAGCCGGCGTGGGTCCAAGCCGCCGCCGTCAGCCCGGAGACCAGGACGACGGGCAGAAACAACAGCGCCGAGGCGAGTTGCGAGACGCAGATGACCTCGAGCGCCCGTAGCTCTCGACTCACCTTGCCCCCATGAAGTCCGTCCAGCCCCAAATAACTGCGGCGGACAGGGCAAGGACGTAGGTCATTGCAGAGATCGGTCTCTCCTGCGAGCGATCCGGAAACAGCGCATCGGCGTTCGAGATCGCTGCACAGCGCTGCTCGCGAGCGATCCGGGCGGCTACTGGGACAGTCCGGGCACGTCGATGTCGCCGGCGCCCTCGATGAAGCCGATGAAGCGGACCGGCCCCCTCGGGGGAAGCTTCATGGTGAGGTCGTCCGCCAGGTAGGTCAGAAGCATCTCGAGCTTGCCGTTCGTGCCCTTCCATTTGCCGGTACCCGAGGCGAAGCTCCACGTTCCGCGGTCGGCGCCGTCACTGCGGTACCAGTCGGTGCGACCACGCAGCACATCCCCGTCGGCGTCCTGGAACTCCAGGGCCCCGAATCCGGATGGGACCTCCCCGTCATTGTCCATCTCGTCGACACCGACGATGCGCATCTTGAGATAGTGCGCCCGGCCGTCCGCAAAAGCGAAGCGAGCCATGAAAATACCCTGGTACGAGCCCTGGAGCATCGACTCGTCGACCCGCACCGGAGTGCTCCAGTCAGCGTTACCGCCGGCAGTGATCTCCACCCGCTGCGTTGCCATGCATCTCTCCTTCAGGAATCGCTTCAGGACGCGGCATTTGTTGCACACTGTGGAGGGGCGGGCAATTGGCCGATCGGCCGTGCCCGTGGCGGTCGCCGAGGACATTGGCCGAACGGCCAATTGCTGACGCCGGTCGGCCGTGCGAGGTTCCCTCAACGGTGTCGACCGTCACTCCCCCGACCGAAGGAGCTACGCGGGATGAAGGCAGTGCGGGTGCACGGGTACAAGCAGGAGCCCTCGGTCGACGAGGTCGAGCAGCCGGATCTGCAGGGGGACGACGACGTCCTGATCCGGGTCGGCGGTGCCGGCGTCTGCCGCACCGATCTGCACGTCATCGACGGCTGGTTCGCCGATGTGATGCCTGTCGAACCGCCGTTCATCCTCGGGCACGAGACGGCCGGCTGGGTCGAGGCGACGGGCAGGAATGTCAGGAACATGGCAGTCGGAGATCCGGTGATCGTGCACCCGCTGCGCACCTGCGGGACGTGCTGGGGATGCCGGCGCGGCGAGGATATGTACTGCACCGCATCCAGCTTCCCCGGGGTGAACGCCGACGGCGGCTACGCGGAGTACTTGCGGGTCCCGGCGCGGTCGCTGATCGTCCTGCCGGCTGAGGTGCATCCGGCTGCGGTGGCACCCCATGCCGATGCCGGCCTGACCGCTTACCGCGCGGTGCGCAAGGCAGCCGCCATCCTGCAGCCCGGGCAGACCGTGGCGGTCCTGGGTGTCGGCGGCCTGGGGCACATCGGCATCCAGCTGCTGGCAGCCATGACACCGGCACGCATCGCGGCCGTCGACGCGTCACTGACCGGGCGGGAGCTTGCCGCGGAGACCGGTGCCGACGACGTCTTCGGGCCCGAAGACGCCGTCGAGGGGATCCTGCGTGCCACCGGAGGTGTACGCGCCGACGTCGTTCTCGACTTCGTCGGGGAGAACGGGACGCCCGGCGTCGCGATCAACATCGTGCGTCAGGGCGGTACCTACCTCGTGGTCGGCTACGGCGGCGAGCTCGACATCCCGACGATGGCGCTCGTCCTCAAAGAGGTGACGATCGCCGGGAATCTCGTCGGCAACCACGGCGATTTCGAAGGGCTGATGGCGCTCGTCAGCGCCGGCCGGGTGGAACTGCGAACGACGACGTACAGCCTGGACGACGCTCCCCGGGCGCTCGACGATCTCGACAACGGTCGGGTCAAGGGCCGCGCGGTGCTGACGCCGAACATGAGCTGAGGCCGACGGATTGGGAGTCGTTGTGACGGAGATGGTTCGAGGGGACCGGTGTGTCGAGCGCTCGCCCGACCGCAGTGATGTCGCCAGGATGAGGGAGGTCGGACCCGGCTCACTCATCGGCCACCGGGCGATGACGGTGATCTCCCGGATCAGCGCGATGGCCTCGTCCGCCGCGTCGACCTCCGAGCGAATCCAGGAAATCCTCGAGCAACTCCGGAGGCTGATCCCCATCGAGGCTGCGATGGTCTCCTTCGTCGACCCGACGAGCGGAGGCCCTCGGGTCGTCACCAGCCAGGGGTATTCGACATCCCTCGTCAGCTACCTCAACGGCCGCGAGTTCCACACCGAGATGATCGCGCCGTTCTGCCTGCCCCAGCGCGGGTGGCCGGTGCGCGAGCGGGACCTGCCGGTCGACCCGCTGAGCCTGCGCTGCGTCACGGACTACTTCCTACCGGCCGGCCTGGTCGAGGGCTTGCTCAGCGCGCTCGTGACCGCCGGTGGCCGGTACGTCGGGTTCATAGACATCTCGGCCGGGGACTACCAACACCCGTCGGACGAGGCGTGCGCAGTGGTCGGCTACCTGGCGCCCACGCTCGCCAACGTCATCGATCCCCGCCAGTCGGCGCGGTGGCTGGCCTCGACGCTGGCCGATGACTGCGTCGCGATCGGGTTCTCCGGAGACGGCGGGGTCGCTCTGCTCCGCGGCGAGCCGGACCCTGAACTCCTCGATCCTCGCAGCGTGCTGCAGCAAACGGCCACCCGGTTGCTCAGCGGGACCCCGACGACCGCGGCGTTCCTGTGGCCGACGTCCGACGGCGGCTGGTACGCCTGCCGTGTGCTCCGCTGCCGTGACGGGGTGATCGTTCTCGCGGCCACCCGGGTTCAGCAGCCGAACGGCCTCACCCGACGCGAACTAGAGGTGCTCACATTCCTGGTCGACGGCGGGTCGAACGCGGAGATCGGGGGGCGGTTGAAGGTCACCGCCCGCACGGTCAAGGCGCACGTCGAGCACATCCTCCAGAAGCTCGACACGCCGACCCGCGCGGCCGCGGTCGGCCGGTCCATCATGGAAGGCCTCCTCCTCCCGCCAGAGGCGCTCGCAGAGCTGCGTTCGCGGTGACCCCCGCCACCCGGAGCTGCGCCTTCCCGTCCCCAGGGTCGTGAACACGTGGCGGCTGGTGGCGACCACGGATCGGGAACGCCCTGCCGCTCTCACCGGCCCCGGCGTGCCGCCCCGCGGCTCACGGTTCGCTGCGGCGGGCCCCATATCGGTCGAATGGCGATCGAGGCGCGCTGCGCGGCGGTGCAACCATGACTGCATTGTGCGATGACCCATCCAGGCCGAGGCCCTTCCTGATCGGACTGAGGAGGAAAACGGAGCGGCCGGCATTCTGTCTGCCGGAATGAACAGGCCGCGATCGTGACGAGCGGCCGCAGCCGCTAAACGTCGACGAGTGACGGTACGGGCGCCTGCGCCTGATCGTTGTTCATTTGCGGGTGCTCCAGCGGCTGAATCAAGTTCGGTGATACGCGGGCCGCTCAGCGCGTCCATACCGTGCATCGGCATTTCAGCACGACCGGCAACGGTGATCAGCGGACGAGAGTGAGGAGACAAGTCGATGACACTGTCTGACTTCCGGGTTACGGCGTCGACAGAGCAGCTCTTGGCGGAACTTCGTGGTATCGCCGAGTCGAACAACAGCGAGCAGATGTCCCTGCCGCCGGCGACGTACTCGTCGGAAGAGCTTTTCGAGCTGGAGTGCGAGAAGATCTTCCGGCCTGGTTGGATCATGGTGGGGCGCGTCGACCAGGTTCCCAATCCGGGCGACTTCCTGGCGGTGGATCTTCTCGACGAGCGACTCGTCATCACGCGAGATCACCGCGACGGTGAGGTCCACGTCCTGTCGCGGGTGTGCACCCATCGATGGATGTCGGTTTGCGAGGGGTCGGGCAATTCGAGAACCCTCGAATGTCCGTACCACGCGTGGAAGTTCGAGATGGACGGCGCCCTGCGCAGCGCCCCTCAGATGAAGGACTCGCCGTCGTACGACAAGGCGGCCCTGGGCCTCACACCGGCCCGACACGAGATCTGGCAGGGGTTCGTCTTCGTCAATCTGGACGGCCGGGCGGAGCCACTCGCGCCGCACCTGGTGGGTCTCGACGAGGAGATCAAGGAATACCGGCTGTCCGAGTGGAAGACGGTGTGGACCCGCGACTACGGCGAGATGCCGTGGGACTGGAAGGTGATGCAGGACAACGGCGACTGCTACCACCACATCGGCCTGCACCGGGAAACGCTCTTCGACACCTTCCCGAACAGCCTCATCTGGACTCAGCCGACGGAGGGGCACTACGTGTACACCGGGTGCGGTACGGCCCAGGACAAGCTGGTTCCGGATGCGGAGGGCCGGCCGGCCACTCCGACCACGCTGCCACTGGCACCAGGGCTCACCCAGTTCCAGCGGGAGAACCTGCTTCTGATCTACGTGCACCCGAACTACTTCATCGCGCCGAGCCCGGATAACGCCATCGTTGCTCGGGTCTTCCCGGTCGGCCCAGGCAAGGTCCGGTTCATCACGGATCTACTCGTGCCACCGAATGCATTTGACGATCCCGAGTTCGACAAGAAGGTCGACCAGATCGCGAGCGGCTGGGATGTCGTCAATGTCGAGGATGTGCGGGCCTGCACGTCCGTGCAGCACAACTCCCGGAGCCAGTGGGCCAAGCGGAGCCCACTGAGCACCGAGGAGCTGTGCGTCGCGCAGTTCGCTGCCTGGTACAGCCGGCAGATGACTGAATAGCTCGGTCGGTGGATCACCCATCGGTGGTATGCGGAAATTTGGAGGATGGTAGTGCGCGAGCTCAAGGTTGAGATGACGTGTGGCGGAATCGCCGACTGGCACCGGAAGCTGCCGATCAGCGAGACCATGCGAACGGTCCCGTACGAGGCCACGATGATCGCGAAGCTGACCGTTGAAGGGCAGGACGCCCCGAGCTACTGCCGGGCCATCTGGTCCGGTATGGACGAGGTGGACGACGCCGGACACGCTCCAACCGGATTCGGTCTGGGCAGCTTCCAGGACATCCGCACCGGCGACCGGCTGGTTTTCCGCGTCGACTGGTACAGCGACGAGCGCCAGGAGTACAAGGGCACCTTCCAGGTCTCGTCCGGGACCGGGAAATGGCTCAATGTCACCGGCGAGATCGAGGTCGATCTCGAGTTCTGCGCCGTACACGAAGGCGAGTCCGTTGCCGCCGACGATCCTGTTCTCGCCATGGGATTTCTCGAGGGTCGTGGCACCCTCGTGAGCGGCACCTGAGGCAAGGCGAAGCCAGCCTCGGTCCTTCCTCCGGGTCGCACCGAAGGAAGGACCGAGGCTGCTGGCCGGGGCCGGTTCGGGGGCCGGCCCGTCGATACGACTGCAAGTCAATCGGTCAAGCAAGATCCGTTCTCTTCCGAAGGGGACACTCCAGTACTGCCGACAGTGGTTCGTCCGGTTTCGTGCCGTACGTAGAGAAAAGGTGAGTGTGATCGACATGTTATCAGCGGCGTCCCCGAACAAGCTTCGCTCGACATTTTCGCCACCGTCATCCTCTACGCGCTCGGAACGGTGTTCGTACTTCTTGCAGTGATCGCCGTAGGATTCATCGACCATGGGTTGGTCCGACGCAAGAAGATGCTCGACACCTGGCGCCATATTCATAATCCGCAAAGAAGAACAGTCCGACAATGGCCTTGACTGCGCTCGCGTACTTGCTGATTGGCGCGCGATAGTGAGGTGATCTCAGCAAGAAGGCCGTAGTTGGGGCTGTTCGAGAAGAGTCAGAACGAGCGCGGCCTTGACGTAGCTGCCGATTCGGCGGGGGCTGGCGGTGATGCGTCGCAGCGCCCGCCAGCGGCC
>NZ_JAHDTG010000141.1 GCF_018531475.1 Pseudonocardia mahuensis
GGCGCCCCGGGGCGCGGGCGTCGGCGCGACGGCCTGCTGCGGCCCGCCGGACGCGACGCCGGGGACCGCGGGGTCCCCGGGTGCGGCCGTGGGCCGACCCACCGGGTGCGTGGCGGGCGCGGGCCTCTGAGGGCCGGTCGCGGACGACTCTGGCGTGATCGCCGGAGCCGCCGCCGGGTCCCCGGGCTCGGCCGAGGGCCGGCTCATCGGGTGTGGGGCGGGGCGCACCGGGATCTCGGGTCCGGTGGCGGACGGGCCCACCGGGGCCGCAGAACCCGGGGCACCGTCCTGAGACCTGTGCGTGGACAGACCCACCGGAGTCGCGGCAGCGGGAGGCGGGCCCTGCGGGCGTGAAGTCGGCAGGCTCAGCGGGTGGACCGGGGCTGGGGCACCTGCAGCCCTCGCCGGGGCCGGTGCGCGACCGTGCGATGTAGATGTAGTGGCAGCCGGGCCCGCCGCAGGCACGGGAGCCGCCGCGGTACCCGGCTGCGTGGCGGCGGGACGGGTGGCGGCGGGATGCGTGGCGGCCGGCGGCTCGACGACCCACTGGGTCGGCGGCACCGAGCCGGGTCGATCAGCGCCCGGACGACGTGCCCCCGGGGCGGTGAAGAGCTCGATCTCGTCCTGCGGGCCGGTGATCGGGGCCGGCACGGTCGCATCCGGCACCCGCGCCGGCGCGGCAGCGGGGACAGGGGCCGGCTCCTGACGCACCGGCGCGGCGGGATGCGGGGGGACGAGCACGGCCAGGTCGACACGCCGGAGTCTGCGCCGGACCCGGCGCAGACTCCGGACGGGCCCACTGACCAGCAGAGCGAGCAGCAGCCGGTCCCCGTAGGGGTCCGGGACCGGCTGCAGCACGTGGTAAAGGCGGTCGCGGTGATTCACCACGACCTCGGTCGGGGGGCCGACCGGAAGCGACGACCGCATGGTGTCGACCGTCGCCCGGACGATGTCGGCCTGACCGGCCGCGAGGACCTCCAGGTCGACCCGCCACTGCCCGGAGGCGTGCGTGTCGAGTGCCATACCGCTGTCGAAGTCGACCAGCGCCGCCGCGAGGACCCCGGGGTCACGCAGCACCGCGCCCAGCGCGGACTGCAGGATCCCGGGCCCTCCCGTCGCCTCTTCGACGTGCGCTCTCACCGTGCTCTGCCCGATCCCCCCATGTGGCCGGCGTCAGCGCTGGCCGTTGGCGGGGAAGAACTGCCCCTCGGCGCCGGCCTGCATGCCGGGGCCGGGGCGCCCGGCCGACGCCGCCGGGTGGGCCATGTAGAGCTCCTGCTCGATGACGCGCAGGTCACGCCGCGCCATGGCCAGGTTGGCCTGCGCCCGGTTGAGGGTCAGGTAGAGGAACAGCTTCTCGTCCTGCAGCCCACGGATCGGGCGCAGCAGGTGGTACTGCGTGTCGAGGGTGATCAGGATGTCCTCGACGGACTCCCGCAGGCCCAGCTTCGACACGACGTCGAGCTTGGCGCGGATGACCTCGCTGTTTCCGGGAGCAGCCACGTCGAGGTCGAACTCGGCGCTTCCGCCGCGCGATCCGAGGATCATGCCGCTGTCGTAGTCCACAAGGGCCACGGCGAACGCGCCCTTGATGTTTGCAGCCATGTCCAGGGAATGGTCGATGTTGCTCACGTACGCCTCCTGCAGGGGCCCGAAACACGCCGACGTGCCGGGCTTCGGGGGATTCCGGGGAACGGAGCGCAAAGCGTAGCGCAACGATCCGGGAAAGCAATCGGATACGGCCTGGAAAGGAAGATGACCTGTCGACAATCTCACACGAGGCGGCGCAGTCCGGCCACCAGGCGCTGCATCGTTCCCAGGTCACGAGCCCACGACTGTCGCAGTGCCGCCGACGTCCCGCCCCCCGGTGTGTCCTCGGCGGCAGAACCCTGTGGCGGCGGCGGGGGCGGGGGCAGTCGGGCGCCCCGGGGCCGCCGCGGCAGCGGCAGCACGACGGCCTCCTCGTTGACCTCCCCGACGACCTCCCCGGTGGGCGCGATCGGGGCAGGCGCGACCGGGGCGGGGGCCGACGTGATCCGCGCCGGCGCGACCGGCTCGGCTCCGGCCGGCTCCGCGGATGCCGGCATGATCCGTCCCGGCGCCCTCGGCGCGGGCTCGGCCGAAGCCGACGCGGCCGGACGCGGGCCTGGGGCGACCGGCTCGGACCCGACCGCGCCGGGGACCGGCCGGGCATCGTCCAGCTCGACCGATCCGACCGCGGACGAGGCGGAGTGCAGCCCTGTGAGCTGCGCAATCACGCCCTCCACCTGGCTGCGACGGGTCTGCACCGAAGCGTCGGACCCACCCATCGCGGTGAGCGCAGGCTGCTGCGCGGCGGCCGCTGGCGCCGACATCGCAGCCGACGTCCGCGGCGGCGTGGGCAGCGGACTCGACGACGGGCCGGGCGGTGCGGCCGACGGGGACGGAGCCGGGTAACGCCGCGGCATCGGCACCACCGGGGCGATCGGTGGATCGGCCGGCGGTACGGCCACGGGACCGGCGGCAGGGCAAGCGGCGGCCGGCGACTCCGGCCCGCGCGCAACGACCGGGCCGGACGTCTCCGGACCGGCTGCGAGGGCGGCCGGGGCGGACGCCCTCGCAGCCGCCCCGACGGGCCCTCCGGCCTGCCCGTCCGCCGCGCCTCGGACACCCATCAGGTCGAGAACCGCCCGCTGGATCTCCGCGGACGCGAGTTCACGGCGGGCCAGGGCCAGATTGGCGCGGCCACGCAGCAGTCGCATGTAGACCAGCACGGGCGGACCGGCCGGGACGTCCACCGGACGCAGCACGTGGAAATGCCGGCGGGAACTGACCATCAGGTCCTCGACAGCGTCCTCACCGGACCCGTCGCCCATCGCCGCGGCACTCACCGCAAGGTTCACCACGAAATCGGGGTCGACCTTTCCTCCGTCTTTTCCGCCGATGTCGCCCAGAACCCGTGCAGAATCACGCTCGACCACGCAGACGTACGAAGTTCCGGCCATTTCGAGAAGCTTCGAGAGAACGCCACCGAGACCAGCCACGCGCCACTCTCTCGCATCGATCAGGAGTATTTGCAATCCGCCCTGACGGCGTATCGCGGGTGGGCCTTCCGGCGGATCGCCCCGGAGGCCGACCGCCGAACGGGAAGATCCGGAGGCCGGCTCGTGTTGCACCCGCTGTGGTGCCTCTCTCCGTTCTCGATCTCGTCCCCGTCGGATCCGGCTCGACCGCCACCGCTGCCCTCGCGGACAGCACGACCCTGGTCCGGCGCGCCGAGGAACTCGGTTTCCGCCGCTACTGGGTGGCCGAGCATCACGCGATGCCCGGCATCGCGAGCTCGTCACCGGCCGTCCTGATCGCGCATCTGGCCGCGGCCTCGTCGACCATCCGGGTCGGCTCGGGAGGGGTGATGCTGCCCAACCACCAGCCGCTCGTCGTGGCCGAGCAGTTCGGCACCCTCGAGGCGCTGCACCCCGGCCGGATCGACCTCGGGATCGGCCGGGCGCCGGGCACCGACCAGCGGACGGCCCGCGCGCTGCGCCGGGGCACCGACGCGATGAACGTCGACGACTTCCCCGAGCAGCTCACCGAGCTGGCCGCCTACTTCCGCGGCGAGGGGCCCGTCACCGCGGTACCGGCCGCCGGGAACGCACCCTCGATGTGGTTGCTCGGATCGAGCGGCTACAGCGCGCAGGTCGCCGGCCTGCTCGGGCTGCCGTTCGCGTTCGCCCACCACTTCAGCGCGGAGAACACGATGCCGGCGCTGGCGCTGTACCGGCAGCGGTTCCGCCCGTCGCCGATCCTCGAGCAGCCGTACGCGATGATCGCCGCGAACGTCACGTGTGCCGGGACGGACGCCGAGGCCCAGCGGCTCGCGCTGCCCGGTGCGCTGTCGTTCCTGCAGCTGCGGCTCGGCCGGCCCGGCCTGCTGCCCAGCCCCGAGGAGGCCGCGGCCTACCCGTATACCGACGAGGAGCGGCTGTTCATCGCCGACCGCCAGTCCACGCAGATCATCGGTTCGCCGGAGACCGTCCGCGAGCAGGTGCACGAACTGGTGGAGCGCACCGGCGTCGACGAGCTGATGATCACCACCCAGACCCACGCCGGAGCCGACCGGTTGCGGTCCTACGAGTTGGTGGCCGACGTGCTGGACCTCGCACCGGTCGCCGCCTGAGGTGATCTGATGGGGGCATGACCTCCGATCCCTCCCCGGCCGCCGCGTTCCGCCAGGCGGTCGAGACCGGTGACGCCGACGCCGCGGTGGCACTGTTCCGCGACGACGTCGTGTTCAACTCGCCGATCGTGCACAAGCCCTACGAGGGCCGGGACGCGCTGCGCGCGATCCTCGGCGCCGTGGTGCGGGTGTTCACCGACTTCCGGTACGAGGCGGAGTTCGACGGCACGGACGGCCACGTGCTGGCGTTCCGCGCGCGGGTCGGGGACCGGGAACTGGAGGGAGTCGACATCCTGCGCAGCGAGGACGGCGAACTCACCGAGCTGACGGTCATGGTGCGCCCGTACTCCGCAGCCACCGAACTGCGGGCCCGGATGGCGGCCCTGCTCGAGGGCTGACCAACCCCTGACCAATCCCTGATCAGGGATTGGTCAGGGATTGAGACGGACGGGGCGGTCCGGCACCGCGCTGTCCACCCGGGCGCCCGTCATCGCCTGCCGATCCGCCCGGTACTGCTCGTGCACCACCGTCAGGAACCGGTGCACCGCCCGCACCGCGTGGCGGGTGCGGGCGGTCGGGAACGCGTCGAAGCCGTGCTGGGCGTGCGGTAGTTCCGCGTAGCAGACGGGCCGGCGGCTGACCTGCCGCAACCGGGCCACGAGCCGCCGGGACTGACCGACGCCGGCGATCGTGTCCGTGCTCCCGTGGATCACCAGGAACGGCGGGGCGTCCGGCCCCGCGCGGTGCACGGGTGACGCCTGCCGCCAGCCGCGCTCGTCGCCGGCGAGCGTCGTGCTGAAGACCTTGCCCTCGAGCAGGGCGAACAGGCCCTCCTCGTCGACGGTGAAGTCGTGCACGCCGTAGAACGGCACCGCCGCCGTCACCGAGGTGTCGGCGTCGGCGAAGCCGGGCTGGAAGTCGGGGTCGCCGGGGGTGAGGGCGGCCAGCGCAGCGAGGTGGCCACCGGCCGAGCCGCCGGTGATGGCGACGAACCCCGGGTCGCCGCCGTGGCCGGCGATGTGCGCACGGACCCAGGCGATCGCCCGCTTGACGTCGACGATCATCGACGGCCAGCGCTCCCCCGGCCCGAGCCGGTAGTTGATCGTCACGCACACCCAGCCCTGCTCCGCCAGGTAGGCCATCAGCGGCTCGGCCTGGTTGCTCTTGTCGCCGCCGCTCCAGGCGCCGCCGTGCACCTGCAGCAGGACCGGCGCCCCCGCCGCCGCCCCGGCCGCAGCCACGTCGGGCCGGGCCCACACGTCCAGCCGGTGCGCGGGGTCGTTGCCGTAGGCCACGTCGACGGCCTGCCGGTAGAGCCGGCGGGCGGCCGGCCCGCACGGGACCCGGTCGTGGACCGACGGGCGGCTCCCCACACCGAGGGGAACCAGCGCCGCGGCGAGCACGTCGGCGGACCGGTCGGCGTCCCGCCGCAGATCGGCCAGGGCCGCGACAGCCGCAGCGTTCGCGAGGGCACCGGCGATGCCGTCGGGGCGCCGCCAGCCCCCGCGGGCGAGGGCCGCGAGGCCGGCCACGGCGTGCACGGCGCTCTGCACCGAGGGCACCTCGGAGGCGGGCGCACAAGGGGCCGCCTGCAGGATCGAGACCGGCCAGCGCCGGATGACCGGGGTGCGGACTGCGGCCGCCGCCAGCGTCCCGGCCAGACCCAACACGATCGCGGCGCGACGGCCCACGGAGTACTCCTCTCGATCCGCCGGCAGTGGCGGCCGGCTTCCCTACTGGACAGTACGCGCGCTCCACACGTCCGGTCGGCGGCTCTCAGCTACTCAAAGTGGCGGAAGGGCGCTGTCGACTTCGACACAACACCCGATCGATGCCGTCATTCGGGTGATGTCGGCGCCCGAGGCGCACCGTGGGCGCGGGGCCGCCCGTTGACCTCACGACGTTCCCGTCCGGGCACCCGGGGCAACGCCCGGACGGGAGAACTCATCGATCCCGGAGGGGGGGCCGTGCAGGTGCCAGGCGCACACACTCCGCCGCCCTCTCGGATCGGACAGGCCGCGGCGAACCGGCGCCCACCGGCACGGACATCACGGCGACGCGCTACCCGTCCGTCCGGTGTCGGCTGGTGGCAGACCCCCAAGGACGCCAGGCCCCGTCGCCCGGGCAACGCTCTGCCCGCCCCGGCCGGGAGCACCCCGCCGGGCCCGGTGGGCAGCGAGGACTCCACCCAGGTCCTGTCCGCGGTGGCAGGTGGGACCGAGCCGGGCCGTGACGAGTCCCGCTCCGCGCCGGCGCGTCGCCGCGCCGCCGCGGCCGGCCCCGTGGAGGCGCTCCGCCGCCGGCTCGGCCGCCCCGGCGGATCCCAGCACCGCCGCCCGCTCACGCCTGGGCAGCTCACGGCCCGCCGCCGGCGGCGCATCAAGTACGCCGTGCTCGGCTCGATCGGCACCGTGCTGCTCGGCCCGGTACTCGCGTTCGCCCTGGGCTACCTCTTCTTCGCCATCCCCAGCCCGGACGACGCGGTCAACAACCAGGTCGCGCTGGTGTCCTATGGCGACGGCAGCCAGCTCACCCGGCTGGTCCCCGAGCAGGGCAACCGGATCAAGGTGCCCATCGAGGAGATCCCGGTGCCGGTCCGCAACGCGGTGCTCGCCGCCGAGGACCGCAGCTTCTACTCCAACCCCGGCTTCGACCTGACCGGCATCCTGCGCGCGGCGTGGAGCCAGTTGCAGGGCGGCATCGGCGGCGGGTCGACGATCACCCAGCAGTATGTCAAGAAGACCCTGGTCGGCGACGACGCGACGCTGTGGCGCAAGTACAAGGAGATGATCCTCGCGGTCAAGCTGTCCCAGCAGCAGACCAAGGACGAGATCCTCAACGGCTACCTCAACGCGATCTACTTCGGCCGTGGCGCCTACGGCATCCAGTCGGCCAGCCAGGCCTACTACGGCAAGACCGTCGACCAGCTCAGCCCCAGCGAGGGCGCGCTGCTGGCCGGGCTGATCCAGTCCCCGTCGCGCTGGGATCCGGCGATCAACCCGGACAAGGCGGTGCAGCGCTGGGAATTCGTCATGGACGGCATGGTGAGCCAGAACTGGCTGACCCCCGCCGAGCGCGCCGAGGCCCGGTTCCCGCAGACCTCGCCGCGCAAGCTCGCCTCCGGTGGAGTCCCCGGGGACAGCCGCGGGCACATCGTGCACGCGGTGAAGGAGGAGCTGGAAGCGCTGGGCATCTCCGACCAGGAGCTGGGCCAGGAGGGCCTTCGGATCAGCACCACGATCGACCCGGAGGAACAGCAGCGGGCCGTGGACGCCGCCCAGGAAGCGCTCGAGGGGCAGCCGGAGAACCTGCGCACCGCGATCGTGGCGATCGACCCGGCGACCGGTGGGATCCGGGCCTACTACGGCGGGGCCAACGGCGTCGGTCTGGACTACGCGCGGGTCCGCAAGCAGCCCGGCTCGACGTTCAAGCCGTTCGTCGTGCTCGCCGGGCTGCAGCAGGACCCGCCTATCGGGCTGGGCGAGACCTTCGACGGCAAGGCGGTGCCGGGGCTGCGCAACTCCGAGGGCGCCGACTGCGCGCGGTGCGACATCAAGCAGGCCATGACGATCTCCAACAACGTCGTGTTCAACACCCTCGCGCGGAAGATCGGCCCACAGAAGGTCGCCGACGCCGCCCGCAGCGCAGGCATCACCTCCCCGCTCGACGACGCCAACGAGGGCATCGCGCTGGGCAACAAGGAGGTCAGTCCGCTGGAGCTCGCGTCGGCCTACGCGACCATCGCCGCCGGCGGCCTCTGGCACCAGCCGCACTTCGTGTCGAAGGTGGTGACGGCCGACGACCGGGTGCTCTACGAGGCACCCGAGTCCGACGGCGAGCGCCGCTTCCCCGAGCGGGTGGCCCGCAACGTCACCGAGACCATGCTGAACGTGGCCGGCAACGACGGGTTCAGCCTGCCCGGCCGGCGCCAGGTGGCCGCGAAGACCGGGACCGTACAGTCCCGCTTCGAGGGCGAGAACAACGATGCCTGGATGAGCGGGTTCACCCCGTCGATCGCGACCACGGTGTGGATCGGCACCGACATGAACTCGCCGATCCGCACCGCCAACGGCACCCCGATCAGCGGGAAGACGCTGCCGGGTGAGGTCTGGGAGTCCTTCATGTCCGACGCCGTGCGCGACGAACCACCGCAGAGCTTCCCGGCGTTCCGCCCGATCGGCGACCCACCGTCGGACCTGGCGCCGAACGAGACGCCGACGAGTTCGACCTCGACCCCGACCCCGTCGGCGGCCCCATCGTCGGGGGAGCTCCCGCCGGCCCCGGAAAGTGTGCCTCCCGGGAGCGACCCCGCGGCCGTGCCGCTCGGTACCCCCGCTCCCGGTACACCGGAAACGGATCCGAGGAGCGCGCAGGTCACCCCCACACCGGGCCCGCAACCGACCGTCGAGCCGACCCGGACCCCGCGGCAGGACTGCACCATCTTCGCCTGCGGCTGAGCCCATACCCTCCCCGCGGGCGACACCGACCGCTACCGTGGATCGGTGACCAGGTCGGACGCGCCGCGGGATCAGCGCAGCTTCGACGTGGTGGCGTGGATGTCGGAGCGCCGGATGGTGCTGTACGTGCCGGAGATCGAAGCCGCCACCAGCGTGCGCGACATGGCCGACGCCGACGACGCCGCCCGCGAGCTCATCGCGGAGCTGACCGGTCTGGACGCCGCGAGCATCAGCTGCGACATCCGGCTCGGCCGGCCGGGTGGCGGCCCGGTGGGGCCGGCGGAGATGCCCTGATATGTAGTCCGTTCTGTCAAGACGGCAAGGTGGAGCGGTTCCTATGGCCGTCGCCGCGGGCACCGCTCCGTTGTCCGGAGGCAGCCGGTGGTGGGGCGAGCGTCTCGGTATCGACGCGTCGTCAATCTGATATTCGCGGGTTGGCTACCGCCGGACGGACTGTTCGGCGCGAGCAGGTTCCGCGGTCTAGCAGCGAGCGTCGTCCCCTCCCGCAACTTCGACGGCGCCGCGACCTCGCACCCGACGCCTTCGCCGATCAGGAACCGGGCCAGCCCGAACCCGATCGGCCCGGCCTCGTAGGTGACCGCGACCGGCCCCGGCAGCGACCGCAGCCACCCGGTGACCTCGGCGTGGTCCGGGGTCAACCGGCGCTCGAACAGCTCCCCGGTCAGCCCGTCGAGCCCGCAGGCCACCACCGATCGGGCGTGCACATCCAGCCCGACACTCGTACGCTTCCGGTCCACTGGGGCCTCCCACATCTTGTGGCTCTACCGGCCAGGACCCACTCCTGCCCGGCAACCCACGCTCACATGTGGCGAGGCCCCAGCCCGGCCCCCTCCCGTCTAGCCCGGATCAGTCGACCTAGGGCGTGTCCCGCGGATCTTGATCTCCGGGTGCGGTAGTTGTCGTTCGTGCTGGAGCGCCATGACCTGACCGAGGCGGAGTGGGAGCGGCTGGAGCCGTTGTTGCCGGATCCGACGCCGCGTCG
>NZ_JAHDTG010000142.1 GCF_018531475.1 Pseudonocardia mahuensis
GGCCCGCGCGACCGCGGGGCGCTGCGGACCGGCCGCGGGCGCCGTGGCCGCCGGGACCGCCGTGACGAACGTGCCCGACCCGGTCCGGCCCGCCACCCAGCCCTCGGCCAGCAGCTGTTCGTAGGCTGCGGCCGTCACCGTCCGGCTGATGCCCAGCGTCGCGGCGAGCGCGCGGGTCGACGGCAGCCGGTCCCCCGCCCGCAGCACGCCGCTCGCCGCCGCCGCGCGCAGCTCTCCCGCCAGCTGTACGCCCAGCGGCGCGGCACCGCCGCGGTCGAGCACGATCGGCGGGATGTCGGGGACGGCCATCGCGAAAGCGGCCTTTCGGATTCGGCGCGGATTGGCTCTCCCAGGATGCCACCGCGACCCCGCACCCTGAACGCGTGACGACGACCGCAGCTCCGCTGTCCCCGACCGCCCGCAGCTCGGTCGGCCGGCACCGCGAGCGGGCCCGCGCCGCCCGCGCCGACCTGTACGCGGTGCTCGACGCCGGGCTCGTGTGCCACCTCGGCCTCGTGGTCGACGGCGCCCCGGTGGTGCTGCCCACCGGGTACGGCCGCATCGACGACACCGTCTACCTGCACGGGTCGACCGGGGCGCGGTACCTGCAGGCCGCCGGCCACGGCGTCCCGGTCTGCCTGACCGTGACCCACGTCGACGGCGTCGTCTACGCGCGCTCGGTGTTCAGCCATTCGCTGAACTACCGCAGCGCCGTGGTGCACGGCGTCACCCGCTCGGTGACCGACGACGACGAGCGGCTCGCCGCGCTGCGGGCGATCGTCGAGCAACTGTCCCCCGGGTCCTGGGGGCATGCCCGGCTGCCCAGCCGCCGGGAGCTCGCCGCCACCGCGGTTCTGGCCGTCGATCTCGCCGAGTCGAGCGTCAAGGTCCGCACCGGCCCGCCCGCCGACGACGACGAGGACGTGGCCGCCGGCGGCCGGTGGGCCGGGGTGCTCCCGGTGCGCACGGTGTTCGGCGCCCCGGAGCCGTGCCCGCAGCTGACCTCGGACGTCCCGGCACCACCGCACATCACCGCCCGCCGACCCGGCTGAACGAATTGTCCGGATGCCGGGGTGATTACCCTCCGGCATCCGGACTGCTCGCAAGGGGCACTGAAGCACTGAACCGGGTGAACTACGCTCAGGTCGCGTGAGACCTGCTCCCCCGCGGCTGCCCTACCCCGAGGCCGAGCGCCTCGATCTGGTCGAGGACATCCACGGCCACGCCGTGGCCGATCCGTACCGCTGGCTCGAGGATCCCGACGACCCGCGCACCCGTTCCTGGTCGGCCGCCCAGGACGAGCTGGCCCGCGCTCACCTGGACGCCCTCCCCGGTCGCGACGGGCTGGCGGACACCGTGCGGCAGCTTCTCGCGTCGGGGTCGGTCTCAGCCCCGTTGTGGCGGGCCGGGCGGGCGTTCTTCACCCGCCGCCGGCCCGACCAGGAGCACGCCGTGCTGCACGTCCGCGAGCCGGACGGCACAGAGCGGGTGCTGCTGGACCCGACGGAGCTCGACCCCACCGGCCTCACCACGCTGGACGCCTGGGTCCCCGACCTGGAGGGCAGGCGGCTGGCCTACCAGCTTTCGGTCGGCGGTGACGAGAACTCGGTCCTGCACGTCCTCGACGTGGCCAGCGGGGATGCCGTCGACGGGCCGATCGACCGCTGCCGCTACTCCGACGTCGCGTGGTTGCCGGGCGGTGAGGAGCTGTTCTACGTGCGCAAGGTCGCCCCGGGCGAGGTCGGCCCGGGCGAGGAGGACTTCCACCGCCGGGTCTGGCGGCACCGTATCGGCACCGCGACCGAGGACGACGAGCTCGTCACCGGTCCGGGGTTGTACGACGACCACACCTACTACGGCGTGCGGGTGTCCCGCGACGGGCGCTGGCTGCTGGTGACCGCGAACATCGGCACCGCGCGCCGCGACAGCCTCTGGATCGCCGAGCTCACGCCGGGTGAACCAGCCCCGGAGCTGACCCCGATCCTCACCCAGGCCGACGACGTCCGCGCCACGGCCTGGGTGGACCGCGACGGCCGGCTCTACCTGCACACCACCGACGGCGCCCCGCGCTTCCGGCTCTGCGTCACCGAACCGCGCACGCCGCAGCGGGAGCACTGGCAGGAGCTGGTGGCCGAGGACCCGGACTCGGTGCTCGACGGTGCCCGCTGGCTGCAGCCCGCGGGCACCACCGAGCCCGAGGACGCGCTGCTGGTGCTGGCCCGCAGCCGCCACGCGGTGGCCGAGCTCGCGCTGCACACCGCGACCGACGGGACGCCCCGGGGCACCGTGCCGCTGCCCGGCACCGGCTCGCTCACCGGACTGTCCACCGCCGACCTCGCCACCCCCGGCGAGTGGGGGAAGATCTGGATCGGCTGGACCGACCTGATCACCCCGCCGCAGGTCCTGCGCCACGACCTTGCGGGAAAGGAGACCGTGCTCGAGGCCGCGGCCCCCGGCGCGGTCGTCGTTCCCGCCACCCACAGCGAGCAGCGCGAGTTCACCTCGGCCGACGGCACCACGATCCGGATGTTCGTCATCACCCCGAGCGGCCCGCGGCAGGCGCGCCCGACGCTCGTCACCGGATACGGCGGCTTCGGCATCGCCCGGGAGCCCGCCTACACCCCGTCGGCCCTCGCCTGGGTCGCCGCCGGCGGCAGCTACGCGCTGGTCTCGCTGCGTGGCGGCGGCGAGGAGGGCGAACAGTGGCACCTCGCAGGCAACCGCGGCAACAAGCAGAACGTGTTCGACGACCTGCACGCCGCCGCCGAATCGCTCATCGCGTCCGGTACCACCACCCCGGACCGGCTCGCGATCATCGGTGGCTCCAACGGCGGGCTGCTGGTGGGCGCCGCGCTCACCCAGCGCCCGTCGCTCTACCGCGCGGTCGTCTGCTCGGCGCCGCTGCTGGACATGATCCGCTACGAGGAGTTCTCCCTCGGCCGGACGTGGAACGACGAGTACGGCACCGCCGCCGACCCGACCGAGCTCGGCTGGCTGCTCTCCTACTCGCCGTACCACCACGTCCACGAGGGCACGGAGTACCCCGCCGTGCTGTTCACCGTCTTCGACTCCGACACCCGGGTCGATCCGCTGCACGCCCGCAAGATGTGTGCGGCGCTGCAGCACACCACGTCAGGGGACACCACCACTCGTCCGATCCTGCTGCGCCGCGAGACCGATGTCGGGCACGGCATGCGGTCGGTGTCCCGGACCGTCGGGCTGGCCGTCGACCAACTCGCCTTTCTCGCCGCACACACCGGGTTGGAGCTCGTGTGATCCCCCTCGCCGTACCGGACAGCGTGCTCCCCGAGCAGCCGGTCTGCGCCGCGGATCCCGGAACGTGGTGCGCGCGGTTCTACCAGTGGACCAACAACGACTTCCTGGCCCAGTCCGCAGACACGATCATGAGCAAGACGTTCGCGATCACGCTGATCGTGGTCATGGCGCTGCTCGTGCGCTACCTCCTCCACCGGGCCATCACCCGGCTGATCGAGGGTGCGGCCAACAGCGCGGTGTCGCGGCTGGTGCGTCGCCGGGTACCGCAGCGCAAGCGCCCCGTGGGCGCGCCGCTGATCTCCCAGCGCCGGGCGCAACGGGCCCGCACCATCGGCTCGGTGCTGCGGTCGATGACCTCGGCCATCGTGCTGCTCATCGCGATGGTGATGATCCTCGCCGAGTTCGGGGTCGCGCTCGGCCCGATCCTGGCGTCGGCCGGCATCGTCGGTGTGGCCATCGGTTTCGGTGCGCAGAACCTCGTCCGCGACTTCCTGTCCGGCATGTTCATGCTGCTGGAGGACCAGTACGGGGTCGGGGACATCGTCGACCTCGGTGACGCGACCGGCACCGTCGAGGCGGTCGGGCTGCGCATCACCACCCTGCGGGACCTGCAGGGCACCGTCTGGTACGTGCGCAACGGCGAGATCCTGCGGGTCGGCAACATGAGCCAGGGCTACGCGGTCGCGGTGGTCGACGTGCCGCTGGCGCACACCGCGGACACCACCGAGGCCACCGAGATCGCCGCGCGCGCGGCGAGCGAGCGGCTGGAGCGCGACGACCTGTCCGACGACGTGCTGGAGCCGCCGGAGGTGCTCGGCGTGGACCGGGTGACCAACGAGGGCGTGATGCTGCGGCTGACCGTGCGGGTCAGCCCGGGCCGGCAGTGGGCGGTGCAGCGCGCGCTGAACGCGGCCATCACCGACGCGTTCGACGACGCCGGCATGCCCCGCCCACTCATCTTCCAGCGGCCCGCGGACGGCGCGAGCCCCACCGCCACCGGCAAGGGATGATGGAGCCGTGAGTACCCCGCAGAACTTCTACGCCGAGGTCGGCGGTGCCCCGGTCTTCCGCAAGATCGTCTCGCGCTTCTACGAGCAGGTCGCCGAGGACGAGGTGCTCCGCCCGCTCTACCCGGAGGAGGATCTCGGGCCGGCGGAGGACCGGCTCCGGATGTTCCTGGAGCAGTACTGGGGCGGCCCGCGCACGTACTCCGACCAGCGCGGCCACCCCCGGCTGCGGATGCGCCACGCGCCGTTCAAGGTCGGCCCCATCGAACGGGACGCCTGGCTGCGCTGCATGCGGATCGCCGTCGACGAGGCCGGTCTCGACGCCGAACACCGTGACCAGCTCTGGCACTACCTGACCTACGCCGCCGCGAGCATGGTGAACTCCGAGTTCTGACGGGGCTTGGCTACATTGCCCTCGTGCGGTGGTGGCGGGACGCGGTCTTCTACCAGGTCTATGTCCGCAGCTTCTCCGACTCCGACGGTGACGGCGTCGGTGATCTGGAGGGCATCCGCAGCCGGCTGGGGTATCTGGAGCTACTGGGCGTCGACGCGCTGTGGCTGACCCCGTTCTACCGGTCGCCGATGACCGACCACGGGTACGACGTGGCCGATCCGCGCGACGTCGACCCGGTGTTCGGCGACCTCGCCGCCTTCGACGCGCTGGTCGAGGATGCGCACCGGCACGGCATCCGGGTCACCGTCGACCTCGTGCCCAACCACTCCTCGAGCGAGCACGAGTGGTTCCGGGCCGCGCTGGAGTCGCCCGCGGGCAGCCCGGAGCGGGCCCGGTACCACTTCAAACCGGGCCGCGGCCCGGACGGCGCGGAGCCGCCGAACAACTGGCGGAGCGTCTTCGGCGGCCCGGCCTGGACCCGGGTCCCGGACGGCGAGTGGTACCTGCACCTGTTCGCCGCCGAGCAGCCGGACCTGAACTGGACCAACCCGGAGGTCTGGGCCGACCTGGAGAAGACGCTGCGGTTCTGGTGCGACCGCGGCGTCGACGGCTTCCGCATAGACGTCGCGCACGGCATGTCCAAACCGGACGGTTTGCCGGACCACACCGAGCCGGACGCGGCGCTGCTGGCCCACAGCGATGACGACCCCCGCTTCGACCACGAGGGCGTGCACGACGTGCACCGGATGATCCGTGCCGTGCTCGACCACTACCCGGGGCGGATGGCGGTCGGCGAGGTCTGGGTCAGCGACGCCGACCGGTTCGCCCGCTACGTGCGGCCCGACGAGCTGCACCTGGGCTTCAACTTCCGGCTGCTGCAGACCGCGTTCGACGCGGCCGAGGTGCGAGAGGCTATCGAGCACTCCATGGAGGCGGTCGCGGGCGTGGGTGCGCATCCGACGTGGACGCTGTCCAACCACGACGTCTCCCGGCCGGTGAGCCGTTACGGGGGCGGCGCCCCGGGGCTCGCCCGGGCACGGGCGATGGCGCTGGTGGTGCTCGCGCTGCCGGGCGTGGTCTACCTCTACAACGGCGAGGAACTCGGACTGCCCGACGCCGAACTGCCCGAATGGGCGCTGCAGGACCCGGTCTGGGAACGGTCGGGCCGTACCGAACGGGGCCGTGACGCCTGCCGGGTGCCGGTGCCGTGGGAGGGCGACGGGCCGGGTTTCGGATTCACCACCGGCGAGCCGTGGCTGCCGATGCCCGACGACTGGTCCGCGCTGACGGTGGCCACGCAGATCGAGGACACCACCTCCACGCTGTCGTTCTTCCGCCGGGCGCTGGAGCTGCGCGCCGAGCACGCGGTGTCCGCCGGCTCCGGGGTCGAGTGGTACGGCGCCCCGCCCGGCTGTCTGGCGTTCCGGCGCTCGGGCTCGACGCTGGTGTGCGCGCTCAACACCTCCGACGCTCCGGTCCCGCTGCCCCCGGGCGACGTCGTCCTGACGAGCGGACCGCTCGAGGACGACGGCCGGCTCCCGCCGAACACCGCCGCCTGGCTCACCTGAGCCCACACCCCTGGCACGGCAGGAAAGCCACTTTCACGACACCAGATGGCAGGAGAGTGGCTTTCCTGCCACGGAACCGCTCAGCCGGTGAACAGCGGGAGCGGCGTGATGCGACGGCGCACGACGGCGCCGTAGCGGGCGTCGAGCCGCAGCCACGATCCGGTGGCCGAGACCCGCACAACCGGCTCGATACCGCCCCCGGCGCCGGTATCGGCGCCACCGAGGAATCCCATCCCCGACAGCGCGAACAGGCACCGCATCGGCACCTTCACCGCCGGGCCGGACTCGGCGCTCACCGTCAGCACCGTCTGGTCCAGCAGAGACGCGGGCGGGCCGAGGGGGCCGCTGTGCTCGCGGGCCAGCGCCAGTCCGCGCTCGGTGAGGCGCTCCAGCTCGGCGGCGGGCACGTCGTCGACGATGGACCAGCCCTCGTCGGGCGGCAGCAGGGCCTGCCACGGCCCGCCACCCGCCCCCGGATCGATCGACTCGGACCGCTCCACGGCCAACGCGGTGAGCAGCCCGGACGCCGGCACGGTGACGTCCTCGGGTTCGAGCGAGCCGTGCACCGACCGGGTGGCCAGGACGTCGAACGGCGTCGCCGCCCACGCCGTCACGCGGTTCCCGGCGGCACGCAGCCGCACGAGCGCGACCGAATCGAGCCGGACCACCCGCGCGGTGAACGCGCCGAGGTCGTCGCGCTCGGTGGGATCGGGCAATCGCAGCTCCGTCACGATCCGTCCGCCCAACGCCCCAGGAACTCCCGCTCGGGCACGCTCAGCCGGCGCGGGCGCTGCGCATCGAGGTCGAACAGAGCCATCCGGGTGCGGGCGCCGACGGCGACCGGGTCGTCCGCATCCGGGCCGTCGTTCATCTCGTAGCTGATCGAGAACGAGGCGGCCCGCACCTCGTGCACCCACATCGCCACCCGCAGCGTGCTCGACCGGTACGGGATCTGGCGGCGGTAGTCGACCTCCAGCCCGGCGACGAGCAGCCCGCCCGCGAACCCGGCGACCCCCTCCTGTGCCGCGGCGTCGAAGAACAGGTCGATCCGGGCCTCCTCCAACAGCGTCACCGTCCGGGCGTGGTTGAGGTGGCGGTAGGAGTCCTGGTCGGTCCAGCGCAGCGGAACCTGCGCGACGTAGCGAGCCACGCCGGACAGCTTCTCAAACGCCGCGCGTCAACCGGTCAGCGAGCCAGGCTCCGCAGCTGCCGCGACACCACCGAGAGCGTCGCCAGGTCGAGCTGCCCGGCCGTGCCGATCTCATGCAGCGCCGCGCGCGCCCGCACCAGCCGTGAGGCGTTGGCCCGCTCCCACTGCGCGATGGCCTCACCGGCCGGTGTGCCCGGCGCCGCCTCACGCAGCGCGTCGAGCGTGATCGCCCGCAGCGACCCGTAGAGGTCGTCACGCAGCGCTAGCCGGGCCAGCTGGTGCCATCGGTCACCGCGTTCCAGCGCCGTGACGGAGGTCAGCGCGAGGTCGATGCCGAGGTGCTCGGACAGCGCGTAGTACAGCTCGGCGACCTCCCGCGCCGCCCGCGGCTCCCGGTCGCGCTCGGAGAGCTCGGTCAGCTCGACGACGTCGAGGAGCCCGTTTCCGTACACCAGCTCGGCCGATCGGCGGGCCAGCTCCAGCGGCGCACCCTGCGCCCGCAGCGCCTCGGCCCGGGCGGTCACAGCGTCGCCCTCGCGGCCGCACAGCAACTCCGAGAGCTGCCCGCGCAGGTCCTGCACCGCCGCGGTGAAGCGCGCGGCCTCAGCGCCCACCGCGAGCGGTTGCGGGCGGTTGGTGAGAAACCAGCGCGAGGCCCGGTCGAGCAGCCGCCGCGAGTCGAGCACGATCCGGTCGGCGACCGCGATCGGCACGTCGACGGCGCGGGCGGCGGCCCACAGCGCGGGCAGGTCGAACACAGTGGTGGTCACGGCGTAGGCACGGACCGCGTCGGCCGTACTGGCGGCGAGCTCCTCGCCGAGCCGGAAGGCGTAGCTGATCCCGGCGCCGTCGACCATCTCGTTGACCAGCATCGTGGTCACGATCTCCCGGTGCAGCGGGTGGCCGGCGATGGCGGCCGGGAAACGCTCGCGCAGCGGCTGCGGGAAGTACTCGGCGAGCCGGCCGGCGAACGCCGGCACGTCCGGCAGCTCGGTGTCCAGCAGCCGATGGGTGAGGTCGAGTTTGGCGTGCGCGAGCAGGGTGGCCAGCTCCGGGCTGGTCAGGCCGAGGCCCGCCGCCTCCAGCTCGGCGAAGCCCGCCTCGTCGGGCAGCACCTCCAGCTCCCGGTCCAGGCCGGTGCGGGTGGACAGGTCGGTGATCATCCGGGCGTGCACGTTCGCCATCTCCGCGGCGTGCGACCGTGCGATGCCGAGCACGGCGTTCTGGTCGCGGTTGTCGGCGAGCACCAGCTCGGCCACGTCGTCGGTCATGTCCCGCAACAGCCGGTCGCGCTCGCCGCGGTCGAGGTCACCGGTGGTGATCAGCCGGTCGAGCAGGATCTTGATGTTGACCTCGTGGTCGGAACAATCCACCCCGGCCGAGTTGTCCAACGCATCGGTGTTGACCCGGCCCCCGGCCCGGGCGAACTCGATGCGCCCCCGCTGGGTC
>NZ_JAHDTG010000143.1 GCF_018531475.1 Pseudonocardia mahuensis
GAGACCGCCGCCCCGGCCGCGGACGCGCCCGCGCCGAGCGAGACCGCCGCCCCGGCCGAGACCGGTGGCCGGCGCCGGCAGACCCGTCGCGGCCGCGGTGCCGACCGCAGTGCCGAGCAGGCCGCTGACCAGGGCGGAGCCACCACCGAGACCGGTGCGGCGAGCGCGCCTGCCGAGACGGCCGGCGGCGAGACCGCCGACGGCGGTGACCGAGGCCCCCGGGAGGGCCGGCGGTCCCGTCAGGACAACGACCGTGAGGGCCGGAGCGACCGCGACGGCGGCAGCCGTGAGGGTGGCCGCAACAACCGCGGCGGCGACAACCGCGGTGACAGCCGTGGTGACGGTAACCGCGGTGACCGGAACGAGCGCGGTGACCGGAACGAGCGCGGTGACCGGAACGAGCGCGGTGACCGGAACGAGCGCGGTGACCGTGGCGACCGTGGCGACAACCGGGGCGGCAACGACCGCAACGACCGCAACACCCGCGATAGCCGCGACGACGACTCCGAGGACGACGGTGATGGCCGCGGCCGCCGCGGCCGCCGCTTCCGGGACCGCCGCCGGGGCCGCGACCGCGACCGCGCCGGCGGGGGCTCGAACAACGTCGACACCGAGGTGCGCGACGACGACGTACTGCTGCCCGTCGCCGGCATCGTCGACATCCTCGACAACTACGCGTTCGTCCGGACCACGGGCTACCTGTCGGGCCCGACCGACGTCTACGTGTCGCTGTCGATGGTCCGCAAGTACGGCCTGCGCCGCGGTGACGCGATCACCGGCGCCGTCCGCCAGCCCCGCGAGGGTGAGCAGGCTCGGCAGAAGTTCAACCCGCTCGTGCGGGTCGACACGGTCAACGGCCGGGACCCGGAGTTCGCGCGGCAGCGCCCGGAGTTCACCAAGCTCACCCCGCTCTACCCCAACGAGCGGCTGCGCCTGGAGACGGAGCCCAGCAAGCTGACCACCCGGGTCATCGACCTGGTGATGCCGATCGGCAAGGGCCAGCGCGCGCTCATCGTCTCGCCGCCCAAGGCCGGTAAGACGATGGTGCTGCAGTCGATCGCCAACGCGATCACCACGAACAACCCGGAATGCCACCTCATGGTCGTGCTCGTCGACGAGCGGCCCGAGGAGGTCACCGACATGCAGCGGTCGGTGAAGGGCGAAGTCATCGCCTCGACGTTCGACCGGCCGCCGTCGGACCACACCACGGTCGCCGAGCTGGCCATCGAGCGGGCCAAGCGACTGGTCGAGATGGGCCACGACGTCGTCGTGCTGCTCGACTCGATCACGCGTCTGGGCCGGGCCTACAACCTGGCGGCGCCCGCGTCGGGCCGGATCCTGTCCGGTGGTGTCGACTCCACGGCGCTCTACCCGCCGAAGCGGTTCCTCGGCGCGGCGCGCAACATCGAGGACGGCGGCTCGCTGACGATCTTCGCCACCGCGCTCGTCGAGACCGGGTCCACGATGGACACGGTGATCTTCGAGGAGTTCAAGGGCACCGGCAACGCCGAGCTCAAGCTGGATCGCAAGATCGCCGACAAGCGGGTCTTCCCCGCGATCGACGTCGACGCGTCCGGCACCCGCAAGGAGGAGCTGCTGCTCTCCCCGGACGAGCTCGCGGTCACGGTCAAGCTGCGTCGGGTGCTCGCCGCACTGGACGACCAGCAGGCCATCGATCTGCTGCTCACCCAGCTCCGCAAGTCGCGCACCAACATCGAGTTCCTGATGCAGGTCGCGAAGTCCACGCCCGGCAGCGACGACTGATCGGTGCCGGCGGGGCGGTCACGGGCGCTGCCCGCGGCCGCCCCGCCGTCCGGGCCGCGGGAACATCCGGGCGGCCCGGATGGTTGAATGGCACGTCATCCCGGCTCCGGTTCACCCTGCTGGCAACGCACCGCTGCTGATGGGGACCCGGCGGCCACGTCGAGAGGAAAGCCCATGCGTTCGGGAATCCACCCCGAGTACGTCGACACCCAGGTCACGTGCGGTTGCGGGAACCAGTTCACCACCCGCAGCACGAAGGCCAGTGGCGCGATCACCGTCGAGGTCTGCTCCGCCTGCCACCCGTTCTACACCGGCAAGCAGAAGATCCTGGACTCCGGTGGTCGTGTCGCCCGGTTCGAGGCCCGCTACGGCAAGCGCGGTGCCCGCTCCGGCAGCTAGCTCCACCGACGGCGCCCACCATCGATGCGTGGTGGGCGCCGTCCGTTTGTCCGGACCCTGTCCGGCGAAATGCCCCCGCACGCCCCCCGAGATCGGAACCAGGAGAGATGACCGCATCCGCTGCGTCGTCAGCGTCGGCAGTGTCGTCACTGGATGCGCTGCTCGCCGAGCACGCCGATCTGGAGCTCATGCTCGCCGACCCGGCGGTTCACGCCGACGCCGCGAACGCCCGCAAGCTGGGGCGCCGCTATGCCGAGATCGGCCCCGTCGTGGCCGCCGCCCGCGAGCTCACCGCCGCTCGCGAGGACCAGGCCGCCGCCCGGGAGCTCGCCGCCGAGGACCCCGCGTTCGCCGCCGAGGCCGAGGAGCTGACCGGCCGCATCACCGCGCTCGAGACCCGGCTGGCCGAGCTGCTCGTCCCGCGCGACCCGCACGACGGCGACGACGTCGTGCTGGAGGTCAAGTCCGGGGAGGGCGGCGAGGAGTCCGCGCTGTTCGCCGGCGACCTGGTGCGCATGTACCTGCGCTACGCCGAGCGGCGTGGCTGGAGGACCGAGGTGCTCGACGCGGTCGAGTCGGACCTGGGCGGCTACAAGGACATCACGGTGTCCGTGCGGTCCCGCGACACCACACCGGAGGGTGTCTGGGCGGCACTGAAATTCGAGGGCGGCGTGCACCGCGTGCAGCGGGTCCCCGTGACCGAGTCGCAGGGTCGCGTGCACACCTCCGCGGCCGGCGTGCTCGTCTACCCGGACACCGGCGAGGACGCGGCCGTCGAGATCGACGACAACGACCTGCGCATCGACGTGTTCCGGTCCTCCGGGCACGGCGGGCAGAGTGTCAACACCACCGACTCCGCGGTCCGCATCACCCACCTGCCGACCGGTATCGTCGTCTCCTGCCAGAACGAGCGCTCCCAGCTGCAGAACCGGGCCCGGGCCATGGAGGTGCTGCGTTCCCGGCTGCAGGCGCTCGCCGAGGAGAAGGCGGCGGCCAAGGCGTCGGACCAGCGACGTTCGCAGGTCCGCACGGTCGACCGCTCGGAGCGGATCCGCACCTACAACTTCCCGGAGAACCGGATCTCCGACCACCGGGTCGGGTATAAGGCCTACAACCTCTCCTCCGTGCTGGACGGGGATCTCGACGACGTGCTCGCCGCACTCGTCGCGGCCGAACGCGCGGAGTCGGTCGGCTGAGGCTCGGTATCCGCTCCGTTCGCTACGGACCCGTGCGGCTGTGTTCCGTCCTACCTGACCAGCGGTAACGTCATGCTCCTCTCGGCCGAGTGTCCAGCAGACAAACACGGCGGGAGGTGGCGATGGATGCGGTGGACGTCCTCCGGTCAGCGCGCCGAGTCCGTCGGACCACCGCGGTGCGATTCATCGCCGACCTGTTGCTCGTCGTCGGTATCGGTGCCGTGGCCGGGACGGCGGCCGTATCACCCGGCGTCGCCGCGTCGGTCGATGGCAGGTCGCTGCATCTTGCGCTGGCGTTCACGACGGCCGTGGTGGCCGGAGGGATCGCCATCCTGGGCGTGGTGGGCGCGCGGGCGCTGCGCCATCCGCGACCTGCCTGGCTGGGCGCGGCCTTCGGGCTGTACGGCCTCGTCACGCTGTTCCTGACCGTGCTGGGTCCCCGGTCGCTGACGCAGGCACCCGGGCTGCTGCACGTCATGATGGCGGCGAACCCGGCCGTCGTCGTGCTACTGCTGGTGGCCCGCCGCCCGCCGCTGCGCCTCGGGGCGTGGGGCGCCGGTGCGGGCGCTGCACTCGCGGCGACACTCGCGGTGGCGCTCGGCGTCGTAGGGGTGGCCGAACCCCTGGTGGGCACGGCGCTGGGGTCCCGGGCACCGCAGATCGCCGTCGCGTACGGCTGGAGCGCGGTCGGGGTGCTCGCGATCGCCGCGGGCTGGCGTCGGCGCGCCCCGGCGGCATGGCGGGTGGGCCTGGGCATATCGGCGATCGCTGCCGCGCACCTGCTCCGGCTCGCGCAGGGCGTCGGCGTGGCCGAGCCAGACCTCGCGTTCAGCGCCCTGCAACTGATCGGAGTCCTCGCTGTGCTGGGGGGATCGGTGCAACACCTGCACAGCGAGATGAACCAGCTGTTCTCCGAGCGCGACGCGCAGCGCGCGGAGCTGCGGGAGGCGGCACGGCACGCCCTCCGGGCCGCCGATCTGGCCCGCGAGCGCGACCACGAGTTGGCGAACGGGCTGGCGGGGCTGTCGGGAATCGCCTTCCTGCTCGAGCAGCCGCGCTCGGAGACCGACGGTCCAGCGCTACGGGCCGCCGTGCTGGCGGAGCTGTCCCGGCTGCACGGCATTCTCGCCCGGCCGGTGACGGCCGCCGGTACCGGCTGTTACGACGCGGCGGACGTGATCACCGAACTGGCGGTCCTGCGGCGCGCCGCGGGCATGCAGATCGAGGTGGACCTCGAGGGCGACCTGCGGGTGAACGGTGACCGGGCGCGGTTCGCGCAGGCGCTGACCAACCTGCTGGCCAACTGCGACAAACACGCCCCGGGGAGCCCGGTCCGGATGCGCGCTCACCGGGACGCCGCGTATGCGGTGGTCGAGGTGCACGACGACGGACCGGGCATCTCGCCAGGTACGGAGTTGGCCGTGCTCGAGCGCGGTGTGACCGGGAGCGACACCGGTGGCAGCGGCCTCGGCCTGCACGTGAGTGCGCGGTTGCTCGGTGAGCAGGGCGGCGGCCTGCGAGTGCTCTCCCGGCGACCGGGCGGGCGCGGGTTCGGCGTCAGGCTCGAGCTCCCCGCCGCCGATCCGGCCCTCGGCCGCCGGTCCACCGAAGTATGAACGACATCGAGGCCCACGCAGGGCGCCGCGATGCATGATCGAGCCGAACCCGCTCCCTCCGACCGCAGGACCGTGCTGATCATCGACGATCACGCTCTGGTCAGCACGACGCTGGAGATCGCACTGCGCTCCCGCGGAGTCGTCGCGCACCGATGTGACCCCGGTACCGCTGAGGCGGTGGAACAGGCCGTGGACGGAGTCGATCCCGGCATCGCGCTGGTCGACGTGGACCTCGGTGAGGCGCCGGACGGTACGACGCTCAGCGGCGTCGACCTCGTCCCGTTGCTGGTCGACCGTGGCTGGCAGGTCCTCATCCTCACCGGTGGCGCGCGCGAACTGCAGATCGCGGCGGCGGTCACCGCCGGAGCCGTCGGATGGCTGCACAAGCTGACGCCCTTCGAAGATCTGCTGACGGCAGTCCTCTCCGCGGTGGCCGGTGAGCCCGTGCTGCCCGAGATGGAGCGCCTCCGCCTCGTCCGGCTGTACTACGGGGAGCAGACACGCCAGCAGGCCCGCCGGGCAGGTCTCGACCAGCTGACCGCCCGGGAGCGCCAGGTGCTGGAGGGACTCGCTGCCGGCAAGCGGGCGGCGACGATCGCGGAGGAGTCGGTGGTCTCGCTGGCCACGGTACGGGCCCAGATCCGGGCCATCCTGGCCAAGCTCGGCGTCAGCTCCCAACTCGAGGCGGTCGCACTGCTCCGTGAGATCGAGCAGCTCTGAGAGCCGTTGCCATGCAGTGACGGGCGCCACGCAATTCCATCTGCTCATCGAGTAACACCTTGCCGGGGTGGGCCCAGGGCTTGGTTCGGTAGTCAACTATGACTACGTCGAGATAGTCATCCGTGACTATGACTCGGGACGATGCAGGCGGCAACGTATTCGTCGAGGCCAGCTCAATGACTGGATGGCCGTCGCTCCCATCTTTCCGGTGCCCGGGTGGAAATTGCCGAGTACCGGCGGTTCTCGATTGAATGGAGAGAGTCATGCGCATCGTGGTGACCGGAGGAGCCGGTTTCCTCGGCTCACACCTGTGCGACGCGCTCGTCCAGCGCGGCGACGCCGTCGTCTGTGTGGACGACCTGTCGACCGGCAACCTGGACAATATTGCGGGCCTGCTCGGCAACCGGCGATTCCGCTTCGTCGAGGCTGACGTCTCCGCCGGGCTGGAGGTGCACGGGCGTGCCGATGCCGTCGCGCACCTCGCCAGTCCCGCCTCCCCACCCGACTACCTCCGGCGCCCCCTCGAGACGCTCGCCGTGGGCAGCCGGGGCACCGAGAACGCCCTGCGCCTCGCCGAGCGCACCGGTGCCCGTTTCGTCCTCGCCTCCACCAGCGAGGTGTACGGCGACCCCATCGATCATCCCCAGCGGGAGAGCTACTGGGGCAACGTGAACCCGGTCGGGCCCCGAAGCGTCTACGACGAGGCGAAGCGCTACGCCGAGGCCGTGACGATGGCCTACCGCCGGCATCACGGCGTGGACACCGGCATTTTCCGGATCTTCAACACCTACGGGCCCCGCATGCGTCCGGAGGACGGTCGCGTGGTGTCCAGCTTCATCGCCCAGGCGCTCAACGGCCAGCCGCTGACCATCTACGGCGACGGCACCCAGACCCGCAGCTTCTGCTATGTCGACGACCTGGTCCGCGGCATCGTCTCGATGATCGACTCCACCGAGGCCGGCCCGATCAACATCGGTAACCCGGAGGAGCGCACCGTCACTGAGCTGGCCGAGCTCGTGCTGGCGATCACCGGATCGAGCTCGGCCCCGGAGTATCACCCCCTCCCCGTCGACGACCCCACGCGCCGCAAGCCCGACATCACCCTCGCCGTGGGGCGGCTCGGTTGGTGCCCCGAGGTGGCGACGGAGGAGGGCCTGCGGCGGACCGTGGAGTTCTTCCGTTCCCGGCCGCAGGACACCCGAGCCGCGGCGGCCGCCCTTCTCGGCGGTCAGCTCGACGGGGAGCCGGTCACCGCGGGTCGAGCCGTGCCTGGAGACGTCGCCGTCTGACGCGGCGGCTGTCGAACGCGCCACCGCGTAGCCCCTCTGTCCTGACCCCCGAGTCCCGCTCCAGGAGCCCCCTGTGACGATCTCCAGCCCGTCCCCGCCGCGCGAGCCGGGTGGCTGGCGTCCGCAATCGACTCTCGTGACCGATGGACGGTCGCGTGAGGCCATGAACAGTGCTCTTCGGACGTTGTCCGACGGTCACGTCGTGTACGCGCCGCCGAGTGGACCGATCTTCGCCGGCCGCCGGCCCGTCCTGCGCCGCGTGCGGCCGGGCACATTCGTCCCCGTGCTGTCCCGCCGGGATCGAGTTCTCGTCGCCGTTCTGACCGCGGGCTGGGTGGCGTGTCTCGGGTTTTTCTGGACGTGGTGGTTGCAGCCGGAGCACCGCGTCGGCTGGGTCGGGCTCGTGGTGAACAGCTTGCTACTGGGCTATGTCACCGCGGTGCCGGTCTACTTCCTGATCCTCGCGAACCGGTTGCGTGAGGTGGATCCGAATATCGCGGTCCCACCACTACGGGTCGCCTTCGTCGTGACTCGGGCACCGTCCGAGGGATGGTCCCTTGCGCGTGGAACTCTGACCGCAATGCTCGGGCAACGATTTCCGCACGATTATGACGTCTGGCTGTGTGACGAGGACCCGACGAACGAAATCCGCGCCTGGTGTGCGGCGAATGGCGTGTACCTCTCGACCCGGCACGGCGTGGGCGGCTACCACCGCGCGACGTGGCCGCGCCGCACGCGGTGCAAGGAAGGCAACCTCGCCTTCTTCTACGACAACTGGGGATATCAGAACTACGACGTGGTCGCCCAGCTCGACTGCGATCACGTGCCCGACGCGGCGTACCTCGCCGAGGTGGTACGGCCGTTCGCCGACCGGGCCATCGGTTATGTCGCCGCGCCCAGTGAGGTGATCTCAGCAAGAAGGCCGTAGTTGGGGCTGTTCGAGAAGAGTCAGAACGAGCGCGGCCTTGACGTAGCTGCCGATTCGGCGGGGGCTGGCGGTGATGCGTCGCAACGCCCGCCAGCGGCCGGTGAGCAGGGCGAACCCGCGTTCGGCAATACAGCGGGTGGCGCGCAGCAGCAGGTTGTAGGCCTGGTTGTCCGGGCCGAGGATCTGCCCGTCGCCGGGCTGTTTGATCGGG
>NZ_JAHDTG010000144.1 GCF_018531475.1 Pseudonocardia mahuensis
TCTGGTGGGACCACCCACTCGCCGTCGGTGGTGTCGGCGCGACCGGCTCGCCGGTCGCGAACGCGCTGGCCCGCGAGGCCGACGTCGTGCTCGGGCTCGGCACCCGCTACAGCGACTTCACCACCGCGTCCCGGACCGCGTTCCAGAACCCCGCGGTGCGGTTCGTCAACCTCAACGTCACGTCACTGGACGCGGCCAAGCACTCCGGGGTCATGCTGGTCGCCGACGCGCGGACCGGCCTGGAGGCGCTGACCGGGGCGCTGGACGGCTACCGCGTCGACGACGCGTACACCGCCCGGCACACCCAGCGCAAGGCCGACTGGAACCAGGTCGTCGACGAGGCCTACCACCTCGGGCACCAGCCGCTGCCGGCGCAGACCGAGGTGCTCGGCGCGCTCAACGCGATGATCGGGCCGAACGCGGTGGTGGTGCAGGCCGCCGGCTCGATGCCCGGTGACCTGCAGATGCTGTGGCGGGTACAGGACCCGAAGCAGTACCACGTCGAGTACGCCTACTCCTGCATGGGCTACGAGATCGCCGGCGCGCTCGGGATCAAGATGGCCGCGCCGGATCGCGAGGTCTACTCCCTGGTCGGCGACGGCTCCTACCTGATGATGGCGAGCGAGATCGTCACCGCGGTCTCGGAGAACATCAAGCTCATCGTGGTCCTCGTGCAGAACCACGGGTTCTCCTCGATCGGCTCGCTCTCGGAGTCGCTGGGGTCGCAGCGTTTCGGCACCTACTACCGCTACCGCAACCCGGAGACGGGCCTGCTCGACGGGCCCAAGCTGCCCATCGACCTCGCGGCCAACGCCGAGAGCCTCGGCGCCGACGTCATCCGCGTGAAGACCATCGACGAGTTCCGCGACGCGATCGAGCAGGCCAAGGCCTCCGACCGCACCACCGCCGTGCACATCGAGACCGACCCGCTCGCCCCCGTGCCGTCCTCGGAGGGCTGGTGGGACGTCCCGGTCTCCGAGGTCGCGCAGCTCGAGAGCACCCAGCAGGCGCGCAAGACCTACGAGGCGAACAAGGCCTCCCAGCGTCCGTTCCTCACGCCCAGTCCTCAGGAGGGTTCCCAGCGATGAGTGCCCCGACCGACCTGTCCCGGCTGCGGCTGGGCACCGCACCCGACTCGTGGGGTGTCTGGTTCCCCGACGACCCGCACCAGGTGCCGTGGCACCAGTTCCTCGACGAGGTGGCAAGGGCCGGCTACTCGTGGATCGAGCTCGGGCCCTACGGCTACCTGCCCACCGATCCGGCGCAGCTGCGCGACGAGCTGGACAAGCGCGGCCTGCGATTGTCGGGCGGCGCGGTGTTCGCCGGGCTGCACCGCGGCACCGAGGCCCTGGACAAGGCCGTCGAGGACTGCCGGGAGGAGGCGCGGCTGCTCACCGCCCTCGGCGCGAGGCACCTCGTGCTGCTGCCCGAGCAGTACACCGACATGCACAGCGGGGAGGCCACCGAACCCGGTCACCTCGAGCCCGAGCAGTGGAACGACCTGGTCACGGGCATGAACACCCTCGCGCGCACGCTGCACGACGAGTTCGACGTCGACCTGGTCTTCCACCCGCACGTGGACACCCACGTCGACACCCAGGAGCGCGTCGAGCGGTTCCTCACCGACACCGACCCCGAGCACGTGAACCTGTGCCTGGACACCGGGCACATCTCCTACTGCGGCGGGGACAACATCGCGATCGTCCGGCGCTTCCCGGACCGGATCGGCTACGTCCACCTCAAGCAGGTCGATCCCGGCGTCCTGAAGCGCGTCCGCGAGGAGAACCTGTCCTTCGCCGACGCCGTCAGGCTCGGCTCGATGGTCGAGCCGCCCTACGGGATCCCCGAGATGCCACCGCTGCTCGACGCGCTCGGTGGCCTGGGTGCCGACCTGTTCGCGATCGTCGAACAGGACCTCTATCCGGTCGCACCCGACGTCCCGTTCCCCATCGGCGCCCGCACCGCCGGCTACTTCGCCGGCTGCGGCGTCGGCCCCGTCCGGCGCTGGCCCTACTGATCAACGCCGGCCAGCACCGAGCAGCTCTCTTCTCCAGGAAGGACACGAACGTGACAGTGAACGTCGGCGTCATCGGCGTGGGCATGATCGGGCAGGATCACATCCGCCGGCTCACGCACGTCCTGTCGGGGGCGCGGGTCGCCGCGGTCACCGACGCGGACCTCGACCGCGCGCAGGTCGTCGCGGACGACCTGTCCGGAGCGCGGCTGCACCGGACGGGCCAGGACCTGATCAACGATCCCGAGATCGACGCGGTCGTGGTCACCTCGTGGGGACCCACCCACGAGGAGTTCGTACTGGCGTGCATCGCGGCCGGCAAGCAGGTGTTCTGCGAGAAGCCACTGGCCACCACCCAGGATGCGTGCGAGCGGATCATCGACGCGGAGGTTGCGGCCGGGCGCCGGCTGGTGATGGTCGGGTTCATGCGTCGCTACGACGACGCCTATCGGGCGCTGAAGGAGGCGGTGCACAGCGGAGACATCGGTGCGCCGCTGCTCATGCACGCCGCGCACCGCAACCCGTCGGTCCCGCCGACGTTCACCGGCGACATGATCGTCGTCGACAGCGCGGTGCACGACATCGACCTCGCCCGGTGGATGTTCCACGACGAGATCGCCGCGGTCAGCGTGCTGAAGCCGCGGGCCAGCCGCAAGGCGGCCGAGGGTGACAACGACCTGCTGGTCGTGCTGCTGGAGATGGCGAGCGGCGTGCTCGTCGACGTCGAGGTCTACGTCAACGCGAGCTACGGCTACGACATCCGTGGCGAGGTGGTCTGCGAGGACGGCACCGCCGAGCTCTCGGAGAGCACCGGCGCGATCGTCAAGAGCGGCGGCCGGTACGCCGGACGGTTGCCGGCCGACTGGCGGGAACGGTTCGTGCGCGCCTTCGACACCGAGTTCCAGGAGTGGATCAACGCGGTGGCCGCGGGGCACTCGACCGGCCCGAGCGCGTGGGACGGCTACGCCGCGACCGTGGGCACGGACACGGGCCTGGAGGCACTGCGCACCGGCGGACGCGTGCCGGTGACGATGCGCGAGCGCCCCGACCTCTACAAGGGGGAGTGACGACGGCGATGGTCAGGATCGCTCTCGACCCGGCGATGTACCACGCCGACCTCTCGGTGGCCGACGAGGTGCGCAAGGCTGCCGAGCTGGGGTACGAGTACCTGGAGCTGTCCCCGCGCCCGGACTTCTTCTTCTGGCACCGCTACCCCAAGGCCGACGACGCCGAGGTGGCCGACGTCAAGAGGGCGTGCAAGGAGACCGGCGTGACCATGCAGACCCTGGTACCGGTCTTCAACTGGTCGTCCCCGGACGAGCAGGAACGCCAGGCCCAGGTGCGCAACTGGCGGCGGCTGCTGGAGATCGCAGCCGAGCTGGAGTGCCCGGTCGTCAACTCCGAGCTCTCCGGCGACCCCAACGACCCGGTGCGCTCCGAGCACGCCTTCTACCGGTCGATGGACGAGCTGGCGCCGGTCTTCGAGGAGTACGGGATCGGCCTGAACCTCGAAGCGCACCCGTACGACTTCGCCGAGCGCAACGACGATGCCGTCCACATCATCCGCGGCCTGAACAAGCGCTGGGTGAACTACGTGTACTGCGCACCGCACACCTTCCACCTCTCGGACGGGGCGGGGGACGTGCGCCGGATGATCGAGTACGCGGGCGACCGGGTGCGGCACGTGCACATCGCGGACTGCTTCAACCACCGGGCGAACGTGGGCAACCGCTACATCGTCAACCCGCCCGGCGTCGACGCCCGCATCCACCAGCATAACGAGATCGGCAACGGCGAGGTCGCGTGGGACGAGTTCTTCGGGGCGCTGCGCGACATGACGTTCGACGGCGTGGCCACGGTCTGTGTCTTCGGCTGGGAGGAAGACGCGGACGGGATCCACCGGCGGATGCTCGAGCGGGTGCGGTCCGAGCTCGGTGCCTGACCCGCTGCCATGACCGAGGTGAGGTGCGTCCTCGACGCGAAGGCCGAGCTGGGGGAGTGCCCCGTCTGGTCGGCCGACGAGCAGGCGCTGTACTGGATCGACATCCACGCGCCGGCCCTGCACCGGCTCGACGTCGGCACCGGCGCCACCCGGAGCTGGGCGATGCCCCGTCGCATCGGCTCGTTCGGGCTCCGGGAGTCCGGCGGGGCCGTGGTCGCCCTGGAGGACGGCTTCCACCTGCTCGACTTCGACACCGGTGCCCTCTCCTTCGTCGCCGGGCCGGAGCACGTGCCGGGAACCCGATTCAACGACGGCAAGGTCTCGCCCGACCGGCGGTTCTGGGCCGGGACGATGGACGAGGACTCCCTGTCGCGGCCGATCGCCGCGCTCTACCGGCTCGATCCCGACGGCAGCCTCCACCGCATGGTGGAGGGGCTGATCGTCTCCAACGGGCTGGCGTGGACCGCCGACGGCCGCACGATGTTCCACTCCGACAGCAAGGGCCAGGTCATCTGGGCCTACGACTACGACCCCGGGCACGGCACGCTCCGCAACCGCCGGGTGGTCGCCCGCCCGAGCGAGGAGGCCGGGCGACCGGACGGCGCCGCCGTCGACGAGAAGGGCTTCTACTGGAGCGCGGGGATCTCGGCCGGCGTGCTGAACCGCTGGGCTCCCGACGGGCGGCTGGACCGGACGATCCCGCTGCCCTGCTCCAACCCGACCGCGCCGTGCTTCGGTGGCCCGGACATGCAGACGATTTTCGTCACCTCGCTGCGCCATGGCGTGGTGGCCGACGTGCTGGCGGCGAAGCCGCTGTCCGGCGGCATCTTCGCCGTCCGGGTCGACGTGCCGGGCGTGCCGGTCGCCCGCTTCAAGGGCTGACCTCGACCACGAGACCCAAGGGAGGAACAGCAATGCGCAACGTCTGCACGATCGGCCACGGGATGATGGGGAGCTGGCACTCCGAAGCGCTGAGGGGGGCGGACTGCCAGCTCCACACGGTCGTCGGCCGGCCGAAGCCGGCCACCGAACCGACAGCGGAGCCGACAGCCGGCCGGCGTCCCGAGTCGACGGAGGAGTTCGCCGCCCGGTACGGCTACAAGAAGTGGACGACCGATCTCGAGGAGGCGCTGAACGACCCCGAGATCGACGTCGTGATCATCGCGGGCCCCAGCGAGACCCACGCCGACATGGCGATCGCGTCGCTGGAGCACGGAAAGCACACGCTGGTCGAGATCCCGATCGCCATGAACCTGGAGGACGCCGAGCGCGTCGTCGCCACCGCCGAGGAGCGCGGGCTGACCCTCGGCGTCGTCCACCCCATGCGCTTCCGCGAGGTGCGGATACCGGTCGCCGAACGGGTCCGCCGGGGTGAGGAGCGGGTCAGCCACGTGCACGGCCGGTTCTTCATCCATCGCCTGCAGAACGTCGGGGCGACGGGCCTGCAGCGGACCTGGACCGACAACATCCTGTGGCACCACACGACGCACCTGATCGACTTCGGGCTGTGGATGGTGTCCGGCGGCGACATGCGGACGGCCGAGGACCGCATCCGCAACGTCTACAGCGCCTACCCGCCGATCGAGCCCCGGACCGGGATCCCCATGGAGCTGGTGCTCGTCGTGGAGACCGTGGACGACCAGACCATCGTCTGCACCGGATCCTACTACGCGCACCAGCGGATCTACGACATGCTCGTCGTGTCCGACCGCGACGACTACTACGTCGACGAGCTGACGTCCACCATGACGACGTCGGATGGCATGCGGCCGATCCCGAGCGAGCAGGAGAACGCCGAGCTGATCGCGCCGGAGTTCCTCGACGCGGTCGAGAACGGGCGCGAACCCGCGGTGCCGGGCTGGTCCGTGCTCCCGGCCATGCGCGTTCTGCACCGGGTCCAGGAGGACTGGGACGCGAAGCACGGCAAGCAGACGCTGCCCGGCCGGCCGGTCACCTGATCCTCGCCCCCGCCCCGCGAGTCGGCACTTCGGGAGGGTGAGTCGGCATTTCCGAGACCGACGGCCCCTCTGAAGAGGCGGTTGTGGCGTGGGTCTCAGCATGCCCACAGCTCTTGCTTGTTTCTGAAACCGGTTTCATACTGGCGTGGCCCCTTCCTGAGGAGTGCCATGACCATCCGCGATGTCGCGGCCCGCGCCGGCGTCTCGCCCGCCACCGTGTCCCGGGTCTTCACCCAGCCGCACGCCGTCACCCTGCAGACCCGGCAGCGGGTGATGGCGGCGGCCGACGAGCTCCGGTACACCCCCCACCCGGTCGCCCGCTCGCTCGCCCGGGGGAGGACGGGGAACCTCGGACTCATCGTGCCGGACATGGCGATCGCGTTCTCCGCTGTGATCACCAAGGCCGTCCAGCACCAGGCGCGCCGCGACGGCTACGCCCTGTTCGTGGCCGACTCGGACGACCAGGCGCAGGGCGAGGACCGCATCGCCGCGGCGATGGCCAAGCAGGTCGACGGCCTGGTGCTGTCGGCGCCGAGCATGTCCGATCGGCAGTTGCGTGAGCTCGCGGACATCGCGCCTCTCGTCCTGATCAACCGCGAGCTCGACGGGATCCCCGCCGTGCTCATGCAGGCGACGGACGCCGCGGGCCATGCCGTGGAGCACCTCGACGCCCTCGGCCACCGCGAGCTCGTCTACCTCGCCGGCCCGTCGGGCTACTCGAATGCGATGCGGCAGCAGGCGTTCCGCGAGACCAGCGGGCGGCTGGGGATCCCGGCGGCCGAGCTCGGGCCCTTCGAGCCGACGTTCTCCGCCGGTGTCCGGGCCGCCGACCTCGTCCTCGCCACGTCGGCGACAGCCGTTGTCGCGTACAACGACGAGATCGCGGTCGGGGTCGCCAACCGGCTCGCCGACCGGGGCGTGCGCGTACCCGAGGACCTCAGCATCGTCGGCTTCGACGACACGTCGCTCGCCGCGATGGTCACCCCGCGGCTGACCACCGTCCGGCTGCCGGCCACGGCGGCCGGGGCCGCGGCCGTCCACCTCCTGCTCGACACCCTCCGGGGCGACGACGTCAGCGGGCGCACGCCGGTGGAGCTGCCGGCCGAGCTCATCGTCCGGTCGAGCACCGGCCCCGCATCGCGAACGGGTACCACGTGACCGACTCGGCCTGCGCTACGAGGGCGCGCCCGAGCGACGAGCGAGGATCCTGTCCCGGCTTCGTGACGTCCGCTTCCTGTCCATCGCCGATCTCACCCGCGAGCTCGCCGTGTCGCACATGACGGTCCGGCGCGACCTGCAGCTGCTCGAAGCGTCCGGACACGTCCGGATCGTGCACGGTGGTGTCGTGCTCGTGCGGACCGGCCTGAGTGAGCCGGCGTTCGAGGCGGCCGGCGACGCCCAGGGGAGGACCCGCATCGGAGTCCGCGCGGCCGAGATGGTCGGTGATACCGACGCCGTCGCCGTCGACGCCGGCGCGACGCCGTACGAAGTAGCCCGTGCGTTGCCGACGACGTTCCAGGGGACGGTCATCACCCACTCGGTACCGGTGATACAGCTGCTCGCCGAGCGGCGGGGCCCGCCTCGGCTGGTGGCGCTGGGCGGTGAACTGCTTCCCGAGCGCCAGGCGTTCGTCGGGCCGGCGACGCTGGATGCCGCTGCCCAGCTGCGCGCACGAACGCTGTTCCTCTCGGTCGCTGCGATCGATCCGCGCGGGATGTACAGCTGTTCCGTGGCCGAAGCAAGTGTCCAGCGCCGTCTGATGGACATCGCCGACCACGTCGTCCTCCTCGCCGGCCACGCGACGTTCGGCGGCTCCGCTCCGGCGTTGCTGGGCGCCCTCGACCGGTTGACCGCAGTGGTGACCGACCGGCTGCCGCCGCGGAGCATCGCCGGCGCACTGAGCCTTTTCCAGTAGCGGGAGCGGTGGCTCGAGCCGACACGCCGGGGACGTGAGGATGATCAGCTCGGGGTGCAGGACCTCGGTAGGAAGACGGTCCTTCCACAGATCGTCGTTCCGACAC
>NZ_JAHDTG010000014.1 GCF_018531475.1 Pseudonocardia mahuensis
TGACCCCGCTGGCACGGACACGTGGAGAGCCGGATGCGTGGGAACACGCACGTCCGGTTCGGAGGCGCGGGCCGGGGAAACGGACCCATCGAGAGGTGGACACCGCGCCCCGGCCCGACCCCTACAGTGAGCGCTTGAACCGGGAGATTCGCCGCCGGACCGACGTCGTCGGGATCTTCCCCGACCGCGACGCCCTCGTGCGGCTCGTCGGCGCCGTGCTCGCCGAGCAACACGACGAGTGGGCCGAAGGCCGCCGCTACCTCGGCCTCGAGGTCCTCAAGCGGGCCCGACTGACCACCGTCCCCGAACCCGACGCCACCCCCGAGGAGGTGCCCAACAACGACGTTCCAGCGCTCAGCGCCTAACAACTACAGAAGATCACGCGGCGAGGCGTCAAACACCACGTCCGGGGACTTGACCGACCGACGAGGCGGGCAGGCCGGTGGAGACCGGTGCCGTAGACGATGTGTTCGGCGTCGACCCGGCTGTGGCCGCGGCGCTGGCGGCCCGAGCTCGACGCGACGAGGCGCGCCGGGCTCGCCACGGCGGACCCACTGCTGGCGCGGGAACTGCGGATCGGGCGTCCCGACCTGCCGCGCAACTACGACGACGGCGGGTTGATCGACCTCAACTCCGCCCCCGCCGGGGTGATCGCCGACCTCTGCGGGATCGATCCGGGCGCCGCCCAGCACATCGTCGAGGCCCGCACGACCGCCGGTGTCCCGTCCGCCCAGGTGGACGACGTGTTCGCCTACACCGACATCCCGGTGGCGCTCTGGGACCGCATCCGCGACCGCGCGATGGTCCTCGCCCGCTGACGTCCGCTCCCTCCGGCGACGCGAGGGAGCCAGCGCCCGCCCAGCGCGGCTCGGGCGTCCGCGCACGTGAGCGCGTACGGGCTGCGTCCGCCGCGGCTCGACCGACCCTCTCGGCCGGGTGCCGACCCGACCCCGCCACGGCGTAGCGTCGGCGCCCGTGTCGATCGACGAGCGGGCCGTACCGATCTCGCGGGTCGTGAGGGGCGGCGTCGTCGAGTCGGTGCACCTCGGGCACGTCGTCGGCCTGGCCGCGACCGGGACCGTCACCGTCCGGCTCGGTGACCCCGGCACCGTGATCCTCCCGCGCTCATCGCTCAAGCCGGTCCAGGCGGTCGCGATGCTCCGCGCCGGCCTGGACCTCGATGGTGAGCTGCTTGCACTGGCCTGCGCGAGCCACTCCGGGGAGGACGCCCATCTCGCGGGCGTCGGACGTCTGCTGGCCGGCGCCGGGCTCACCGAGCAGGACCTGCAGAACACTCCCGGCCGGCCGCTGGACGAGACCGCGGCCGTCGCCTGGCGGGCCGCCGGGCACCCGGCGGCGCCGCTCGCGCAGAACTGCTCGGGCAAGCACGCGGCCATGCTCGCCACCTGTGTGGCCGCCGGGTGGACACCGCGACCTACCGCGACCCGGCCCATCCGCTGCAGCGCGCCATCCGGGCCACCGTGGCGAGCTGACCGGGGCCGACGCACACGCGCACGTCACCGTCGACGGCTGCGGCGCGCCGTTGTTCTCCTGCACCCTCGGCGGCCTCGCCCGGGCCTTCGCCGGGATCGCGACCGCGGACGCCGGAACACCCGAGGGCCGCGTCGCGGCGGCGATCCGCGCCCACCCGTGGTGGCTCGGCGGCACCGGCCGGACGGTCACCCGGCTGATCGAGGGCGTCCCGCGACTGATCACCAAGGACGGCGCCGAGGGGGTGTTCGCCGCGGCGCTGCCGGACGGACGCGCGGTCGCACTCAAGGTGCTGGACGGCGCGTCCCGGCCGGTGCCGGTGGTGGTGGCTGCGGCGCTGCGGGCGCTGGGTGTCGACGCGCCGGTTCTCGATGAGGTGGGCCGGGTCGACGTGCTGGGCCACGGCGAGCCCGTCGGGTCCGTGGTGGCGACCTGATCCGCCCCGTCGGTCGAGCCCTCGGCCGCCCCGTGGCGACCGACCAGCGACCCACCCCGCCACATCCGCGGGCCCGCGGACCGGCCGGGTCCCACCCGGCACACTGGCCCCATGAGCAACGTCAAGGACCGCGTGATGAAGGCGGTCAACGCGGTGCACCGGGGGATCTTCCGGGCGTCGAAGGGCCGCGTACTGGGCCGTGCCGGGGGCATGCCGGTCGTGGAGCTGACCACGACCGGACGGCGGACGGGAGCACCGCGCACGACGATGCTCACCAGCCCGCTGGTCGAGGGCGACTCCGTCGTGCTCGTCGCGTCCTACGGCGGGGACGACCGCCATCCCGTCTGGTACCTCAACCTGATCGAGCACCCCGAGGTGCAGATCACGACGACCGGGGCCACCCGGCGCATGATCGCGCGTACGGCGGCCGGCGGCGAGCGCGACCATCTCTGGTCGCGCCTCACCGCAGCACACGCGAACTATGCCGGCTACCAGCGGCGCACCCAGCGCACCATCCCGGTCGTCGTCCTGGACCCGGTCCAGGGACGCGGCGAGCTGCCTCCTACGGTCGGTACATGACCCAGCACGAGGGACGGATCGGGCGGTACGTGCGGATGGTCGCCCAGCCGGGGCAGGGGGACGCCCTGGCCGAACAGCTGCTGCACGTGGCCGACAGCCTGCGCGACTCCCCGGGCTGCGAGCTGTACATCATCAACCGGGCGCCGGACGAGGCCGACACGGTGTGGGTGACCGAGGTGTGGGCGAGCCAGGAGGCCTCCGACACCGCCCTCTCCCAGGACCTCGCAGACGCCGGCATCGGCGGGGTGCTCGCGCTCCTGGCCGGCCCGCCCGAACTCATCGACCTGACCCCGATGGGCGGCCCGGGGCTGCGCTGAGCCGGCCGGCGGCGCTGCGTCAGGACGCGCGCCGCCACACCCCGCCCGTGCCGATCAGGCCCAACGTGGCCGGATCGGCGCAGCGGCCATCGCGGCGGTGCGCGTCGAACAGCTCGATGTCGTCGAACGTGCGGTGACAGTCCGGCCGCGCCGCGCAGTGCGCGCGCACCGGGCCCATCCAGCTGGCACCGCAGCGGCAGTGGATCCGGTGGTTACTGGGGTCGTCGCGAGGCACGGCCGTAGGGTAGGCGCGGCCCCCGACAGCTCCGCGGAGGCTGCCGTCAGCCCCTCTCCTCGCTCCGGACGTTCTCCTTGCGCGCCCGCAGCGACCCGGCGTGCGCCTTCGCCTCCGGGTCCTTGCGGGTCTTCACCAGGCTCGCCACCGTGACCACCGTCAGCACGACGACGATGACACCGAGGCTGACCGGGGTGGAGATCTCCGGCACCGCGGTACTGATGTCCTCGTGCGCCCAGTGCAGGATCAGCTTGACGCCGATGAAGGCCAGGATGATCGACAGCCCGGTGGACAGGTAGACCAGCCGGTCGAGCAGTCCCTTGACCAGGAAGTACAGCGCCCGCAGGCCGAGCAGTGCGAACGCGTTGGCCGTGAAGACGATGTAGGGCTCCTCGGTCACGCCGAACACCGCGGGG
The DNA here is from genome assembly GCF_018531475.1 of Pseudonocardia mahuensis. Taxonomy (GTDB): domain Bacteria; phylum Actinomycetota; class Actinomycetes; order Mycobacteriales; family Pseudonocardiaceae; genus Pseudonocardia. The sequence continues at coordinate 3,475 of NZ_JAHDTG010000014.1, forward strand.
ATCGAGTCGAGCGCGAACAGCAGGTCCGCGCTGCCGATCGCGATGAGCACGATGACCAGCGGGGTGACCATCCGCTTGCCGTCGACCTTGGTGACGAGCTTGCCGCCGACGAACTCCTCGGTCACCGGAAGGACCCGGCGCGACACCCGGACCACCACGTTGTCCGGGTCCGGGTCCTCGTCGCGGTGCCGGAACAGCTGCACGGCCGTGAACACCAGCAGCAGCCCGAAGATCAGGAACATGAACGCGAACAGGCTGAGCAGGGTCGCGCCGATGACGATGAAGACCGCGCGCATGACCAGCGCAAGGATGATGCCGAAGGTCAGCACCTTGTGCTGGTGCTCCTCGGGCACCGCGAACGTGGTCATGATGATCACGAAGACGAACAGGTTGTCGACCGAGAGGCTCTTCTCGACGATGTAGCCGGCGAAGTACTCGGTGCCGAACTCACCGCCGGCGATCATCGTGAAGACGACGCCGAACGCGACCGCGACCAGGATGTAGAACACGGACCAGGCGACGGCCTCCTTGAAGCCCACCCGGTGCGGCCGCAACGCCGCCAGCGCCAGATCCAGCGCGAGCAGGCCGACGATCACACCGATCGTCGCCGCCCACGCGAGCCCGCTGACCTCCAGCACCGCGCCCCCCGTCATCTCGTCCTGTGGTGTCCGCTGGAACGGACATTCCCGTCGGCTCTCACCCTATGCAGATCCGGACGAGGAAGCCGAAGCGGGACAGGCACCACCGGGTGGTTCACCAGGATCCGACAGGAATTTCCGTCCGGGTCGTACACCCGGCCGTCGCGGGCGAACCAGCAGTGCGCCACACCCCCGAAGACGCCGGTGTGCCCGCACACCGTCAGCCCGCCCGCAGACCCGACCGCGGATCGTTCGGACTCTCCGAACTGCGGGCGCCCCCGGCGCGCGGCCGCACTGCCGCCGAACCACGACGCAGGCGCCGACGCACCGTCGTGCCCCAGCAGCGCGAGCAGCGCGGCGAGCTCGTCCTCGGGACCGGAGCCCGGGTCTGGGTTCGTCATCCGTCGTCCTCTCGGTGGGGGCCGGGGCCGGCGGCGGAAAGGGCCAGCCGCTGCGACAGTTCACGGGCCGCCCGCACGTGACCCCTGAGCCGCCGCGACACGTCGGCCGACTCCCAGGTCGACCAGTGCGTGGCAGCCTTGCGGGCGGCCTCGGTGACGAGCCCCGGGTCGGCGTCGGCGGGAAGGCCGAGGCAGCCGGCGGTGTGCACGCCGGCGGCCAGCGTCTCGAGGGCGTCGGCGTCGGCGGCCGGCAGCCGGCAGCGTCCGCTGAGCAGGTCGGTGAGCGCGCCGGCCAGCCGGACCTGGGCTAGCTCGGGCCGGTTGCGGTAGGCGGCGAGCTCGTCGCCGAGGGCGGCCAGTTCGCAGGCCCGCTCGGGCCCCGCAGCACGCACCACCGCCCGCTCCGCCGCGGCCAGCAGCCGGGCGCACCGAAGCCGGTCACCGGCCGCCCGCAACGGACCCGTCACGCGCGCGACGAGCGCCGCGGCTCCCGAGCGATCCCACAGCACCGCCCGGAACGTGGTCGCGTCCTCGGCGTCCGCCGCGACCAGCTCCCGGATCCCGTGCACGCCGATCATCCCGACGAGCCGGAGCCGGTCCTGCCGGCAGACCGGTCCGTCGGTCCAGTCACGGAACTCCCACTCGTCGGTCAGGGCCAGGGCCAGGCGTTGCGGGTCCGCGCCGCGCAACGCGCGCACCATGCGGGCGTGGTCCTCGTCGAACCCGCCGGGCAGCGCAGCGGCGGCGAGCAGGCCGGCCACCGGGATCGGGTCGACGAGCAGACCGCGCAGCCGGTCGCCGTAGGTGCGGGCCACCCGCTGCGCGGCCGGCCAGGGATCCGCATCGGCCACCGCGAGCCGCTCCAGCCGGCTGAGCACACCGACCGTGTTGGCCGCGGTCAGGCCGGTGGTCGCGGCGAACCGCCGGACGGAGGCGACCGTCGGCCCCGGGTCGGGGCCCGGTTCGGGCAGGACGAGCAGCACGGCGTCGGCCTCGGCGAGCACCGCGGGGACGCGCCGGCAGCCGGACCGCATCCCGGGTACGTCGATCACCGTCCAGTCGCGCAGTAAGTCGAGGGGGGCCCGCACGACGATCCGCTCGATCTCCCGCACGGTCAGTCCCAGCCCGGTGAGGTCGGCGGGCAGGCGGGCCGCGGCGGCCCACGAGATGGCGCGCGGGTCACCGTCCCGCGGGATCGCCCGGAGCACGCCGGACTCGCCGTAGCAGAACCAGCCGACGACGGACGCGGTCGAGACCCGGCCGACCGCGGCGGTCCGCGCCCCCAGGATCGTGTCCACCACCGTGGACACGCCGTCGGAGTGCCCGCCCAGCACGGCGAGCCGCGGGGCGGGCTCGGCCAGCGCGGCCAGGCAGGCCTGCAGCCGGTGGGCGGTGGGCCCCGATCCGGCACCGTCGATCCTGGCTGCGATGAGGTCGGCCAGCCCGGCGCACAGCGGACCGGTCATCGAAGGACTGCCTCGCCATCCTCCGGATGGGCAGGCCTGCCGGGGGCGGCCGCCCGGGCCGCCGGCACGGCAGGTGTCGTCGTCGGCATCGGGCCCCCTCCCCACCTGCGTCATCGGAAACCTATCGGGACCGCACCGGTTCCGTAATGTGCCGAACGGGGAGTGCTGGGGCGCGGACCAGGGCGGACGATCACGACGAGCGCCGCCGACGCTGCGTGGCCGTCCACCTGGAAAGGCCCGAGAAGGGTGGGGCCCCAGCGCCGTCAGCGCCCGGCGAACACCCCGGCAGGGAAGCAGTCGGCCGCGATCAGCGCCCGCACCAGCGTCCCGCCCAGCTCGGCCAGCCGAGCCGCGTCGTCGGCACCCAGGTGGGCCCACGGGCCGGCGCCGAGCCGGTCGGTGTCGTCCTCCAGCCGGCGACGCAGCTCGGCACCGGCGGTGGTGAGAACGAGCCCCGCGGTATCGTCGCCGCTGCCGCCGGCGATCAGGCCGCGCTCGCGCAGCGCCGCGACGGCGGCGTCCCAGTGCTCCTCCGACCAGCCACGGCTGGCCCGCGCGAACGGCACAACGAATCCCTTGCCGGTGGCGGTGGCGGTGACCAGCGCCTCGAGACCGGTCAGCCCGGCGTCGAGCAGCAGCGCGATGTGCCCGTCGCCGCGGTGCTCACGCAGGATCGACAGGGCGTGCCAGAGCACCAGGTGGGGTTCGGTGGGCCACTCCACGTCGAGGTGCCCCGCCGCGAGCGGCCGCCCCTGCGCGGTGCAGGCCTCCGCCGCGCGGCGTGCGAGACCCGCCGCCTCGGCCACCGCGGGCGAGGCGACGGTGGAGTCCCCGAGCAGCCGGCGCAGCGCCGCGTCCGCAGCCGCGAACCGGGCCGCGACGACGGCGGCGGGCTCGGCCAGCGCCCAGGCGGCCGGGATGTGCCGCGCCACCAGGTCGGGGTTGAAGTTGTAGAACGTCGCCGTGACGACCGAGGCGGACACCGCGCCCATCGGGGCCGCCCGGCCCGCGAAGTAGCTCATCCGGCCCGGCTTGAGCCCGGCTCCGGTCAGGTGCTGCTCGGTCTCGGGGGTGAAGTAGGCCATGGCGTGCAGGGGCTCGAGGCCGCGCGCGACACGGCCGGAGGCTCGGGGATCCACACGCGGACGCTAACGCAGGGGAGATCAGTCCTCGACGGCCTGGCGCACCCGCCGTGGGGGCGTGAACACGCTCAGGTCGAGCAGCCCGGGCGGGTCCGCGACCCCGGGCCCGCCGGCCCGAACCCACTCGACGACCTCGTCGGTGGTGCCGGCGGAGAGCACTCCGGCCAGCCACACCGGACGCGCCCCGGCCAGCCGGCCCTGCGCCGACGGGGCCACGACGACCACATTGGAGTCGGCGCAGGCGTCCAGGCAGTCGCTGAGCCGCACCCGACCGGCCTCACCGACGCCCGCGGTGAGTCGTTCGACCTGGTCCGCGTGGTCGGCACCGGGATGCTTGCGTTCGGTACCGCAGCAGCAGCCCCGGCACACCGTCACCACGCACCCACCCGGGGCGGGACCGTCGCTGTCCCGTCTGCCCACGTCCTGCCCCCTGCCTCGGCCGAAACCGATCGTAGGTGCCGGCCGCGGCCGAGCACGCACGCCCCGCCGGGAGATCGCGACCGCTGCGTGTCCGATTAGCCCGGTCAGCGGTGGTCCTCGATGCAGGATGCATTCTATTTTCGTGGTGAAGGTCACAGCACCGGACGGCGCCGCCGGCCGTGCGCGACGCATCCGGACTCGACGACGAGGTGGATCATGGCCCTGGACGAGGCGACGACCGGCTTCCTGAGGCAGATGGCCGAGAGCGGGGCGAAACCCCTGCATGAGATGACCCCCGAGGAGGCCCGCGGTCTCGGTGTCATGCTGCGCGACCTCTACGGTGCCGGGCCGGACCTCGACCGGGTCTACGAGGACGCCGTCCCGACGCCTGACGGCTCGTCCTTCGGCGTCCGGATCCTGATCCCGAACGACTCCCCCCGCGCGGTGATCGTCTACTACCACGGCGGCGGCTGGGTGATCGGCGCGATCGACGAGTTCGACACCCTGGGTCGCCTGCTGGCCGAGCGCACCGGCGCCGCCGTCGTTCTCGTCGACTACCGGCTGGCCCCCGAGCACCGCCACCCCACCGCCGCCGAGGACGCCTGGACGGCACTGGGCTGGGTCGAGGAGCGCATCGAGCAGATCGCCGGCTCCCGGGTCCCGCTGATCGTCGCCGGGGACAGCGCGGGCGGGAACCTCGCCGCGATCGTTGCCCAACGCGCCGGGGCCGGGAACGGTCCCGACATCTCGCTGCAGGTCCTCGTCTACCCCGTCACCGACGCCGACGTGGACAACACCAGCAAGGAGTACGAGGGCTTCGCGCTGACGCCCGCCTGACGCTCCGGCAGCCACCGCCGGCCGGGCCCGACGACGTGCCCGGGTCGGCGGCACCCGCCCGGGTGACCCGCGCACGGGCGGTCCCGGCCCCCGCGAGCCGGGAACGGCCTACCATGGCCGGGTCAGGTCCCGGGTCTGGAGCGTCGACATGTCCTATGCGGTCCCGATGACCCGTCGCGAAGCAGTCCTGCGGCAGCTGCGCGAGGAGATCGTCAGCGGCATGCTGCCCGCCGGCACAGTGATCAAGGACGCGGAGGTGGCGGCGCGGCTCGGCGTCAGCATCACCCCGATCCGCGAGGCCATCGCCCAGCTCGCCGCCGAGGGCCTCATCGACATCGCACCCAACCGCACCCGGCACGTCACCCGGGTCACGCAGAAGAACGCGCTCGAACTCATCGACGTGATGCAGGTGCTGGCCTGCGCAGGGTTCGCGTGGGGGGTGCACAACCTCACCGACTCGCATCTGGGACGGATGCGGCTGCGCCTCGACGAGTTCGTCGGCAACCTCGAGCAGGGCAACGTGACCGCCGCGGGTGCCGCGGGTGCCGACTTCTCGACGATCGCGATCATGGCGAGCGGCAACCGTGAGCTGCAGACCCACGTCGACCTGGTGGTGGCCCGGACACTGCGGCTGCTCGCCCTCACCGCCGACAGCGACGTCTGGCAGGTCTGGATCGACGGGTACCGCGAGACGCTCGCGCTGCTCGAGGCCGACGACCGCGCCGGTGCCGTCACGCGCTACCGGCAGATCTATCGCGACTACCGGGACCGTGTCGAGACGCTGCTGTTCGACGAGTCCGACGGCTGCTGAACGGCGATGACGGATCGGCGGCGACCGCACCGCCCGGCGAGTCAGTAGGCGGCCGGACGCACCCAGCCGTAGCTGCGGTTGACCGCGCGGCCCCAGTTCTCGTGCTCGCGGCGCCGGAACTCGGCGTCCGTGGCCGGCTCCCAGGCCGCCGCCCGGTGCCAGTTCGCCCGCAGCACCCCGAGATCCGCCCAGTACCCGACGGCCAGCCCCGCCGCGTAAGCCGCACCCAGCGAGACCGCCTCCGACCCGAGCGGCCGCTCGACCGGCACGTCGAGCACGTCGGCCAGGAACTGCATCAGCAGGTGGTTCGCGGTCATCCCACCGTCGACCTTGAGCCGGGTCACGGGCAGGCCCGAGTCGGCGTTCATCGCGTCGACGACCTCGCGCGTCTGCCAGCCGGTCGCCTCCAGGACCGCGCGGGCGAGATGTCCGCGGTTGATGTAGGAGGTGAGCCCGACCATCACGCCGCGCGCGTCGGGGTGCCACCGCGGCGAGTACAGCCCGGAGAACGCCGGCACGATGTAACACCCGCCGTTGTCCGGGACCGTTCCGGCCAGCGTCTCGATCTGGGCGGCGGTACTGATCATGCCGAGCGAGTCGCGGAACCACTGCACGAGCGACCCGGTCATCGCGATCGACCCCTCCAGCGCGAACACGGGCGCGTCACCGAGCAGGTAACCGACCGTCGGGATCAGCCCGTGCCTCGACTCGGCGATCCGCGGCCCGGTGTTCATCAGCAGGAACGCCCCGGTGCCATAGGTGCACTTCGCCTCGCCCGGTGCGAAGCATGCCTGCCCGACGAGCGCGGCATGCTGGTCACCGAGCGCACCCGCGACCGGCACGCCCGGCAGCACCGCCGTGGCGGTGCCGTACACCTCCGCGTTCGGCCGGATCTCCGGCAGCATCCGACGGGGCACCCCGAGCCCCTCCACCAGGTCCGGTGACCATTCCAGCGACCGGATGTCCATCAGCATGGTGCGGCTCGCGTTGGTGACGTCCGTGACGTGCCGGCCGCCGGCCGGACCACCGGTCAGCCGCCAGATCAGCCAGCTCTCCATCGTGCCGAAGAGCACGTCGCCGGCCTCGGCACCCTCCCGGGCACCCGGCAGGGTGTCGAGCAGCCAGCGCAGGCGTGGCCCCGCGAAGTACGTCGCCGGCGCCAGCCCGCTGATCTCGGTGAACAACGGTGCCCGGCCGTCCCCGGCCAGCTTTGCGACGATCCCGTCGGTCCGGGTGTCCTGCCAGGTGATCGCCCGGGCCAGCGGGGTGCCGGTGCGCCGGTCCCAGACGAGCGTGGTCTCCCGCTGGTTCGCGATGCCCAGGGCGGCGATGTTCTCCGGGCCGAGGCCGGCCCGTTGCAGAGCCGCGGGCACCACGCGGGTGACGTTGTGCCAGATCTCCTCGGCGTCGTGCTCGACCCACCCCGGCCGCGGGAAGTGCTGGCGGTGCTCGCGCTGGGCCACCGCGACCATCCGGCCGGAGCGGTTGAACAGCAGGCACCGGGTCGACGTGGTGCCCTGGTCGATCGCCGCGACCACCCGCTCCGTCACGCCGGCCGCCTCCTAACCAGGTCGATCACCAGGTCGCCCCCAGCGCCGCCGAAATCTCCCGGGCGGCGCCGAGCAGTTCGGCCAGGAGCCGGGGCCGCGGTTCGCCGCCGGAACCGAACAGCTGCTCGACCGGCCCCGCGATGCCGAGCGCACCGACGGCGAGTCCACCGGCGCTGCGCAGCGGCACGGCCGCACCGCCGGCACCCGGCTCGAACTCCCCGACGTCGGTGGCGCAGCCCCGCTTGCGGGCCGCCGTCAGATGCGCCTCCAGTGACGCGACCGTCACACAGGTCCGGCCGGTGTAGCGCTCCAGCTCCAGTTCCCGCGGTGCCGCTGTGGCGGTCGGGACGAAGGCCAGCAGGCACTTCCCCAGGGCGGTGGCGTGCAGCGGCTGTTCGGAGTTGGTCCGCAGGCGCTGCGGCGAGCCGTCCGGGCGGAAGACGTGGTGCACCAGGCTGACGGCCGCGCCCGACGGCACCCCCAGGTACACAGCGCACCCGGTGCTGCCGGCCAGCGAGTCCGCCCAGTTCATCGCCCGCCACCGCAGGTCGTGCCGGTCCCAGCCGGCGGTGCCGAGGCGGTGCAGCCCCGGCCCGATGCGGTAGCAGGACGATGCCGCGTCCTGATCGACGAAGCCGACCTCGCGCAGCGTCCGGACGATGCCGTGCGCGGTCGGCCGGGGCAGATCGAGGGCTGCCGCCAGCTCACCGAGAGCGAGCGGGCGGCCGGTGCTTCCGAGCAATCGGAGCATCGCTGCGGCCCGTTCGATGGACTGGATGGGCCCTGGCACTACCGCAGCGTAACCCCGACTGTGATCTGTTCGGGGAAGTACGTTCGACATTGCCGAACGAGCACCGTTGCCGAGGTCACATCGTCGTTCCTACCGTCGCCGGACACCCGTCACAGGAGCCAAAGGAGAGTTCGATGAGGAACTCGTATCTCGGGGAGTTGTGTTCCGAGTTCGCCGGAACCATGATTCTCATCCTGTTCGGCTGCGGGGTGGTCGCCCAAGTGGTCACGGCTCCGGACGGGAGTCTCGGCGACCACGACTCCATCGCATGGGCGTGGGGGATCGGCGTGATGATGGGCGTGTACGTGGCCGCCCGGCTCAGCGGGGGCCACATCAACCCCGCGGTGACCATCGCGTTCGCCGTGTTCAAGGGGTTCCCGTGGCGCAAGGTGATGCCCTACATCGCCGCCCAGTTCCTCGGGGCGTTCGTCGCCGCCCTCATCGTCCGGGTCGGCTACGCCGACCTGCTCCGCAAGGTCGACCCCGAGCACACGATCGCGACCCAGTTGGTGTTCTCGACCCTGCCCGGCAACGGTGTCGACGGTGTCGGCATCCCGACCGCGTTCCTGGACCAGGTCATCGGTACCGCGATCCTCGTGTTCGTCGTGTTCGCGATCACCACGGCCGCGAACAACCCGCCGCTGTCCAACCTCGGGCCGGTGGTCGTCGGGCTGATAGTCGTCGGGATCGGTATGGCGTGGGGCGCCAACGCCGGGTACGCCATCAACCCGGCCCGTGACCTCGGTCCCCGGCTGGCCTCGCTCATCACCGGGTACGAGACCGCCCTGTACGACCAGAACGGGCAGTTGTACTTCTGGCTACCGATCGTGGCCCCGATCATCGGTGGCCTCGTGGGCGGCGGCCTGTTCATCCTGCTGATCGAGCGCTTCCTGCCCAAGGAGGAGGAACTGCCGGCCCCCGCGGTGTCCGAGCCGCGACCGAACGTCTGAGGCGACGAAACCGAGCTGACCGAGAGGAAACGACATCATGGCCGATTTCGTCGGCGCGATCGACCAGGGCACGACCAGTACCCGTTTCATGATCTTCGACCACGGTGGCAACGAGGTGGGGCGCCACCAGCTCGAGCACGAGCAGATCCTGCCCCAGCCCGGCTGGGTCGAGCACAACCCCATCGAGATCTGGACCCGCACCGAGGCCGTCGTGCGGAGCGGGCTGAACAAGACCGGCCTGATGGCCTCCGACCTGTGCGCGCTGGGCATCACCAACCAGCGCGAGACCACGGTGGTCTGGGACCAGCGCACCGGCCGTCCGCTGTACAACGCGATCGTCTGGCAGGACACCCGCACCGACCGCATCGCCTCCGCCCTGGACCGGGACGGCCGCGGTGACGTGATCCGCAAGGTGGCGGGCCTGCCGCCGGCCACCTACTTCTCCGGCGGCAAGATCCAGTGGATCCTGGAGAACGTCGACGGGGTACGGGAGGCGGCCGAGCGCGGCGATGCCCTGTTCGGCAACACCGACACCTGGCTGCTGTGGAACCTCACCGGCGGCACAAGCGGCGGCGTGCACGTCACCGACGTCACCAACGCCAGCCGCACGATGCTGATGGACCTGAAGACCCTCGACTGGGACGAGCAGCTGCTGAACTTCTTCAAGATTCCGCGCGCGATGTTGCCGTCGATCCGGCCCAGCTCGTCGCCGGACCCGTACGGCCTCACCCTGAAGAGCGGTCCGCTCAGCGGCGAGGTCCCGCTCACCGGCGACCTGGGCGACCAGCAGGCCGCCACCGTCGGGCAGGTCTGCTTCGCCCCCGGCGAGGCCAAGAACACCTACGGCACCGGCAACTTCATGCTGCTCAACACGGGACACGACCTGGTCCACTCGAAGGCCGGGCTGATCACCACGGTCTGTTACCAGTTCGACGACGACCGTCCCGTCTACGCCCTGGAGGGCTCGATCGCGGTCACCGGCTCCGCCGTGCAGTGGCTGCGCGACCAGCTCGGCATCATCTCCGGCGCGGAGAAGAGCGAGTCGCTGGCCCGCCAGGTCGAGGACAACGGCGGGGTCTACTTCGTCCCCGCGTTCTCCGGGCTGTTCGCGCCGTACTGGCGTTCCGACGCGCGCGGTGCGATCGTCGGGCTGTCGCGGTACAACACGAACGCGCATATCGCGCGCGCGACGCTGGAGGCGATCTGCTACCAGAGCCGCGACGTCGCCGAGGCCATGGAGGCCGACTCCGGCGTGCACCTCGAGGTGCTCAAGGTCGACGGCGGCGTCACCGCCAACGACCTGTGCATGCAGATCCAGGCCGACGTCCTCGGGGTGCCGGTGAGCAAGCCGGTCGTCGCCGAGACCACCGCCCTGGGCGCCGCCTACGCGGCGGGCCTCGCGGTCGGGTTCTGGAACTCGACCGACGAGCTGCGGGAGAACTGGAACGAGGACAAGCGCTGGGAGCCGACATGGACCGCCGAGCAGCGCGACACCGCCTACGCACGCTGGAAGAAGGCCGTGGCGCGCACACTCGACTGGGTCGACGTCGACTGATCCGGCACCGACGCACCACGGAAGGAACATCATGAGATCGGTCGCGCTCTCCCCGAAGGCTCGGAGCCAGGCGCTGGCGGACATGGCCTCGGCCGAGCTCGACGTCCTCGTGGTCGGGGGCGGCGTCGTGGGGGCAGGCAGCGCCCTCGACGCCGCCACCCGCGGGCTGCGCGTCGGGCTGGTCGAGGCGCGGGACTTCGCCTCGGGCACGTCGAGCCGCTCCAGCAAGCTGATCCACGGCGGCCTGCGCTACCTGGAGATGCTGGACTTCCGGCTGGTCGCGGAGGCCCTGCAGGAACGCGGGTTGCTGATCGACCGGCTGGCACCGCACCTGGTCCGCCCGGTGCCGTTCCTCTACCCGCTCCAGCACCGCGGGTGGGAGCGGCTCTATGCCGGCGCCGGCGTCGCCCTCTACGACACCTTGGGGCTGTTGTCCGGCCGGGCCCGCGGGGTGCCGCACCACCGCCACCTCACCCGGCGCGGCGCCCGCGGGATCGCGCCGTCGCTGCGCAAGGACGCCCTGGTCGGGGCGCTGCAGTACTACGACGCGCAGGTCGACGACGCCCGGCACACGATGTTCCTCGCCCGCACCGCGGCGTCCTACGGGGCGCACGTCGCCTCCCGGGCCCGAGTGGTCGACCTGCTCCGCGAGAGTGGCCGGATCACCGGGGCCGAGGTCCACGACCTGGAGACCGGAAACCGCCTCCGGATCCGGGCGAAGCAGGTCATCAACGCCACGGGCGTGTGGACCGACGAGACGCAGGATCTGGCCGGGGAGCGCGGCCGGTTCCACGTGCGGGCGAGCAAGGGCGTGCACCTGGTCGTCCCGCGGGACCGGATCCGGTCGGAGACCGGCCTGATCCTGCGCACCGAGAAGTCCGTGCTGTTCGTCATCCCGTGGGGGCGGCACTGGATCATCGGGACCACCGACACCGACTGGTCGCTGGACAAGGCGCATCCGGCCGCGAGCGCCTCGGACATCGACTACCTGCTCGACCACGTCAACGCGGTCCTCGAACAGCCGCTGACCCGCGAGGACGTCGAGGGCGTGTACGCCGGGCTGCGGCCACTGCTGTCGGGCGAGTCGGAGTCCACGTCGAAGCTGTCCCGCGAGCACGCGGTCGCCAAGCCCGTCCCCGGGCTGGTGGTCGTGGCCGGCGGCAAGTACACGACGTACCGGGTGATGGCGCGCGATGCCGTCGACGCCGCGGTGCACGGTCTGGACCGCAAGGTGCCGCCGTCGTGCACCGAGGACGTGCCGCTGCTCGGCGCCGAGGGATACACGGCACTGCGCAACGGGGCGCAGGTGCTGGCCGACCGGACGGGGCTGCATCCGGCGCGGATCGAACACCTGCTGGGCCGCTACGGCTCGCTGATCGACGAGGTGCTCGATCTCGTGGCCGCCGATCCCGCGCTCGGCGAGCCGCTGGCCGGGGCGCCCGACCACCTGCGCGCCGAGATCGTCTACGCCGCGTCGCACGAGGGCGCCCGGCACCTCGACGACGTGCTGACCCGGCGCACCCGGATCTCGATCGAGACGTTCGACCGGGGGCTGGGCGCAGCCGAGGACGCCGCGGCGCTGATGGGTGGCGTGCTCGGCTGGAGCGACGAGCAGCGCAAGCGGGAGATCGAGCACTACGAGGGCCGGGTGGCCGCCGAGCGGGAGAGCCAGCGGATGCCCGACGACACGACCGCCGACTCGGCCCGGATGGGCGCGCCGGACGTGGTGCCGGTGGCCTGAGTCCGGCCCGCGCCGTGCGGTGGCCCCCGGGCGGAGCGCTCGGGAGCCACCGTGGCGTCCGTCAGGGAACGACGGTGTCGATCGCCTCGTGGTGCTTGCCGAACACCACGTCGTCGTCCTCCATGATCGCCCGCGGGTTGAACAGCGGATCGGCGAGCAGGCCGTGCACGCGGCGGCGCTGCATGCCCATGTTGCCGCCGTCGTAGATCGGGAAGACCGACGCCTCGCGGAGCAGCTTGCCGAACCCGTTGCGGGCCTCGAGGCTGTTCACGCCAACGATCTGCATGCACTTGTACACGCAGTCGAACATCATCTCGGTGACCTGGATCTTGTTCATTGCGCCGACGAGTTCGGCGTGCTGGTCGTGCTTGTCCAGGTAGTCCGCGGCGCGCCAGGAGAAGTACCGGCCCATCTCGATCTTCGCGGCGACGTCGCCCAGCACGTAGCCGACGTTCTGGAAGTCGATGATCGGCTTCAACGCACCGGCGGTGTTGTTCCTGGCGAAGTCGAGCGCCTTCTCGTAGGCGGCCCGGGCCACGCCGACCGCGGCGATCGCGGCCACCGGGCCGGACCACGCGAAGTTGCGGTTGATCACGAAGTCGCCGTTGCCGTACGCCTCGGGCAGCAGGTTCTCGGCCGGTACCCGCGCATCGTCGAACGTGACCGCGGCGTTCGCGGTGAGCCGGTGGCCTTCCTTGTCGATGTAGGAGTAGGTGACCCCGGGCGTGCCGCGCTCCACGACGATCGCCGAGAGGCCCTCGGTCCCGCCGGCCTGGGGGTCGGTGCGGACGATGACCGTCTGGGCGTTGACGCCCCGCTCGTCCCAGCCGGCCGACGACGGCCAGTACTTGCGGCCGTTGATGACGTAGTGGTCGCCGTCGCGGGTCGCCGTGAGCCCGACCCCGGCCGGGCGGGGCAGCGGGATGTCGAAGTTCGCCGTGCCGCTCGGATTGCCCGGCGGTTCGCTCGCGGTCCAGCCGCCCAGGTACTCACCGGCCGGGTCCGAGGTCGCGGCGCGCAGGAAACGCTCCTTCTGCTCCTCGTTGCCGTACCAGGCGATCGGCATCAGGCCCAGGCCGTTGCACAGGACCGTGCACGCGAACCCGGGATCGACGACGCAGATTTCCTCGGCGGCGATCACCAGGTCCACACACGACACCCCGCCGCCGCCGTAGCGCCCCGGCAGCATGCACATCGCGATCCCGGCCTTGTAGGCCTCGACATACGCGGGCTTGGTGAGGTTCACCGCCTTGACCGGGTCCGGTTCCCGGTCGGCCGCCGGGACGACCGGAGCCAGCACGTTCTCCGCGAACGCACGCACCTCGTGCTGCATCTTCCGCTGCGCCTCGGACATCGTGAAGTTGATGCTCATCGAAGACCGTTCTCCCATCCGACACGACGAGTGCGATCGGCTGCGGACCGGACGACGCCCGGACCGAGAGCCGACCATCGCGTGACGTGAATCACCATGCGCCGTCGCGGGGAGGGGCTGAAGAGTCCCGGCGAGGAATGGGCCGAAACAACTCCCACCACTGCTCCGCCCGGGGGCGGAGGAAGGCACGCGAACGCCGACACCGGAGGCGTCTAGCGTGACGGGAATGGGTGAGCTGGTCGGCATCGAGGACATCACCGCGGCGGCGGAGTCCATCGCGGGGCACGTACTGCGCACGCCGACCCTGCCGAGCCCGGGGCTGAGCGCGCACTTCGGCGTCCCGGTCACGGTCAAACTGGAACTGCTGCAGCGCACCGGTTCGTTCAAGCCGCGCGGTGCCGTGGCGAAGCTGCGATCGCTGTCGGACGCCGAGCGCGCCGCCGGGGTCGTCGCGGTCAGCGGCGGCAACCACGGGGTGGCTCTCGCCGACGTCGCCGGGTCGACGGGCGTCGCGGCGACGGTGGTCATGCCGGAGTCGGCGCCGGCGCGGTCGGTCGACGCGGCCCGTGCAGCCGGGGCGACGGTGCGGCTGACCCCCGACATGGCGGGCGCCTTCGCACTCACGGGGCAACTGGTCGCCGACGGGCTGACGCTCGTGCACCCGTTCGACGACCCTGTGGTCATCGCCGGGCAGGGCACCGTCGGCACGGAGTTCGCCGCCGACGCCCCGGAGCTGACCGACGTGCTGGTCAGCATCGGCGGTGGCGGGTTGATCGCAGGGGTCGCGGCGGCGTTCCGGGCGCTCGCCCCCGATGTGCGGGTGTGGGGCGTCGAGACCGAGGGCGCCGACGCGATGTCGGCCGCGCGGGCGGTCGGCGGGCCGGTGCCCGTCACGCTGTCGTCGATCGCCAGCACGCTCAGCGCCCCGAGCGTCTCGCAGCTCACCTACGACCACGTGACCGCGCTCGTCTCCGACGTCCTGGTGGTCTCCGACACCGACGCCGTCCGCGGGGTGCTGACACTGGCCGAGCAGGCCAAGGTGTGGACCGAGCCCGCCGCCGGGTGCCTCGTGCCCGCGGCGTACCGGGTGCTCGACCAGGTCGGCCCGGACGCCCGCCTCGGCCTCGTCGTGTGCGGTGGGAACGTGACCGCGACCGACGTGGCCGGCTGGGTGCAGCGCTTCGGCGCCGTGCCGTTCCCGGCCCGCACCGTCGTGGTCTGAGGGGTTCACCGGGGAGCGCGTCGTCGTGGTCGGCGGTGGCACGTCGGCCAGCACGATCGGCGCGAACCGGGCGAGCCGGGCGGCCGCCCGTGCGGTGGCGACCCGGCTGCGCACGACCACCGCAGCGGCGGGGGCGGTGCTGCACGCGCCCGGTTGACCGCGGCCGGGCCCGCGAGGTCAGTGCCCGGCGCCCCGCTCAGCCTGCTGTCTGCACAACAGCCGGTACTCCCGGACGATCATCACGATGATCGCGATGTCGACCGCCGCCAGGAACGGCAACAGGATCGACCCGGTGCGCGTCACGCGGTACAGCTCGTACCCGACGAACACCCCCAGCACCACCGCGGCGATCGGGTAGGCGGGCAGGATCCTGCGCAGCAACGCCCACACCAGCGCCAGCTTGACCACCCCGTGCAGGCCGAGGTAGAGCACCGCGAACGTCCGGTGGCCGGACGCGAACTCCGCTGTGCCGGCCACGAGGTGCCGGGCCAGCGTGCCGTCGGGCGGGCCGAGCAGGTCGTGGCTGAGCACGTCCGCCACGAGCCGATGCACGGTCGCGCCTGAGACCACGAGGAGGACCAGGGCAGTGAGCAGTTCGGCCGCCCCGTCGATCCCCTTGATCAGCAGGCGAGCCGGAACATCCGTTCCGTCCGGCACGCCCCGCCGTCGCTCACCGCGTGATCCCCGTGTGCCCCAGGGAGTAGCGACCCGGCTGCGGCCACACGCACAGACCGTGCGGGCCGTCGCCGACGGGGATCTTCTTGATCAACCGGCCGTCGCTCGTCGAGATCACGTACACCTCGTCGTCGTAGCGGCCGGAGAGCCACAGCTGGCTGCCGTCGGCGGTCACGTTGCCCATGTCCGGGCTGCCGCCGCCGGGGATCGTCCACTTCGTGATCTCCGCGCCGGTGTAGGCGTCGAGCACGCTGATGCTCCCCTCGTGCCGGTTGGTGACGAACATCCGGGTGGCGTCGCGGGACAGGTACAGGCCGTGCGCGCCGTGGCCGGTCGGGATCTCCCGGAGCACCCTCGTCGCCGCACTGTCGAGCACCCACAGCCCGTTCTGCTCGCTGTCCGCGACGTAGAAGACCGAGCCGTCGGGGGCCATCTTGACGTCCTGCGGGCCCATCGTGGTGTTGCGGGTGGGCATGTCGATCATGCGCACGAGCCTGCGCGTCGTCAGGTCGACCACTGCGACCCGGCCGGCGAACTCGCAGCTGAACACCGCGGTACGGCCGTCCGGGGTGAAGTCGGCGTGGTCGATGCCGGCGCACTCCGGGGTCAGCAGGGTCTCCTGCTCCTGCCAGGTCTGCGCGTCGTAGAACACGAGTCGCTTGCGCGCTTCGGCCACCGAGATGGCCGAGCGACCGTCCGGGGTGAAGTACACGTTGTACGGGTCGATCACCGGGATATCGGTGCCCGGCCGGCCGGTGACCGGGTCGAACGGGGTGACCTTGTTGGTGATGTCGTCGCTCGCGTAGAGGGTCTTCATGTCGTAGGACGGGACGACGTGCTGCAGCTCGCCACCCAGCGCGTACCTGCCTACGACGACGAAGGTGGCCGGGTCGATCACCCAGACCTCGCCGGACTTCGTGTGCGGCACGTACACCAGCGGTGTCGCTGTCTTCGCGACGTCGGAGAGCATCCCTGCCCCGGCCGCGGCGTAGATGTTGTGCGGGTCGGTCACCGCCGGCATGCCGGGCAGGCCCGGTGCGGCGTCCGGCACGGCGGCGGGATTCGCGGCGGCGTCGGCGGCCGACGGCGGCACGGCGGCGGGGTCCGCTCCGGAACCGTCCGAGCAGCCGGCCAGACCGGCCACGCCGACCAGCATCGCCACGACGAACAGCCGTCCCGCCCGCGACCGGCCGGCCCGCAGGCCCCCCGTCCTGAGAGATACCGACACGAAGAGTCCCTCCTCAGCCGAGAAGATGTCCCGCGGTCATCGGGTGAGGCTCCCGCGCCGCGAGGATCCCGGGGAACACGACGAGCGCGCCGGGATCTCTGAGATGCACGCTCACCACGCTGCCCGGTCCGGCCGCGGCGACGTAGTGCCGAACGGCCGTAGCGCCGGGATCGGTGGTGGGGCGTGCTCCCGGCCCGGGCGGCGTCATCCGGCGGGTGGCAGCGCCTTCTCGAACGGGTGCGCCCCGACCTGCTCGGCATGCAGGTCCAGGTCGTAGAGCGGGGTGTAGCCGGTGGCCAGGTACAGCCCGGTCGCCTCGGGCTGGCGTGGACCGGTCGTCAGGTGGACGCGGGTGTAGCCGCGGCGGCGCGCCTCTGCCTCCAACTCGGCGAGCACGCGGCGGGCCAGCCCGCGGCGGCGGTGCGCGCCGCTCGTCCAGATCCGCTTCAGCTCGGCGGTGTCGGGGTCGTAGCGGCGGAATGCCCCACCTGCGACCGGCACTCCCCCGTCGAGCAGGACCAGCAGCGCACCGTGCGGCGGTGCGAACTCCGCGGCCTGGTAGCGGGTCATCTCCTCACGGGCGCCGGGGCCGTAGCGCGTGCGGTACTCGTGGTCGAGCTCGGCGAGCATGGGGGCGACGAGCGGATCGTGCAGCGCCGCGTGGCGCACCTCGAGGACCGACACACCTCCATCAAACCCGGCGCCGTACCGCGCGTCCGGCGCGGCCGGCGCTCGCCGGTCAGCTCGCCGTCAGCGGCCCGATCACCGGTGTCCACGGCCACGAGCGGCTCTCCGCGATCACACCGTGGACACTGAACGGGTCCTCGTCGATCCACGTCGCCAGCTCGCGCTCGTCGGCCACGTCGTAGACGAGCAGGCCGCCGGAGCCGTCGCCGAACGGGCCGGCCTGCCGGACGACACCCTGGGCCACCATGCCCTGCAGGTACTCCCGGTGCAGCGGGCGGATCCGGTCGAGCAGCGCCGTGTCGTCGGTGTAGCGCCAGAGGACCGCGTAGAGCGCCATCAGGCCTTCTCCCCGGTGAGGAACTCCAGCGCGAGGGCGTTGAACACCTCGGCCTGCTCCCACTGCGGCCAGTGCCCTGCGTCGGAGATGACCTCGAAGCGGGCATCCGGCATCTTGGCGGCCATGTCCATCCCGGCGGCGGCGGGGCCGGACGGGTCGTCGCTGGTCCACACGACCATGGCCGGGCCGGCGACGGCGGCGAGCTCGGCGTCGGTGACCAGGTTGCGGGCGCGGATCTCGGGGTCCTGCAGGCACAGTAGGTGGCGCATGGACCTGGCGAACCCGGGCCGCGCGTAGATGGCGCGGCGAATGGCGACCAGCTCGTCGGTCACCGACGACGGGTCGGCCATCAACCACTCCAGGCGGGCCCGGATGCGCTCCTCGCTGGGGTCGTCGGCAGCGGCCTGGGACAGGCTGCGGATCCGCTCCATCACCTCGGGGGTGGCCATCGTGCCGCCCGGGGTGTTGAGCAGGACCCGGCCGACCCGCTCCGGGTGCGCGGCCGCGTACTTGATCGCGAGCCAGCCGCCGAGCGATTCCCCGGACAGGTGCGCGCGGTCGACGCCGAGTGCGTCGAGCAGGCCGTCGAGGTGCGCGACGTAGTCGGGCAGTTCGAGGTCGCGGGTGGCGTGGGTGGTGTAGCCGTGCCCCGGGTACTCGTAGGCGATCACCCGGAAGTGCCGCGACAGCGCAACGATGTTGTGCGCGTAGGCCTCCAGGTGCCCGCCGGTGCCGTGCATGAGCACCAGCGGCTCGCCCTCTCCGGCCTCCAGGAGCCGGGTCCGCCACTCACCGACCTGCACGTAACGGACGCTGTACTCGAGGCCCGCCAGCGCGGACCAGACCGACGGCCTGCTCATGCCGGCACCCCCGCACCCGTCAGCGCGGCCAGCACGTCGACACTGGTGACGACCTCGCCGAGCATGCCGAGGCTGGCCAGCGACGCCTCGTGGGCCTCCGGCGCCGCGGCGCTGCACGCGTCGGAGACGACGATCGTGCGGTAGCCGAGGTCACCTGCGCTGCGCGCGGTGCTCTCGACCGACATGTTGGTCGCCACCCCGGTGATCACCACGGTGTCGATGCCGCGCCCGCGCAGCACCGTGTCCAGTTCGCTTCCGACGAACCCGCTCACCCGCTGGTGGGTCACGACGATGTCACCGTCGAGCGGGGTGAGCTCGTCGACGACGGCCGCGGCCGTCGTGCCGTCGACCAGGCAACCCTGCTGGCCGACCATCGCGAGCAGGGGGAAGTTGCCCACCAGGTCCCCGTAGCCGCGCTGGAACGCGACCCGCGTGTAGACGACGAGGCCGCCGGCCGCGCGCGCTGCCTCCTGCAGGGCCTTCGTGGTCGGCACGACCCCGGCCGCGGTGGCCTGCTCGGCGAAGAACGCGCCGAAGGCGCCCTCCGGGGTGATCACGTCGTTCTGGAAGTGCACCGCGATGATCGCGGTCCGGCGGGGATCGAGCTCCATGAGTTGCCTTTCTCCGGGGACGGACGGGGTGCGGGACTCAGGCCGCGACGGTGCGCGCGGTGGTCAGCCCGAATCCGGCGATCCACTCGGGGATCGCCTCGTAGAAGGAGGTCTCGACCTCGTAGCGGCCGGCGGCGGCGAGCGCGGCGTACGCCGCGATCCAGGTGCGCACCTCGTGCGCGGAGTGCCCACCCTGCTCGACGAACCAGTCGTTGGGCCAGTCGTCGACGCGCTCCAGCTCGCCGGATGCGAGCACGGCCAGCAGATCGGAGTCCCACTGCGGGTTGAGCGGCATCAGGTCCGACGTGCCGGCGGCGAACGCGGCGATGGCGTCGACCACCCGGGCCTCCCGGACCGCGCGCTCCTCGGCGCTGGGGTTGCGCCCGGCGATCAGCCGCTCGGCCACCGGGGGCGGGGCCGTCTCCAGACGCGGGACCGGCGGGTCGTGCGAGAGCCCACCGGACCCGACGACGAGCACCCGCTTCCCGGTGGCCGCCGCGGCGCGGCCGACGGCCTCGCCGAGCAGCCGGACGCGCCTGACCGGACCGAGCGGCTCGGCGACGCAGTTGATGAACACGGGCACCAGCGGGACCGCGTCGATCGCCCCGAACAGCAGCTCCAGGGGCTGGCCGAAGCCGTGGTCGACCTGCATGCGCTCGGACACCGCGATGTCGACGCCGGAGGCGAGGACCTCACGGGAGATGGCGCGCGCTGCGTCGGCGTCGACCGGCAGCGGGCCCTTGGGCAGCCCGTAGTCGCCGACCGACTCGGCAGCCGCGCCGATGCAGAACGGCGGCATCATGTCGTAGAAGAACCCGTTGTAGTGGTCGGGTCCGAAGATCACGGCCAGCTCGGGGTCGTAGTCGCGGATGAACGCACGGGCCCGGTCGAACGCGGACTCCACCCGGCCGGCGACGTCCGGCGCGGGCTGCGCGCGGCCCATCAGCGGCGTGTGCGAGGTCGTGCAGAGTGCCAAGGACATCATCGACTCCTAGCATTCTAGCGTTCCAACGATCGTAGGGCGGGCGGTGAGCGCGGGCAAGACCCCGCCGTGGTCGCGGCGCCGCTCCCGGCCCGCCCCGTTACGCTGGCCCGATGACCATGAGCGACCGCTTCGGACTGCGGCCCGGTGCGGGCGCCGCCCGCTCGTCGTCCGTGCGCCTCGGTTCACTGGTCTACGAGCAGATCAAGGAGCGGCTGCTCGAAGGCGGTTACGCCGCTGGCGAGCGGCTGCACGTCGAGACGCTCAAGACGCAGTTCCAGGTGAGCAAGCAACCGGTGATGGAGGCGCTGCGGCGGCTCTCCGGGGAGGGACTCGTCGAGATCATCCCGCAGGTCGGTTGCCAGGTGTGCAGCTATCCGCCGCAGGAGGTCGACGACTTCTTCCGGCTCTTCGGCGGGATGGAAGGCACGATCGCCGAGATCGCGGCCGCCCGGCGCACCGAGGCCCACCTGCAGCGACTCGTGCAGGTGGAGGACCGCATCGCGAGCCTGCGCGCGGTCGACGACCCCGAGCGGCGCAGCCACGGCTACCGGGTGCACAACCGCGAGTTCCACGCCGTCGTGCACGAGATGGCCGGCTCGGAGATCATGGCCGCCACCAGCCAGCGGATGTGGGACCTCAGCGACTTCCTGATCAACACCACCGGCATCTCGACCCCGCTGTCCGGGGCACTCGACCAGCGCCACGCCGACCACGAGCGGATCGCCGAGGCACTGCGGGCGCGGGACGGCGCCGCGGCGCGCCGCGAGATGGAGTCCCACATCGCGGGCACCGTCGACATCATCCGGCTGGAGGCCAGGGTGGCGGGCCCGGCCGCAGGCGGCAGCGGCGGCTGAGGCCACCCGACGTCACCCCAGCGCCGCGGCCAGCAGGTCCACCTGACCGGGTTCGGCCCGGCACGGGAACAGCACCAGCTCGTCGCAACCCGCCTCGCCCATCGCGGCCACGGTGTCACGCACGGCACCCGGGGTGGTCAGCGCGGAGTCCGCCACCGCGGCCGCCCCGGCACCGACGAACGCGTAGTAGTCGGTCAGGTACTCCCGGGCGTACCGCGGCCCGTCGTCGCCAAGCGCGAAGTACGCCACCGCCATCAGCCGTGGCGCACCGTCGCGCCCGTGCCGTCGCCACGCCGCACGCACCGCGGCGGCCCCCTCGGCGAAGAACCCGGTGCTGCCGGCGATCCAGCCGTCGCCGAACCGGCCCACCCGGTCCAGGGCGGGTGCCGACCGGCCGCCGAGCATGATCCGCGGCCGGCCGTTCGACGGCGCGGGACCCACCCGGCCCGGCCCGGGCGGGCCGGCCCAAGTCTCCTGCAGCTCGGCGAGCACCTCGTCGAGCCGCCGGCCCCGGGTGCGGAAGTCGGCGCCGGCGGCCCGGTAGTCGTCGCGCCGGGTGCCGACGCCCAGCCCGAGCGTGAACCGCCCGCCCGAGAGCCGATCGAGCGTCGCGGCCTGGCTGGCCAGCAGCGCCGACGGCCCGCGGTTCGGGGCCAGCAGCACGTAGCTGCCCAGCCCGATCCGCTCGGTCACGGCGGCCGCCGCCCCGAGCGCGACCAGCGGCTCGTAGTTGTCGTAGACCAGCCGGTCCAATGCGGCCAGTGAAGCGAACCCGGCGGCCTCCGACCGCCGGGCCCACTCCACGATCTGACCCGGCGCCGCGCCGGGGATCGCCGCGGGCAGCCCGATCCCCACGCGTGCCACTGCCGAATCAGCCAAGCTCCAGCCCCTTCAGTGCCGGGATCACCTCGCGCCCGTACAGCTCGTAGGAGCGCAGGGTCTGCTCACGGGTGAGGGTGCCGAACGACCCCCAGAAGATGATGTTGCCGCATTGCAGCGTCTTCGCCTGCTCGGCCAACTGGTCGCGCACCGTCTCCGGCGAGCCCACACAGATGATGCCCGCCTCCATCAGGGCCTCCCAGCTGATCGGGCCGGAGGTGAACGGGCGGAAGAACGACTCGTAATACTCGTAGCCGGCCGGGACGTTGTCCAGGTCGTCGAAGATCGCGGCTTCCTTGAACAGCGCGAACAGGTGGTCGAGCGCCGGTTCGGCGATGTCGCGGGCCTGCTCGTCGGAGTCGGCGATGAAGATGTTGCGCATCACCGCGAGCTGGTCCGGGCTCGTCGAGTTCCCGGCCTCGGCCGCGGACTTGCGGTACCGGTCGAACATGTCCTTCGTCTGAGCGGTCGGCAGGAACGTGTGGCCCATCTTGTAGCCCTGCCGACCGGCCCACTCGACGGTCTCCGGGCTCAGCGCCGTGATCCACACCGGCGGGTTGGGCTGCTGCAGCGGCCGGGGCCAGATGCTGACATTCTCGTAGTTCCAGAACCGGCCCTTGTGCGTGAAGACCGGGTTGTGCCACGCCGTGTGGATGAGCTCCATGCCCTCCTCGAAACGGGGCCGGGTCTCCTCCATGGGGACGCCCTGCTTGAGGAACTCCTGCTCGTCGACGCCGCGACCCAGGCCGACCTCGAGCCGGCCGCCCGTGAGGTAGTCCAGCATCGCCGCCTCCTCGGCGAGCCGGCGCGGGTCGTGGAACGGGATGATGTTGGCCATCACGCCCAGCCGCATGTTCTTCGTCAGCTTCGCGATGGTCGCCACCAGCAGGTTGGGCGAGGGGCTGACGTTGTACGCGGTGAAGTGGTGCTCGCTGAAAAAGATCCCGTCGTAGCCCTGTTCGTCGGCCTTCAGCCAGGACTCGAAGTGCCAGTCGTAGAGCTCGGCGCACTTGGCCGGATCGAACTTCTCCGGGTCCGGGTCGTGCGGGTAGTTGAAGATGTCGAAGATCCAGCTCTTGACCATGGACGCTCCTTTGCGCTCTGGGCAGTGCGGACTGGCTGACGGACGGACGGATGATCAGGACGTCTCGGTCCACTTCGGGGCGTCGAACTCGGGGCGCAGGGTCGGCTCGAAGTGGTCCAGCTTGATGCCAATCTTCGGCAGCACCTGCTCGACCAGCAACTCGTTGCTGCGCAGCATCTTGTCGATCGGCGCGGGGCCGATGCCCATCCACAGCACCAGCAACTCGATGCCGAACATCTCGATCGCCTGCTCGAGCTTGCGCGCCACGGTGTCGACCGAGCCGGTGATCGAGTACCCGCGGTCGATCATGGTCTGGTACGTGTTCGGGATCGGTCCCTCCTCACCGGGGTAGCGCAGGGCCTCGTTGAATCCGAAGTGGTCGTGCCACTCCGGCCAGATGAAACCGAGCGCGTCCGAGCCGATCGCGAAGGCCTCCTCGTCGGTGTCGGCCACGACGACCTCGCGGAAGTGCCCGACGTTGCGCCCCCAGGCGATCGACGGGTCCCGCTGCCTGGCCTGTTCGTGGTACGCGTCGAGGCAGGCCTTCACCGTCTGCTCGATCGGACTGAAGATGATCGGCCAGCCACCCTCGCGGGCCGCCCAGCGGATCGTGTTGGGACTGAGCGTGAACGGCACCATCAGCTCGATCGTGGACGGGTCCTGCAGGGTGTTCGGCGCGATGCCGATCTTCTGCAGCACCCCGTCCGCCCCGACGGTGGTGGGCGCCATCGCCCGGGTGCCGGGGTGGTCCCAAGCGATCCCGGGCGGGGGCACCTGCCAGTGCTTGCCCTGGAAGGAGAACTCCCGATTTTCCCAGAGTCCGCGGACGATCTGGTAGGACTCCTCGAACAGCTCACGGTTGATCGCGTCGTGCCGGGCGTACTCAGGGTCGGTCGCGAAGGTCGCGACGGCACCGTTGCGCTGCCCGATCGTCGTCACGTGGCGGCTCTGGTAGCCGCGGGCGAATCCGGCGAACATCCGGCCGCCGCTGAAGTGGTCGAGCATGGCCAGGTCCTCGGCCACGAGGATCGGGTTGCGGGCGGGCAGCACGCTCGCCATCTGGCCGATGCGGAGCTTCTTCGTGATCCCGGCGGCCCACGAGCCGAGCAGGATCGGGTTGTTCGACATCTCGAGGCCCTCGAGATGGAAGTGGTGTTCGGAGAACGCCGCGAAGTCGAAGCCGAGGTCATCGAGCTGACGCAGGACGGCGGCGTTCTCGAACAGCGCCCGCTGGTAGAAGTTCGGGTTCGCGCCGGCGTAGCCGCGACGGAACTCCTCCGGCGTCGCCGCCGCGCTGGGCAGCAGGAACGTTCCCAACCTCATCGTGCAAGAACCTCCGGGAGCGTCAGAAGGCCCCCATTGGCCTCCTAGCATGCCAGCATGCAACACGTGCCCCACATCACTGTCAAGCCCCCGAAGGCCGGCGCCCCGTCCCCGAATGGCAGGAGAGCCACCCTCCCGCCGGCAGACGGCGTGAGAGTGGCTCTCCTGCAACAGCGGCGCGGAGAGCTCAGGCGTCGGTACGGATTTCGGTGCCGTCCTGGGCCCAGCGGGTGTGGAACGCGCCGTCGGCGTCGGTGCGCCGGTAGGTGTGCGCGCCGAAGAAGTCCCGCAGCCCCTGGATCAGGTTGGCCGGGCCGCGCTCGCGGCGGTAGCCGTCGTAGTAGGACAGCGACGAGGAGAACGCCGGGATCGCGACGCCCTGCTCGGTCGCCTTCACCACGACCCGGCGCCACGCGTCCTGCGCGTCCGCGACGGCCTCTGTGAAGTAGGGCACCATCAGCAGGTTGTCCAGGTCCGGGTGCTCGGCGTAGGCGTCCCGGATCCGGTTGAGGAACTGCGCGCGGATGATGCAGCCGCCGCGCCAGATGGTGGCCATCGCGCCCAGGTCGAGATCCCAGCCGTTGGCCGCCGAGGCCGCGCGCATCTGCGCGAAGCCCTGCGCGTAGGCGACGACCTTGCTCGCGTAGAGCGCCTTGCGGATGTCGTCGACCAGATCGGTCTCGTCGGCGCCACCACCCGGGGTGGGCCCGGCGAGCGTCGTCGACGCGACCCTGCGCTCGTCGCGCAGCGAGGAGAGCGTCCGGGCGAACACCGCCTCGGTGATGCCGGTCAGCGGTACGCCGAGATCCAGGGCGTCCTGGGAGGTCCAGCGACCGGTGCCCTTCTGCTCGGCCTGGTCGGCGATGACGTCGACGAGCGGGCCGCCGGACGTCTCGTCGGTCTTGGCGAGCACCTTGGCGGTGATCTCGATCAGGAACGACTCCAGGTCGCCGGAGTTCCACTCCTCGAAGATCTTCGCGATCGCCGGTGCGTCGAGGCCCGCGACGTTCGCCAGCAGGTCGTAGGCCTCGGCGATGAGCTGGATGTCGGCGTACTCGATGCCGTTGTGCACCATCTTCACGTAGTGCCCGGCGCCGTCCGGCCCGACGTGGGTGCAGCACGGGGTGCCGTCGACGACGGCGGCGATGGAGGTCAGGACGTCCTCGACCTCCGCGTAGGCGGCGGCGTCGCCGCCGGGCATGATGCTCGGCCCGAGCAGGGCGCCCTCCTCGCCGCCGGACACCCCGATGCCCATGAACCGCAGGCCGCGCTCGGCGCAGTCCTCGGTGCGGCGCTTGGTGTCGGCGAAGTGCGAGTTGCCGGCGTCGATGATGATGTCGCCGGGATCGAGCAGCGGGGACAGCTCTTCGATCACGCCGTCGACCGGGGCGCCGGCCTTGACCATCACGATGATGCGCCGCGGCCGCTCGAGCGCGGCCACGAAGTCGGAGAGGCTCTCGGCGGCGGTGAACGCGCCCTCGTCGCCGTACTGCTCCATGAACTCCTTGGTGCGCGCGCTCGTCCGGTTGTGCACGGCCACCGGGACACCGCGACGGGCGATGTTGCGGGCCAGGTTGGCTCCCATCACCGCGAGCCCGGTGACTCCGATGCGGCTCTGCCCGGTCGTCGGCGTCGTCGAGGCGGTCATCGACACTCCCTCACTGCTCGAATCGGCTTTCACGGGCCCTGCGGACCCCGGCACTCGACGGTCCGGTCAACGCGGCGAGGCCGCTCCGATCATTGCACGCCCACGGCGCCGCTCACCCCCCGCGCCGCGGGGCTCCGAGTGTGATCCGACACCCCGTTCCGGGCTGAACGTGCTGGTCAGTGCCATCCCGTCCGGTTCGGCGGGCGGCGAGGCGACGCTCGACCCGTCGTCGTCCTTCTCATAGATCATCAGGTCGGCATGGCGTCCGGAACGGGGACGAGTGCCGCGCCGCGCGTCGCCGGAGTCGGCGTAGGCACCCGATCGTGCTGTCCGGCGCGTTCCCCGGGGGACGACGAGGTCGTGATCCCTACGATCCCGTCGAGTTCGGCGAGCCCTTCTTCGACCACCTGCACTCCCGCCCGCGGGGAGGCCGCCTCGTTCGACCGGATGATGATCAGCGTCCACGGCACCGAATCGGGCATCTCGTCGACGTCGGCGGCGGCATCGGGACCATGCTGCGCGCGGCGCCGAAGGCCGACCTGCTCTCGCTCGTGGGTGGCCAGGAGCGCCGGCGAGGAGTACCGGGAGATCCTGGCCGGGGCCGGGCTCGAGATGACCCGGATCGTGCCGACCGCGTCGGCGGTCAGCGTCGTGGAGGCGTGCGTGCCGGGCCTGAGGCCGCCGCTCGGCGTCGGGGCGGTCACGGTTTCGTCCGGCGGTGCCGATGTGCCGGTCACCTCGACGAGATGTCCGGGCCGGCCGGACCGTCGGCGTCCGGTGCTGCGGAATCGGCCACGCTCCCTTGCCGTCCGCGCGTGACCCGGGTTACGGTCTCTCGGCACGCTAGCATTCCAGTTGTAGGAGAAGGGGACCGGGACATGCCCGTCCGCACCGGCGCGCAGTACATCGAGAACCTCCAGAAGCACCCGCGGGAGGTATGGCTGCGCGGCGAGCGCGTCGACGACGTCACCACGCATCCGGCACTGCGGCGGCCGATCGAACAGATCGCCCGGCTCTACGACATGCAGCACGACCCGGAGCTCGCCCCGATCCTCACCGGTGCGGGCCCCGACGGCACGCCGGTCGGCCGCGCCTTCCTCCCCTGCCGCACGCCCGAGGACCTGGCCACCCGGCGCGCCGCGTTCCGGGCCTGGGCCGAGCCGACGCTGGGCCTGATGGGCCGCTCACCCGACTTCCTCAACACCACGCTGATGGCGTTCACCGAGTCGCCGGGGGTGTTCGCCAAGCTGGGGCAGCGCTACGCGGACAACATCGCGCGGTACTACGAGTACGTCCGGGACAACGACCTGTTCCTCACCCACGCACTGATCACCCCGCAGACCGACCGCTCCAAGACCGCCTCGGAACAGCAGGAGGAGTTCCTGCACATGGGCGTGGTCTCCGAGACCGCCGACGGACTCGTCGTCCGCGGAGCCAGGATGCTCGCCACGCTCGCCCCGATGGCCGATGAGCTGATCATCTACAGCCTGCCCGGGCTGCGCCCCGGCGACGAGCGTCACGCCGCCTGCTTCGCCATCCCGATCGACACCCCGGGCCTGCGACTGATCTCGCGTGCGCCCTTCGACGACGGCACCCGGCACCCGTTCGACCACCCGCTGTCGGCGCACTTCGAGGAGGCCGACTGCCTCGTCGTGTTCGACGACGTACTCGTGCCCTGGGACCGGGTGTTCCTGCACGGCGACGTCGCACTGGCCAACGCGCTCTACGCCGAGACCAACCTGCGCCAGCACACCGCTCACCAGACCGGGGTCCGCGGCCTGGTCAAGCTGCAGTTCGTGACCGGGCTGGCGATGAAGCTGAGCCAGTCGGTCAAGATCGACGGATTCCTGCACGTGCAGCAGAAGCTCGGCGAGTGCATCGCCGCCGTCGAGCAGGCGCACGCGCTGATCGTCGCGGCGGAGGCCGAGTACGAGACGACCGATGCCGGCACCGTCCGTCCCCGGTTCAACGCGCTGCAGACGCTGCGTGTGCTGCTGGCCACGCAGTACCCGAAGCTGGTCGAGATCCTGCAGACCCTCGGCGCCGGCGGGCTGCTGATGATGCCGTCGGCCGAGGACTTCGGCTCTCCCATCGCCGAGGACATCGCGCGCTACTACCGCGGTGCCGAGATGTCGGCGGTGGACCGGATCCGGCTCTACAAGCTGGCCTGGGACCTGTGCGGCGACGCGTTCGGCCAGCGCGCGCTGCAGTACGAGCGCTACTACGCCGGCGACCCGGTCCGGCTCCTGGCCATGAACTACCTGAGCTATGACTCCGGCGCCTGCTTCGCCCTCGTCGACCGGGCCCTGGCACTGTCCGGTGACCCGACGGCGGCGCCGTGACGCTCGCCGGAGGCGCTCCGGTCGAGCCCGGCCGGTTCCGCCGGGCGCTGGGCCAGTTCGCCACCGGGGTCACCGTGGTCAGCACGACCACTCCGGACCGCGGCCCGGTCGGGTGCACGGTGAGCTCGTTCTGCTCGCTGTCGCTCGACCCGCCGCTGGTGCTGGTCTGCCTGAACCGGGGCCGCGCGATGCACCACGCGCTGGCCGACACCCCCGGCTACACCGTGAGCATCCTGGCCTCCGACCAGGGCGAGCTGGCCGGCGACTTCACCCGCCCGGTGCCCGACCGGTTCGCCGGCGTCGCGCACTCCCCCGGCCGCTACGGCCCGCACCTCGACGGCGCGATCGCGCACCTGGACTGCGCCCGGCACGAACTGCTGGACGGCGGCGACCACGTGATCGTCGTCGGGCGGGTGGAGGCGCTACGGGTGCACGACGGCGAACCACTGCTGTACGCCCAGGGCGCGTTCCTGGACCTGCCCGGGCCCGACTGGCGGCGCGCCGCGGCGACCGCCCCGCACGAATGGCTGCTCTCGGCGCCCTGGTGATCCACCGTCCCCTTCACGCTCGGCTTCGGGGATCCCACCCATCGAGAGGTGCGCGATGACGCCACCTCCGGCCACCGTTCCCACGACCACCACCGCGAAGGAGCAGTGATGGAGTTCTTCATCGGATCGTGCGCGAAGATCGACCAGGTCGGCATCGTGAAGCAGGCCGAGGACGTGGGCGTCACCCACTTCGGCGCGGGCGAGGGCCCGTTGCTGTTCAGCGACCCCTACCAGTTCCTCGCCCTCGCGGCGCGGGACACGACGTCGATCAACCTGGGCACCTGGGTGACCAACCCGCTGACCCGTATCCCGGCCGTCACCGCCAACTCCCACGCCACCCTCAACGCGCTGGCGCCCGGGCGCGTGTTCATGGGCATCGGGACCGCGAACAACGCACTGCGCTCGATGGGCCACTCGCCGGCGACCATCGCCGAGCTGGACGATGCGCTGCGGGTCAGCACGGCTCTGATGGCCGGCGAGCGGGTCGCCGAGACCTGGCGCGGCAAGGAGCGTGAGCTGCAGTTCCTGGATTCGAACGGCATCTGGTACAACACCGCCGATCCGATCCCGGTGTGGATGGCCGCCGGTGGCCCGCGCGGCATCCAGGTGGCGGCGCGCTACGCCGACTACGTGGCCTACTGCCTCGGCCCCGATCCGGAGATGATCAAGCTGGTCCGGCGCGAGCTGGACAAGGCCGTCGCCGATGCCGGGCGTCCTCCGGGCTCGGTCAAGCTGGTCGCGGTGAGCTGGTTCTACCAGCTGCGCGACGGCGAGACCTGGGAGGACGGCGTCGACCACGGCTTCGCCTCCGGCCCGATCAGCTCGTGCCTGACCAACATCGGGTTCATGCGCGAGCACGCCGCCGAGCTCGACCCCTCCATCGTCGAGGCCAGCGCAGCCGCGGCCACCGCCTACCTGGGCGACCCGAACGCCACCGAGCAGCCGCACTACCTCGACACCTGGTCGAAGTACCAGAAGGGGCTCGACGACTCGCACCGGCCGCTGATCACCAAGCAGCTGTGCGACTACTGGTGCCTCTACGGCTCCCCCGACGAGATCTGGGAGAAGACCCAGGGCATGCTCGAGGCCGGGGTGGACATGATGAGCGTGTTCCTGTCCAACCCGTTCACCGCCGAGCGCGACATCGCCGACATCGGGTCGTCGATCCTGGCCCGTGCCTGATCGGCGGACATCCGGAACACCGTTCCGGATATCAGGACGTCCGCCCGGTGGCCGCGCTCGCTGGCCGTAGCGTGAGCCACCGGTCGAGCAGCGGAGGCGAGAGTGGGCGCAGGGTTGCCGGGTCACGGCGAGTACGACGTGGTGCTGCTGCGCCACGGCGAGACGGTCGGCTACGACGCCGATCACGGGCTCACCCCGCTGGGCGAGGAGCAGGCCCGGGCCCGCGGCGTGGCGCTGGCCGCCGAGCTCAAGCCCGGCACGACGGTCGTGATGCCGCACGCCCGCAGCGCACGGGGGACCGCCACCGCCGTGACGCTGCGGGCCGCCCTCGTCGAGGCGCTGGGCGGCGAACACGTGGACGGGACCGAGATCGGCCCGCTCCACCCCGAGCCGTGGTTCGACAACCTGCGGTTCAACCTGCACGGCGAGGCCGTCGACACCTCGGTGGCGGTGACCACGCGGCTGGGGCTACCCGACGGCGAGCAGCTACCGGACTGGGCTGCGGAGTACGACCGGTTCGACACCGACTACCGCGCCTTCGCCGGCGGGCCGATCGAGTGGTGGCTGCGCAATCCGACGCTGTACTTCGAGCCGCCGCAGGTGGCGGCGCACCGGTTTTGGCGTGGCATCGCGGCGCTCGGGGCAAACCGGCCGGAGAACCTGGTCGCCGTCGTGTGCACGCACTCCGCGCCGATGCGCGCGTTCGTCGCGACCGCGATCGGCAGCGACCCGGGTGAACCGGAGAACCTCGGGGAGATCCGGGTGCGGGTCCGGCCGGACGACTCGGTCACGCTGACCTACCGGGACCACGTCGTGCACATGCACGTCCCCCCACAGCTGCCGCCGTGGATCGACCGCGCCTGGTTCGAGTCCTTCGGCCGCTGACGCGCCTCAGGTGTTGGTGTTGTCCGGCGGGACGCCCGGCGGCAGTTCACCCGCCGGTCCCGTGCCGTGCTTGGGGCCGGGAACGGGCAGGCCGAGGGTGTAGGCGGTCATGGAGAGCGAGCCGTAAGCGTAGCCGTCCACCAGCACGTCGGCAGGTCGCCCGGACGCACCGGCCAGCCCGGCCAGGTAGAGCAGCGGGATGAAGTGATCCGGCGTGGGCACCGCGGCCCGGAAGTCCGGGGAGTTCTGCAGCCGCAGCACCGCGTCCGGATCGCTGGTCATGGCCTCCTTGGCCGCCTCGTCGAAACGCTGCGCCCAGTCGAAGCCGGTGTCGCTCAGCCGCCAGTCGATCCCGCCCAGGTTGTGCACGACGTTGCCGCTGCCGACGACCAGCACGCCGCGCTCGCGCAGCGGCGCCAGCTTCGCGCCCAGTTCGAGGTGGTAATCGAACGGCTTCACGCCGTTGATCGACAACTGCACCACGGGGATGTCGGCCTCGGGAAACATGTGGGCCAGCACGGACCAGGTGCCGTGGTCGAGGCCCCAGCTGTCCTCGTCCATCCCGACCCAGGTCGGCTTGACGATCTCCGCGAGCTCCCCGGCGACCTCCGGCGCGCCCTGCGCCGGGTAGTCCACCGCGAACAGCTCGGGTGGGAACCCGTAGAAGTCGTGGATCGTGCGCGGCCGCGGCATCGCGGTGACCGCGGTGGCATTGATGTACCAGTGCGCCGAGACGACCACGATCGCCCGCGGGCGCGGCATGGTCGCGCCCAGGGCGCGCCAGGACTGCGTGTAGCGGTTCTGCTCGATGGCGTTCATCGGGCTGCCGTGCCCGATGAACGCCGCCGGCATGCTGGAGGGGGTCACGAGGTCCAGCCTAGAACCGGGAGAAGGCGACGATCGCGGCCAGAACCCCGAGCACGACGTTGATGCCGATCATCGGGTACTCCTTTCGCCGGGCGTGCACCACGGCGGCCCCGATCATGATGACCACCAGACCGAGCGCCGCCAGCGGGGTCAGCGCCGGCGCGATCCCGGTCGCCCACGGCAGCACGATACCGATCGCGGCCAGCACCTCGAGAGCGCCGATGGCCTTGACGGCGCCGTCGGAGAAGTCCTCGACGTAGCCCATCCCGCTGTCGGCGAGCGCCTTGCGCGGCCGGGCGAGCTTCATCGCGCCGGCGCCCAGGAAGGCCACGGCCAGGGCGATCTGCAGGAGCCAGACGAACACGTTCATATCCGGTCACTCCGTCGAACGCGGGGGTCCGGCGCGCGCCGGACTTGAACATTCAACAACATAGGCCAGAAAGCATGAGGATTGAACTACCTGGGTGAAATCGTCATCCGAGCGTGATCATCGGAGCTCGCGGGTGCTGTCCACCCAGTCGTCGATGCGCTCCCACCACTGGTACAGCCAGTCCACCTGGGCGTCCCGATCGGCCGGCACCTCGCCGGCCGGGACGCGCCACCAGCGCATCCGCACGCTCCCGTCCAGCGGCAGCTCCCGCCAGATGTCGGCCACCGTGAACAGGTGGTCGAGTCCGGCGTGCGCCACCCAGACCACATCGGCCTCCGGTGCCGCGGCCAGCGCGGCCGCCACCCCGCCGGGACGCGGCGGCAGCACGTGGCGCATCTGCTCCGAGCGTCGCGCCATCTCCTCCAGGCCCCGGGTCCGCAGCCGCTCGATCCCGGCGAGGCGGCGCCGCTCGGTGAAGTTGCCGCCCTCCGGAAAGATCACGAACGCGTCGTTGTGGTCGAGCGCGGTGGCCAGTTCGCCGATCCGGTGCTCCGTCTCGTCCCCGCCGCCGGACAGGAAGCGGTTGGGCAGCCGGTTGAGCACGACGTCGAGCGCGGGGTCCCACTGCAACGCAGCGGCCAGCACGATGCGCGGCTCCCGGGCGTACCAGTTGACCAACCCGTGCATGAGCAGGAACGAGTCGCCCGGCCCGGCGTGCCGGCAGAAGACCAGCAACGGGCGGTCCAGGTACTCGTCCGGGTGTGGGCCCTCGACCTCCACCCGCAGCCGCAGCACCCGGACCGCCTCCCGGTAGAGCACCCGCAGGTACCAGCCCACCAACTGGTAGTGCAGGTACTGGAACGACGGCGTGCGCACCGCCAGCCCGAAGCCCGCGAACAGCCACAGCCCGAACAGCGCCACGAGCACCACGCTCTCCAGCACCAGCGCCACGACCACCACCCACAGCACCCGCAGGGCGCGCAGCCGGCCCGGCAGCAGCGGTGACACGGCCGCGGCCCCGAGCAGCCAGACCGGCAGGGTGACCAGCATCGCGACGGTCAGCGCGATCGCCGCCGGGGCCAGCACGATCCGGCGGAACCAGCGCGGCGGGAGCCCCCCTCGCAGCACCCACCTCACGGCGTACCCCGGCCCGGGTCGCCGGCAGGCAGGTGCGCCCGCAGGTATTCTGCCGACGCCCGGTACGCGCCCGCGATACGCCGGCCGACCGCCCCGACGTCGCGGTAACGCAGCGCGGCGGGGCTGTCCCACAGCGGCGCCGCGTTCTCGCCCGCGGGCAGCACGTGCACCTCGACACCGTCGGGCACCGCGGCCAGGTCGCGGGCGTACCGGTGCCGGCGCGCGATCTCGAACGCCACCATCGCCACCTCCCAGGGTCGTCGTGGCGGCCGCAGCGGCTGGTCGACGCGGCCGACGTGCAGCACGAACACCCGCTGCGCGCCCAGCTCGACGGCCCGTCCGAGCGGGATGCTGTTGACCAGGCCGCCATCGAGGTACTGCCGGCCGTCGACTGTGGCGGGCGGCAGCAGTCCGGGTACGGCGGCCGACGCCAGCACGGCGTCGACGACCGGACCCCGGTCGAACCAGTGCTCGGCCGCGTCCTCGATGCCGGCGGCACAGCACTCGAAGCGGACCGGCAGGTCCTCGATGCGCAGGCCGTCCAGCTCCGCGGTCAGGGCCCGGCGCAGCGGAGCGGACGAGTGGGCGGCGACCCCGCTGCGGGCGAGTTCGTGCAACCGGCGGACGGTGCCGGCGGCGAAGACCGCCTGCGCGTCCGGCGAGCGCCACAGCGCGTCGAGCCGGTCGGCGACCTGCCCGGGCGGTCGCGCGGCCAGCACCGCGCCGTTCATCGCCCCGACCGAGGTGCCCAGCACCAGATCGGGCCGGACCCCCGCCTCCAGCAGAGCGCGCAGCATGCCGACCTGCACGGCGCCGAGCACCCCACCCCCGCCGAGGACGATCGCCGTGCCGCCGGTGCCCATCGACCCCATGCTGCCAGCCCCCCGCCCCCGATGATCTCCCTCCCCGCGAGTCGCGCTCCCGCCGTCCGCGAGTCGCGGTCCCCCCGTCCGCGAGCCGGCACTGTCGCGCGTGAGTCGCGGGGCTCCCGCGTGGGTCGGATCATGTGACCAAGTCGCGGCCCCGGACAGCCCCGGATGGGTGAAGATGATCGCGGGTCCGTCGCTGCGGGCCGCGCGACCGCAGGAGAGGTGCCCGTGATCCCCATCCTGCTCGCGTTGGGCACCGCGGTCGGCTACGGCATCGCGAACTTCCTCGGCCCCACACTCGGGCGCCGGATGCCACTCGCCGCGGTGCTGCTGGGCAGCCAGCTCGCCGGGCTCGCCGTCTCGGCCGTACTGGTCCTCGGCCCCGGGGTCACGATGACGACCACCGGACTGACGTTCGCCCTGGTCGCCGGCGCGAGTAACGCCGCGGCGCTGGCCGCCTTCTACCGCGCCGGTGCCACTGGCGACCTCAGCGTGGTCGCCCCCATCACCGCGACCGGTGCCACGGTGCCGGTGCTCGTCGGCCTCGTCACCGGTGACCGGCCCGGTGTGCTGCAGATCGTCGGCATCCCGGTCGCCCTGATCGGTATCGCACTCGCCGCCCGCCCGCGGCGGTCGACACAGTCGCTGCCGGTTCCCGTGCCGGCCGGCAACGCCCCGGCCGCCGGCGGACCGCCGGCGCGGACGACCGGCTCCCGAGGTGTCGGCTGGGCCCTGCTCGCGGCGCTGCTGTTCGGGGTGTTCCTGACCACCTACGCCCTCGGCGCACAGGACTTCCCCGCCGGTGCCCTGTTCTGGTCCCGGGTCTCGCTGGTCGCGACGACCGCGCTGGGGATCGTGGTACTACGCGCGGCCGTCCGGGTGCCGGGACGCGATGCGCTGCTCGTGCTGATCCCGGGGATCCTGCTGGCGCTGGGTACCTACGCGTTCGGCGAGGCCACCCGGCTCGGTCTGCTCAGCGTGGTGTCGGTGATCGCGACGTTGAACCCGGTGGTCACCGTGCTGCTGGCCGTCGTGGTGCTGCGGGAGCGGTTGGCCGGGGCCCAGCGGATCGGCACGTTGGTCGCGCTGGTCGGGGTGGCCCTGCTGGCCGCGGGATGACGCGTGAGAAGCCGGCAGCCGCGGAGGCACCGCGACTCGCGCTCCCGAATACCCCGACTCGCCCTCCTGAAAGCCCCGACTCGCGCTCCCGGAAACCCCGACTCGCGGGGATCAGAAGGCCGGCCAGGGGATGGCCGGTCCGTAACCCGACGGCTCCGGGTAGCGCGGTCGGGCGAGCAGCGCGTCCACCCGCCGCGACATCGTCGCGACCTCCCGGCGGGTGATGTGCTCGCCCAGCGTCGCGCACAGCCCGCCGTCCAGCTCGGACCGCAGCCGGCGCAGCGCCTCCAGGACGTCCGCGGACAGCTCCTGCCCGACCCACCCCCACAGCACGGTGCGCAGCTTGTCCTCGGTGTGCAGCGTCAGCCCGTGGTCGACGCCGTACACCCGGCCGTCGGCGCCCGCCAGCACGTGTCCGCCCTTGCGGTCGGCATTGTTGACCACGACGTCGAACGCAGCCATGGCACGCAGCTCGGGACGGTCGGCGTGCACCAGGACGGCCGGTTCGCCGTGACCGTCGCGGGCCCGCAGCACGCCCAGCCAGCCCGGCGGCACCTGCGATGGGGCGCAGACGTCGACCAGTTCGCACTCGTCGTCGGTGTCCACCCAGGCCTGCACCATGCCGGGCCCGAACGGCCCGTCGCGCAGCACGGTCGGCGGCACGACGTGCCAGCCGGCGGCCTCGGAGATCAGAAAGCTGGCGACCTCGCGGCCGGCCAGGGTCCCCTGGGGAAAGTCCCAGAGCGGGCGCTCGCCGCGGACGGGCTTGTAGACGCACCGCAGATCGACACCGTCGGTCGCGACGGTGCCGAACAGGGTGGTGTTCGAGGCGTCGACCAGCCGCCCGGTGATCTCCATGCGGCCGTCGCGCAGTAGTCCCGGCACAGCCGGGTCACGGGGCTCCAAGGTCGTCGGTCAGTCCCCGACCGGGGACCGCTGGTGATACCCGTTCAGCCGGACGCACACGTGGCCCTGCGGGTCGAGGGGTTCGGCGCACAGCGGACAGGGCGCCCGCCCGGCCGACACCACCTTCTCGGCCCGCTCGGCGAACGCCTTGGCCTGCACCGGGGACAGGAACACGCGCAGGGCGTCCGGGCCTTCCTCGGTGTCGTCGAGCACGACCGACTCGTCGATCTCCTCCTCGGTGACCGCGAGCAGTTCGACGACGATCGAGCGCGAGTCGGCGTCCCAGCCGAGCCCCATGGTCCCGACCCGGAACTCCTCCTCCAGCGGCACGGCGAGGGGGTCGGCGTCGAGGTCGTCGCCGGGCTCGGTGGCCAGCTCGGGGCCGAAGCGGCGGGCGACCTCCTGCAGCAGCGCACTGATGCGCTCGGCGAGCACCGAGACCTGCTGTTTCTCCAGCAGCACGCTGATGGTCCGGGCGTCCTCGATCGCCTGCAGGTAGAAGGACCGGTCGCCGGGCTCGCCGACGGTCCCGGCGACGAACCGCTCGGGCTGGCGGAAGACATGGATGACGCGTGACATGGCAATACGAGACTAGGCCAACGCGGCGCGGGGGGCACGTCCGTGCCCCGAAGGCGTCAGGTGGATCCGCCCACGACGGCGTCCGACGTGCGCTTCGCGGCGGCGCGGCGGCGCTTCGGCTTGGGTGGGACCACGCTCGCGAGATCGCCCCCGAGATCGTTGACCCGGGCGACGAACGGGCGGGTCTCCGTGTAGTGGATGACGCTCACCGAGCAGGTGTCGACCATGATCCGCTGGAAGTTGTCCAGGTGCGTGGCCAGCGCGTCGGCCAGCACCGACTTGATCACGTCACCGTGGCTGCAGGCCAGCCAGACGGCGTTGGGGCCGTGCTCGGCGGCGATCCGGGCCGCGTTGGCCCGCACCGCGGCCACCGCGCGGGCCTGCATGCCGGCCAGCCCCTCACCCTCCGGGAAAACCGCCGCGGACGGGTGCGCCTGCACAACCTTCCACAGCGGCTCCTTGGCGAGCGTCTTGAGCGCGCCGCCGGTCCAGGCGCCGTAGTCGACCTCGGACAGGCCGGGCTCGATGATCGGGATGAGCTCGCGGGCGGCGGCCAGCGGCGCGACGGTCTGCTGGCAGCGCGTCAGCGGCGAGCTGACGATCGCGGCCAGCGGCAGTGGCGCGAGCCGCTCGACCACCCGCTCCGCCTGCGCGCGTCCCGTCTCGTCCAGCTCGATGCCGGGCGTGCGGCCGGCCAGCACGCCGGCCACGTTGGCCGACGACCGCCCGTGCCGCAACAGGATCAAGGTGGTCACGATCCGCGAGCGTACGTGCCCGGCGGTGATGCAGTTCAGGTGGCCGAGACGGCGCCGATCGACAGGGCGGCGAGCAGCGCGGTGCCGAGCGCGATCCGGTAGGCGACGAAGACGTACACGCTGTGCCGCTCCACGTAACGCAGCAGCCACGCGATCACGGCGTAGCCGACCACGAACGCGATGAGCGTCGCGACGAACATCTGCAGCCCGCTGGCGCCGTCGCCGGCGAACACGTCGGGCAGCTTGAACAAGCCCGCGCCGACGACCGCCGGGATCGCCAGCAGGAACGAGTAGCGCACCGCCGCGGGCCGGGTGAGCCCGAGGAACAGCCCCGCGGTGATCGTCCCACCGGACCGGGAGACGCCCGGGATCAGGGCCATGGCCTGGGCGAACCCGAGTACCACACCGTCGCGGACGGTGAGCTGCTCGATCGGGCGACGCTGCGAGCCGTACCGCTCGGCGAGCCCCAGCAGGATCCCGAAGACGATCAATGTAGTCGCGACCAGCCACAGGTTGCGGGCGACCGTCTCGATCTGGTCCTTGAACAGCATGCCGAGGACGACGATCGGGACCGAACCGAGGATCACCAGCCAGGCCACCCGGTAGTCCGGCGTCCCGCGCACGTCGGGATCCCGGAACCCGCGGAACCACGTGGAGACGAGCCTGCCGATGTCCTTGGCGAAGTAGATGAGCACCGCGAGCTCGGTACCGAGCTGGGTCACCGCGGTGAAGGCCGCGCCGGGGTCGTGGCCGAAGAAGGCACCGGAGACGATCCTCAGGTGTCCTGAGGAGGAGATCGGCAGGAATTCCGTCAGGCCCTGGACGAGGCCGAGAACGAGTACCTCGAGCCAACTCACGGGACGGTCTCGATCGGGATCGCGGTCACGGCGGAGCACCGTACCCGGGGTCCGTCCTGCGGCGGCGCACCGGCTGCATAGGCTCCACCCCCGTGCGGCGCAGACGGGTCGGGGCCAGCGGATTGCAGGTGTCGCGGATCGGCCTGGGCACGATGACCTGGGGTGACGACTCCGATGCCGAGAGCGCGGCCGAGCAGCTGACCACGTTCGTCGATGCCGGCGGCACGCTGGTCGAGACCGCCGACGCCTACGGCGACGGCAAGGCCCAGGAGATCCTGGGCGAAGTGATGAGCGCCTCAGTTCCCCGCGATTACCTCGTGATCGCCGGGCGGGGCGGGTTGCCGGCCGGCGTGCTGGGTGACGGCGCGGCCCGCGGTGCGCTGCTCAGCGCCCTGGACGCGACGCTGCGCCGCCTCGGTACCGATCACCTGGATCTGTGGCAGCTGCCCGGCTGGGACGCCGAGGTCCCGCTCGAGGAGACGCTGAGCGCCGTCCAGGTCGCCGTCATGTCGGGGCGGGTGCGCTACGCCGGTCTGGTCGCACCGTCCGGGTGGCAGCTGGCAACGGTCGCGGAGCGGGCCCGGACGCTGGGCAACGTCACGGCGCCGGTGTCGGCGCAGATCGAGTACTCGCTGCTGTCCCGCGGCGCGGAGGCGGAGCTGATCCCGGCGGCCCGGCACCACGGCGTCGGGCTGCTGGCGTGGGCGCCGCTCGGCCGTGGGGTGCTCACCGGGAAGTACGCCGACGGGACCCCGGCCGACTCGCGCGCGGCGTCGCCGGTGCTGGCCCCGTACGTGGAGGCGCGTCGCAACGAGCGGTCGGCGCGGATCGTGCAGGCCGTGCTCACCGCGGCCGACGGACTGGGCACCTCGCCGCTCGCCGTGGCGCTGGCCTGGATCCGTGATCGGCCCGGGGTCGCCGCTGCGGTGGTCGGTGCCCGGGACGCGGCCCAGCTCGCCGCGTCGATGGCCACCGAGACGGTGATCCTGCCCGCCGAGATCAGGGCCGCCCTGGACGACGTGAGCGTCCCGGCCTGACCGGGTCCACCCCGACCGCCGATCGGACCTGGCGACCGCCCCCGGACCGCGCATAGGGTGTGGGAATCCACCCCGTGTTCACGTGGGGTGCACCCTGAGCCGGGTCGCGTGACGCCCGGCCGCACGAAGCTGGCAGGAGGTGGCCGGTGACAGCAACCGGCGTGGCCGAGGGGGATCTGACCGACGGGGAGTGGGAGTACCGCCCGGTCCAGATCGGGGGAGACGTCTCCCGGATGACCGCGGCGGTCCGGCTGGCGATCCAGGCCGAGTTCGGTGGCTGGGAACTGTCGCGCGTGCGGCTGTACCCCGGAGGCGTCCGCAAGGTGTGGCTGCGCCGCCGCCGCTCGTCCCGGATGCTGCCCGAACTCTCCGTCTGACGACGATCCCCGCCCCGAGCATGCGCTCGCGGCTGCTCGCGCAGCCATGAGCGCACGCTCGGGCCCTTGACCTACGGGGTCAGCACGACCTTCCCGGTCGTCCCGCGGGAGCCCAGCCTGCGCAGTGCCTCGGGCGCCTCGGTCAGCGGCAACTCGGCCCCGATCAGCGGGTCGATCTGCCCCTCGGCCCACAGCCTGTTGAGCGCGTCCTGCCACTGCGGGATCAGGCCGGGATTCATCTGCCGGTAGTAGCCCCAGTGCACGCCGACGACCGAGTAGTTCTTCACCAGGATGTGGTTGGTCGGCGCCTCGGCGAACCGGCCCGCCACGAAGCCGATGATCAGGATCCGGCCCTCGAAGGCGGCCACCCGCCGTGACGCGTCGAAGACGTCGCCGCCCACCGGATCGAAGATCACGTCGACGCCGCGGCCACCGGTGAGGTCCTTCACCGCCGCGACCAGGTCGCCGTCGGAGTAGTCGATCACCTCGTCGGCGCCCAGCTCCTTGGCCACCGCGCACTTCTCCGGGCCGCCGGCGGTACCGATCACCCGCGCGCCCGCCGCCTTGCCCAGCTGCACCGCGGCGCTGCCCACCCCGCCCGCGGCGGCATGCACCAGCAGCGTCTCGCCCTCCTTGAGGTTCCCCCGGTGGTGCAGCGCGCAGTAGCCGGTCTGGTACGTGATGAACATCCCGGCGGCCTGGCCGGCGCTCATCCCGTCCGGCCACGGCAGCGTCGACTCGGCGTCGAGCAGCACCAGCTCGGCGTAGCCACCCTCGCCCATCGGCGGGGTGCCGAGCACCCGGTCCCCCACCGCCGCCCGGGCGCCCTCGCCCGCGGCGACGACCTCGCCGGCGATCTCCAGCCCCGGGGTGAACGGCAGCGCCGGACGCTCCTGGTACTTGCCCTGGCAGACCAGGATGTCGGGGAAGTTACAGGCCACGGCGTGCACCCGGACCAGCACCTGGCCCGGGCC
The DNA here is from genome assembly GCF_018531475.1 of Pseudonocardia mahuensis. GTDB lineage: Bacteria > Actinomycetota > Actinomycetes > Mycobacteriales > Pseudonocardiaceae > Pseudonocardia. The sequence continues at coordinate 44,345 of NZ_JAHDTG010000014.1, forward strand.
GGGCTCTGGATCCGGCAGATCGTCGTGCCAGGTGAGGACGTCGCCGGGCTCCCCCAGCTCGTGAACCTGCCAGCCGCGCATCAGTGGTCCTCCCAACTCACCGGCGGGGGCGCGACGCCGCCCTTCGGCCCGGGCACACCCCGGAATCCGTACGGTGCGGGCTCGCGGCCCGGTTGCACGAACCAGCACTCGCCGGGCTCACCGCGCTCCAGGATCGCCTCAACGGCGTCCGCGACGTCGTCGGCCGTGAGCAGCGGGAAGTCGCCGAACTGGGTCTTCGCGTGCGCGATCAGCGGGGTGTCGGCGAACCCGGGGCAGATGGCGTTGACCCGGATCCCGTCGGCCGCCAGGGTCGGCGCGGCCGAGCGGACGTAGCCGACGACGGCGTGCTTGGTCAGCGTGTAGAGCGCATCACCGGGCATCGGCAGCAGACCGGCCAGTGAGGCGGTCGCGACGATGTTCCCCCCGCCGGCGCGGCGCAACGCCGGCACGGCCGCGGTGAGCCCGAACACGACGTGATCGACGTTCACGCCCATGATCCGCCGGTAGCCGGCGAGGTCGAGGTTCTCCACGCCCGACTGCCCGGACGTGATCCCGGCGTTCAGCAGCACGATGTTGAGCCGGCCGAAGGCGTCCTCCGCGACGTCGACGGCCATCGCCATCGTGTCGGGGTCGGTGACGTCGCCGGGCAGTGCCAGCCCGCCCACCTCCTCGGCGAGTGCTCGTGCGCCTTGCTCATCACGATCGGCGACGCCCACGACCGCGCCCGCGGCCGCCAGCCGGCGGACCGCCGCGGCCCCGATCCCGGACGCGCCGCCCGTGACGAGCGCCGCCTTGCCCTTGAGATCCACGTTGACCGACTCCTCAGCTGTTCCGTAGGAAGGTGTCCAGCACGCGGGTGCCGAACTGCAGCGCGTCGACCGGCACCCGCTCGTCGATGCCGTGGAACAGCGACGCGAAGTCGAGGTCCGGCGGCAGCCGCAGCGGCGCGAAGCCGTAGCAGCGCATGCCCAGGTCCGCGAACGACTTGGCGTCGGTGCCACCGGAGAGCATGTACGGGATGGTCTTGGCCTGCGGGTCCTCGGTGCGCAGCGCCGCGGCCATGGCCTCGACCAGCGCGCCCTCGAACGGTGTCTCCACCGGCGGCAACTCGGTGACCCACTCACGGCTGACGTCCGGCCCGAGCAGCTCGTCGACCTCGCGCAGGAACGCCTCCTGGCGGCCGGGGAGCACCCGGCAGTCGACGACGGCCTCGGCGGTCGACGGGATGACGTTGGCCTTGTAGCCGGCCTGCAGCATCGTGGGATTCGCAGTGTCCCGCACGGTGGCGCCGATGATCCGGGACAGCGGGCCGAGCTTGGCCAGCGAACCCTCGAGGTCGTCCTCGGGGAACTCCAGGCCGGTCAGCTCGCGCATCTGGTCGAGGAACTGGCGGACCGTGTCGGTGATCACGAGCGGGAACGTGTGGTTGCCCAGCCGGGCGACGGCCTCGGCGAGCTTGGTCACGGCGTTGTCCTCGTGCAGGAACGAGCCGTGCCCGGGTTTACCGCGGGCCCGTAGCCGCATCCAGGCGATGCCCTTCTCCGCGGACTCGATGAGGTAGACCCGCTGGTCCTCGCCCAGGGTCAGGGAGAACCCGCCGACCTCGCCGACGGCCTCGGTGCAGCCCTCGAAGAGATCGGGCCGGTTCTTCACCAGCCACTGCGCGCCGTACTTGCCGCCGGCCTCCTCGTCGGCCAGAAACGCGAAGACGATGTCGCGGGGCGGCACGACGCCGTCGCGCTTGAACCGGCGCGCAACGGCGATGGTCATCGCGACCATGTCCTTCATGTCGACGGCGCCGCGTCCCCACACGTAGCCGTCCTGCACGGCGCCGGAGAACGGGTGCACCGACCATTCGTCGGGGTCGGCCGGGACGACGTCGAGGTGGCCGTGGACCAGCAGCGCGCCGCGGTCGGGGTCGGCGCCCTTCAGCCGGCAGAAGACGTTCGTGCGGCGGGGCGCGCCGGACTCGAGAACCTCGACCTCGTAGCCGACCTCGGAGAGCTTCGCCGCGACGTACTCGGCGGCCTCCTGCTCCCCGACGACGGTGTCCGGATCGCCCGTGTTGGAGGTGTCGATCCGGATGAGCTCGGAGGCCAGTTGGACGACCTCGTCCTCCGCTGTGGTGGGGCCGGTCATGCGGATCTTCCTACCATCGCGGATGCGGTTACGGGGTCCCGGTGGGCGTCGGCTATCCTTCCTCCGTCGCGGTCGAGACCGCGGTGCGGGTCCGAGTGGCGGAATGGCAGACGCGCTAGCTTGAGGTGCTAGTGCCCTTTAACGGGCGTGGGGGTTCAAGTCCCCCCTCGGACACAAACGCCGGGTACCGGGAGGCCGATGCCGCGCGAGCACGCCTGCAGGCCGGGGCCGCAGCAGTGTCTGGAGCCGGGATCGGCGGTGGCAAGTGGCCCTCACCCGTTGAGCCCCGCTGAGGAGAGGGTCTTCGCCAGCAGGTCCGGACGACGCCGAGTACCAGAGAAGCGATCGCCGAAAGCGCCGAGCGCTCATCAGGTCCCGCCGGACAACCCGCTGTGCCGCTTCCTCCTGCGGTCCGGCGCCGCTTGAGCATGGTTCAGTCGATCTGCACCGACGTGCGGACCGTGCTGTAGTGCTCGATGCCGGAGAAGCGGGCGCCGACCCGTTCGGTGACCTGGGCGCGCAACTCCTGGGCCATGGGCGGAAGTCGTGGGCGGCGCGCTCGTTCTCCATCCGCGAAAGCCGGACGACGGCGCCCCGGGCCGGGTGGCCTGCCGGAAACCGAGAGCGACCTCGTACTCCTCGACGCTGGGTGGGCCGCCCGCCGCGGCTTGCACCTGCTCGCGCAGCGGCGCCAGCGCTGTACCCGACGCCTCCAGCGCCTCGGCGTCCTCCCAGTAGGACGCCGCGATCGTGATCCGGGCGTCGATGCCGGGGAGGGTCACGAACCCCTTGTTGCCCGCAGTCGCCTCCACCTGGGGGCGGGCGGGCAGTTCGAGGTACTCGACTGAGGAGTCGATCTTGGCCGGGTCTCCGTTGATGATGGTGAACCGGACGTACATGCGCTTCCCCCTTCACCCGTCCGGTGGGGCGACCTGCGCCCCGTGGTCGGCACGGTCCTCCGCTGCGCCAGGCGGTACCAGGGCCGTCGGCCCATGGGGTGCGTCCGATCGATTGCTCGCTTGCAGTGGGCTCGGACGAGACGCAGGTGTCAGGGGAGATCGACTACGCGAGGGTGGCCTCCGTCCACTTCGGCGTCTCGAACTCCGGGCGCAATGTCGGGACGAACTGGTCAAGGGTGATACCGATCTTCGGCAGCACCTGCTCGACGAGCAGTTCGTTGCTGCGCAGCATCTTCCTGATGGGGGACGGACCGATCCCCATCCAGAGGACCAGCATCTCGATGCTGAACTTCTCGATGATGTGCTCCAGTTTGCGGGCCACCGTGTCGACCGATCCGGCGATCGACATCCCGCGGTCCACCATCGTGCGGTAACTGTTGGGGACCACGCCCTCCTCGCCGGGATAGCGGAGCGCCTCGTTGAAGCCGAAGGCGTCGTGCCACGTGGTCCACAGGAAGCCCATCGCGTCGGAGCCGATCGCGAACGCCTCCTCGTCGGTGTCGGCGACGACGATCTCTCGGAAGTGGCCGACGTTCTCGCCCCAGGCGATGTCCGGCCTGCGGTTCCGGGCCTCCTCGAGGTACGCGTCCAGGCACGCGGTGATCGTCTCCTCGATGGGCGTGAAGACGATCGGCCAGGCGCCCTCGCGGGCCGACCACTGCATCGTCTTCGGACTCATCGTGAACGGCACCATGATCTCGATCGTGGACGGGGCCTGCAGCGTGTTCGGCGCTATGCCGACCTTCTGGAGGACCCCACTGTCGTCGATCATGGACGGGGCCATCGCCCGCGTCGCAGGGTGGTCCCACTCGATGCCGGCCGGCGGGACCTGCCAATGGTGCCCCTTCACCGAGAACTCGCGGTTCTCCCACAACCCCTTGATGATCCCGTAGGCCTCGTCGTACAGCTCGCGGTTCACTCGGTCGTGCTCGGCGTACTCCGGGTCGGTGGGGTACGTGGCGACGGCGTCGTACTTCTGGCCGATCGTCGTCACGTGCCGCGACTGGTAGCCGCGGGCGAAGCCCGCGAACATCCGACCGCCGGTGAAGTAGTCGAGCATCGCCAGGTCCTCGGCGACGAGGATCGGGTTGCGGGCCGGGAGCACGTTCGCCATCTGGCCGATGCGCAGGCGCGTGGTGATGCTCGCCGCCCACGCCCCGAGGAGGATCGGATTGTTCGACATCTCGATGCCCTCGAGATGAAAATGGTGCTCGGAGAATGCCACGAAGTCGAAGCCGAGTTCCTCGCACTGCTTGATGATCTCGCCGTTCTCGAACAGCGCCCGCTGGTAGTAGTTCGGATTGGAACCCGCATAGCCCTTGGCGTAGTTCGCCGGGCTCGCTGCGGCGCTGGGTACCAGGAACGTTCCTAATCGCATGGCAACGTACTCCCTGATCGGTTGTTCACTCGGATGCGTGGGACGCGTCCGCCAGGTCCCGGTCCCGGGTCTCCCCGATGAGCATCACGCTCACCAGCGAGACCACCGCCATGGCTGCGAGGTAGCCGGCGATGGCGTAACCCGTCCCGGTCGCCTCGAACAGCGAGGCGGCGATGATCGGCGACAGTGCGGCACCGGCGACCCCTGCGAGCTGGTAGCCCACCGAGGCGCCGGTGTACCGCACGTCGGCGCGGAACATCTCGGCGAACATCGTGGCGGTGGCGCCACCGGAGATGGCCTGCGCGACACCGAAGATCATCACGTGTCCGAGCAGCATCAGGACGAAGACACCGGTGTCGATGAGCGCGAACGCCGGAAAGATCAGCACACCCATCGCGACCACACCGGTCAGATAGACGGGCTTGCGGCCGAACCGGTCCGACAGCGAGCCGAAGTACAGGTGCATCACGAAGGACACCACCCCGGACAGCGCGATGATCAGCAGGATGGTGTCGCGAGAAACGCCGACGACCCGCGTCGCGTACGTGGCGAGGTAGGCGATGAAGATGTAGGCGAACGCGCTCTGCACGAGGAACGCACCGGCGACGAGCACCACCTGACGGGGGTGCGTCCGGAGCGCCTCCACCAGCGGTAGCCGCGCCTTCTCCTGGCGCTGCGCCAGCCGGCGGAAACTCGGGCTCTCGGCGATCCGCAGCCGCACGTACAGGCCGACCACCACCAGCACCGCACTGGCCAGGAACGGCAGCCGCCAGCCCCAGGCCAGGAACTGGTCGTCGGGCAGCAGGGCGACGAGGTAGAACGCGGCCGTCGCCAGTACCGTGCCGGCGGCGGCGCCGGCCTGCGGGAAGCTGCCGAAGTAGCCCCGCCGCCCGGGCGGCGCGTGCTCGACGGCCAGGAGAACGGCGCCGCCCCACTCCCCACCGACGGCGATGCCCTGGACGAGCCGCAGCAGCACCAGGAGCACCGGCGCCAGCACGCCGACCGTGGCATGGGTCGGTAGCAGCCCGATCAGCACGGTCGCCACGCCCATCGTGAGCAGCGACACCACCAGCATGGGCTTGCGCCCCAGCCGGTCGCCGAAGTGGCCGAACACGATCCCGCCCAGCGGCCGCGCGAGGAATCCCGCGCCGAACGTCGCGAACGCCAGCACCGTGCCGAGGAACGGGCCGACCTCGGGAAAGAACAGCCGCGGGAAGACCAGTGCGGCGGCCGTGCCGTAGATGAAGAAGTCGTACCACTCGACGGTGGTGCCGACGAGGCTCGCAACCGCCACCTTTCGCGGTTCCGAGGTGTGGATTGTCGAGGTGCTCATGCGTCAGCTCCCACTCGTTGCGTCATCCGAGCTTCGGTGCGACCTTGTCCGCGTAGAGCTCGAGGGACTTCATGACCGCCTGATGCGGCATGACCCCGTTGAACACCCAGTTGAAGAGCTCGCCGACGTTGTACTGCTCGACGAACGGCTGCAGGCGCCGCAGCACCTGGTCCGGGGTGCCGTACACGATGAAGCCGTGACCCCGCTGGGTCGCCGCGAAGTCGTTGGGGATCGGGGCCGTCTCCCCCGGCAGCCGGAAGGCCTCGTTGAAGCCGTATCCGCCGAGCCATTCCGCCCAGGCCCACGCGACGTTCTCCGCGTGCCGGCGGGCCTCCTCCTCGGTGTCGGCGACGATGATCGTCTTGAAGTGCGCGACGTCGTCGCCGTAGCCGATGTCGTGGCCGGCCTCGTTCGCGGACCGCTGGTACCGGGTCAGGATCTCGTCGATCTGCTCGTGGATCGAGGTGAACGCCACCAGCCGGATCTGGTTGTGCGCGCACCACTCGACGGTCGCCGGACTCGCGGTGAAGGGCACGTACACCTGCGGGTATGGCTTCGTGAACGGCCTCGGGACGATCCCGACCTCCTCGATCCGGCCCTGGTCGTCCTGCCCGCGGCCGTACTTCGCGGTGCCCGCGTGGCCGAAGACGACGTCGTCCGGCGGGATCTGCCAGAAGTGACCGTCGAACTTCAGGGTGTCCTGCGTCCAGGCCATCTTGATGAGCTCGAAGTTCTCGACGAACCGGTCGTAGTTCACCTGCCGGGCGGCCGCATCGGTGAAGCCCGGGTGCGGCGCCTTCACGCCGTACTTGTCCGCCAGGACGTCGACCGCGCGAGTGTGCGCCCCGCGCGCCAGGCCGACGAAGCACCGGCCCTGCGTCATGTGGTCGAGCAGCACGATGTCCTCGGCGACGAGCAACGGATGCCGCGCGGCGGCCAGGATGCCCAACTGCCCGAGCTTGATGTTCTTGGTCCTGCCGGCGAGGTACACGTTGAACAGGACGGGGTTGTTCGGGACCTCGAACCCCTCGATCTGGAAGTGGTGCTCCGAGATGGCGAGCTTGTCGTAACCCAGTGCATCCGCGAGCTGGGCCTGCTCGGTCAGCTCGTGCAGCATCCGCTGGTAGTAGACCTCTTCCTTGCCGGCCATACCGAGTTCGAGCTCAGCCCGGGACGCGCCGGTCAGCGGCGTGTAGAAAAGCCCGTTCTCCACTTCTCGATCCTCTTCTCTCGGTGGTGCGTCGATTACGTCAACACGGAGAGAACGCCGTCGGTCTGGGCGGTCTCGACGAGGACGACCCAGTAGCCCAGGTCGGCGGCGAACGCGGTGGCCTGCACGATCGTGTCGGCCCCGCGTGCCTGCAGGACGGTGTACACGTCGGGTCTCGAGGAAGGGGCTGGTTCGATGCTGGGTGACGACAGTGTCGCCGTCCCCGCGTGACAAGCACTCGACTTGTCGCGCACGATGCCGGAAGAAATAGCCACAGCTGTCACATGATGTGGCGAGTTCTTCTCTCGGCGTCAGCGGAATGCAGGCATGACCTCTTTCGCGAACAGCTCCATGGAAGCGACGACCTCGTCGTGGTCCCGGTTCCCGAAATTCATCAGGCAGTGCACCTTCTCGACGCCCGCGGCGCGGATCCGCTCGAGCTTGCCGATCACGGTGTCCGGGTCACCGAAGAGGGCCACGTCGGTGTTGTTCTCGATGTGCTCGTACGTGACCGTGTTGTTCCATTCGTGGAGCTCTTCGTAGACCTGTCGAGCCTCCGGGTTGTCGACCTTCTCGGGGTCGAAGATGTTCCCGATGCTCCGGAAGTAGTTGATCAGGTGCCGCCCGGCGTCCTCGTAGACCCGCTCCTGGTCGCGCACCACGAACGTGTACCAGGTGATCGGCACGTCGACCGTGTCCGCGTCGCGGCCGGCCTCGGCCCAGAGCCGCTTGAAGCTGCCGACCCGCTCCCCGATGCGATCCAGCGTGCGCAGTGTGGTGGCGACGCCGGCCACCGGCACACCGAGAGCCGCGGCCTTCTCGTAGCTCGACGGGCTGAGTGCCGCCTGGTAGATCGGGGGCCGTGGCTTCTGCACCGGCAGCACGTTCAGCTTCACGTCGTCGACGTGGTAGTGCTTGCCGTGGAAGCTGAACCGCTCGCCCCGCCACGCCTCCTGAATGATCGTCAGCGCCTCGTCGAACCGTTCGCGGCTCTCCTGCTGGTTACCGATGCCGAACGCCTCGTACTCGTGGATGAGGAACCCTCGGCCGGCGCCGAAGGTCAGCCGCCCGTTGCTCAGCAGGTCGACCATCGCGTAGTCCTCGGCCACCTGCAGCGGGTCGTGGAACGGCAGGATGCTGACACCCGAGCCCAGCCCGATCCGGCTCGTCCTGGTCGCCGCGGCCGCCAGCAGGACAGCCGGTGACGGAACCACGCCGTAATCACTGTAGTGGTGCTCCGCGACCCAGTAGTCCTCGAAACCCAGCTCTTCCGCGAGCACGATCTCTGCCAGCAGATCCTGATAGAACTGCTGGGTAGTGCGCTGGGCCGGGTCGTTGTCGCAGATGCTCAACATGCCGAACCGCATGGACGTCTCTCCCTCGTGAGCAACGTGTGGGTCTCGTGGAGCTCGCCGAGGACCGCTACAGCGGAAACCTCTCCAGCATCCATTTCCGGGTGTGCCCGCGGGATTCCGCCCGGGTGTCCTTCCCTTCGCCATTCGGTCCGGACGGGAGGAGGTAGTGATCGGCTCCTGACAGCAGGACCAGTGACTTGTCGGAATGCGGGACGGCCCTGTGGACGGCTTCGCTGTCGGACGGGTAGATGTCGCGGTCGGCGGTGCCGGTGATGACCAGCGTCGGTACGTGCAGGCCCCCGGCGTTGTCCAGAAGGGAGGCGCGGGAGGTGATCCCGGACCAGGTGCTCAACCAAGCCCGCGGAGTCACCAGACGGGCCAGCCCCCATTCACCGAAGTTGTCGACCTCCGGTTGCAGCGACCAGATGCCACCCTGCACCCGGTCACTGGGTTCGATTCGCAGATCGAGGTAGGCCGGGTTCGCCGTCGTCCGGTAGACCACCATGTAGCGGGTACCCGCGGCCCGGCGCCGGAGCTCGATCTGACTGCGAAGCCCGGCGCGCTGCAGAGCCGGATCGGCCAGCACGGCCCGGAAGGTGCGTTGCTCCTCGATCCGTGCGAAGGCCAGTGCGTCGAGCCGTCGGACCCGGTCGAGCTGCGCGACCCGGAACGACTCCAGGAACTCCTCGCTGTAGCGGCTCTCCTCCGGCCGCGGCCGGAACCCGTTGGCCGGGTCGTACATGTCCAACCGCGGATTCACAGCCATGGGGTCGTTCTCGTCCACCACGGAAGGGTCGATGATCCGCGCGAGGAGCTTCCCCTGGCCGGTGTGCGCGGCGGACAGGATAACCCCATCGGCTTGTGGCATGTCCTCGTCGTTGAGGTCGAGCGGATCGCCCCACGGGAGGTCACGCAGTCGTCCGGGTGGCGACGTGCCTGCCTGGGCCTGGTAGAAGGTGTACAACGACCCGCCGCCACTGGTCCCCAGCAGGACGACCTGTTCGAACCCTCGCTCACCCCGCAGGTATCGCATCGCGGCGGCGACGTCGAGCAGCAGGTGCTCGTGGGTGGTCGAGACGTCGTTGTTCAGCCACCGGCTGTTGTGCGCGAAGACGGCGTAGCCGGCCTCGAGGAAGTCGATGATCTGGAAGTGCCGCTGCACGTCCACCCGGGGGTGGGAGAACGTGACGACGGTCCGGGACGGACGCGGCGGTGTGTAGAGCATTGCGCGGATCTCGGCGCCATCAGTGGTGAACAGGCTCACCAGCTCGCCGTGGCAGCCGGGTGGCAGCGACGAGAACGTCGTGTACCGGGTCCGCTTCAAGTACGCCTCGGTCTGGTCCTGGCTTGCTCCCTGCGCCATAGGGCTGCTGCCTTCCTCTCGTTTCGGGGTGACCGGAGGACTTCCTCGGGCGCTAGGGGGCGATGGGCACGAGCTGGTCGGAGAAGGTCGCCCAGTAGTTCGGGTCCTCGGCGTCGGCGAACGCCTCGGTCCATTTCAGGGGCTTCTCGGCGTCGACGTTGACGAGGAAGGCGTCCATCCGGTCCGCCTTCTTCGCTCCTTCGAAGGCGCGTGGGTTCGGGCCGTGGTGGATGCCGGCCGGGTGGAGGGTCATCGTTGCGGCGCCCTGGTCCTCCGCGCGGGACATCAACCGCCCGGAGTGCGTGAACACGACCTCGTCGTAGTCGACGTTGCGGTGGTAGGCCGGGACACGCTCGGCGTCCGGTGCGGTCTCGAAGGGCTTGGGCTGGAACGTCACGACCCAGAATCCCGGGCACTGGAACGTCGCGTACGTCGACGGCGGCAGGTGGGTCCGCTCGGAGTACGGGGCGCGCAGGTCCCGGACGTTCAGTTTGTAGGGACAGAGATTCCCGGTCCAACCGACAGCGTCGAGGGGGCAGAAGTCGTAGTAGACGCTGGTCCATTCGTCAGCCCGCTTGATGCGGACCTCGTACTCGCTGCCCTCGTCGAGGATCGGCTGCGGGTCCGGGCACTGCAGGAGAGCGAAGTCGAACGGCACGTGCTGGCCCAGCATGCCCCGCTCCGGAAACCCCGTCGGGCCCTTGCGGGACTCGATGATGAGGAAGAAGTTGTCGGGGCTGTCGGGCACGACCCGGTAGTTCGTCCCTTTCGGGAGCACGACGTAGTCGCCGGTCTCGTAGGTCAGCGGGCCGTAGTCGGTCTCGATCGTCCCGACGCCCTCATGAACGAAGTGGATCTCGTCGCCGTCCGCGTTGCGCATGTAGTACGACATCGGCGCCCGCCGGCGTGACACGTAGAGGTGGACGTCCTCGTTGTACAGCAGTCGGCTGGGGACCCCGCCCGGGTCGGTCCTGTCGGTCGGCTCGACCGCCGTGCTGTCGATCGCCCGAGGCTTCAGGTTGCCGTCGATCCGCGTCCACCGGGTCGGCGGGTGGGCCCGGTACAACATCGAGGCCTCACCGGCGAATCCGTCCCGGCCGTGTTCGTCCTCGAAGGTCCCCTCGGGCCACCCGGTGCGGCCTTGTTTCGACGTGACGCCCTTGGCGTGCCTGATGATCATGACGGTGCACTGTCCTTCCGCGGTGAGATGTCGCGGTGGTCGTGCGCGACGACCATGGCCTTCCAGAACTGATGCCACGAGGGCCCTGCGAAGATCGTCGCGGTCTGCGTGCTACGCCACATGTTGTAGCACCGGAGACGACTTTGAACAAGCGGTCATGTACCGATCGATCCGATCGGCTCTCGCGATTGATTTCCAGCCTTCCCATCGACTGAGCGCCACGGTAGAATGCTAGTATTCATTGATCTTGAAGCACATGCTCGTCCGGCAAAGTTCGCGACGCCAGTCCAGCCGGCGCATGTACACGCACGCAGAAGCCGCATGTCTCTGGATCGATGACAGGATGCGCGCGCGGATGCCCTCGGCACCGCAGCGCCTTCCCGAGGCACGTGGCTGCTCAGGCGAGTAACTCAATCAATTCAGAACCTCCGCATATCTAGACGCGGGAGCGGATCGATCGGTCCATTGAACTCCGTGAGCCATTACGCCGGCGGAGCGACACAACCGGACCACTCGGTCCCGGCCCCGGAACACCGGAGTTCCGGCTACTCCGACCGGCCCTGGGCGCGGGTGAGCCGAGAACGGAGGGCATCGCGTGCGGACCGCGGCGTTCGAGACCAACCGTGATCGCATTCTGCAGATCTCGGCGGATCTGTTCGCCCGTAACGGCTACCACGGGACCGGCATCAACGAGCTCTCCAAGGCCGTCGGCTTGGGCCGCGGCGCGCTCTACCACTACATCGGCAGCAAAGAGACGCTGCTCTACGAGATCAGCAGGACGCACGTCGACCGGATGAACGACTTCGCGGAGGGCCTGCTGGCCGAGGACCTCGACGCCGAGGCCCGGCTCCGAGCGCTGGCCCGGGAGCTGCTGCGCAACATCGCCGAGCACCGCGCCGAGTGGACGGTCTTCTTCCGGGACTACTCGGCGCTGACCGGCGAGTGGCGCGACCGGGTCGTCTCCGCCCGCGAACGCTACGAAGGCTACTGGCGCCAGACCCTGCAGCTGGGCGTTCGCGAGGGCGCCTTCGCCTCACTTCCGCCGTTGCTCGTCAAGGGCATACTCGGAATGTTCAACTACACGTACCTGTGGTACGAACCTGGCGGTCGGACATCACCTGACGAACTCTCCGACGAGTTCGTCGATGCGCTGCTCAACGGCATCCGGGCCAGACCGCGCTGAGCCGCGCCCGAATCCCACAAGTCCCAGGCCACTCGAACAACCAATCGATTCCGCTGGCAGAGGCCGTGTACGTAGTGATCCAGTCCCCCCTCGGACACCGAAGACGACCTCTAAAGGATGCTCAGCCCGTGGTCGATCACCTCCTCCCCGGCTCGGAAGTGACCTGGTGGCCGACCTAGCCGCGGTCAGGCGAACGCGGCGTGGCCGGTGATGGCGCGGCCGACGATGAGGGACTGCACGGTGTCGGTGCCCTCGTAGGTGTAGACCGCTTCCATGTCGGCGTGGTGACGGGCGACGTGGTGTTCCAGCAGGATCCCGTTGCCGCCGAGGATGTCGCGGGCCATGGCGCACACCCGCCGCGCCCCGGAAGCGGTCTGCAGCTTGGCCAGCGCGGCATGCTCGAGCTGCACGCGTCCCTGGTCGTGCAGCTGCGCCAACCGCAGGCAGGTGAGCTGCATGCCGGTGATGTCGGACAGCATGTTCGACAGCTTGTCCTGCACGAGCTGGAATGCCGCGATGGGGCGGCCGAACTGCTCCCGGCGCTTGGCGTAGGCCAGCGCGCACTCGTACGCGCCGATGGCGTGCCCGAGGCCTTCCCAGGCGATGGCCTGGCGGCTCTTGGTCAGGCACCGCCCGGTGTCGGCCCACGTCCGCGAGCCGGCGAGCCGGTTGCCGAGCGGGATGCGGACGCCGTTCAGGGTGATGTCGGCCTGCCAGAGGCCGCGGTTGCTGGTCTTCCCGGTGATCACCGAGGCCTGGTAGCCGTGCACGTCGTCGTCGCGGTGGTCGACCACGAACGCGCCCACGTTGCCGTCCTCGTCGCGCGCCCAGACGATGACGACGTCCGCGAGCGTGCCGTTTCCGATCCAGCGTTTCGCACCGTCCAGAACCCAGTGCTCGCCGTCATGCCGCGCCGTGGTGGCGAGTCGCACGACGTCGGATCCGTGGTCGGGCTCGGTGAGGGCGAACGCACCGAGCTTGGCGCAGCCGGCCAGGTCGGGCAGCCAGCGGTCCTTCTGCTCCTCCGAGCCGAGAATGGCGATGGTGGACATGACGAGCCCGCTGTGGACGGAGTTGAACGTGCTGAAGCTGCCGTCCCCGCGGGCCAGCTCGAGCGTGACCAGGCCTTCGGCGACCGCGCTCATCCCGGGACAGCCGTAGCCCTGCACCGAGCCGCCCGCGACGCCCAGCTCGGCGTAGGGGGCCACCAGCTCGCGCGGGAACTCCGCCCGCTCCCAGTAGTCGTTGGCCACGGGGATCAGCCGGTCGTCGACGAAGGCCCGCACCCGGTCCCGGACGGCCCGCTCGTCGTCGCTCAGCAGGTCGTCGGTGAAGAAGAAGTCCGTGCCCTGCGCGCGCGCCAGGTCCTTGCTCAGTGCCGTCGCCATCACCGGCTCCTCAGCTGCGGGAAGTCGTCGTCCCGGAACTCGCCGGGGGGCCGCGCGCCGGGTCCGGCGTCGATCTCGGCCTCCCGCTTGCGCAGCTCGACCCGGCGGATCTTGCCGGAGATCGTCTTGGGGAGCTCGGTGAACTCCAGGCGGCGGATCCGCTTGTAGGCGGCGAGGTTCTCCCGGCAGTGGCGCAGGATCGACTCCGCCGTCTCGGCCGTCGGCTCCCGACCCGCGGCCAGCAGCACGTACGCCTTCGGCACCGCGAGCCGGACCGGGTCGGGCGCCGGAACCACCGCGGCCTCGGCGACCGCCGCGTGCTCGATGAGCACGCTCTCCAGCTCGAACGGGCTGATCCGGTAGTCGCTGGCCTTGAACACGTCGTCGGCGCGGCCGACATAGGTGATGTAGCCGTCGGCGTCCCGGGAGCCGACGTCGCCGGTGTGGTAGTAGCCGCCGGCCGTCGCCTCGGCGTTGCGCTCGGAGTCGCCGGCGTACCCCGTCATCAGCCCGAGAGGGCGCTGCGAGAGGTCGAGGCAGATCTCGCCCTCGTCGGCGGGCGCCCCGCTGACCGGGTCGACGAGGACCACCTCGTAGCCGGGCACCGGGCGCCCCATGGATCCGGGCTTGATCGGCTGGCCGGGGGTGTTGGCGATCTGCACGGTGGTCTCGGTCTGGCCGAACCCGTCACGGATCCGGACTCCCCAGGCCTTCTCCACCTGGTCGATGACCTCCGGGTTCAGCGGTTCGCCCGCGCCGACCAGCTCTCGGACGCCGACCTTCGCCTTGCCCAGGTCGGCCTGGATCAACATCCGCCACACCGTGGGCGGGGCGCAGAAGGTGTCCACCCCGCACCGGGCGATCGTCTCCAGCAGTTGATCGGCATCGAAGCGTTGGTAGTTGTAGATCAACACCGTCGCCTCGGCGTTCCACGGCGCGAAGACGTTGCTCCAGGCGTGCTTGGCCCAGCCCGGCGAGGAGATGTTGAGGTGCACGTCGCCGGGCCGCAGCCCGATCCAGTACATGGTCGACAGGTGTCCGACGGGGTAGGACACGTGGGTGTGCTCCACCAGCTTCGGTTTGGCCGTGGTGCCGGAGGTGAAGTACAGCAGCAGCGCGTCGCCCGCCCTGGTCACGCCGTCCGGGGTGAAGGCGGCGGGGCTGTCGTAGCCGGCGGCGTAGTCCAGCCAGCCCTCCGTCGCCGCGCCCACGCAGATCCTGGTGTACTCGCCGGGCACGTCGTCGAACGTGCCGGTGTTGCCGGCCGAGACCACCACGTGCGCAGCCGCACCCCGATCGACGCGGTCCCGCAGATCGGCGGGCTCGAGCAGCGGGGTGGCCGGGATGACCACCGCCCCCAGCTTCATCGCCGCCAGGAGCGTCTCCCACAGCTCGACCTGGTTGCCCAGCATGACGATCATCCGGTCGCCGCGGGTCACCCCCTGAGCGCGCAGCCAGTTCGCGACCCGGTTCGACCGCTCGGACAGCTCGGCGTAGGACCAGCGGCCCTCCGAGCCGTCCTGCTCGACGATCCACAACGCCGGCCGGCCCGCCGTCGCAGGATCGGCGCCCACCTGGTCGAAGTGGTCCAGTGCCCAGTTGAACTCCGTCAGCTGCGGCCACCGGAACCCGGTGCGCGCCGCCGGGTAGTCCGCACGGTGCTCCAGCAGGAAGTCCCGCGCTTCGCGGAACGCCTTCGTCGAATCGATGTTCACGTCATCCTCCGTGGGATCACTGCCCTGGCATGGTCCGCCGGCACCGGCCGCCCGCCTCGGGGAACGCCTCGGTGAGCCGGCCGGGTGAGCAGGTGCGGGCGGCGCGCATCAGCTACGCGACAGCGTCGTCGTCCGGTCGCGACGGCTGCTCGGTGTGCCGGCCCGAACGGGCTCACGGCGATGACGGACCGAACCGGGTGTAGGGCCGTGCAGCTCCGCCATGATCGCGCTCCTTGCGCTCGGTCCTGCGACCGGATAAAGTTTGGCGTCCTACTATCGGTAGTCCTAGAGATAGTGCGTGCGACCTGTGTCACAGATCGAAGCAGGACGGCGCCGGCCTGGAGCGCCCGCCGGGCGATCGGATGAAGCCCGGCCGCCGCGATGCCGACCGGCGAGCGCTCCGGCTGCCTCTCAGTTGGGCGTGTTCTTCGCCCACGCCGCCGCGGCCTCGACCACCTTGTGGGGGTCGGTACACGCCGGACACCACCACTGCGCGACCGGCCAGTCGTCGCTTGCCGCTTCCCGAGACGGCTTCCCCGCGCGGGGAGCTCTCGGTCGAACCGCCCGTCGCTGCTCCAGACCTTGACCGTGCCCCCGTCCGGCACGCTGGCGAGATGCCGTCCGGACCGGTCGAAGACCACCGAGGCCACGTTCGGGTGGGGTAACAGGGCTTCGCCGGTAGCCGGGTTCCACAGCCCGACGGCGTCCCGGGCCGTCGAAGGTCAGGGGCTCGTCGGTCGCGTCACGGGCCCGGTTCAGCGCAGGAATCGGCCGCTGTTCATGTCGATGGTCGCGCCGGTCATGTACTCGGTGACCGGACTGGCGACCAGGGCGATCAGCTGCGCCACCCGCTGCGGGGTGGCGTAGCGCTGGAGCAGCAGACTGGTGGTCGCGTAGTCCTCGGGAAGGGTGTCGATGGCGTCCTGCCCCATCGGGGTCAGGGTGATGCCCGGCGCGACGCAGTTGACGCGCACCTGCGGGCCCAGCTCGCGGGCCATCGACTTGGTCAGGTTGACCAGGCCGGCCTTCGCGGCCGCGTAGTGCATGTGATGCGGTGCCCCCGTCTGGGCGGCGACGCTGGCCACCGTGACGATGGCGCCGCCGGGGCGGACCCGGGGCGCCAGCGCCTGCAGGGTGAAGAAGGCGCCGCTGAGGTTGGTCTCGAGCACCTCGCGCCACTCGTCCACGCTGATCCGCTCGAACGGCGTCACGACGTTGTAGCCGGCGTTGAGCACGAGCACATCGAGATCGCCCGCCTCGGCTGCCAGCGCAGTCCCCCCGGCCCGGGCCGATTCGGGCCGGGTCAGGTCGAGGGGGAGGGCCCAGGCCCGCCGGCCGTGCGCGCGCACCTCCTCCGCCGTCCGCTCTGCGCCCGCCGCGGATCGCCGGTAGGTCAGCGCGACGTCGCAGCCCTCTTCGGCGAGCACCCGGGCGGTGGCCGCACCGATGCCGCTCGACCCACCCACCACCGCGGCGGTGCACCCGCCCAGCTCCAGGTTCAATCTGATCGCTCCCGCCATGGTCGCATCCCCGGTCCGTGGCGGACATCCTCGCGAGAACAACCCAGGAACGCGGGCTCTGCGGGTGGTCGGCCGATCGCCTAGATGTGGTGACCCACCACACCTAGATCTTCGGCCAAGCCTCCAGGACCCGTCGGTCGCCGCCGGCGTGATGGGCGAGCGGGTCGCGCCGCCGCCACAGCGCCAGCAGCAGGTCCGAGGCGGTGCCGCGCATCGTCGTCACGGGCCGGGGTCCGGCATGTGGTGCTCGATGCGCTCACCGGTGTCGGTTGAGCTCCAGGGCGAGGGTCACCGGGGCCGGGGGCGCCATGCCCGCTGCGAGCCCCGTCCGGCGTCGTAGGCCTGCAAGGGCCTCGTCGCCGCCGACGATCGGCGCGGGCGCCGCCGGAGTCGCCGTGCCGTCGAGCAGGCGCCCCCGACGAACCGGGCGAACCCACAGCGTGGGCCAGCAGGTCCAGCCCGGTCCACTCCGGGCAGGAGGTGTCCCGTCGCCCGTCACGCCCGCGGCTCGGAAACGGCCCCGGCACGCAGCCCGACGAAGGCGCTTCGACGTCGGTCGACACGCTGAGAACCGACAGCACGCACCTGGAGCCCGAGCCCGGTACCGACTCAGCGAACCGGCTGCCTGTCGTGAGCGACCGGTCACCGACATCAGGTCTGTTCGAACATCTGTTCGAGTATCGTGGACTCATGACCCAGTGGTGGCAGGCATCGGATTCGGATCTGCTGCACGCCCTGGGCGCCGCACAGACCCGGCTGAACGCCGCCTACGTCGAGATGCTGGCGCTGGTCCGGGAGGTCGATTCCCGTGGGCTGGCCGGAAAGCACGGGTTCGTCACCGGCATCGAGCTGCTGCGCTGCACCCAGAACATCACCAAGGCCGACGCCCGCCGCCGGCTCGACGCCGCCTCGGACGTGCTGCCCGGGCGCACCGTGTCGGGTCAGGAGATCCCCGCCCGGCTGCCCGCGACCGCGCGGGCGGTGGCCGAACACGCGATCTCCGCCGAGCACGTTGTCGTCATCGCGGGGATGCTGGCGTCGCTACCCCCGCACCTCGACCGGCACCGGCCGGCACTCGAAGCCGATCTCGCCCGCCACGCCCGGAAGCTCGACCCGGCCGCGCTCCGCAAGGTCGGGAAGCGGGCCATCGAGATGCTCGACCCCGACGGTCCCAAGCCCCGCGACGCCGATCCCAGCCGCACCCGGCTGTCCCTGTGCGAGCAGGGCACCGGTTACGCCATCAGCGGTTGGCTCGACCGCGAGGCCACCGCCATCCTGCGCACCGCCCTCAGCCCGCTGGCCGCACCGGTCCCGGCCGAGGACGGCGCCCCCGATCCGCGCAGCATCGCCGAACGCCAGGGCGACGCCCTCGTGCAGCTGGCCCGCCGGATGCTCGACACCAGCACTCTCCCGAGCGAGGCCGGCCACCGCCCCCACGTCACCGTCACGGTCCCGCTCACCGTCCTGGAGAACCGGCTCGGCATGGGGCTGCTCGGCTTCGCCGACGGCACCCTGGCCGGCACCATCGCCGCCGAGGACGCCCGCCGGCTGGCCTGCGACGCGCACGTCGCCTGCGTCGTGATCGGTGGCCGGGGGGAACTCCTCGACATCGGGCGCAACAGCCGCGTCGTGCCCCGCGGCCTGCGCCGCGCCCTGGCCCAACGCGACGGCGGTTGCGCGTTCCCGGGCTGCGAGTGCCCTCCACAGTGGACGGACGCGCATCATGTCGTCCACTGGGCCGACGGCGGGGTCACCGCCCTGCACAACCTGGTACTTCTGTGTCCCCGCCACCACACGACGCTGCACTCCAGCGAATGGGAAGTCACCATCACCGACGGCTTCCCCCTGTTCCACCCGCCCCCATGGGTCTCCGGCGGACCGCGCCGCAACCCCCTGCACCGCGCCGACCTGTTCGGCCGTACCCCCACGTAGCCGGGTTGCGAGGCACTCATCCGCCACGGAAAGCGCGGCGTCCGAGGCTGAACTGCTACTCCCCGTCGTCCGTGACGGCGACTCCTCGGAGCGGCCCGACCGGCAACCCGCCGACACGGCACCTGACGCCACCGCCCGTACCGTTTCACCATCACCACGGCCCTGCCTCGACCCGGCGAAGCCGCCCACCGCACACGCCGCATCCGCTCCCGGGTCGTAGCGGCCGCCGGTCCCACCGGCCGCACTGGATCGCGGCGGGCGTCATCGGCGCGCTGCTGGTCGTCGTCGCGGTGAGCACCGGCGGCGGAGACGCCGACATGGCGACGACACGGGCGGCGGTGCCGGTCGCGGCCGCGCACCAGCCCCGTCGTCGCCCGGCACGCGAAGCGCTCCCCCGCCGTCACGGTGTCACCGTCGCCCCGGCCGACGACGAGGAACCGCCCCACCACGACCACCGTGGCGGCGGCGGAACCGAAGCCCCGTGAGTCGGGCAGCTGCGATCCCAACTACAGCGGCGCCTGCGCCCCCATCGCATCCGACGTCGACTGCGCGGGCGGCAGCGGCAACGGACCGGCCTACGTTCGCGGCCCGGTCCGCGTCGTGGGCTCCGACGTGTACGACCTGGACAGGGACGGGAACGGCACCGCCTGTGAGCGGTGAGGACCGAACACCCGGGGCGCAGCAGTGCGCGTTCGGCCAGTTCCGCCATGGTGCCGCGGGGGACGACGGCCTCGGCGCGCGACCCCACGCCCGCGGTGAGAGGCGTGCGCGGGCGAGGCGCCGACCCGCGCGGCCACCCCACGGCTGCGACCACGAAGCCGTCCGCGCCCTCGGCCGCGGTGCGCCCAATCAGGTCTCGGGCGTCTGCGGGACGGCCACGCTCAGCCGCAACCCGCCCAGCCGGGGCGAGGTGTCGATCCAGAGCCGGCCGCCCAGCGCAGCCGCCTCGGCGGCGAGGCTCGCCAGGCCGAACGACGACGTCGGGCCGCGGGTCATCCCCACCCGCACCGCATGCGGATCGCCGGGACCGTCGTCGTCGACCTCGACCGACCACCAGTTCACCCCTCGATGGATCGCCACCGCCACCTCGGTGGCGCCGGCGTGCTTGGCGACGTTCGCCAGCCCTTCCCGCACCGTGCGGACGAGGACCTTCGCGCTCTGCGGCACCGGCGGCGGGCCGGTGCCGCGCACGTGCACGTCCACCGTGACGCCGCTGCTCCGGCTGAAGTCGGCGAGCCGGTCCTTCACCTCGTCGACGACCGATCTCCCCTCGACGAGCTGCGGTGCGGGGTGGGCGGTCTCGGCCAGGGCGGCACGCAGCTGGCGGGACCCGGCGTCGAGCCGGGTCGCGAGCCGCTGCAGCGCCGGCACCATCGACGCGGGCAATCCGGGTGTCGCGAGCAGCTCGGACACCTCGACCGCCGCGGCGAAGACCTCCTGCGTGACACCGTCGTGCAGCTCGGTCGCGATCCGGTTGCGCTCCTGCGTCGCGCTGCGCGCGGCCGACTCGGCGAACAGCTGCGCGTTCTCGAACGCCAGCGCGGCGATGTCGGCCAGCTGCTCGAACCCGTCGAGCTCGTGGCGATCGGGGACGAACAGCGCCCCGCCCCGGTCGACCAGCACCGCGCCGAGCAGCCCTCGACGGTCACCTCGAAGCGGGGCCACCAGGACCGTCCCCAGCGGGCCGAACAGGCCCGCGTACTCGCGCGGGACGCCCTCGCGGACCGCCGAGGGCCCCAGCACCACGGCGCGGCCGTGGTGCCGCAAGCGGTCCATCTCCGGCAGCGACGAGGCCCGGACCCGGACCTTCAGCACGTCTGCCTGACGCAACCCGTGACCCGCCTGGCCCGTCACCAGCCCCGTGGGCCCGCCGTGGTGGACGACCAGCGCACGGGTCGCCCCGGTGACCTCGGCCGCTCCGGCCGCGAGCAGCCGCAGCACGTCGTCCGGGTCCGTGGTCTGCAGCAGCAGCCGGCCCAGCTCGCCGGCGCGCCGGACGGCGGCGGCTCCGGATGCGGGGCGGGCCACCGGCGCCATCGGCCGCTCCCCCCGTGCCCGTACCGGCTCGACGGGCTCCGGATCCGGCCAGGCCGCCGCGTCGGTTCGCGGCCACCGGGCCCGCACACCGCGCGCGCCGAACGGCAGCGGGCGTCCCGAGTGGTCGAAGGTCAGGGTCATCAGATCATCGATGGTGAGGGCGCGGGGCGGATCGCGCATCGGGCTGCGAACCCAATGATCCGACCGCCGTTTGTGTGCCGGGCATGAACCGCGGACGGGCGCTGTCCCGATCGACCGACCGGACACTAAGGTCACGCCATGGCCAGCGACGGCGTGACGACGTCACGAGTCGTCGCCGACGTCGCGCGCGAGCTGGAGGGCGAGCTGCCCGCATTGAGCTCGCGGATGGCGTCGTCGTTCCTCAACCAGATCCCCAAGCTGCAGGGGGACGACGCCGTCACGCAGCTGGTGGTCGCGAGCACGGCGTCCAACCTGTCGACGGTGGTCGACGTCCTGCAGCACGGGATACCGCTCGACCAGATCAGCGTTCCGGCGGCGGCTGCTGCGCACGCTCGTCGGTTCGCCCAGCGGGACCTGCCGGTGGAGGCGCTGCTGCGTGCGTACCGGCTCGGCGAGGGCCAGTTCGTGCAGTGGTGCCTGCGCTCGCTCGCGACCCGGTCTCTCGACGCCGCCGAGCTGCTCGCGGCCGTGCAGGAGATCACGTCCGTTGCGGCGCGCTACATCGACCAGGTGTGCGAGCACCTCGTGGACATCTACGAGACGGAGCGCAGGCTCTGGGGCCAACGGACCGACGCCGCCCGTGCCGCGTCGGTGCGCACCGTCCTCGACGACGAGACGATCGACGTCGGAACCGCCGAGGCCATGATCGGTTCCCGGTTGCGCGGGTGGCACGTCGCCGCCGTGGCATGGTTGCAGTCCGACTCGCCCGACGCGGCCCGGCGGGTGGAACCCGCCGCCGCGGTCCTCGCCGAGGCCTACGGCCGCAGTCCTCTCACGGTCCTGATCGACGACCACACGTTGTGGGCGTGGGTCTCGGGGACGTCGTGTCCGCGGCTCGACGAGCAGGCCCTCGACAGAGCGCTCACGAGCCACCCGGACCTGCACCTGGCGCTCGGCGAGCCCGCCGCGGACCTCACGGGCTTCCGGTCCTCCCACCGGGAGGCGCTGAACGCGAAGGCCGTGGCGCAGATGTCGGGGGACGAGACGTCGCGGGTGACGAGCTTCGCGACGGTGAGCATCTCCGCCCTGCTCCTGGAGCGGCTGGACGAGGTGCGGACCTGGGTGGCCCGGACGCTCGGCGACCTGGCCCGCGACGACGAGGCGATGGCGAAGCTGCGCGACACCGTACGGATCTTCCTGCAGACCGGCGGCAGCTTCACCGACGCCGCCTCCCGCCTGCACCTGCACAAGAACACCGTGCACTACCGGGTGCGCAAGGCCGAGGAGATCCGGGGACGGCCGCTCGGTGACGGCCGGCTCGACGTCGAGGTCGCGCTGGTGCTCTGCCGGCAGCTCGGCCCTGACGTGCTGACGCGATGAGTGAGCGCTCGGCTCAGACGGGCTCCCGCAGCAGGCCTTCGCGGGCGGCACGCAGCACCGTTGCCGTTCTCGTCGTCGTCCCGAGCTTGCGCATGACCCGCGAGAGGTAGTCCTTCACGGTGTGGGCGGAGAGATGGAGCGCCACCCCGATCTCCCGGTTGGACAGGCCCTCGGCGACGAGGTTCAGGATGGCCAGCTCGTGGTCGGTGAGCACCGTGCGCTCGGGCGTCAGGACCGCTGCGGCCAGCCGGGAGTCGATCATCAGGTGTCCTTCGGCCACCTTGCGCAGCCCCGTGCACAACTCGGCGCACAGGCTGTCCTTGAGCAGGAAGCCGCGCGCTCCGGCCCGGACCGCCGCCGACGCCGCCGCGCGGTCCTCGAACGTCGTCAGCATCGCCACATGCAGATCCGGACGCTGCCGGGTGATCTGCTCGACGAGCTGCACGCCGGACCGGTCGCCGAGGCGGAGATCGACCACGACCAGATCGACGGTGGCGGCCTCCAGCGCGCCGCCGGTCAGGAACGCCAGCGCCGCCGTCCCGTCCAGGAACGCCGCGACGATGTGCATGCCGTCGCCGGTGAGCGCCCGGGTCAGACCTTCCAGGACGAGCTCGTGGTCGTCGATCAGCACGACCGACAGAGACCGGGGGACCACCTCGCCGGCCTCGCGGGGCTTCTCCGCGGGATTCACAGGACGGTCGCCACGATGCCGGCCCCAACGAACAGCAGACCCACTACCTGACATGCCGCGCCCCCCCGGCGCAGCACGCCCTCGCGCCGGTGGCGCTCGTCGGCCGGGAGCGTCGACGGGGTGAGGTCGGCGGCGTTGCGCCTGCCCCAGCGGCCGATGAGGGCCAGCACGATGCCGAGGCCCGCCCACACGGCCAGATCGGCCACGGCCGTCATCGCGGAGCCGGGGCGTCGGCGCCCGACGGGCCGATGGACGGCGGGGTGTCGGGGTCGGCGGGCTGGAAGTCGGCGGCGTATTCGACGTCGGCGTCGCGGATCTGCCCGGCGAGCCAGTCCCGCCAGATCGCGACCGTGCGTTCGACCTCGACAGCGCGCCGCAGACCGTCGGCGACCTGCTCGAACGTCGCCGGCACGAACGGCTCGACCGATTCGACACGCCCGACGTTCCAGCCGTGCTGCCCCTGGGCCGGCCCGTAGAGCCCACCGGCCGGGGCGGCGAAGGCGACGTCCCCCACGGGCTGCTCCAGGTCGGCCCGGGCGAGCGGGTCGAGAAGTCCGCCGGTCTGCCGGGTGCTGACGTCCAGGCTGCGCTGCGCGGCGACCTCCTCGATCGGCGTCCCCGACCGCAGCGCGTCGAGCGCCGCGGTGGCGTCCTGCTCGTTCGCCACCACGATGTTGCGCAGCACGCGCCGTTCCGGCGTGCCCAACCGGTCCTTGCGCTCCTCGAACACCGCGCGCAGTTCGTCGTCGGGCACCGTGACCCGGCCGACGACCTGCTGCATCAGCCGGCCGACCGCGAGCTGCCTGCGGATCTCGTCGCGGACCGCCGTCTCCGAGGTGCCGACGTTGCCCAGCGCCCGCACGAACGGCTCCCGGCCGCCGGCGCCGAACTGCTGCTCGATGTAGCGGTCCAAGGTGTCGCTGACCTGCTTGTCGGCGACGACGATCTGCCGGTCCGCCGCGGCCCGGTCCAGGATCTCGCTCAACGCCACCGACTTGGCGACGTCGCGGCGGAACCCGTCGGCCTGCGCCGGATCGGAGGGCGGGGTGACCCCGTACAACGCGCGGAGCGCCTCGACCCGCTGGTCGAGCTCCTCGGCGGTGAACACGCGGCCGTCGTAGCGGAATGCGGCGTCCTCGGGGAGGCCGCGCAGCTGCCACCACGCGACGCCACCGAGGCCCGCGATCAGCGCGGCGACCACGACCAGGGCGACGATCCGGCCGTGACGGGACGCGGGGACGGTGATGCGGGAGAGCAGCCCGCTCCGCCCGGCCGCGGCCTGCTCCCGCGCCGGCTCTCCGTCTGCGGGCTCGGGGTCGGCGGGGGACGCCGGCTTGTCGGCGTCGGCCGTGACGTCCCCGTCGGCGGCCGGCTCGTCGTCGACGACGTGCTTCTCGTCGGTGGCGGGCCCGTCGTCGGTCAGGTTCGGCTTGCGCATTCAGCTGCTCCCACGAGAGGTCCGGCGGTCGACATGTCGTCCAACGAGTCAGGCGGTCCCGAGGCGCGCCCTGCCCACACGACGAGAAGGGCCGAGCCCAGGGCCAGCCCGACCGACAGCATGAGCAGCATCCCGAACTCGGCGACCACAGTGAGCTCGGAGAGCATGAGTACCGCGTAGCCGGTGGCGGAGGCGGCCGCGGCGAGCAGCACCGCCCGCCGCAGGCCGGCGTCGCCCCGACGGGCGGCCTCGGTGAGCAACACGGTGAACTCGCAGCCCACCGCCGCGGTGAGGGAACCGAGGGCGACCGTCACCGGCGTGAGCCCGATCCCGGTCAGCCACAGCCCGAGCAGCCCGATCCCGGTCGCGATCGCGGCGGCCGCCACGGCCGGGACCGCGTCGCGGCGCCGCCGCAGGCCGACCGCCAGCACCAGGCCGGCCGCCGCGATGCCGGCCAGGTTGGCAAGGTAGCGATGCGCGGAGACCTGCTCGTAGGCCGCCGCCGCGACCACCGGCAGACCGGTCACGTCGGCGCGCATCCCCGCGGGCGGCGCCGGGAGGATCCGTTCGACATCGGCCCGCAGGTCGCGCACGGCCTCGGCGTCGTCGAGACGGGTGCCGAAGGTCAGCATCGCAAGGGTCCGGTCGGCGTTCAGGACGCTGCCGGTCAGGTACGGCGGGAGCAGCCGCAGGGCCGCGTCGAGCTGGTCCGGGGTCGGCTCGGCACCGAGGAAGCGCAGCAGGCTCGGCGGTGAGACGGCGGGCCGGAGCTCGTCGCCGTGCGCGGTGACGACGGCGTCCTCGGCGTGGCGCATCCACTGCAGTGCCTCGGGGCTCGTCGTATCGGCACCGGACAGGGCGATCGTGAACTCCCCGCTGGACCCGATCACCTCCTCGACGTGCCGGGCCGACTCCAGGGCCGGCAGCCCGCCGGCGAAGCTGTCGATGTCGGCCCGCAGCGGCAACTGCGGAAGCACGAGCCATCCCGTCAGGGCCAGCAGCCCCGCAACCCCCGCGACGCCGAGGCGGGTCCACCGGCCCGGTCCTGCCGCTGCGACCGGGCCCGGCGAGGCGGGCCGGGTGGCCTCGGCGGGCTCGGCCGGCATCCGCCGCGCCACGACCACACCGGCCGCCGCGGCGAGCGTGATGCCGATCGCGAGGGTGATCCCGAGATCGCGCACGGTCGGGACCGGGCTGACCGCCAGCGCCCCGAAACCGGCCGCGGTGGCCAGCGCGACGACCAGCACCATGCGTCGTGGTGCGCGCCGGGCCAGGTACGTGGTGAAGTCGCTGCCCACGCCGATGAGCACCGGGAGGAACGCGATCACCCCGAGCGAGAGCGGCCGGCCGGCCCACCCGTAGAGCGCCAGCGTGACCGCTGTGCCGATCGCGGTGGCGGCGAGCGGGAGCAGCCGGCGCCGCAGTCCGGTCCACCGCACGGCGGCGAACCAGGCCCCGACGGCGAGCAACGCGATCGCCCCGAGCAGCGGAACCTCCGCGCGCACCCGCTCGCCGAGGGCGGCCGCGATCACCGGCGCCCCCGACACGGTGACCCGCGTGGTGCTCAGTTCGGTGCGCCCGACCTCGGCGGTGACGGCGTCGACCAGGTTCTCCAGCGCCGCCTGGTCCATATCCTGCCGCGGCCGGACGAGGACGGCCGCCGCAGTGCCGGAGGGGGCGACGAACCTCCACTGTGGACGAGGGTCACCGGCCTCGTCGAAGACCACCGTCCGGATGAAGCGTTCGTTGCGCAGCGTCGGCAGACCGGCCGGCAGCCCCTGGACCAGCAACGGCCCGTAGCGCCGGTCGAACTCAGCCACCGCCTGCGCGCCGGCTGCGCTCATCCGGGCCGGCGGCTCCCCCGCGTCGGCCGCTCGCCGCTCGGCGGCGGCGCGCAGCCCGTCGCGGTAGCCGCTGAGCTCGGCGAGCAGGTCCTGTGCCCGCCCCGCGACCTGGTTCAGCACGCTGGCGGGCCCGTAGACCGCCGCGACGTCGGGCAGGCGCGCCAGCCGGCCCTCCAGCTCCAGCAGCGCGGGGACCTGCTCGCCGTTGAGCAGGCCGCCCGGCCGGTCGGTCTCCAGCAGAACGACCACCGGGTCCCCGCCGAAGGCCGAACCGACCTGCTGGAGCGCCGTCGCGCTCGGGTCGTCCGGCGACAGGAACGAGTCCGCACCGGCGTCCACCTGGAGGCGGGCGACCCCGAGCACGACCAGCACGAGCATCATCAGCGCGACCACGGCGAGCCCGGCACGACCGCTGCGCAACCTCGTCATCATCCGGGTTGCGGCTCCTCCTCCACCCGCGGGTAGGGGCCGTCGAAGGACCGGTCCGGGTGCGCGTTGCCTCCGGGCTCCGGGTACGGGTTGTACTTCTCCAGCGGGCCGATCTGGGTGTTCGTCGGCTGGTTCGGCGACTTCTCGTTCATGACCACGAAGACGCGCAGCACCGTCCCGTTGCCGTCCTGCCCGGCGAGAGCCTGGCTGAAGTTGGCGAACATCGTCCCGATGTCCTTGCCGTACGGGCGCAGGTAGCCCAGCGCCGGGTTGACGTCGGACAGGGCGACCTGCAGCGACGGGAACATCGCCCGCGCCGCGTCGGAGAAGTCCGGCACCCGGTCCAGGGTGTCCGGCGCCTGCTCCAGGGTCCGATCCAGCGACGGGAGCAGCCCGCGCAGATCCGCCGAAGTCGCGGGCAACTCCTGCAGCGCGGCGGACAGGTCGGGCGCCGCGGCGCTCAGGTTGGCCGCCACCGGGGCCAGCGAACCGGCCAGGGTGGTCAGGCCGGCACTCGCCTCGCGGGTCGTGTCGAGCACGCCGGGCAGCTCACGCAGCACGGCCTCCAGATCCCCGCGGTTCGCCGCGATGACCTGGGTGAGCCGGTCCGCGTCGCCGACCAGCGCGGTGATCCGCCCCTGATCGGTGTCGAGTGCCTGCAGCAGGGCGGTGGTGTTGCCGGTGACCTCGGCCAGGTCCTGCGACTGCGCGGCCAGGGCGTCCAGCGCGGTCGCGCCGTCCCGGCCGAGCGCGCCGAGACCGCCGACGATGCGGCCGATGTCCTCGCGGGTCCCCTCCGTGGTCGTCCCGGCCGCGCGCAGCGCGCTGCCGAGCGCGTCCCGGGTGGGCTGGTCGAGGCTGGTCAGGACGTCGTCGAGCTGCACGCTGGAGCGACCTGCCGAACGCGGCAGGATCGTCCCGTCGGCGATCTGGGCGCCCGCCCCGTCGACGATGTCGAGGTAGCTCTCCTCGATCAGCGTCTTGTTCCGGACCGTCACGGACACGCCCTCGTGCAGCGGGCTGATCTCCGGGTCGAGGTCGAGGAGCAGGACGGCGTCGCCGCCGTCGACCTCCACCTTCTCGACCCTGCCGACCGTGACACCCGCCGCCCGGACGTCGGACTGCGCCACGATGTTGTCCACATCGGACATGGCGATGCCGACCTGGTACCCGGCCTGGGTGACGAGCGGGATCTTGCCGCCGGCGTTCACCCAGAGGTAGCCGAACACCAGGGCACACAGCCCACCGAAGACCAGCACCGTCACCGTGCGCAGCACCGGCAGGAGGGTGAGAGGGATACGCATCGTCACCACCTACCGGGGGCTCGGGTTCGCGGAAGCGGGCTGGGTGATCGGCACGCTCGAGGGTGCGACCTGGAGCAGACCGCGCAGGATGCCACGGTTGGCGTCGCGCAGGCTGGTCGTCGAGTTCGTGTTGTAGACGAACGCCTGCAGGTCGGGCAGGTAGGGCACCAGACCGGCGGTGACCGGGTCGAGCCGCTCGCTGATCGGGACGAGGTCCTCGAGTGAGGCGTCGAGATCGTCGACGGCGGGCCGCAGGTCCGCGACCACGGGACGCGCCTCGGCGATGACCGGGGCCGCGACGTCGAGCGTGGAGTCCAGGGCACCGACGGAGTCCTCGAGACGGGAGAGGGCTCCGGGGAGCGAGTCGCTGGCCTCGCGCAGGCTTCCCAGGGCCGGGTCCAGCTCGCCCGCCAGCTCGGTGACGCCCTCCATGGACGCCCGTAGCTGGGCGGACAGGTCGGGCAGCTGGCCGAGGGCGTCGTCCAGCGACCCGCTCTGGCCGGCCACGACGGTGAGGGTCTGCTGCAGGCTCGCCGCCAGCCGCGAGATCCGCTCGTCGTTGCCGCCGACCGCGGTCGAGATCCGGTTGAGCGCGGTGATCAACCGGGCCAGCTTGTCCCGGCGCCCGTCGAGCTCGGCGACGACGGGCTGCAGGTCCGCCACGACCGCGTCGGCCCCGCGCAGGCCGTCGGGCAGGGACGCGGGGGCGTTCGCCAGCGCGGTGTCCGATTCGGACAGCAGGCTGGTCAGCGCCAGCCGGGCGTTGTCGTCGAGGTGCCCGAGCACCTCGTCGATCTGGATCGGCCGGTCGGAGCTGGTCACCGGGAGGACGTCGCCGTCGGACAGCGGCGCGCCGGGCGGCCCGCCGGGGCTCAGCGCCACGTACATCTCGTTCAGCGGGCTCTTCGGCCGCAGAACCACGCGGGCGTTGTCGTACACCCGGTGCTCGCCGTCGACCGCGAGCTCGAGCACCGCCTTGCCGTCGTCGGAGACCGACGCGGAGCGGATGTCCCCGACCGCGATCCCGGCGATCCGGACCTCCTGACCGTTCCCCGGGCTGATGCCGGGGCTCGACTCGAAGGTCGCGTAGATGATCGTCTTGTTCTCCCATGGCGGGTTGAACCGCTGGTTGCCGAGGATGATGGCGCCGGCGACCGTGCCGAGCACCACCAGACCCACCAGGATCGCGACGTTGCGGAACAGGCCGGGTTCGCTGCGGGTGCGCGCCCAGGCCCGGGCGATCCGCCCGCCACCACGAGTGCCGGTCATCGCCCGATCTCCTGGAAGCGGGCGAGGTTGGCGAACATCTGCTCGAGGCTCACGCCCGGCAGTCCGGCCACCGTGCCGCCGTTCACGCCCGGGTTGAAGCCGATGACCGCCCCGTTCGACTCGGTCATGGCCGCCGTGTTGTCCACGTTGGTCACCATGTGGCCCAGTTCCTGGTAGAGGGGCAGGTCGCCGCCGCTGCCCGCGTAGGGCCCGCTGCCCTGGTAGGGGGAGTTGACGGTCTGGAGGATCGGGCCGTTGACCCGGTCGAGCACGGGGCCGTGGAGGTTGTCGAGGACCGCGGTGAGGTCCTGGCTCGCCGGCGAGAGCGTGTCGACCAGCGGCCGGGCATCGGTCAGCAGGCTCCGCAGGTCGTTGACCACCGGCCGGGCCTCGACCAGCACCGGGTCGACCCGCTCGAGCAGGCCGTCCAGTTCCTCGACGACCGGGACGGCCACGTCCGCGGTGTCCCGCAGCTCCGCGAGCGTCCCGTCGAGCCGCTGCAGGCCGGTGCCGGTGGCCTGCAGCGTCGGGGGCAGGTCCGCGAGGGCGGCCGCGATGTCGCCGCCGCGCCGGTCGAGCACGCCCGACAGCGAGTCGAGCCCGGTGACGACGTCGTCGAGCTGCCCCTGGTTCTCCGCCAGGGCCCGGGAGGTGCTCTCGAGCCCACGGACGAGCTCGGTCAGGTCGGTGTCCGGCTGTGTGCCACGGGCCGCGGCCAGCACGCCACCCGCCGGGCCGAGCGTGCCCGGCGCCGTCCGGGCCAGGTCCTGCAGGGCCGCCGACCCGCCGCCGGCGAGGAACCCGTCCAGGTTGCGGGTGCTGCTCTGCAGTCCGGTCAGCGCGTCGGGCTGCAGCGCGGCCGCGACCTTGTCCAGCTCGACCGGGACCTCTGTGCGCTCCCGCGGGATGACGGCCCCGGACTCGCCGGGCGCTCCCCCGGGCACCAGCTCGACGTAGTAGTTGCCGCCCAGCAGGGTCGTCGGGCGGATCTGCGCCGACGGCGTGGTTCCGAGCTTGCCCCTGGTGCCGCGGTCCACCTTCAACTCGACCAGCGCGGTGCCCCGGTCGGTCCGATCGACGCCGGTGACCACTCCCACCGGGACGCCGGAGACCTTCACCTTGGTGACGTAGGTCTTCAGCCGGTACTGGTCGCCGAACTCGGCGGCCAGGCTCTCGCCGGGCGTGAGCATGGTGAGGATCTGGTTCTTTCCGAACAGGGCGGCGCCGATGCCCAGCGCCACCAGGGCGGCCAGCAGGCCCAGGCGGAACGGGGTGGCGATCGACCTGCCCTTCGTGGTGGACGCCATCAGCGCCGCCCTCCGATCCCCGGCAGGGGCTTGATGTCCTGGGCCGACTCGCCCGGTTCCGGATTCGCGTTGCGGGCCACCAGCGGGTCCTCCACCGGCAGCGTGCCGCTGACCGTGTCGGACTCGAAGATCGGGTAGATGCGCAGCCAGTTGCCGGCGCCGTCACCGTCGTGCAGCGCGCTGGAGACGTTGGTGAACCAGTGCGCGATCTCCGGCGAGTACGGCGCCAGGTCCGCGAGCAGCCCGGCGGTCTCGGCCACCGTGTCGGCCAGCCGCGGGGTGAGCGGACGGGCGTCGGCCATCAGGCCGGTGAGCTCCGCCACCGCCGGCTCGGCCGCGTCGGCCACGCCCGGCACCCGCTGCAGCGGCCCCACACCCTCGCGGAGCACGCCCCGCACATCGGGCGTGGCCGCACCGAGCGCCTCGGCCCCGGGCCGCAGCGCCAGCACCGCGTCCCGGGTGTCGGTGAGCGGCCCGTTCAGCTCGTCGAGGGCCGATCGCGCGTCGCGCAGCGTCTCGGGTGAGGCCTGCAGGGTCTGCTCGAAGGGCGCAGCCCCGTCCACCGCGATCGCGTCGAAGGTGGCGCTCATGTTCGTCAGCAACGAGGCGATCTCCTGCTCCCGGCCGGCGAACCGCTCCGAGAGGGTGGACGCGGACTGCAGCAGCCCCACCAGGTCGTCGCCGCCGTCGGCGGTCAGCGACCGCGACACCGTGCCCAGGTTCGGCAGCATCTGCGGCGCGGCCGCGAGGGCGTCCTGCAGATCCTGCGAGTGGCCGGCCAGTCCGCCGCCCGCCTCCCGCAGCGTCGAGCCCAGGGCAGCGCGGGTCGGCGG
Organism: Pseudonocardia mahuensis; assembly: GCF_018531475.1. Lineage (GTDB taxonomy): Bacteria > Actinomycetota > Actinomycetes > Mycobacteriales > Pseudonocardiaceae > Pseudonocardia. Next base: position 75,715 of record NZ_JAHDTG010000014.1, read on the forward strand.
GTCGAACACCGTGAACAGGTCGCTCACCTCCTGCGCGCCGCGGGTGTCGCGCGCCGGGATGACGTCGTCGGGCCCCAGGGCACCGGCCTCCGGGCTGCCCGGGTCGAGGTCGACGAACTTCTGCCCCAGCGCGGACCGGGCCCCGACCGAAGCGGTGGTGGCGCTCGAGTTCTGGTAGACGGGCCGATCGCCGTCGAGCTTCAGGATCGCGACGGCGCGCCCGTCCTCGTAGCGGACGTCGTCGACCGAGCCGACGCGGGCGCTGGCGATGCGCACGTCGTCACCCACCCGCAGCGAGCCGACGTCACCGAAGGCCGCCTTGACGAGCGTGACCTGCGCGCCGGGGATGCCGTACTGCGCACGGAAGGCGAACACCACGGAGGCGGCGAACGCCACCACGACGACGAGACCGATGACGAGGGCGGTACCGCGGGACCCCCAGGCCTTGTGGAGGGACCTCACGATCCACCCCCCACGAGGAAGCCGAGCATTCCGCTCTCCTGTTCGGGAGACAGTCCGGTCGCGCCGGAGGGCTCCGCCGGGTCGGTGGTGGGGGCCTGCAGGAGCCCGCCCACCGCGGGCGCGTCGGCCGCGGGCGCGCCCGGCACCTCGGTGCCGGGCTGCTCGCCGCCGATCTCTGCCGCCGGCGGCAGCACGTCGGGCACCGCCCCGCCGGGCGCCAGCCCGGTCACGGTGTCGGGGTTGAGCAGCAGCGCGACCCGCAGGTAGTGCGAGAGGCCGTCGTGCCCGTTCGTCGCCAGCGCCCAGTACCGGATGAAGTTCAGGACGTTGTCGAGATTGCCGGTCAGGTCCTCGGTGAGCGGCCGTGCCGACGCCGCCGTGGTGTGCAGGTCAGGACCGGCGCGACGCAGGTCCGCGGCCACCGGCCGGGCCTGTTCGAGCAGCTCCTCGGCCCGCTCCAGCACCGGCTGGGCCGAGGCGAGCGCCGGGTCGAGCGCGTCGGCGAACGTCATGAGCTCACCGGAGATGGCCGTGAGGTCCTCGGTGACCGGGCGGACCGCCCGCAGCGTCGGAGTGGTCTCCTGCGCGGTGGCGGCGAGGGTGCCCAGGGTCGTCCGCGCCGAGCGCAACGCACCGGGCAGCTCCGCGAGCGTCCGGTCCAAGGCCTCCTGCTGTGCGGTGCTCGCGGCCAGCAGCCGGTCCGCCGCACCCACGAGCTGGTCGAGCGAGCGGCCGTCGTCGGCGGCCAGCGCACCGGCGACCGGTTCCACGCGGTCGAGCAGGGTCCCCAGCAGCACGTTCTGGTCGGCGAGCACCGAGGTCAGCGCCCGGGTGTCGGCGAGCGCGGGCGCGAGCGCCCGGACGGCCTCGTCGACGTTCCCGCCGTTGTCCCGCAGGCCCTCGCCCAGAGTCGTGACCAGGAAGGCCAGCGACTGTCCCGTTGGCTCGTCGAGGCTGTTGAGGATCTCGTCGAGGTCGACGTTCACCGACGTCTGCGCGACGGGGACGATGCCGCCCGGCTCTAGCTCCGGCTCGGAGGGCGTCCCCCGCTCGAGGTCGACGTAGCGCTCGCCGAGCAGGCTCACCGGGCGGATGGTCAGCCGCGCGTCCCGGTACACGGGCAGGGCCGCTGGATCGAGGCGCAGCGCGATGTCGGCGACGCCCTCGCGGACGCGCATCTCGGAGACCTCACCCACCGTGACGCCGTCGATCTTCACCTCGTTGCCGTTCAGCAACGGGCCGGCGTCGGCGAACTCCGCGACGATCGTCATCCCCTTCGTCGCGGGATTCTCGGCCGCGAGCCCGCTCATCGCGCCCGTCGCGCCGATGATCGCGACGACCGCCACCGCGGCCGCGCGCACACTGGGCCGTCTCATCGCATTCCTTCGCCGAAGGCGTCCGCCCAGGGCTGGCCGACCAGCTCACCGGGGAGCGGGGTGAGGTTCTTGGACGTGCCGGGGGGCGCGACGCCGGGGTTGATGTTGCCGTTCTCGAGCCCGGCCGTGATGTAGATACGGGCGTAGTGGCCGTTCGCGTCGTAGTTGGCCACCGCGGAGCCCCAGTTGGTGAGGAAGCCCGCGAGCTCGGGACTGTAGGGGCGCAGGTAGTCCAGCGCCGGCGTCAGCCCGACGACGGTCTCGTCGACGGCGGGCAGCGTGGCGGCGCCGCTGTCGAGCAGGCCCGGGGTGTACTGCAGCAGCTCCGCGGCCGAGTCCAGCGTGGGCCGCAGGTCGGCCATCGCGGGCCGCAGGTCGGCGAGCAGCGGCTGCAGGTTCTGCGCCACCGACGGCAGCCGGCCGGTGGCCGGCGCGAGCGCGTCGAGCAGCGGGAGCGCCGCGTCGACACTGCCCGGGACGTTGCCCAGCGTCGTGCGCGCCTGGCGCAGCGTTCCCGGCAGCTCCTGCACGACCTGGCCGAGCGCCTCGCGCTGCGCGACCGCCTGCCCGACCGCGCCGCCGAGCTGACGCACGATCTTCTCGACGTCGCCGTCGCGCCGCGCGAGGATGCCCATCGTCGCGTTGAGCTGGGTGACCAGCTGGCGGATCGCCTCGCCGTCGGTGCCGATCCCGCGCAGGACCTCACCCGTGGCCGCCAACGCCGGTCCCGCGGTCTTGAGGGTCGCGTTGAGGTCGGCCTCGCTGCCGCGCAGCGTCGACTCGAGGTTGCGGATCAGGGAGTTGACCTGGTCCCGGGTCGGCGGGTCCAGTGCCGCGAGCACGGTGTCCAGCTCGACCGGTGACGGCTGCTCGGCGCGGAGCATCCCGCCACTGGGGATCTCCGCGTTGGTGGCCGGGCCGTCGGTGAGCTCGACCAGCCGCTCGCCGAGCAGGGCCTTCCAGATGATCCGGGTGGTGGCCCCGTCGTGCAGGGGCGCGAAGTCGCTCTCGAGCCGGAGCACGAGCTCGGCACGGCCGTCCCGGACCGCGATCGACTCGACCTCGCCGGCGTCGAACCCGTTGACCTTGACCAGGCTGCCGATGATCACGTTGGTCGCGTTGTCGAGCACCACGCTCACGCGGTACGGCCCGCTGAACGTCATCAGTCCCGCCGCCGAGGTTGCGAGGACGAGCAGGACGGCGGTCGCGGCCAGGAGTACACGACGCATCATCAGTCCATCCCCAGCGGCCCGGCGGAGTCGCCCGAGAGGAACTGCCGGACGAACGGATCGTCCGAGGCGAAGGCCTCCTCGGCCTCCCCGTAGTGGACGACCTGGCCCTTCCAGATCAGCCCGACGTAGTCGCTGACCTTCCGGGCCGTCCGGATGTCGTGGGTGACCAGCATGTACGTCCCGCGGTGCTGGCGGTGGACCTCGAGGATCAGGTCGTTCAGCAGGCTGGTGCGGACCGGGTCCAGACCCGAGTCGGGCTCGTCGAACAGGACGATGTCGGGGTTCATGACCAGCGCCCGGGCGAACCCCGCGCGCTTGCGCATCCCGCCGGAGACCTCGTTGGGGAACTTGGTCAGGGCCTTCTCCAGGCCCACCTCGCGCAGCCTCGCGAGCACGATGTCCGCGATCTCGTCCTCGGACTTGTCCGTGTGCTTGCGCAGCGGAAAGGCCGTGTTGTCGTAGATGTTCATCGAGCCGAAGAGGGCGCCGTCCTGGAACAGCACCCCGAACCGCTTCCGCAGCTCGTAGCGCTCGCGTTCGGAGATCCGCCAGATGTCCTGACCGAAGATCAGGACCTCACCCTGGTCGGGCTCCAGCAGCCCGACCAGGTGCTTGATCAGCACGCTCTTACCGGTACCGGACGGACCGAGGATGGTCGTCACCGCGTTGTCGGCGAACTCCAGGTTCAGGCCGCGGAGAACCTCGAAACTGCCGAACTTCTTGTGCAGGTTCTTGACCTCGATCGAATGCGAGATCGGTCCGCCGGCCGGGGCCTGCGCTACGGCATGCGGCGCCGTGGGCGCAGCACTCATCGACTCCGGTTGTCTCTGCACCGAGACCTCCCCAGCAATATGCGAACGTACGAGTAGTGACTAATTGGCGATGGGGGCGTTCGGCGAGAGCCCCCAGAACAATTGGGTTCCGAGTACGCCGACGACATGGACCAGAACCATGTTCAGCATCATCGATTTCGCCGTATTTCGGCCGACCCCGACCGGACCACCACTCGCGTTGTAGCCGTAGTAACAGCCCACGAAGATGATGACCGTGCCCATGGCCATGACCTTCGCCAGTGAGTACACGAAGTCCAGCGGGTTCTGGTAGAGCCAGAAGATGAAGGAGTAGCCACCGGCCGACACCCCGCCGAGCTGCACCACGACCGTGAGGTACTCGGCGATGTACATGACGCCGAGGCCGACGGTGTAGAGGAACGGCATCGCGATCCAGCAGGCGATGATCCGGGTCCCCACCAGGTAGCTCCGGGAGCGGACGCCCATCACCTCCATGGCGTCGATCTCGTCGGAAATGCGCATCGAGCCCAGTTCCGCCACGAGGCCGCAGCCGACCTTGGCCGCGAAGATGTAGCCCCACATGTAGGGGCCCATCTCGCGGATCGCGCACCACGCGGTGAAGATGCCCGAATAGAGCGGGGCACCGATCTGCTTGAGGGTGTAGTTCGCCTCCAGGCCGCACTGGTAACCGATGACGAACTGCATCACCCAGATGATGAGCCCACTCGAGACGATCAGGATGCCGCTCTGGTGGAACACCTCGGAGGCGTAATGGCGGACGTCCACGAGATCACGGGTGATCTTTCCGGAGAACCGGGCGATCTCGCCGCCGGTCGCGAACGCGTCGCGCACCTTGCCGCCGACGGTGCCGAAACCGACGATCGGCCCGAGTTGCTGCGGACGGCTCAGCTGCGGGCGATCCGGGTTCGGCCCGTCCGGCCCCGGCCGGTCCAGGGTGCTGGTCATCGTGACTCCTACCGGTAGACCTGGATGTCGGGGTTGAGGCCGAGCAGGATCGTCGTGAACACCATGTTGAAGATCCAGATGGCGGCGAACGCGATTACGACGGCCTGGTTGACGGCGCGTCCGACGCCGATCGGGCCACCCGAGGCGTGCAGCCCCTTGTAGCAGCAGACGACGCCGATGATCAGGCCGAACAGGGCCGTCTTGAGGACGCTGCCCCAGACGTCGGTCGTCGTGAGGTTGTTGAACAGGCTGTCCACGAAGGCCGCCGGGTTGGCGCCCAGGATGGGGACCGCGGCGATGTAGCCGCCGAGGATGCCGAACATCAGCGCCACCAGGTCGAGCAGGCCCGTCATGATGAACAGCGCGATCACCCGGGGAAGAACGAGGGTCCGGACGGGGTCGACGCCCAGCACCTCCATGGCGTCGATCTCCTCGCGGATGCGCCGGGCACCGAGGTCGGCGGTGATGGCCGTCCCGACGACGCCCGCGACCACCATGGCGTTCACCCACGGGGCGAACTCGCGGATGCTCGCCATCACGAAGAAGGAGCCGAGTCGCTCCGGGATGCCGAAGAGGCTGAACAGGTTGCCGCCCTGCAGTCCGGGGGCACCGAGGCCGAAGGCCGTGCAGGACACCGCCATCGGGATCCAGCACAGCTTGAGGATGTCGAAGCTCTGATCGCGGACCTCGCCCCAGTAACCCCAGGGCCTGCGGATCGCCATCCAGAGCACCTCGAGCGCCAGCCTGGTCATCTCACCGGCTTGCGCGAGGGGGCCATCGACGCCCCGCAGGAGGTTCCGGGGCCGGCGAACGACCTTCGCGGCCTGCCGCGGAGCGGCTGCCTCGTTCGTCGGAGCGCTCATCGCCTCGCCTTCGTTTGCGCCACGCTGGAGGTGGGAAGTGATCGACACCTGACTGTTCGCCGCGGGACACCCGAGGGCTGCGTACCAGCGCGTTGACACGCACTGTGACGAGCAGCCTACGGAGTGTTGATCGGCTTAACGCCCGGGATCCGGGGAGGATCCGGCTCCACCCGGGGGCAGAACCGACCCCCAGTTGGGGGTTACCGGCGAGTAGGTGAAACGCCCAAGGGGCCCCGGGCGACTCAATCTCTCATGGGCGAGCGCCCGGCTATCCCGGATCGGCGCGGTCCGGACGCCGCCCCGGCCCGCTGTAGCCTCCCCCGCGTGCGAACCACCGGCGCCGGAAGCGGCCGACGCGATGCGGCCGAGGGAACCATCGACGGGCCCACCGCGGTACGGGCGGCGTCCACCGGTTTCACCATCCTGCTGCTCGGCGGTCTGCTGACGCCGATCGCCGCGACGTACCTACCGGTGATCGGCCGGTTCTGGCTCCTCGTCACCGCGGTGGTGGCGTTCGCCGTGGCCGGCCGGCGGATCGGCACGGCCGCCGTCCCGGCGCTGCACGGCGCGTGTGCCGCCCTCGGCAGCTACATCCTCGTCCTGCCGCTCGTGCTGTGGATGCCGGGACAGGCCGCGGGGGTGGACGTCGAGCAGCTCGTCTCGTCGGCCGGGATGGCCGCCGGCGTCGGCGCCATCGCCGGCGCCATCGCGGGCCGCCGGCGCGACGGCGCCACCCGCTGACCTCAGAAGCCGACCGGGCTGCCGGCCCGAGGGGTCATGCGGAGTCCTCGGCGGGCCGGCGCCCGGACATCCCCTCCACCTGCAGGTCGCCGCGCGCGATGCGCTCGTGGCTCGCCGGCGTGCCGATCTCCGGCCGGGCATCGGTGTCGCGCCCGTAGAAGGCCAGCAGGTGGTGCACCACGGCGGGATCGGCCCGCAGCGCCTCCATCGGGACGTTCAGCCCGCCCTCCCCCGGCAGCACACCGTGCGGCGTCCACACGCCGGCCCGCGCGCTGCGCCGCAGCACCGACCGGGCGCTCAGCGTCACGATCAGCGACCGGTACGGCGCCCGGGCAGCCACCTCGTCGACGTCCGCCCAGGCCACGGCCGTGCCGGTCCGGCCACGGTGGAACTCCACGCCGGACGGGGTGAGGACGAGGCCGCGGGGCCCCCGCGCGTCCCGGAGCGCGAACGCCGTCAGGGCCACCCCGGCCACGGTCATCCCCGCCCCCACGAGGCGGAACACACCGGAACCGGCGAGGACGACGAGCAACCCGGCACCGGCGAGGACCGTGCCCGGCACCGCCCCGGCGAGGACCGCACCGGCATCCGCGGGCACGGCGAGCCCGGGTTCGCCCGACCACTCCGAACGGCACCGCCGCACGACTGCCCGGCCCGGCCCGGAGCGGGCCATCCGCAGCACGGCCAGGCCCGAGGCCACCAACAGCGCCGCGGCGACGAGCAGCGGACCGGATCCGATCACCGCGCCTTCCGGGCCCCTCGGCACGCTCACCACGCCGGTCCACACCACCAGGCCGGTCAGCGCCACGAGGAGAACCGTCCGCACCACGCGGCCCAGCCGGCTGCGCGGCGGCCAGCCCTCCGGCCAGGGGAACCGGGCACCGTGCACGGTCATGTCCCTCCCTCACACGTCCTGACGGGCACGACGGATCCCTCCACCGCGACGAACGGCCGAACGTCGTGGTCAACGAGGCCGGGTGCGCGGCGATGCGGCGTCGGGCGCGGCGCGCACAGCCACGGGACGCATGCCGATCAGCGTAAGAGGTGTGGCGTGCAACACCTCTTACGGCGCAGAATCCGCCTACCACCACAACCAGGAGTGACCATGCTCAACGCCGAGTCCATGCTCCTCATCCACGGCCGCATCTTCGACGGCACCGGCGAGGAGGTCATCCCCGACGGTGCGATCTGGGTCGAGGGCGACGAGATCCGCCGCGTCGGCTCGATGGAGGAGTTCACCGACGTGGGTGACGATGTACCGCGGATCGACCTCGGCGGCCGCTTCGCCATGCCGGGAATGACCGAGGCGCACAGCCACCTGTCCTACTTCAACGCGTCCAGCCTCCAGGACCTGGACATGAACTGCACCGCCGAGGCCACCACGATCTACGCGGTGGCCAACGCGCGGACCATGCTGCGCCACGGCTACACGTCGGCGCACAGTTTCGGTTCGCTGCACGCGGTGGACGTCGCGGTGCGCAACGCGATCAACTCCGGGATCGCCCCCGGACCGCGCTACGTCGCCTGCGGGCGTGACGTCCTGGGCACCGGCGGCATGATCGACTGGAACCCGGACCACCTGCAGCTCGGCATGGACGGGCTGGCCCTGCTCGCGGACAACCCGTGGGAGGTCCGCAAGGTCATCCGCTCGGTCCGAAAGTCCGGGGCCGACACCGTCAAGGTCTACCTCGACGGCGAGGGCATGATCGAGTCCGACCTGCCCGGCGAGCTCTCCTACACCCAGGAGGAGGCCGACGCCGCGGCCGACGAGGGCCACCGCCGCAACCTGCGGTTGATCTGCCACGCCCGCTCGGCCGACGCGGTCACGATGGCGATGAAGGCGGGCTTCGACGTGATCGGGCACGCCAACTACCTCAATGACGAGGCGCTGGACCGGATGCGCGAGCAGCGGCACCGCATCTTCGTCACCCCGGCGATCCACTGGCAGGTCGGGCTCTACGAGAACGGCGCCCAGTTCGGCTTCAGCCACGAGGTGCTCGACTCCATGGGCTACAAGGACGAGATGGTCGAGACCATCGCCAGCGTCGCCAAGATGAAGGCGGCCGGTATCCGGGTGCTGCCCGGTGGTGACTTCGGGCTGGCATGGACCCCGCACGGCACCTACGCCCGCGACCTGCAGAACTTCGTCGAGTTGTTCGGCTTCACCCCGCGCGAGACGCTGATCGCCGCCACCCGCGACGCCGGCGCGCTGGTCGACTTCGGCGGCAAGGTGGGGACGCTCGAGGCCGGGAAGTTCGCCGACATCGTGGTGGCCGACGGCGACCCGCTCGACGACATCACGGTGCTGCAGGACCAGGACAAGATCACGACCGTCATCAAGGGCGGCAGGATCTACCACAACACGCTGCCCTCCGGCCCCCGGTTCGACCTGGGCGCCCAGCCCGGGCTCGGCGCCACCGAGAAGGAGAACGTGCTGGCGTCGACGCAGTGAGCGCCCTGGACGTCGCCGCGCTGCGCACGCTCGCGGCGGCGAAGCAGGACACGGTGGGCCCGTGCAACCGGCGGTGCCGCGAGCGCGGGGAGTGCGCGTTCGGCCGCTCCGACCCGCCCGGGACCTACTGCCGGGAGCGGCGGCCGCCGCGGCGCGCCGAGATGGCCGCGCGGGCCGCGGAGGCGGGCCGAGCCTGACCTGCGGACCTCGGCGACGAGGAGTGTTGGAGGCATGGACTCCGACGCGGGGACGGCGCTCTCGGTGCGGCTGGCCCCCGACCTGTGGCTGTTCGTCGTGCCACGGCGCAGGCGCGAGCAGATCGAGGTGCGCTACGACGGTGACGCGACGCTGGGCCATGTCGTGGAGGCGCTCGGGGTGCCGCTGACGGAGGTCGGGACGCTCCGGTCCAGCGGGGCTACCGTCACCGCCTCGTACCGTCCCCATCCCGGTGACACGATCGAGGTCCGGTCGCTGCAGCGCCCCCAGCAGGTGCCCGGCTGGAGCGGGCAGTTCCTGCTCGACGTGCACCTCGGGACGCTGGCCCGGCGGTTGCGGATCCTCGGCATCGACGCCGCCTACCGCAACGACGCCGACGACGACGCGCTGGTCGACGAGGCGGCGGACCAGCGGCGGGTCCTGCTCACCCAGGACCGCGGGCTGCTCAAACGCCGGGCGCTGTGGGCCGGGGCGTACGTCCGCGGCGCACAGCCGGGCGAGCAGCTGGCCGACGTCCTGAACCGGTTCGCCCCCACGCTGGTGCCGTGGACCCGGTGCACGACGTGCAACGGCGAGGTCGACGCCGTGGCGAAGCACGAGGTCTCCGACCGGCTACCGGCCGGCACCCGGCGCCGCTACGACCACTTCACCCGATGCCGCCGCTGCGGGCGGGTCTACTGGCACGGGGCGCACAGCCGCCGGCTCGACGCGATCGTCGCCGCGGCCCGCTCCGACCGGGGCCGACCTGCACCGACGTGACGGGGTCACCCACCGACCGGCGTCACCCGCCGACGTCGAGCGCCCGCGCGACGGGCACACCCGGCCGGTAGGCGAGGTGCACGTGGCTGGGCGCGTCCAGGACCGTGAGGTCGGCGCGCCGGCCCGGGGCCAGCACCCCGATGTCGGTCCGGCGCAGCGCCGCCGCGCCGCCCGCGGTCGCCGACCACAGCGCCTCGGCGGGGGTCATACGCAGGTCGCGGACCGCAAGCGCGATCACGAACGGCATCGATGACGTGTAGGAGGTGCCTGGGTTGCAGTCGGTGGCCAGCGCGACCGTGACGCCGGCGGCGAGCAGGCTGCGGGCGTCCGGGTAGGGCGAGCGGGTGGAGAACTCGACGCCGGGCAGCAGCGTCGCCACCGTGTCGCCGCTCGCGAGGGCGTCGACGTCGGCGCCGGTGAGATGGGTGCAGTGGTCGACGCTCGCCGCGCCGAGCTCCACGGCCAGCGCGACCCCGGGCCCGGGAGCGAGCTGGTTGCCGTGCACCCGCAGCCCCAGCCCCGCGGCCCGGCCGGCCTTCAGCACCGTGCGGGCCTCGTCGCCGTCGAAGGCGTGCGGGCTGGCCGGCTCGCAGAACACGTCGATCCAGCGCGCGGCGGGGGCGCAGGCCGCGAGCATGTCGCCGGTCACGAGGTCGAGGTACTCCTCGCGGGCCGAGCCGGTGGGCGCCACGTGGGCGCCGAGGAAGGTCGTCTCGGGTGTGACCTCGGCGGCGAGCCGCAACGCCCGCTGCTCGTCGGCGACGGTCAGACCGTAGCCGCTCTTGATCTCCACGGTCGTCGTTCCCTGCGCCCGCAGCTCCGCGATCCGCCCGGCGAGCAGCGCGCGCAGGGTGTCCTCGCTCGCGGCGCGGGTCGCGGCGACCGTGGTGGCGATGCCCCCGCCGTCGTAGCGGGTGCCGGCCATTCGCGCGGCGAACTCCGCCGACCGGTCTCCCGCGAAGACCAGGTGCGTGTGCGCGTCGACGAAGCCCGGCACGACGGCACGGCCGCCGAGGTCGGTGCGGGCATCCGCAGCCGGGGACCGGGCGCTCGGGCCGGCCCAGGCGATCCCGCCCTCGTCGACGACGACGGCCGCGTTGGCGACGACGCCGAGCGGTGAGCCGTCGCCTGCGGCCGGGTCGTTCGTCACGAGTTCGGCGATACCGGCGATCAGGGTGGAGCTCACCGGCCCTCCCACAACGGCTCGATCGCGGCGCGCAGCATGGCCCCGACATCGCCGAGCCGGTGCCGGCCACCCGCCACCACGACCCGTCCCTCGACGAGCACGGTGTCGACGTCGGCGGCGCTCGCGGCGAGCAGGATCTGGCCCGGGTCGCTGCCTGCGGTACGCGGCGAATCCAGCCGGACCGCGACCAGATCTGCGCGCGCACCGACGGCCAGCCGCCCGGCGTCGGCCCAGCCGATCGCGCTGTGCCCGGTCGCGGCGGACAGCAGGTCGCACGGGGTGAACCGGCCGCGGTGGCCGGAGGCGAGCCGCTCGTGCATCTCCAGCGCCCGGGCCTCGCAGAACGGGTCGATCACCGCGTGCTGGTCACTGCCCAGCGCCAACCGCACGCCCGCGTCGTGCAGGGCCCGCGCAGGTCCGATGCCATCGGCCAGGTCCCGCTCGGTGGTCGGGCACAGGCACGCCGTCGTGCCCGTCCCGCCCAGCAACTCGATGTCCGATGTGGACACATGTGTCGCGTGCAGCGCCGTCGTGCGGCGGCCCAGGACACCCTCGGCCGCGAGCAGCGCGGCCGGGGTCACGCCGTGGTGGGCGAGGCAGGCGTCGTTCTCCGCCGGCTGTTCGGACAGGTGGACGTGCAGCGGCCGCCCGCCCGCGACGCCGGCCACGGTGCCCAGCGCGGCGCGCGGGACCGCCCGGACCGAGTGCGCGGCGACACCGACCCGCACCCCCGGCCCCTCCTTCACCTCGCCCACCCGCGCCGCCCAGGCCTCGACGTCACCGTCGGAGAAGCGCCGCTGCACCGCGTCGAGCGGCAGGTGGCCGGCCGGGCCGAGCCCGCCGGTGAGGTAGCACGTGTCGAGCAGGGTCAACCTGATGCCGGCGTCGGAGGCGGCCTGGCCAAGCGCCTCGGCCATCGCGTTCGGGTCCGCGTAGGGCTGCCCACCCGGGCCGTGGTGCAGGTAGTGGAACTCCCCGACCGCGGTGACGCCGGCCAGCGCCATCTCGGCGTACGTCGCCCGGGCCAGCGCCAGGTAGGAGTCCGGGTCGAGCCGTGCCGCGACGGCGTACATCCGCTCGCGCCAGGTCCAGAACGTGCCACCCCGGTCGTGGGTGCGGCCGCGCAGCGCCCGGTGGAACGCGTGGCTGTGGACGTTCGCGAAGCCGGGCAGCACGACCCCGGGCAGCAGGGTCGCGTCCCCCGGGGTGCCCCCGGCCACGACCGCGACGAACCGGCCGTCGGCGACCTCGAACGTCACGTCCCTGGCCGGCCCTGCGGGCAGCAGCGCATACCGCGCAAACCACCTCACCGCCCACCCCGCACCACGGACCCACAACGCCCCCGGGGCGCCGGCCCCCCACGCGTTGTGGAGACATGACGCGCTCCGGGCGCCGGCGCACGGGGCGTTGTGGAGGCACAGCGGGGTCGGGGGGTCATTGGGCGAGGTCTTCCACGACGGCGGCCAGGGCGGCGACGCCCGCCCGGCAGTCGGCGGGCTCGGCGTGCTCGGCGGGCGAGTGGGAGACGCCGGTCGGGTTGCGGACGAACAGCATCGCCGTCGGGACCCCGGCCGCGGCGAGGACCCCGGCGTCGTGACCGGCCCCGGTTCCCAGGGGCGGCGCGTCCCCGAGCATCGTGGCGATCCGGCCGGCCAGCGCCGGTTCGAAGGTGGTCAGGTCGGTCCAGGACTCCTGCTCCACCACGCCGCCGTGCGCGGCGACGAGGTCGGCGATCTCGGCGACGACCGCGTGCACGCGTTCGGCGTCGGCTCCGCGCGCGTCGAGCCAGCCGGTCACCCGCGACGCGATGGCGTTGACCCCGTTCGGCTCCACCCGGACCTTGCCGCAGGTCGCGAGCGCGTCGTACCGGACCGCCGCCACCCGCGCCGCCAGCACGACCGAGGCGAACGCGAGCATGGGGTCGTCCCGGTCGGCCAGCCGGGTCGTGCCGGCGTGGTTCGCCTCGCCGGGGAGCTCGAGCCGCCAGCGGCCGTGCGGCCAGATCGTGGAGCCGACCCCCACCGGCGCGTCGAGATCGGCCAGGGCCCGGCCCTGCTCGACGTGCAGTTCGACGAAGGTGGCGACCCGGCGCAGCGTCTGTTCGTCGCGCCCGATCCGGGCCGGGTCGTGTCCCGCCTTCACCATCGCCTCCGCCATCGACAGCCCGTCGGCGTCGGTCAGGCCGCGCGCCCGGTCGGCGTCCAGCGCGCCGGTGAGGATCCGCGAGCCGGCGCACGCGACCCCGAACCGGGCGCCCTCCTCGTCGCCGAAGTGGACCACGGCGACCGGCCTGCCGGGGACGAACCCGCGGTCCCGCAGCGCGTCCAGGGCGGCGAACCCCGAGACCACCCCGAGCGGGCCGTCGTACGCGCCGCCGTCGGGGACGGAATCCAGGTGCGAGCCGATCGCCAGCCCCGGGCTCGCATCGGGGTCGCCCCACCACGCCCACTGGTTGCCGGCCCGGTCGGTGGTCAGGTCGAGCCCACGACGCTCGGCCTCGCCGGCGAACCACTCGCGCAGCGTCGCGTCCTCCGCCGTCCAGGCGTAGCGCCGGTAGCCGCCGCTGCGCCGATCCCGCCCGACCGGTTCGAGGTCCGCCCACATCTGATCGAAGCTCATGATCCCTCCCGCATCGGGATCCGGATCCCCCGCTCGGCGGCCACCCCGGCGGCGATCTCGTACCCGGCGTCGACGTGCCGGATGACGCCGGTCGCGGGGTCGTTGGTGAGCACCCGTTCGATCTTCTCCCCGGCCAGGTCGGTGCCGTCGGCCACGGTGACCTGCCCGGCGTGGACCGACCGGCCGATGCCGACGCCGCCGCCGTGGTGGATGGACACCCAGGTGGCCCCGGAGGCGGTGTTGACCAGCGCGTTCAGCAGCGGCCAGTCGGCGATCGCGTCGGAGCCGTCGGCCATCGCCTCGGTCTCGCGGTAGGGCGAGGCGACCGAGCCGCTGTCGAGGTGATCGCGGCCGATGACGACCGGCGCGGACAGCTCGCCGGAGGCGACCATGTCGTTGAACCGGACCCCGGCCCGGTCGCGCTCGCCGTGGCCGAGCCAGCAGATCCGGGCCGGCAGCCCCTGGAACGCGACCCGGTCCTGGGCGGCGCGGATCCAGCGGTGCAGGTGATCGTTGTCCGGGAAGAGATCGAGCACGGCCTCGTCGGTGGCGTGGATGTCCTTCGGATCGCCGGAAAGCGCGGCCCACCGGAACGGGCCCTTGCCGGCGCAGAACAGCGGGCGGAGGTAGGCGGGGACGAACCCGGGGAACGCGAACGCCCGGTCGAAGCCGCCCAGGCGGGCCTCGTCGCGGATGGAGTTGCCGTAGTCGAACACCTCGGCGCCTGCGTCTGCGAAACCGACCATGGCCTCGACGTGCCGGGCCATCGACGCCCGCGCCCGCTCGGTGAACTCCGCGGGCTTGCGCTCGGCGTAGTCGTGCCAGTCCTCCAGGGAGACGCCTTCGGGCAGGTAGGACAGCGGATCGTGGGCCGAGGTCTGGTCGGTGACGACGTCGACCGCGAGCCCGCGGCGCAGCAGGTCCGGCAGCACCGCCGCGCAGTTGCCCACCACCCCGACCGACAGCGCCCGGCGGTCGTCCCGGGCGTGCTCGCACCGGGCGACGGCGTCGTCGAGGCCGGGGGCCAGCTCGTCGAGGCAACGCTGGTCGATCCGGCGCCGTAGTCGCGCCTCGTCGACGTCGACGATCAGGCAGACGCCGCCGTTGAGGGTCACGGCCAGTGGCTGCGCCCCGCCCATCCCGCCGCAGCCGCCGGTCACGGTGAGCGTGCCGGCCAGAGTGCCGCCGAACCGTTTGGTGGCGACGGCCGCGAAGGTCTCGTAGGTGCCCTGCAGGATCCCCTGGGTGCCGATGTAGATCCACGACCCGGCCGTCATCTGGCCGTACATGGTCAGGCCGAGGTGCTCGAGGCGGCGGAACTCGGGCCAGCTCGCCCAGTCCGGCACCAGGTTCGAGTTGGCGATCAGCACCCGCGGCGCCCACTCGTGGGTGCGCAGTACCCCGACCGGCCTGCCGGACTGCACTAGCATGGTCTCGTCGCCGGCCAGCGTGGTGAGGGTGCGCACCATCGCGTCGAACGACGCCCAGTCCCGCGCGGCCCGGCCGGTGCCGCCGTAGACGACCAGGTCGTCCGGGCGTTCGGCGACCTCCGGGTCGAGGTTGTTCTGGAGCATCCGGAGCGGGGCCTCGGTCTGCCAGGACCCGGCGGTGAGCGTGGTGCCGCGGGCGGCACGGACGGGGTGGGCGCCTTCCATGGTCGATCCCTTCTCTCACACGTGGCGGGACGCTCAGCGCAACGGGCCGGTCACCGACTCGGCGGCGGCCAGCGCCCGGCCGGAGGCGACATAGGCCACCGCGGCCTCGATCTCCGGGACGAGGTGGCGGTCGGGGCCCGGGCCGGCCACCGTGGCGCGCAGGCCGTCGCGGACCGCTGCGGTGGCCGGGGCGGGCTCCAGCGGCCGGCGCAGGTCGAGCCCGCGGGCGGCGGTGAGCAGCTCGATCGCGACGGCCTGGGTGAGCCCGTCCACGGACCGGCGCAGCTCGCGACCAGCCGACCAGCCCATCGACACGTGGTCCTCCTGCATCGCGCTGGACGGGATCGAGTCCACCGACGCGGGCGTGGCCAGCCGCTTGAGCTCGGAGACGATCGCGGCCGCCGTGTACTGGGCGATCATGTGGCCGGAGTCGACGCCCGGGTCGTCGGCCAGGAAGGCGGGCAGCTCGTGGTTGCGGGCGACGTCGAGGAACCGGTCGGTGCGCCGCTCGGAGATCGACGCGACGTCAGCGGCGGCGATCGCGAGGAAGTCGAGCACGTAACCGACCGGCGCACCGTGGAAGTTGCCGTTGCTCTCCACCCGGCCGTCCGGCGTGATCACCGGGTTGTCGATGGCGCTGGCCAGCTCCCGGGACGCGACGGTCTCGGCATGTGCCACCGTGTCGCGCGCGGCGCCGTGCACCTGCGGGGCGCAGCGCAGCGAGTAGGCGTCCTGCACCCGCGTGCACTCCGGCCCGCGGTGGCTCTCCATGATCGCCGATCCGGCCAGCAGCGCCCGCAGGTTCGCGGCGGCGTCGACCTGCCCGGGATGCGGGCGCAGCGCCTGCAGATCCGCGGCGAACACCGCGTCCGTCCCCATCAGCGCCTCGACGCTCATCGCCGCGGCGACGTCGGCGGTCCGCAGCACCAGACGCAGGTCGTGGCAGGCCAGCACCAGCATGCCGAGCATGCCGTCGGTGCCGTTGATCAGCGCCAGGCCCTCCTTCTCCCGCAGCTCGACCGGCTCGATGCCGGTCGCGGCCAGTGCCTCGGCGGCGGGGCGCAGCACGTCATGGGCGTCGCGCACCATCCCTTCGCCCATCACGGCCAGAGCGCACTGCGCCAGCGGGGCCAGGTCACCCGAGCAGCCGAGCGAGCCGTACTCCCGGACCGTCGGCGTGATGCCCGCGGACAGCACGGCCGCGTACGCGCGGGCCGTGGAGAGCCGGACCCCGGTCCGCCCGGTCGCCAGCGTCTTCAGGCGCAGCAGCATGAGGGCCCGGACGACCTCGCGCTCGACCTCGGGACCCGACCCGGCGGCGTGCGAGCGCACGAGGCTTCGTTGCAGGTCCGCGCGCAGCTCGGGCGGGATGTGCCGGATCGCGAGGGCACCGAAGCCGGTCGACACCCCGTAGTGCGGCGCGTCGTCGCCGGCCAGTTCATCGATCACGGAGCGGCTGCGCCGGATCTCGGCCTGCGCCTCGTCCGACAGGACCACGGTGGCTCCGTCCCGGGCCACCGCGACGACCTCGGCGCCGCTCACCGGGCCGGTTCCGACGGTGACTGGCTGCATCCCTCAATGGGACACCCGGGGCGACCTCGGCACCAGGTCCGCGGCGTTCTCCGCGGGCACCGGGGTAACCGTCGCCCATGACCTCGTCGTCCCCGCCATCGTCCACGTCGCCGCCCGCGTCTCGCCGTGCCCCGGGTGAGCGCGTCCCGCTCTCGGTTCTCGACCTGGTGCCCGTCTCGAGCGGCCACGACGTCGCGGAGGCTCTGGAGGACACCATGCGTCTGGCCCGGATGGCGGACGAGCTGGGTTACCGGCGCTTCTGGCTCGCCGAGCACCACAACAGCGACACGTTCGCCAGTTCCGCCACCGCGCTGCTCATCGAACGGGTCGCCTCGGCCACGAACAACGTGCGCGTCGGCTCGGGCGGCATCATGCTGCCCAACCACGCGCCGCTCGCCGTCGCCGAGCAGTTCGGGACCCTCGCGACGCTACATCCCGGCCGGATCGACCTCGGCCTCGGGCGCGCGCCGGGCACCGACCCGCGCACGGCCCACGCGCTGCGCCGGGGCGCCTCCAGCATCGACAGCTTCCCGCAGGACGTCCGCCAGCTCGCGGCCTACCTGGCACCCGCCGGACCCGGCCAGGGCCCGGTGCGGGCGATCCCCGGGCAGGGGACGCAGGTGCCGCTGTGGCTGCTCGGGTCGTCCACGGCGAGCGCGGAGCTGGCCGGGCGCCTCGGCCTCCCCTTCGCGTTCGCCTCGCACTTCGCCCCCTTCCAGCTGAACGAGGCACTCGCCGTCTACCGGCGCACCTTCGACCCGTCCGGTCCGCTGGCGTCGGTCACCGAGCCGACGGTGATGGTGGGCGTCAACGTCGTCGTCGCCGATGACCAGCAGCGGGCCGAGGAGCTGTTCACCACGGTGCAGCAGATGTTCCTGCGGCTCGCGACCGGCGCCCCCGCGCCGCTGGACCCCCCGATGCCGGATCTGCGGGCCAGGCTCGACGCCGAGCAGGCCGCCGCCGTCGACGCCCCGTTGCAGGTCTCGTTCGTCGGCACCCCTGATGTGGTGCGCCAGGGCCTGGACGAGTTCGTGGACCGCACCGGGGCCGACGAACTCCTCGTCGTCACCTACGCCCACGACCCCGCACAGCGCCGGCGCTCCTTCGAACTCCTCGCCGATGCGTGGGGCCTCACCGGCGCGAACTCGGCGGCCTGACGTCCACGGGGCGCGTGTCGTGCACGGCGCGGGCCTGGCAGGCTCCGGCCATGGCTCCCACGAAGCGCCGGCTGGTGATCGTCCGGCATGCGAAGTCGGCCTGGCCCGCGGGCGTGGCCGACATCGACCGGCCGCTGGGACCGCGCGGGCGCCGTGACGCGCCGGCGATCGGCCGCTGGCTGCACGACCACGTCGAGCACATCGACGCCG
This sequence comes from Pseudonocardia mahuensis, assembly GCF_018531475.1. Lineage (GTDB taxonomy): Bacteria > Actinomycetota > Actinomycetes > Mycobacteriales > Pseudonocardiaceae > Pseudonocardia. Next base: position 93,972 of record NZ_JAHDTG010000014.1, read on the forward strand.
TGGTGTCCTCCCCCGCGGTGCGGGCCGAGCAGACGTGGGAGCTGGCCTCCGACGCCCTCGGCACGGGGCCGCGCCGGCGCTTCGACGAGCGCGTGTACGCCGCGTCGGCGACGGAACTGCTCGACGTGGTCCGGCAGCTGCCCGCCAAGGCCGCCACCACGGTGCTGGTGGGCCACAACCCGGGGCTGGAGGACCTCGTCACGCTCCTCACCGGCGAGGAACCCGTCATGAAGACGTCCTCCGTCGCGGTCGTGAGCTGGCCCGGGTCCTGGGCCGATGCCACCTCCCGGCGGGCCCGCCTCGAGCAGCACGCCACGCCCCGGGGGTGATCCCGGTGCGGGTGCCCGCGCATAGCGCAGCCCGGCTCCGGGTAGTGGCCCCTCGAGGCGTCCGGCAGCGGGCGCACGGATCAGCTCGCGCACGCCTACGGCAGGCGCTCCACCGCGCGGGCACCGACAACCGAGGGGGGACACGCCGGTGTCGACCGACGCGATCGTGCTGCTCAGAGAGGACCACAAGGAGATCCGCAAGCTCTTCCGCGAGTTCCAGGGTGCGGGTGAGAACGCGCGCAAGAAGAAGGAGAAGACCGTCAAGAAGATCCTCGAGGCGCTGACGGTCCACACCTACATCGAGAACGAATGCCTGTACCCGGCGACCCGGGAACTGCTCCCGGACCTCTCCGACGACGTGCTCGAGTCCTACGAGGAGCACCACGTGGCCGACGTGCTGTGCACCGAGCTGGCGGCGATGAGCGCCGACGACGAACGCTTCGCCGCGAAGACCACGGTTCTCATCGAGAACGTCCTGCACCACATCGAGGAGGAGGAGCAGGGGTGGTTCCCCAAGGTGCGTGAGGGGCTCGGCCGCAAGAAGCTGCAGGAGATCGGCGCCGAGATGATCGAGATGAAGAAAACGGCCCCGCGCAGCCCCGCCCAGCCCGGGGCCCTCAAGAAGGCGGCCGACGCCGTCCTCGCCTGATCAGCCGGGCGATCGCTCCATCAGGCGCTCCCGCTGCGGGACGACGACGTAGCGGGGGTCCCGGGTGGAGGCGACACCGGCTTCGAAGATGCCGAGGCGCTGTAACGCGCTGCCCGCCATCAGGGCCAGCCCTGATCCCGCCGCGACCGCCCGGCTCCGGTGGGCGCCCAGCAGGGTGCCCACGAGCCCGGCCGCGGTGAGCCCCTCCGACCAGCGGCGCAACCGGTGCGCCCGGCCCGTCGCGTACGCCTCCCGGACGACCGGGTCCAGCCGCTTCTCCAGCACCGTCGACGCGGCGAGCTCGCCCACCGCGCCGGATACCGCGAACCACCGCGCCGGGCCGGCCTCCTCGACCGGCGCGACCGCCATCATCAGGCCGCCCGAACCGGCCGCCGCCGATCCGCTGAACACGAACGGCAGCTCCTCCCGGGCCCCGTGCCACGCCGGCACCGCGGTGTGCGAGAGCAGGACCGCGGTGTAGGACGCCACCGCCGGCGCGAACGCGGCCGCGGACAGCCCGGCGGGCCGGGCCGATCTGCGCACCAGCCGGCCCAGGACGGTCGGCCGCCACCGCCGCGGGACCAGCTCGGCGACCGCCGCCAGCCCGACTCCGGGGCCGAAGGCGGTGAGGATCCAGGTGCCGACGCTCATCGGGGAGGTCGGTTTGGCGACACGCAGCATGTGGTGGAACCGCCCGGGCCGGCCGAGATCGGTGATCAGGAAGTAGACGCTCGCCAGCAGCGCGCCGAGCGAGCCGAGCCACCCGGCCCGGCGCAACGCCGGCCTGCCGGTGAGATCCGCGCCGGCCGCGATCACCGCGGACCCCGCCGCGAGCCCACCGGTGAAGAAGTAGGCCGCGATCTTCCACTCCCACACCGGGGTCTTGAGCACCGGGCGCCCGTAGTAGGACCGGAAGTCCGCCGCCGGGACCACCTCGGGGTGCGCGTCGCCGGCGCGCCGGCCGTCGCGGCCGTGCCGGACGAGACGGGCGGGGTCGGCCGTGCTCATGGCCGGCTCCCGAGGAACGCCCCCACCGCGGCGGTCAGGAAGGCGGCCGCCGCGACCCCCGCGGCCCGCCACATCGCGGGCGCATCGCGGGTGGGCACCACCGGGTCCGGTGGCAGGCCGTAGACCTCGGGCTCGTCGAGCAGCAGGAAGAAGGCACCGGTGCCGCCGACCCCGTCGCCCGGGTCGTCGCCGTAGAGCCGCGCCTCGGTGACGCCGCGGTCGTGCAGGGTCGCGAGCCGCCGGCTCGCGCGCTCACGCAGCTCGTCGACCTCCCCGAACTGGATGGAGTCGGTGGGGCAGGCCTTGGCACACGCCGGCTCCAGCCCGTCGTGCAGCCGGTCGTAGCACAGCGTGCACTTCTGCGCCGTGCCGTCGAGCGGGCTGCGGTCGATCACGCCGTACGGGCAGCCGGAGACGCAGTAGCCACAGCCGTTGCAGATGTCCTGCTGCACGACGACCGTGCCGAACTCGGTCCGGAACAGCGCCCCCGTGGGGCAGACGTCCAGGCAGCCCGCGTGCGTGCAGTGCTTGCACACGTCGGACTCCATCAGCCAGCGGAAGTCGGTGCGGCCCTCGGCGCCGTGACCGTCGCCGGGTCGGGAGAACGACGGCATGCCCAGGTCCTGCGGCGGCTCGTCGACCTCCAGCGGTCCGGTGCCCAGCTCGCTGCCCCCGCGCTCGGCATGCCGCAGCCGGGCGGCGACCACCTCGGCCGTCGCGGGCGTGCTCGACGGCCCGGTCGGCAGCTCGGCGAGCGCGGTCCGCTGGCCGCCGAGCGGGACGTCCTGCTCCACGAACGCCACGTGCCGCCAGGTGTGCGCACCCAGCATCCCGGAGTTGTCGTAGGACATCCCGAGCAGGTCGAACCCGTCGTCGGGGACGAGGTTCCACTCCTTGCACGCCACTTCGCAGGCCTTGCAGCCGATGCAGACCGACGTGTCGGTGAAGAAGCCGACGCGCGGCGGGTGCTCGAGATGACCGGCGTCGGCGGCGACGTCGTCGAGCGGGCCGTACAGACTGTTCTCGCGGATCATCCTTGGGCCTCCCGTTCGGTGTGCACGACGCCGCACGCGGTGCAGATCTCGGTCCCGGTCTCGGTGGTGACCCCGGCCCGTCCGCGGTAACCGGCGACGTAGTCGAGCAGCGCGGGCCCGCGCGGCCGGGGGCCCGGCCGGATGTCGCAGGTCGCCACCTTGCTCTCCTGGATGAACACGTTCGGATCGAGCGTCACGCCGAGCAGGTCGTTGAACACGTCACCCCGGACCAGTCCGTTGGGACCCCAGTGGTAGGGCATCCAGACCTGGTGGACGAGGCGGCCGGCCACCCGCAGCGGGGCCAGCCGGTCGGTCACCATGACGCGGGCCTCGACGGCGGTCCGGCTGGTGATGACGTGCCCCCAGCCCAGGTGGGTCAGCCCGCGCTCGGCGGCGAGCTCCGGGGAGACCTCGACGGTGAGCGCCGGCTGCAGTTCGGACAGGTAGGGCAGCGTCCGGCTCATGCCACCGGCAGTGTGGTGCTCGGTGAGCCGGGACGAGGTGAGCACGTAGGGGAAGACGTCGGCGTGCGGCTCCGGCGGGGACGGGTTGGACGGGTTGTCGGGCCGGCCGTAGACCTTGCGGGCCGGGTTGCCCTGCTGGGCGTAGAGGAGGTTGCGCACGGGCGACTCGTGCGGCTCGTAGTGCGTGGGCAGCGGGCCGTCGACCAGCCCCCGCGGCGCGAACAGCCAGCCCTTGCCGTCGGCCTGCATGATGAACGGGTCGTCGCCGCGCAGGGCCTCCGGGCCCTTGGTGGGGCCGGGGGGCTGATAGTCCGGCGGCTTGTCCCGTTCGAAGTCGGGCACGTCGTGGCCGGTCCACTCACCGCGCCGGGGGTCCCACCACACGAGCGCCTTGCGTTCGCTCCACGGCCGGCCCTGCGGGTCGGCGGAGGCCCGGTTGTAGAGGATCCGGCGGTTCAGCGGCCAGGTCCAGCCCCACTCCAGCGCGTAGTCGTCCTGCTCGAAACGCGGCGTGCGCCGCCTCGCCTGGTTGACGCCGTCGGCGTAGACGCCGCTGTAGATCCAGCAGCCGCACGAGGTGCTGCCGTCGGCCTTCAGGTCGGTGTAGCCGTCGACCAGCCGACCGGTGGTCAGGTCGTAGCCGTTGATCCGCCGCAGCACGTGGTCGGCGGACGGCTCCCCGTCCTCGGGGCTGCCGTGCACCTCGTAGTCCCAGGCGAGATCGAGCACGGGGCGGTCGCGCTCGTCGGTGGAGCCGGCGAGGCGCTCCTTGACCCGCCGGCCCAGGTGGTAGAAAAACCACAGGTCGGAGCGCTGATCACCGACTGGGTCCAGCGCCTTGTCCCGCCACTGCAGCATCCGCTGCGTCTGGGTGAACGTGCCGTCCTTTTCGGTGTGCGCGGCGGCGGGGAAGAAGAACACCTCGGTGCGGCACCGCTCGGTGACGATCTCGCCGGTCTCCACCTCCGGCGCGTCCTTCCAGAAGTCGGCGCTCTCGATCATGGTGAGGTCACGGACGACCAGCCAGTCGAGATTCGCCATCCCGAGGCGCTGCGCCCGCCCGTGCGCCGACCCGACCGCGGGGTTCTGGCCGACCAGGAAGTAGCCGAAGACCTTCCCGTCGATCATGTCCAGCACGGTGCGGTAGGTGCCGTGGTCACCGTCGATCCGCGGCAGGTAGTCGTAGCAGAAGCCGTTCTCCGGTGTCGCCGCGTCGCCCCAGTACTCCTTGAGCAGCGAGACCAGGTAGCTGTCGGCGTGACACCAGAACCCCTTCTGCCGGTCGCCGCAGACGGTGTGCACGTAGGTGGCCAGGTCCGGGTGCGAGAACGCGGAGGGCATCGTCAGGTAGCCCGGGAGCAGGTTGAACAGGGTCGGGATGTCGGTGGACCCCTGGATGCTGGCGTGGCCGCGCAGGGCGAGGATCCCGCCGCCGGGGCGGCCGATGTTGCCCAGCAGCAGCTGGATGATCGACGCCGCCCGGATGTACTGTGCCCCCACGCTGTGCTGGGTCCAGCCCACGCTGTAGACCAGCGCGCTGGTGCGTTCCCGTCCGGAGTTCGCGACGAGGGCCTCGCACACCGCCAGGAACTCCTCGCGCGGAGTGCCGCAGATCTGCTCGACCGTCTCCGGGGTGTAGCGGGCGAAGTGCCGTTTGAGGATCTGGTAGACGCATCGCGGGTGCCGCAGCGTCGGGTCCGAGGCGATGTCCCCCGCGACCCCTTCGAGCTTCGGCCCACCCGAGCCGTGCTGATCGGCCGACGCGTTCTCCTTCTCCTCGACCCACGCCCACCGGTACGCCGGGCCCGCCGGATCCGCGCTCTCGTAGTGCCAGCTGCTCTGGTCGTAGCTCGCCGTCACCGGGTCGTAGCCGCTGAACAGCCCGCCCAGGTCCTCGGTGTCGCGGAAGTCCTCCCGGATGAGGAACGAGGCGTTCGTGTACGGGAGCACGTACTCCCGGAAGTCCAGCTCGTTCGCGAGGATGTGGTTGATCACTCCGCCGAGGAACGCGATATCGGTGCCGACGCGCAGCGGGACGTGCGCGTCGGCCATCGCACTGGTCCGGGTGAACCGCGGGTCGACGTGGAAGACCCGCGCCCCGCGGGCCTTGGCCTCCATCACCCACTGGAAGCCCACCGGGTGGGCCTCGGCCATGTTCGAGCCCATGATCACGATGCAGTCGGAGTGCGCCAGGCCCTGCTGGTAGTCGGTGGCGCCACCGCGACCGAACGAGGCCCCCAGACCGGGAACCGTGGCGGAGTGTCAAATACGGGCCTGGTTCTCGATCTGGATGGCGCCCAGCGCCGTGAACATCTTCTTGATCAGGTAGTTCTCCTCGTTGTCCAGGGTGGCTCCGCCGAGGCTGGCGATGCCCAGGGTCCGGCGCAGCCGGTTGCCGTTCCGGTCGCGCTCCTGCCAGCCCTTGTCCCGGGCGTCGAGGACGCGGTCTGCGACCATGTCCATGGCCGTGGCCAGATCGAGCTCGGACCACTCGGTGGCGTACGGCGCCCGGTAGCGGACCTTCTCCACCCGCTGCGGGCCGGTGACCAGCTGTTTGCTCGCGGAGCCCTTCGGGCACAGCCGGCCGCGGGAGATCGGGGAGTCGGTGTTGCCCTCGATCTGGATGACGTGCTCATCGGCGACGTACACCCGCTGGGCGCAGCCGACGGCGCAGTACGGGCACACCGAGCTCACGACCCGGTCCGCCGTGACGACCCGCGCCCCCATCGTCGTCGAGCGGGGGGACTCCGCCGCTGCGCCCCGGCCCAGCCGATCCGGGCCGGTGAGCTGGCGGTAGACGGGCCAGGACTCGATCCAGGTACGCACGCCCATGAGCGTCTCCGTCCGGGGGTGGAGCCGTCAGCCGCGGACCCGGCGGGAGCGCGGTGACCGCAGGTACCCACGGCGACCCGTGGGAAACGGCACGGTGCCGGTCGGCGCGTCGGTCACGGCGGATCTCCCCCCGCTACGGGTGCGACCACGGTCCCAGACATCCACAGCACGGTCGAGCGCGTCTGTGCTCTGGCGTGTCCCGTCCGGGCGCGGGACGGTGGTGTGGCACGACGCCCGACGGGGGGCCGGACCGCACCCGGTGGGCGCGACCGGGAAGGGGTGTCATGGACGCGGAACCCTACGAGCTGGTGTCCACCGGAGGCGGGATCACGGCGCGCATCCGGGCCCGCGGGCGGGGCGTACTGGCCGCGCCGATGATCAACCGGGGCACCGCCTTCACCCCTGCGGAGCGCGACGCGCTCGGCCTGACCGGCCTGCTGCCCGACGGGGTGTCGACGATGGAGAGCCAACTGCAGCGGGTGTACGCCCAGTACCTGCGGGTCCCCGACGACCTGGCACGTAACGTGTTCCTCGCGAACCTGCGCGATCGCAACGAGGTGCTGTTCTACCGCCTGCTGGCCGAGCACCTGCCGGAGATGCTCCCCATCGTCTACACACCGACGATCGGGCAGGCCATCGAGCGCTACAGCCACGAGTACCGGCGCCCGCGCGGGGTCTACCTCTCGATCGACCGCCCCGACGACGTGGAGGCGTCGTTCCGTAACTTCGGCCTCGGCCCGGACGACGTCGACCTCATCGTGGCCACCGACGCCGAGGGCATCCTCGGCATCGGCGACCAGGGGGTGGGCGGCATCGAGATCGCGATCGGCAAGCTGTCGGTCTACACCGCGGCCGCCGGCATCCACCCGCACCGGGTCATCCCGGTCGTGCTCGACGTGGGCACCGACAACCGCGCCCTGCTCGACGACGACCTCTACCTGGGCCACCGCGGGCCCCGGGTCCGCGACCAGCGCTACGACGACCTGATCGAGGCCTACGTGACCACGGCGTCCCGGCTGTTCCCGCACGCCATGCTGCACTGGGAGGACTTCGGCGCGGGCAACGCGCGGCGCATCCTCGACCGCTACGCCGACCGTTACTGCACGTTCAACGACGACATGCAGGGCACCGCCGCCGTCGTCCTCGCCGCCGCGTTCTCCGCGCTGCGCGCCGCCGGCACCAGCATGCGCGACCAGCACGTCGTCATCCACGGCGCCGGCACGGCGGGTCTGGGCATCGCCGACATGATGCGGGAGGTCATGGTCCGCGAGGGGCTCTCCGAATCCGAGGCCACCAGCCGGTTCTGGGCCCTGGGCAGCCGCGGCCTGCTCGTCGACGACTCCAGTCGGCTGCGCGACTTCCAGCTCCCCTACGCCCGCCGCGCCGCCGAGGTCGAGAGCTGGCCCGGAGCCGGCTCGAGCGCCGGCATCGACCTGGCGACCGTCGTGGAGAGGGTCCGCCCGACGATGCTCATCGGTACCTCCGCCCAGCACGGGGCGTTCACCGAGCCGATCGTCAAGCAGATGGCCACCCACGTCGAGCGGCCGATCATCATGCCGCTGTCCAACCCCACCTCGAGGGCCGAGGCCTTCCCCGCCGACCTGCTCGCCTGGACCGACGGGCGCGCCCTGATCGCCACCGGCAGCCCCTTCCCGCCCGTCACCTTCGGCGCGGGCGTCCACACCATCGCCCAGGCCAACAACGCGCTCGTCTTCCCCGGCATCGGGCTGGGTGTCGGCGTCGCGCGCGCCCGCCGCGTCAGCGACGCGATGATCACCGCCGCGGCCGACGCCATCGCCCGGCTGTCCCCGAGCGGTGACTCCGCCGGGCCCGGCGCGCCGCTGCTCCCGCCCATCGAGCAGCTCTGGGCGGTCTCGGCCGCCGTCGGCGCCGCCGTGGCCCGGGCCGCGGCCGACGAGGGCCTGGCCCAGGTCCCGGTCACCGACCCGGAACGGCAGGTCGAGCAGGCCATGTGGCGGCCGGCGTACCCGCGGATCGAGGTGGTCTGAACCGGCCTATCCGTCCCCGCCCGCGATCGCCGCGCGGCCGGCCTCGAGCCGGGCGACGGGGACCCGGAACGGCGAGCAGGAGACGTAGTCCAGACCCGCGGCGTGGAAGAAGTGCACCGAGTCGGGGTCGCCACCGTGCTCGCCGCAGACACCGAGCTTGAGGTCCGGCCGGGCGGCGCGGCCCTCGTCGGCGGCGAGCCGGACCAGCCGGCCGACGCCGTCGGCGTCGATGGACTCGAACGGGGAGACACCGAAGATCCCGCGATCGAGGTAGCGGGAGAAGAACGAACCCTCGACGTCGTCGCGGGAGAACCCCCACGTCGTCTGGGTCAGGTCGTTCGTGCCGAAGGAGAAGAACTGGGCCGACTCGGCGATCTGCCCGGCGGTGAGCGCGGCCCGCGGGAGCTCGATCATCGTGCCGATCAGGGCGTCGAGCGGCACCGCGGACCGCCGGGACTCGTCGGCGAGCACCGCGTTCGTCTCCTCGGCCACCGCCTGCAGCTCCTGCACCGCGCCGACCAGCGGAATCATGATCTCCGGCTGGACGTCGACCCCGTCGCGGCGCAACTGCGCCGCGGCCTGGGCGATGGCGCGGACCTGCATCCCGAACAGACCCGGAACGACGATGCCGAGACGCACCCCACGCAACCCGAACATCGGGTTGTCCTCGTGCAGCCGGCGCACCGCCGCCAGCAGCGCGACATCCTTGTCGGCGGGCTCACCGCGCTCCTGCGCCACCGCGACCCGCACCGACAGCTCGGTCAGGTCGGGGAGGAACTCGTGCAGCGGCGGGTCCAGCAGCCGGATCGTCACCGGGAGCCCGGCCATCGCGGTGAACAGTTCGATGAAGTCGGAACGCTGCAACGGCAGCAACTCGTCCAGCGCGGCGCCACGCTCGTCCTCGGTCTCGGCGAGCACCACGCGCTCCACGAGCTCACGGCGGTCGCCGAGGAACATGTGCTCGGTGCGGCACAGTCCGATGCCCTGGGCGCCGAACCGCCGGGCCCGGGCGGCGTCCTCGCCCGTGTCGGCATTGGCCCGCACCGCGAGCCGCCGCCGCGAGTCGGCGTGGCTCATGATCCGGTCGACCGCCCGGACGAGCTCGCTCGTACCCTCCGCCGTCGGGTCCAGGGCACCCTCGAAGTACTCCATCACCGGGGAGTCGACCACCGGCACCTCGCCCAGGAACACCTCACCGGTGCTCCCGTCGATCGAGAGTATGTCGCCCTCGGCCACCTCGACCCCGCCCGGACCGGTCAGCCGCCGCGCCGCCGCGTCCACCTCGAGGGCCTCCGCGCCGCACACGCACGTCCTGCCCATCCCGCGCGCCACGACCGCGGCATGGCTGGTCCGGCCGCCGCGGCTGGTCAGCACCCCCTGCGCGGCGATCATTCCGTGCAGGTCGTCGGGGTTGGTCTCCCGGCGCACCAGGATGACCCGCTCACCCTCGGCCGCCCGGGCCACCGCGGTGGCGGAGTCGAACACCACCGCGCCCGTCGCGGCGCCCGGTGAGGCGTTCATCCCCACCGCCAGCCGATCCTTCGCGGCGTCGGTGTCGAACCAGGGGAACATCAGCTGCGACAGCTGGTCCCCGGTGACGCGGCGCAGCGCCTCGTCGAGATCGATCAGCCCCTCGTCGACGAGCTGGCAGGCCACCACGAACGCCGCCGCCGCGGTGCGCTTGCCGACCCGGGTCTGCAGCATCCACAGCCGACCCCGCTCGATGGTGAACTCGATGTCGCACAGATCGCGGTAGTGCCGCTCGAGCGTCGCCATGATCTCCAGCAACTGCCGGTAGGACTCCGGATCGAGCCGCTCCAGCTCGGCCAGCGCCACGGTGTTGCGGATGCCGGCCACGACATCCTCGCCTTGGGCGTTGGCCAGGTAGTCGCCGTAGACGCCCTGTTCGCCCGACGCGGGGTCGCGGGTGAAGGCGACGCCGGTGCCCGAGTCCGGGCCGAGGTTGCCGAACACCATCGCGACCACGCTCACCGCCGTGCCCAGGTCGGCCGGGATCTGCTCCTGGCGCCGGTAGGTGATCGCCCGCGGGGAGTTCCACGACTCGAAGACCGCCCGCACCGTCAGGTCCAGCTGCTCACGGGGATCCTGCGGGAACTGCCGCCCGGAGTGCTCGGTCACGACCGACTTGAACGTGTCGACGACCGCCTGCAGGTCGACCGCGTCCAGGTCCAGGTCGCTGTCCGTTCCCCGCTGCCGCTTCACGTCGTCGAAGGCGACGTCGAAGTGCTCGCCGTCGATCCCGAGGACGGTCTTGCCGAACATCTGGATCAGCCGCCGGTAGGAGTCCCAGGCGAACCGCCCGTCGTCGGCCACCCGGGCCAGACCCTGCACGGACCGGTCGTTGAGCCCGACGTCGAGCACCGTCTCCATCATCCCGGGCATGGAGGCCGCCGCCCCGGAGCGCACCGAGACCAGCAACGGATCGTCCGCGTCACCCAGCTTCTTGCCCATCGCGTCCTGCAGCGCGGCCAGGTGCTCGTCGACCTGCCCGGCCAGCTCGACGGGTTCCCGCCCGTCGCTCAGGTAGGCCCGGCAGGCCTCGGTCGTGATGGTGAACCCGGGCGGCACCGGCAGGCCGAGGTTCGTCATCTCCGCGAGATTCGCACCCTTGCCGCCCAACAGGTCCTTCATGTCCCTGTTGCCCTCGGCGAACGCGTACACGTACTTCGACATCGCAGCCTCCCGGGACGCCGGCCGTTGCCTCGCCGGTCCTCGATCAGGATGAGAGACTCCAGCGCTTCACGCCCATCCTGGGTGCACTGTCGCACAGTGAGACGGGGACGACGCCCGCTCACGAGTCGGCAATGTCCTCCTGGGCGAGGCGCAGCTTGTCGCAGAGCTGCTGCAGGGTCCGCAGCTCCTCGTCGTCGAGGGCGGGGCCGAAGTAGCGGCGGATGCTCGCGGCGTGCCGCTGCCCGATCCGCCGCTGCATCTGCGCCCCGGCCTCGGTGAGCACGACGACGGTGCCGCGGCGGTCCACCGGGTCGGGCTCGCGGGCCACGTACCCGGCGGCGTCCAGCCGCTCGACCATCCGGCTCAGCGAGGGCTGGCTCAGCAGGCTCTCCCGGTTGAGCTCGCGCAGCCGCGCCCGGGCGTCCGGGCAGCGGCTGAGCGTGAACAGCACGTCGTACTCACGCATGGTGATCGGGTCCCAGACGTCGTCGTCGGCGAACCGGCGGAGCAGCGTCACCTGGGCCCGGAAGAGCGCCTCCCACGACTCCGCGGTGAGCCGGGCGCTGCTCACCGGGGCGTCGAGCCGGTCAGACGGCGGCGGGGACATCGGCGTCACTGCGCGTCTGCAGGGCGGCGAGCCGGCTCGCATGCGTCGGCGGGACGGACGGGACGTGCGCCGGCCGCCGGGCGTCGAACTCCGCGCGCAGCATCGGTGCGATCTCGCCGAGCAGGTCGAGCTGCTCCAGCACCGTCTTCAGCGGCAGACCCGCATGGTCGACGAGAAACAGCTGGCGCTGGTAGTCACCGAAGTGCTCGCGGAAGGTCAGGGTCTTCTCGATGACCTCCTGCGGGCTGCCGACCGTCAGCGGCGTCTGCGCGGTGAAGTCCTCCATCGACGGGCCGTGGCCATAGACCGGGGCGTTGTCGAAGTAGGGCCGGAACTCGTTCCACGCGTCCTGGGAGTTCCTGCGCATGAAGAACTGCCCGCCGAGGCCGACGATCGCCTGGTCCGCGCGGCCGTGCCCGTAGTGCTCGAACCGTTCGCGGTACAGGTTGATCAGCCTCGTGTAGTGCGACGCGGGCCAGAAGATGTTGTTGGCGAAGAAGCCGTCACCGAAGTATGCGGCGATCCCGGCGATCTCCGGGGTGCGGATCGACCCGTGCCAGACGAACGGGGGGATCCCGTCGAGCGGCCGCGGGGTCGAGGTGAACCCGCGCAGCGGCGTGCGGAACTTCCCCTCCCAATCCACCACGTCCTCATCCCACAGCCGGCGCAGCAGCTGGTAGTTCTCGACCGTGAGCGGGAGGCCGTCGGCGATGTTCTTGCCGAACCACGGGTACACCGGCGCGGTGTTGCCGCGGCCGAGCATGAGGTCGACCCGGCCGTCGGCCAGGTGCTGCAGCATCGCGTAGTCCTCGGCGATCTTCACCGGGTCGTTCGTGGTGATCAGCGTGGTCGACGTCGAGAGCGTCAGCCGCTCGGTACGGGCGGCGATGTGGCCGAGCAGCGTCGTCGGCGACGACGGCACGAACGGCTTGTTGTGGTGCTCACCGGTCGCGAACACGTCCAGCCCGACGGCCTCGGCGTGCTCGGCGATGGTCGTCATCGACCTGATGCGCTCGTGCTCGGTCGGCGTGCGCCCGGTGGTCGGGTCGGTGGTGACGTCACCGACGGTGAAGATCCCGATCTGCATGGTCAACTCCTTCGACACCGCGTCGGCATCGGCGCCGGTGCAGTCGATGCGTTTGCATGGATATCGCGCTCAACCAGCAGCGTGTCGCCTGCTATTCCCGCCGCCCCGTCCCGCCCGCGGCGGCCACCATGCTGCGCCATGTCCCATACGAAACTTCGCCTCTTATAGTGGATGCACCTGCCCGCGACACCTGAGGTGATTCCGAATGACCGACCTGCTGGACACCGCGGCCCCGGGCCCCGCCGACGGACCGGCCGGCGCGGGCTCGGAGGCGGTGGCCTCCCTGATCATGGACCTGCAGGCCGTCGGCCTACGGATCGAAACCGACCTGGCCACCACCCGCACCGGCGGCGCCGGCCCCTCGGACTCCGGCATGCTCTGGA
>NZ_JAHDTG010000145.1 GCF_018531475.1 Pseudonocardia mahuensis
CGCGACCGGCCGGCCCCGCCGCCGGCGCTCTCGGCGCCGCCGCGCTCGGCCTCCGGCCCCGGTGCCCACCCGGCCTCCTGATCCAGGGCGATGTCGCTGGCGATGGCCTCCCAGACCCGCGGCGGCGGCTCCGTGGAGCCCTCACCCGACTCGCCGGCCCGGGCCCAGGTCGACCGTCCGGCGCAGCGCGCGGACGTGCTCGCGACACAGCGAACAGGTTGCCAGGTGCTCGCTCACCTCGGGGCCGGTCTCCTCCGCCGGTAGTGCGGCCAAGGTGAGCTGCTCACCGCCGGCCGGCCCGGGCCGGTGCCGCAGACCGTGAGCCACAGCAGCGCGCCGAGCAGCATCGGCACGGCCCGCCCGCGGGCACGGTCGGATCCGCTCAGCGGCGTGCGCCGGCCCGCCGCCGCGCGGTTGCGACGGCCAGCGCGAGACCCAGCACCCCCGCACCGCCGGCGACTGCCGGCCAGCTCGGCGGGCCGGCCTCCGCAGGGGCGACGGTGCGCCCGACGGCACCCCGGACGGGGCGCTGTGCAGGCCGGGCACGACGATGCTGACCAGGTTCAGGTTGCCGCCCGAAAGCGAGCCGATGGCGTGCACGAAGGTCGCCGTGCCCTCCTACAGGTCCACGTCGCCGGACCGATCGCCGGCTCGGTGGTGCCGGCCGCGGCCACCGCCGCGGAGACCGAACCGGCCGGCACGGTCAGCGCCTCCTGGTCGGGGTTGGTCAACCCGCTGACCACGGCCTGGCCGCCGGCGGGCACGTCGACGGCGGGCTGCCGCGGTGTGCCGGACGACGAGGCGGGCCTGCCCGGCCGGGACGGGGCCCACGTCGTTGACGAACGGGGTGACCGTGGGCGCGCCAGCCTCGTTCAGATGGGCCACGAGGGTCAGGTTCGCCCCGGCAGGCAGGTCCGGGGTGGCGGCGAGGAGGGTTGTCCGGAGCCGTCGGCGGCGTCGGCGGGAAAGATCTGCACCTCGCGGGCCCCGGCCGGCAGCGACACCGGGCCTTCGCTGGTGCCGGGCTGGAAGTCGTCGAGCGCTCGCCGGCCGTCCACGTAGACCGTGCCGGTCTCCTGGGCGGTAGCGGCCGGACTCGGGACGAACAGCGCAAGGGCGGCGGCCGCCGTGGTGCCCCGTGCGAGGGTCGGACGTCGCATCGTCGCAGGTCTCCTTCTCGATTCTCCTTCTCGATCGGGTGGGATCTGCCGAGAGGGAGTACCGGGCGGGGGCCGCCGGTGGATGCACCCGCGGTCGTTCGGTCGCGGCGCTACGCTGCGTCGGTGAGCCTCACCCTGGCCCAGGACGCCGCCGCCGACGCGCTGCTCGACCGCGACCCGTTCGCCCTGCTGGTCGGCATGCTGCTCGATCAGCAGATCCCCATGGAACGCGCCTTCGCCGCGCCCGCCGAGCTGGCGCGCCGCCTCGGGTGCGACAACCTGGACGCGCGGCAGCTCGCCGAGTACGACCCGGACAAGCTCATCGAGCTGTTCAGTCGCCAGCCCGCCCTGCACCGCTTTCCGAAGTCGATGGCGGGCCGGGTGCAGGCGCTGGCCGTGGCGCTGGTCGAGCAGTACGACGGCGACGTCACCGCGGTCTGGGCCGACGCGGGCACGGGCAAGGAGCTGCTGCGGCGGCTCGGCGCGCTGCCCGGGTTCGGCAAGCAGAAGGCGCAGATCTTCGTGGCGCTGCTCGGCAAGCAGCGCGGGATCACCCCGGAGGGCTGGCGGGAGGCCGCCGGCGGGTACGGCGAGGACGGCGTCCACAAGTCGGTCGCCGACGTGGTCGACGGGGTCTCGCTGGGCCGGGTACGGGAGTACAAGCAGCAGATGAAGGCAGCAGCGAAGGCCTCCACGTAGCGGTACGGGCTAGCATCGGGCCCGTGCACAAGGTCCCCTCTACCCGCCAGAGCCTCCGGGTGATCGACCCGGACCAGGTGTGTGACGCCACCGCCGTCCTCGCCGACAGCGATCAGCTGCAGCATTCGGCGACCGTGCTCGACGCCCTCGGCGAGGTCAACCGGCTGAGCATCCTGCTCGCGCTGCACCATGCCGGCGACCTGTGCGTGTCCGACCTGGCCGTCGCCGTCGGGATGAGCGACAGCGCCGTCTCCCACGCGTTGCGGCTGCTGCGCGCCCACGGCATGGTCACCGCGCACCGCGAGGGCCGGCTGGTCCGCTACCGGATCGCGGGCGGCCTGGCCCGGCGGCTGCTCGAGGTGGTGTCCGAGGAGGCGGTGCGCCCGGTGCGGCTGCACGCCCACGGCGACACCGATCCCGAGCACACCCCGATCGCCTCGCAGTAACGCCGGTTCGTCCGCGTTGCGAGTCCCTCCTCGTCACGTCAAAGATTGATTATCTGTTCAGTCTTGAAGCTGAATCCCGGCGCGACGTAGTCTCCTCGGGACCTTCAGGCGTTCGGCGTGAGGAGCCGGGATGCACATTGCCGAGGGCTATCTCCCCCCGCTGCACGCGGCCGCGTGGACGGTCGCGGCTGCGCCGTTCGTGGTCCACGGCGCCCGCGCGGTGGTCCGCCAGGTGCGTACGGAGCCGGATTCCAAGCTGCTGCTCGGCGCGGCCGGGGCGTTCAGCTTCGTGCTGTCCGCACTGAAGATCCCGTCGGTCACCGGGTCCTGCTCGCACCCCACCGGCACCGGCCTGGGCGCGGTGCTGTTCCGACCACCCGTGATGGCGTTGATCGGCACGATCGTGCTGTTCTTCCAGGCGACGCTGCTCGCGCACGGCGGGCTCACGACGCTGGGCGCCAACGTGTTCTCCATGGCGATCGTCGGACCGTGGGTCGCCTACGGGATGTTCGTCCTGACCCGGCGGCTGGGCGGCGGACTCTCCCTCGGGGTCTTCCTGGCCGCGGCGCTGGGCGACCTGGCCACCTACTGCGTCACCAGTGCGCAGCTGGCTCTGGCCTTCCCCGACGCGGTGTCCGGCGTGGCGGGCTCCGTCGTGAAGTTCGGCTCCATCTTCGCCATCACCCAGATCCCGCTGGCGATCAGCGAGGGCCTGCTCACCGTGCTGATCGTGCGGCTGCTCATCCGGGCCAGCCCCGCCGAGCTGACCCGGCTCGGGGTGCTCAAGCCCACGACGGCTCCCACGGCGACCGCGAAGGAGGTCGGGGCGTGAAGCGCTCGACGCTGGTCAACTGGCTGATCGTGCTCGCCGTGGTCGTCCTCGCCGGGCTGCCGCTGTTGTTCGTCGAGGGGGAGTTCGGGGGCGCAGACGGCATCGCCGCCGAGCAGATCGCCGCCGACCACCCGGACTACCAGCCGTGGTTCGCACCGCTGTTCGAACCCTCTGCGGAGGTGGCCTCGGGCCTGTTCGCGCTGCAGGCCGCGATCGGGGCCGGGGTCATCGGCTACTACTTCGGGGTGGCGCGGACGAAGCGGCGGCTGAGCGCACAGCGGATCGACCAGGCGACCCCGGACACCCCCGTGGATGACGCCCGCTGATGCTGCCGATGGACGCGGTGGCCTACACCAACCGCTGGCGGCTCCGGCATCCCGCCGAGAAGGCGTTCCTGTCCCTGGGGCTGCTGACCTGCGCCGTCGCGCTGCCGCCGTGGCCCGGGGCGCTCGTGGTGGGGGTGGTGGCGGCCGTGCTGCTGCTCGGCCCAGCCGGGGTGGCACCGTGGCAGGCGTGGCGCGCGATGAAGGTGCCGCTGGGCTTCGTCACGGTGGGCTCGCTGCCGCTGCTCGTCGCGATCGGCGGGTCGCCGTGGATCCGGTACGAGCCCACCGGCCTGCCGACGGCGCTGCAGCTGGCGGCCCGGGCCACCGCGGCCCTGCTGTGCCTGCTGCTGTTCGCCGCGACCACCCCGCTCGCCGACACGCTGCCGAGGCTGAACCGGCTCGGGGTGCCACCGGCGATCACGGAGGTGGCCGCGCTGATCTACCGGATGCTGTTCCTGCTGCTGGAGTCGGTGCGAACGGTGCGGGAGGCCCAGGCCAGCAGGCTGGGCTTCCGGACCTGGGCGACGTCGTACCGCTCGCTCGCCGGGCAGGGCGGGGCGATCTTCGTGCGGGCCTTCGAACGGGCCCGGCGGATGGAGGAGGGCTTGGCTCTGCGCGGATACACCGGATCCCTGCGCGTCGAGGTCGAGGAACGTCCGGTGTCGCGGCCGTTCGTCGTCGCGACGGCGATCCTGCTCGTCGCGGTCGTCGCCGGAACGCTGACCCTGCGCGGGGTGGTGACGTGAGCCCCCCGGTCCTCGCCGCATGCGGGTTGCACTTCGGCTACGAGCCCGGGCGCCCGGTCCTCGCCGGAGCCGACCTGGCGCTGCACGCCGGCCGCCGGCTGGCGGTGCTGGGGCCCAACGGCGGCGGCAAGACCACCCTGTTCCGGCTGCTGGTCGGGTCGCTCACCCCGGAGGCCGGGGAGGTGTTCCTCGACGGGAGGCCGGTGAAGCGCAGCCGCCGCGGCCTCGTCGAGCTGCGGGCGCAGGTCCAGCTGGTGCTGCAGGACCCCGACGACCAGCTGTTCGCGGCCAGCGTGCACCAGGACGTCTCGTTCGGACCGGTGAACCTGGGGCTTCCGCGCGAGCAGGTCCATGCCCGGGTCGCGGCGGCGCTCGAGGCGCTCGGCATCGCCGACCTCGCCGGCCGGCCCACCCACCTGCTCTCGTTCGGGCAGAAGAAGCGGACCGCGATCGCCGGCGCGGTGGCGATGCGCCCGCGGCTGCTGATCCTCGACGAGCCCACGGCCGGACTCGACCCGGCCGGGGTCGAGGAGCTGCTCCGCACGCTGGCCGAGCTGCACGCGACCGGGACCACCCTGGTGCTCTCCACCCACGATGTGGACCTGGCCTACCGGTGGGCCGACGAGGTCGCGGTCGTGGCCGACGGGCGGGTCCGGGTGGCCGGCGTCGACGCCGTGCTCGGTGACCCGGAACTGCTGCGGTCCGCGCGGCTCGGGCCCGCCTGGGCGCCCGTCGCACACCGGCTCCTGGACCGTGCGGGGCTGGGCCTCGGCCCCCGGCCCCGGACGGCCGCGGAGCTGTACGCCCTGCTGGGCGAGGACGGGACCGACGGCCCTGGCGAACGGGCCGAGGGTCGGCGCGCGCGAACCGGCGCCGAGTGACACCATGGACCACGGAGGTGGTCCGGTGACCGACCCGCAGCGCGAGCCCGCTCCCGTCCTCATCACGGACGCGGCTCTCTCCTACGAGGAGGAGCTGGCGGTTCGCAAACGCCGATACAAGATCATGATGGGCCTGCGGGTGCCGTGCATGATCCTCGCCGGCGTCTTCTATCAGATTCCCTGGCTGGCGGTCGCGTTGCTGCTGATCTCCGTGCCGCTACCGTGGATCGCCGTCCTGATCGCGAACGACAGGCTGCCCAAGAAGGCGGAGAACGTCAACCGGTTCCGCGGCGAGCGCCCCGAGCTGGAGACCCGGCCCCACCCGGTCATCGAGAACTGATCGGGCGCCCGCCCCACTCGTCGCCGTGGGGTAGGTGCCTCCAGCGGCGTCCCACCAGCTCGCCACGACGTCGACGCCGAGTTCGTGGCGAGGTCGTGGCGAGGTCGCCGACGACGAGTACCCCGGCCGGCGCACTCACCGGGCCAGCTCGACGGCCACCTGCGCAGCGAGCTCGGCGTTGGCCTTCACGAGGGCGAGGTTCGTCGCCAGGCTCGCGCCGCCGCTGCCGGCGTGGAAGTGCTCCAGCAGCGCCGGGGTGACGTCCTTGCCGGTCACGCCGCGCTCGGCCAGCAGCGCGAGGCCCTCGGCGAGCAGCCGGTCGTGCAGGGCGCCGTCGAGCTCGTCGGCGGCCGGCACCGGCTGGGCGAGCACCAGTCCGGCCCCCGAGCCGAGTCCCCGGTGCGCCCGCCAGATCGCGGCGACCTGCGCCGGCTCGTCGACCCGCCACGGCACCGGATGACCCGAGTCGCGGCGGTAGAACCCGGGGAACGCGTCGGTGCGGTAGCCCAGTACCGGCACCGACTCCGTCTCCAGCACCTCCAGGGTCGCCGCGATATCGAGGATCGACTTGACCCCCGAGCACACGACGACGATCGCGGTGCCGGCCAGCGCGGCCAGGTCGGCGGAGATGTCCCAGGAATCGCGGGCGCCGCGGTGTACCCCGCCGAGCCCGCCGGTGGCGAACACCTGCACGCCCGCGGCCTGTGCGAGCGCGGCGGTGGCGGCGACGGTCGTGGCGCCGTCACCGCCCAGCCCGACGGCCACGCCGAGATCGCGGACCGACAGCTTGTCCAGGCCGCCGCCGCAGACCCGGTCCAGCTCGGCCCCGTCCAGCCCGACCCGGGGCACCCCGTCCAGCACCGCGACGGTGGCCGGTACCGCACCGTGCGCACGGACCGCGGCCTCCAGCTCGTCGGCCGCCGCCCGGTTCTGCGGGGCCGGCAGGCCGTGGGCGAGCAGCGTGCTCTCCAGCGCGACGACGCCGCGGCCGCCGGCGAGGGCCGCGGCGACGTCGGGAGAGGTGACGGGGGAGCGGACGGATTCATGCACGTGCGGCATCATGGACGACATGGCGACCCAGGTGCTGCCCGACGTCGAGACCCGCCCAGAGGGCACCGACACGACGGGCAACGACGAGCCCAAGATGTTCCACTACGTGAAGAAGGCCAAGATCGCGGAGAGCGCGGTGCTGGGCAACCTCGTGGTGGCGCTGTGCGGCGAGACCTTCCCGGTGACCAAGTCGCCGAAGCCCGGCTCCCCGGTCTGCCCGGACTGCAAGAAGATCTACGAGTCGCTGCGGCCCGGCGGCGACGACGGCTGAGGCCGGCCGGTCGCGGCTCGCCGCGTCGGGGCTCTTCCGATCCGTCTTTGATCCGTCTCGTCCTCAGGCCGGTGCGAGGCCGATCTCGACGGCCTTGTCGTACTCGTCGTCGATGAGTACGACGTCGTGGCCGGCGCGGTCGAGCAGGCTCGCGGCGATGCTGGCGCGGTAGCCCGACGCGCAGTGCACCCACAGTGTTGCGCCCGGCACCTCGTCGAACCGTTCCAGCAGGGAATGCAGCGGCACGTGGGCCGAGCCGGGTATCGCGCCGGCGGCGCGTTCGTCGTCGTGTCGCACGTCGAGCACCACGACCCCGGACCCGTCGGTGCGTGCCGTGAGCAGGTCCTCGAAGCTCGCCACGGGGTAGCGGCGCAACTCCCCGGAACCGGCGAGCTCGGCGGGGGTGCCGAGGGCGGCGCCGTCAGGCCGGTCGATTCCGATCCGCACGAGTTGCCGCTGGGCGTCGGCGACCTGCTGGGAGGTCTCACCGACCAGTGTCAGCGGGGTCCCCCAGGGGATCAGCCAGCCGAGGTAGGTGGAGAACTGCTCGCCCAGGGCGATGCCGACGCTCCCGCCGAGGTGCTCGGCGGCGTAGGCGATGCGGTCGCGCAGATCGACGACCCACTCGCCGGCATCGATCCGCTTGCGCAGCTCCGCAGCGTCGACGTGTTCCGGCGGTGACAGGTCGGCCGGTCCCGGGCCCTGGCGGTTGCGGGCGCCCAAGTGGGCGTAGTAGCGGGGGTAGGCGGTGAGGCCCGCGACCAGGCGCGCCACGAACGCATCCTCGTCGTTCTCGGTGAGCGCATCGTTGCGTCGGCGCTCCTCACCCATGGTGCTGGTCGCGCCCCCGGTCGCGGCGCCGGAGGAGCAGAAGCTGCCGAACCCGTGCGTCGGGTACACGCTGTCGGTAGCCACGGTGAGCTCGGAGAGTCGCCGCGCCGAGTGGAACTGCGCCCGGGTGAGTTCCTCGGTGCGTGCCGGATCGACCAGGTCGGTCCGGCCGACGCTTCCGTAGAGCAGTGAGCCTTTTCCAGTAGCGGGAGCGGTGGCTCGAGCCGACACGCCGGGGACGTGAGGATGATCAGCTCGGGGTGCAGGACCTCGGTAGGAAGACGGTCCTTCCACAGATCGTCGTTCCGACACC
>NZ_JAHDTG010000146.1 GCF_018531475.1 Pseudonocardia mahuensis
GTCGATCCGCAGCCCGAAGTCGTAGAGCCAGCAGCGGCGCCCGTCCGGCCGGACGATCTCGTAGGGCCGCTCGTCGAGCACCTCGACGCCCAGGCTCTGCAGCACCGGCAGCACCGCGGTGAGCGTGACCGGGGCGTCGGCCAGGTACAGGGTGAAGCGGCGCTCGGAATCGTGTCCCCCGCCGGCTCCGGGCACCGAGTACAGCCGGACGTCGAAGCCGCCGGGCTCCAGTGCCAGCAACCGTCGCAGGTCCTCGACCGCCTGGACCGGGGCCACGACCGCCTTGTACGACTCGGGGATGCCGGCCAGCAGGTCAGGGCCGGCCTCACCCCCGAACTCGGCCGCGAGCCGGTCGTCCCAGGTCCGGACCGCCTCGGTCAGCTCGTCCTGCAGTGCGGCGACGTCCACCGAGGGGAGGCCGGCCTCCCGCACGGCGGGGTCGAGGTGCACGGTGAAGTGCACGAGAGCGAGGCTGGCCTCGGTGACCCGCGCGGTGTAGTCGACCTCCCGGCCGCCGAGCCGGTCACGCAGGACGTCGGCCATCGCCAGCCGCGTCGACGTCGTGTAGCGGTCCCGGGGCAGGTAGACCAGGCAGGACATGAACCGCCGGTACGGGTCCGGGCGCAGGAAGACCCGCACCGCGCGGCGTCCGGCCAGCGCCAGCACACCGACCGCCGTGTCGTGCAGGGTCTGCTCGCTCGCGCCGAACAGTTCGTCGCGGGGCAGCCCCGAGATGACCTCGAGCATCTGCTGGCCGGAGTAGGACTCCAGCGGGAAGCCGGCCCGATGGATCGCGGCGCGCACCCGGCGGGCGACCAGCGGGATGTCGAGCACGTTCTCGTACTGCGCGGCGACGGTCAGCATGCCCAGGAAGCGGTGCTCACCGGTCGTGCGTCCCTCGGCGTCGAGGGTCCGGACACCCACGTAGTACGGGTGCACCGGGCGCAGCACCCGGCTCGGCACGCTGGACCGGGTGAAGATCAGCTGCTCGTGGGCGGCGGCGCCCTCGGCCTTCGGGGCGAAGGTGCGGGTGGCCAGGGTGTCGCGACGCAGCACCCCCAGGCCCGACGCGAGCTCGGGGTGCAGCTCACGCGCGTCACCCGCCACGCCGTTGCGGTCCGGACCGAATCTGTCCCCATCGGACAGCGTGTAGTGCCGGTAGCCCAGGAACGTGAAGTTGCCGTCGGCGAGCCAGCGCAGTAGTTCGGCGACGTCCGCCGGCTCCGAGGTGGCGACCGTGGGGGCGCCGGCGGGCGACTCGTCAGCCGGCCCCGTCGCAGCGACCGCGGGAGTAGCGGCGAGCAGTTCGTCGGCCACGTCGCGGGCGCGCCGAACCATGCGCTCGCCGTCCTCGACCACCTCGCGCACGTCCTGCAGCACCCGCCGCACCTCATGCTCCAGCGCCTCGGCCCGGCCGTCCACCGGCGCGAGATCGAGATGGATCCACGACTCGGCGAGCGCACCGGACGGCGGGTCGGCCGGATCCACGTCCGCGAGGACCTCCAGCAGCTCCCCGGTCACGGTGCGACGCACGACGACGATGGGGTGCACGAGCCGGCGGACGTCCCCTTCGACCCGGCCGATGCCCGCCAGCACCGACTCCACGAGGTAGGGCATGTCGTCGGTGACGATCTCGACGACGGTGCCGTCCTCCTGCGGCATCACCCGGATCAGTGGCTGCCCTGCGACGCGACGGGCCGCCAGCTGCCGGTGCGACCGGGCCACCTCCCCGAGCGCCACGAGCGAGTCCCCGGCCAGTCGGTCCGACTCGGGGGTCTGCCGCGCATACACCCGCTGCAGCCGGTCGAACTCGGGCTCCGCATCGAGCGAGCCACTCTGCTCACGGGTGCGACTCATCAGGCGGAACTCCACTACGACAGATGGCGGGCATCACTCACCCTAGACCCGAAGCCGATCGCGCCGGACGAGCTCCGCAGCCCCGGCGTCAGATCCCGCGGTAGGCGGCCAGCGCGCCGGCGAGGAGGTCGGCGAGCCCCATGTCGGACGACTCCATGTCGACATCCGCCCGTGCCGGGTCCGCGTCGACCCGCGCCCGGGCCGGCTGCTCGGCGTCGTCTGCTCGGCGATGGCGCCGACCCCCGCTGCCCGGCCGCACCTCCGCCCCGCCCGGACGAAAAGGGCGACGCCCCCCGGCCGCGTGGCGGGAGCCACCGGACGTGTCCTCGGTGGTGAGGCCATCGGTGGCGCCGCCCCAACCGGAGGCCTGTGGCTGCGCCGTCGGTTGCGGTTGCTGTTGCGCTGTCAGCTGCGGCTGCACCGTCGACCGCGAATGCACCGTCGACTGCGGTGGCGACCTGTCGCCGAAGCCGGCGGACGACGACTGAAGGTCACGCATGTCGGTCGACGGGCCGAGTTCGTGCAGGATCTGCGCGCCCGCCGTCCCGTCGACGTCGTGGACGGTGGCCCGCAGCCGCATCCCGACGGTGTCGGTGCCGACCGGCAGGCCGTCCGCGAGCCCACCCATGATCCGGTGCACCCACGCAGCGGCGGCGCCCCGATCCATCCCGGGCAGGACGATGGTGACGGTGGCGGGCCCTTCGTCCCGCAACCGGGCGCCGGAAGGGAGATCACCCCCCAGCCGCCGGGAGACCCGTCGCATCGCGGTCGCCGCTGTCGCGCCGGTGATCCGCCGGTCCCCGGCCGCGAGGTCGAGCGCTACGACGGAACCCGCGGTGGCCGGGTCCACGGCGGTCGTGTCGGTCGTGGTGGTCTCGGCGGCGCGATGCTCGACCGGGGTCACGGGCTCTGCCGAGGCGGACGGGGTGGGGCGACCCCAGACGCGATCCAGCTCGGCGATCGCGGAGGCGAGCCAGTCGGTGGCCTCCTGAGCCAGTGCTGATCCGGTGGCCCCGGACGCACCGTCCTCGGCTGCGGGATCGCAATCACCGGACACCGGCCCGGCGCGATGGTCGGCAGGCTCGGACCGCCCGCTCCGGCTGCCAGCGACGGGCAGGCCGGCACGGTGGGCGCCGACCGGCCGGTCCCCACGGTGGTCACCGACCGACCGGTCCCCGCGGTGACCGCCGACCGACAGGTCGCCACGGCCGGAGGGTGGGTCGGCGCGGTGATCGGCGGTAGGTGACATGGCCCGGCCCTCGGTTGCCCAGGCCCCCGCCGGTCGTGCCGCGGGGGACGACCCTGATCCGTTCGACGCCGCCGGGGCCCCAGAGGCGGCGGCCCAGCCGGAGGAGGCGGGATCCGCCTGCATCGCACCGTCCCATGTTTCACCGGACCAGGAGCCGGAGCTCCGGAACTCATCGAACAGCGCGTCGCCCAGCGGGGAACCGGCCAACACGAGGCCGGGATCGGCCGACGGACCGGGGTCCGCAGAGGGACCGTCGCCGCGGGTCGGCGTCAGGGGCTCGCCACGGCCCCGGTCGCCGGCCCCGGAAGCCGATCCGGGGGCGTTGGGCGGGGCCGGGGTGAGCTGATCGGAGGCCACTCCCGAGCGGCTCCCGGTCGTCTCCCACGCCGCGGGTCCGGCGGCCACCCCCGACCGGACGGCCACGTCCTCGTCCAGGCGGCTGCCTCGTGTCGGCTCTTCCGCGACGAACGACACGGGCGGCCGGGGCTCGACGCCGGCTGCGCTGCGGCGCCTGGTGAGCTCGGTGTCCTCGCGAGATCCAGCGAGCGTTGCCTCGTGGAGGTGCAGGCCGAACTCGTCCGGGAGGGCGGCCGGCTCCGGCTCAGCGGCCAGTGCTGTGGGAACCGGGGCGGTGCGCCGAGCCGGCTGAGCATCCCGCCCGCCGTCACCCCACGCCGTGAAGGCGGGAATGTCCTCGACGCCCAATCGCTGGGCCAGCGCGCGGAAGCGGGCCGCCCGATCCCGGTCGAGCCGCTCGGCCACCACCCCGAGACGCATCGTGTCGAGCGCGGTGTCGAGCTGCCCGTTGGACTCGTGCAACTCGGCCAGCGCCGCACGGCAGGCCGCCTCGAGGCTCGGTGTGTCCGCGGCCGCGGCGTCGGCGGCCGCCTGGGCCAGCGCCTGGGCGGTCTCGGAGGTCTGTTCCGAGTGCGCCGTCACACGGCCGACGGTGAGCCGCAGCTGGGCGACCTGCCTCGTCACGACAGCCGGCTGAGCAAGCCGGGACCGCAATGCCGTTGCAGCACTGCGTGCCTCGTCGGGACGCCGGTCGTCCAGCAGCGCGCCGATCCACTGGCTCGCCAGGGCGGCCGTCAGGTGATCGGACGCCGTCGACGCCTCCGGCGTGGCCGGACTCCACCCGAGGAGAGCCAGGCCGTGCAGCGCGCGGTCGATCGCTCGGTCCGCACGCCCTCGGCCCCGCTCGACCGCAGCCGCCAGCAACGCAGCGGTCGCACCGGGCTGCGGGTCGGCCAGCTCATCCGCCGCGACCTCGGCGGCCTGCACTAGATCGTCGAGGCACTCGGCCGCGTCGGCGAGGGCACAGCGGACGAGCACCCCGATCGCGTCGAGGCGCAGATCCGCCGGAGCCCCCGGGCTCTCCAGCAGCGGCACCAGCAGCTTCCGAGACATCGCCGCATCACCCGAGTCCTGGGCGACTCCGGCCAGCTCAACCCGCAGCCGAGCCCCTGCCGCGGTGGACAGCGGCTCCCACCAGGGCGAACCGTCCCATCGCAGCAGGCCGTCCAGCACACCCGCCGCGATGTCCCGGGCATCACCCGTCACCGCGCGCCCGTGAACGAGCCACCCGGCCGAGCCGAGCCAGAGCTCGTTGTCGCCGGCGGCCTCGGCGAGCCCCAGGACGTGCTCCGCGATCTGCGCCGTCAGGTCGGGGCGGGACCACCGCAGCACTGCAGCGGTCTCCAGGATCGCCGCCTCGCTCCGGTGGCTTCCTGCGGTGGTCCCCATGCCCGACGGCGTCACGCAGCCTCCCGCAGCAACCGGCACCCCGGGATGAAACCGGCACGCCCAACGAAGATCACCGCCGTGACGCGGGATCGCTCTCAGTCACGGGTGAGCTTACGGTGCGTCACACGGTGCGGACGCGCCGCCTCCGCACCCATCCGCTCGATCTTGTTCTTCTCGTAGGCCTCGAAGTTGCCCTCGAACCAGAACCACGCCGCCGGGTTCTCCTCGGTGCCCTCCCACGCCAGGATGTGAGTGACAACCCGGTCCAGGAACCACCGGTCGTGCGAGATGACCACGGCGCAGCCGGGGAACTGCTCCAGGGCGTTCTCCAGCGAGCCCAGCGTCTCGATGTCGAGGTCGTTGGTCGGCTCGTCCAGCAGGATCAGGTTGCCACCCTGCTTGAGGGTCAGTGCGAGGTTGAGCCGGTTGCGCTCACCCCCGGACAGGACCCCGGCAGGCTTCTGCTGGTCCGGGCCCTTGAAGCCGAACGCCGCCACGTAGGCCCGGGACGGCATCTCGACCTGGCCGACCTTCATGTGGTCCAGCCCGTCCGAGACAACCTCGAAGACCGTCTTCTTCGGGTCGATGCCGGCCCGGTTCTGGTCGACGTACGACAGCTTGACCGTCTCACCGACCTTCACCGATCCGGAGTCGGGGTGCTCCAGGCCGACGATCGTCTTGAACAGGGTCGTCTTACCGACGCCGTTCGGCCCGATCACACCCACGATGCCGTTGCGCGGCAACGTGAACGACAGATCCTTGATCAGCTGCCGTCCCTCGAAGCCCTTGTCCAGGTGCTCGACCTCGACGACGACATTGCCCAGCCGGGGGCCCGGCGGGATCTGGATCTCCTCGAAGTCCAGCTTGCGGTGCCGATCGGCCTCGGTCGCCATCTCCTCGTAGCGCTCGAGGCGGGACTTGCTCTTCGCCTGCCGGGCCTTGGGGTTCGAGCGAACCCATGCGAGCTCGTCGGCGAGCCGCTTCTGCAGCTTGGCGTCCTTCTTGCCCTGAACCGCGAGCCGCTCGGCCTTCTTCTCCAGGTAGGTCGAGTAGTTGCCCTCGTAGGGGTGGGTCCGGCCACGGTCGAGCTCGAGGATCCACTGCGCCACGTTGTCCAGGAAGTACCGGTCGTGGGTCACGGCCAGTACAGCGCCGGGGTAGCTGGCCAGGTACTGCTCCAGCCACAGCACGCTCTCGGCGTCGAGGTGGTTGGTCGGCTCGTCCAGAAGTAGCAGGTCGGGCTTGGAGAGCAGCAACTTGCACAGGGCCACCCGGCGCCGCTCACCGCCGGAGAGGTTCGTGACCGGCAGGTCGGACGGGGGGCACCGCAGTGCGTCCATCGCCTGCTCGAGCTGAGAGTCCAGGTCCCACGCGTCGGCGTGGTCGAGGTCCTCCTGCAGCCGGCCCATCTCCTCCATCAGCTCGTCGGAGTAGTCGGTCGCCATCTGCTCGGCGATCGCGTTGTACCGGTCGAGCTTGGCCTTGATCTCGCCGACGCCTTCCTCCACGTTGCCGAGGACCGTCTTCTCCTCGTTCAGCGGCGGCTCCTGCTGCAGGATCCCGACCGTCGCACCAGGTGCAAGGAACGCCTCACCGTTGTTCGGCTGGTCCAGTCCCGCCATGATCTTCAGCACGCTGGACTTACCGGCGCCGTTGGGCCCGACCACGCCGATCTTCGCCCCGGGAAAGAAGCTGATCGATGCGTTGTCGAGAATGACCTTGTCGCCGTGCGCCTTGCGCACGTTCTTCATGGTGTAGATGAACTCCGCCACGACATCAATGGTAGTTGCGATCCGCTCATGCTCGACCGCCCGGTAGCACGCCCACCAGATGTGCCGCCCCCTCCGGCCCACCATCGGGGTGCAGGTCCGCGGCATCCCTGCCATCCCTGCCATCCCTGCCATCGCCGAGC
The DNA here is from genome assembly GCF_018531475.1 of Pseudonocardia mahuensis. Classification (GTDB taxonomy): domain Bacteria; phylum Actinomycetota; class Actinomycetes; order Mycobacteriales; family Pseudonocardiaceae; genus Pseudonocardia. Next base: position 6,765 of record NZ_JAHDTG010000146.1, read on the forward strand.
ATGACTGGCCCGCCGTCCTCGCCCAGCACCGCGACCGGGCCGAGGCCGGCGTCGTCCGCAGTGCCCTCCCCGTCGCCCTCCCCGCCCACGTCGGGCCTGAGCGCGGCCTCGCGCCTGCTGCGAGTGAGCGCGGCGGTGCACCAGGTCAGGTCCGGCCCGACCGCGTACGCCTCCAATGACACGTCCGTGCGGGTCTGGCCGTCCTTCTCGTACTCGCGGGTGTACAGCCGCCCGTAGACCATCACCGGATCGCCCTTCACGAAGGACGCAGCGACGTTCTGCCCGAGCCTGCGCCAGCAGGTGACCGAGACGTACGAGGTCTCACCCGCCACCCAGGTGCCGGTGCTCTTGTCATAGCGCCGCTCATTGCTCGCTACCCGGAAGCTCGCGAGCTCCGTGCCGTCCGTCAACCGACGGCGTCGAATGTCGCCCACGATGTTGCCGACGACGGTTGCGTAGATCTCGTTCATCACTGCCTCCTCGTCTTTCGCCATGCTGACGAGTTCAGCCTTCCGAGCTGGGCGACGAAGGAACAGGGCACCGCGATTTCTGTGGATGCGCGGTCATCGTTGTGGACAACGCGGCCCCCGCGGCCGCGTAAGACCCACCTTGTCGGGGCCATATCGCATACTTCGATCGGAGACGTCGCATGCTCGCCCCCGGGGCCGGCCAGACAGTCCAACCCCGAGCAGATCCCAGAAGGCAGCAGCAACAAGACACGTCAAAATGGGTGTGGCCCTCTGCGATTTCTCGCAGAGGGCCACACCCATTCACGTTTGATGTCGGCGGCGACCTACTCTCCCACACCCTGGCGGGTGCAGTACCATCGGCGCTGGAGGGCTTAGCTTCCGGGTTCGGGATGGGACCGGGCGTTACCCCTCCGCCATGACCAC
>NZ_JAHDTG010000147.1 GCF_018531475.1 Pseudonocardia mahuensis
CGGCGCCTCCGACGCCGAGATCGCCGACACCTGGCGCGACGCCATGTGGGGCAAGCTGCCCGGCCACGGCATCAACGACCCCGGCTTCCTGCAGCCGGACCGGCCGATGAGCGCCATCGGCGGCTGAGAAGGATGACGGGGCCCTACTTCAAGAGACCCCGCCGAAACCCTGCTGCTACTGCAGCCGCCCGGTCGGACACCTCTAGCTTGGTATACAGATGCTGAAGGTGGGTCTTGACCGTCGCGGTGCTGACGAACAAGCGCTCGGCGATACCCGAGGACGACACACCTTCGGCGGCGAGGCGCAGGACCTCCAGCTCCCGGATCGACAGAACCGGTTCGTTGTCGGCCCCTCGTTCCCGGCGGGCCCTGATCTCGCTCGCCAGCTCGGATTGGATCTCCCCCGGTATCACGGTCGAACCACGGGCGACCGCGAGGACGGCGTCGCAGAGGAAATCTCCCGAGCAGACCTTCGAGAGGTAGGCCCGCGCACCGTAGGACAACGCACGGTAGACCGTCGCGCTCTCGCAGTACGCAGAGACGATGACGACCTTGGTCTGGAGACCCTCCTGCTCCAGGGTCTCGATCACGGTGATCGCATCCAGATCGGGCAGCCGCAGGTCCAGCACAGCGACATCCGGTTCGAGCGCGCGGATCTCGGCCAGCGCCTTCATCGCCTCGGACAGCTCGGCCACGAGCTCCAGCTCCGGATGCCGGCCGATCGCCCGCACCATCCCTTCCCGGTACACGGGATGGTCATCGGCGATCGCCACCCGGACCGGTCGGACCGCGGGGCGCGTTGAGCCGGTCGCGCCGCTCATCGGGTCACCGCGCTGCCCAGCTCGTGTTGCACGACCTCCAGCAGCATGCCGATCTCGATTGGCTTCGTCATGTAGGAATCGGCCCCCGCGGCCAACAGCCGCCGCCGCTGTTCCCTGGTGGCATCCGCGGACAGCACGATCACCGGAATCCGCCGCGTCGCCTCATTGCGCCGCAGCCGCTCGAGCACCTCAAGGCCCCCCATGTCCGGGAGGTGCAGGTCCAACAGGATGACATCGGGCAGACGGGCGGTGGCCAGCTCGATACCAGCCGCCCCGTAGCGGGCCGAGATCAGCGTGATGTCCGAGACGCGCGAGAGCACCTGCTCCACGAGCGCGAGGCTCGCGGTGTCGTCCTCGATGCACAGCACCGCGCCGGAGCAGTCCCAACGCATCGTGTCGTCGCGCGGCTCCCCGCCGGGGCGCGATACCGCCGATGGATCGGCGGGCCCGGCCAGCCGGAGATCGACGAAGAAGACCGTGCCGTCCTCTCGCGACGAGTGCTCGATGCCGATCCGCCCCTGCATCGCCTCGACGAACGCCTTGGACACGGCCAGCCCGAGCCCCGTACCCTTCCGGTCATCGCCCGAGGTGCCGAGGCGTTCGAACGGCCGGAACAGCTTGTCCGCCTCGCTCTGGTCGATGCCGTAGCCGGTGTCGCCGATCCGGTAGCGCAGCAATCCGATTTCCGGCTGGCTGAAGCTCACCGAGATGAAGCCCCCGTCGCAGTTGTAGTTCACCGCGTTGGTCAGCAGGTTGAGCAGCACCTGCCGCAGTCTCCGGTAGTCGGCGAGCACGAACTGGTGCAGCCCGCCGTGGAAGTCACGCTCGATCTGGATGTCCCGCTCGGCGGCGAGCGGCGCGACCATCTTCAGCGCGTCGGCCAGCGGGTCGCAGGAGTGCACCGGCTCCACCGCCGCACCGCGCCCGCCCAGTTCGACATCGCTGATCTCGAGCACCTCGTTGATCAGCTCGAGCAGGTGCCGCCCCGCGTCGACGATGCCGTTCACGTTCTGCACGGCGCCGGCTGCGAGCTCGCTCGTCAGCAGAAGCTGCCCGAACCCGAGGATGCAGTTGAGCGGGGTGCGCAACTCGTGGCTCATCCGTGAGAGGAACTCGCTCTTCGCCGAGTTCGCCCGCTCGGCCTCGTCCCGCGCCGCCTTGATCGCCGCTTCCGCACGCCACCGCTCACTGATGTCCGTCGAGATACCGGCGATCGAATAAATCGTGCCGTCCTCGTCGAACAACGGGAACTTCAAAGACAACCAGGCGCCACCGTCGGGCAGCGGCTCCTCGAAGGTCATCGCAGTACCGGCGGCCAGCACCTTGCGGTCGTTCTCGCCGTATATCTGGGCGATCGGTTCCGGGAAGTAGTCCGCGGTCGTCTTCCGGCCGAGGTCCTCACGTCGCGCGCCGTACCTCAGCTGGAAGTGCCGGTTCATGAGCGCGAACTTGCCGTCCAGCCGTTTGATGTAGACGAGCGCCTCGACGTTGTCCACAATGTCCTGCGCGCGTCGTTCGCTCTCTCGCAGCGCCCGTTCGACGTCGGCGTTGGCCACGCAATCGTGCGCCTGCAACAAGCAGAACGCCGCCGCGTCGCCCGACGGCTCGCCGAGCGGCACGATGTGCAGCACGACCGAACGCGGACTGCCGTTGAGATGGCCGCAGCGGGCTCGCACGCCATTCTGACCTGTGCCGCGCGCGAGCAGCATCGACAGGTCCCCGACGTCGTCGAACAAACCCGCCGGATCCTTTCCCAGCAGGTCCTCCTGGGACATTTCGGTGAGCCTGCTCAACGCCTCATTGCACTGGATCACCTCCGCCTCCCCAGCCTGCGGAAGCCGTACGATCGCCTGGCCGACAGCCGACGCTTGAAATGCCGCCTGAGGCAGGTCGATAAGTGCCCGCTGCTGATTGGACGAACATTGTGGCACTTCTCTCCGCCCCTCCGGTCGCCCTGTATACACGCCTTGCGGGAGGGTCCGACCGTAGCAGGACGAGCACCGCACGGCCATAGATTCCATTAGAGAGCCACGACCACACGGGGCCCGGCCGCCGGACGCGGCGGGCAGGGTCGAGCTGATGACCCGGCAACTCATCCTTCCGGCGCGGGGACACTCATCCTCACGACCAGCCGCGCAGAGGATGCCCCCCGACCTGGGCTTCCCGGAAGCTGGCACCACACCAACCAGCAACGAGGCAGAGCCGGACGAACACCGGCGCCCGGCAACCAGCGATACAGGACCGCTGCGCCACACAGAGCCGGGAACCAGCGCGGCGGTCACGGCGGCGCCGACAACGTCACGTAGCTCGTTTCGCAGAGAGCGCAGACAGCACGACTCCGCGGCGAGCGATTGAGAGGTGCAGGTGAGGGAAACGGTTCACACACAGCCCGAGCGGGAACCGCTGGACTGCCGTGATGTCGCCGCACAGTACCGCGACGCCATGGCCCGACTGGCGACCGGAGTGGTCGTCGTGACGTGCTGGATCGACGGTAAGCCGTGGGGGACGACCGTCAGCGCGTGCTGTTCGGTCTCGCTCGATCCGCCGTTGATCCTGGCCTCGCTCCGGGAGAACACCGCAAGCGTCCAGGCAATCCGCCGTAGTGGCACCTTTGGTATCAGTATCCTCGGCCAGCGAACGGTCGATGTCGCCCGATTCGCCTCACGGCCGGGGCAGGCGAAGTTCATTCACGAATACTGCGATGTTGTGCCCGATACCGTGACCCCAGCCATCCGGGACAGCGTCGCGCACGCCTGCTGTGAAGTGGACCAGCAGGTTCGAGCGGGTGATCACGTGCTGTTCGTCGGACGGGTGCGCGAGGTGTTCCTGCATACCAACGACCGCCCCCTCGTCTATCACTCACGCGACTTCTGCGGGATCGGGCAGGGCGCACCATCCGACAGCTGATCCGGGCAGCCGGTCATTGCGATCAGAAACGAGGAGACGTCCGGTGAGTTGGGCGGAAACAGATGAGGTCTACCAGATCGCCGGGCTCGGCGGCCGGGTCGCCCTCGGCCGGCGGCCCGCGGTCCTGGTGGTCGACCTCAGTAACGGGTTCACCGACCCCGCATCGGCACTGGGATCCGATCTGGGTGAGGTCGTCGCCGCGACGGCCACTCTGCTCGATCGGTCCCGCGACGGCGACCTGCCGGTCATCTTCACCACAGTGGCCTACGAGGCCAACCTGACCGACGCCGGTATCTGGCTGCGGAAGATGCCGGCCATTGCCGAGCTGAAGCTGGGCAGTCCGCTTGTGGAGATCGACGCCCGGCTGGGCCGGCGACCCGGCGAACCGGTCGTGGTCAAGAAGGGCGCGTCGGCGCTGTTCGGCACGAACCTCGTCGCGATGCTCACCGCGCTGTCCGTGGACACCGTCCTCGTCTGCGGCGCGACCACCAGCGGCTGCGTCCGCGCCACCGTCGTGGACCTCGTCCAGAACGGGTTCCGAGCGATCGTCCCGCGCGAATGCGTCGGCGACCGCGCGGCGGCACCGCACGAAGCGAACTTGTTCGACATCGACGCGAAGTATGGCGATGTCGTGCTGCTCGACGAACTACTCACAGACCTCAGAAGCACGATAGCCGCCCAGACCCCGGCCCCACGGTGAAGCGGGGAGTAAGGAGCAGAAACAATGGCAGCACAATCCTTCGTTGATTTATGCAGGGCCGAGCTCGAACTCTGCGGAATCGGAAATGGTAGCACCGTGGCGGTCCTGTCCAAGGGGACCGAGCGCTCGGAATACGTCCAGGCGTTCCTGGAGGCGGCCGCGCAACTCGGCGCCCACGGGTTCAGCGTCGGCGTCGCCGGTGATGCGCCGGGCCAGCACGGTTCCTGGAACGTCGGTGCCACCCCCCTAGCCGGCAACCGGCCCGCGATCGAGGCGCTCAAGAAGGTCGACCTGCTCGTCGACACCGTGTTCCTGTTGTTCTCCAAGGAGCAGCTGGAGATCCAGGCTGCCGGAGTCCGGGTGCTCCTGTGCATCGAACCTGTCGACCATCTGCGCGAGATGTTCCCCGACCCGACGCTGCGCGCCCGGGTGGAGGCCGCCGGGGAGCTGCTGGGCAAGGCTTCCAGCCTGCGACTGCTGAACAAGCACGGCACGGACGTCACCTATGACCTCGGCGCCTACCCGGTTATCACGCAGTACGGCTACACCGACACCCCCGGCCGCTGGGATCACTTTCCCTCCGGGTTCGTGTTCACCGGCGCCAGCGACGACGGGGTGAACGGGAAGGTCGTGCTCGGCCCCGGCGACATCATCTACCCGTTCAAGACCTACGTACGCACCCCGATCGAGCTGACGATCGAACAAGGCTGGATCAAGAACATCTCCGGGGACCTGGACGCCGAGCTGCTCGCCGAGTACATGGCCGGCTTCAACGATCCCAAGGCCTACGGCGTCTCGCACATCGGCTGGGGGCTGCTGGAGAGCGCGAAGTGGTCAGCGCTGGCCACCGACCAGCACGGCGTCGGTATGCACGGCCGGTCCTACTACGGCAACGTCATGTTCGCGACCGGCCCCAACCAGGAGCTCGGTGGGCCGAACGACACCGAGTGCCACCTCGACATCCCGATGAGGGGCGCCACCCTCCTGCTCGACGACGAGCCCGTCGTCGTCGACGGCGACATAGTCATCGACTCGATGAAGCCCGCGAGCCGGAGCTGATCGGGCCCGCTCCATCCGCACAACCCACGACCCCACGACCCGGGACCGGCACCGCCCCCGGGCAGGAGGAATGCGATGACGACCACCGATCACAGTGCCACCGCGGCCGCCCCCAGCACGGGCGAGCGGCACCTTCTCAAGACCGGCGAGGAGTACACGAACCTGCTGCGGGACAACCGCGAGATCTACCAGCTGGGCGAGCGGATCGAAGACGTCACCGAACACCCGGCCACCGCGGGCGGCGTGGCCGAGGTCGCCAAGATGTACGACCTGCAGTTCGACGAGCAGGGCCGGGACCTGCTGACCTACGTCCGCGACGACGGCACGCGGGTCACGACCTCCTATCTGGTGCCCAAGACCAAGGAGGACCTGGCGCTGCGCCGCAAGGGCATCCAGTACATCGCACGCCAGACCTGGGGGACACACGGTCGCGGGATGGACATGATCGCCACCTTGATGGTCGGCATGCACGCCTATCTGCCCACGTTCCGCAAGCACTGCCCCGAGTTCGCCGACAACATCGACCTCACGCTGCGCCGGCTCGAAGACGGCAACGTACACATCGCGGAGACCATCGTCGACCCGCAGGGCTACCGCAGCCGCCCGTCGGCGACCACCGGTGACACCCCGCTCCCGGAGCGGGCCACCGCGCGGATCACCCGGGAGAGCAGCGAAGGGATCTGGATCAGCGGCGTGAAGGGCGTCGGGACAGCGGCCCCGCAGTCCAATGAGTTGATCGTGGGCAGCTTCTACCCGACGCTGACCGAGGAGAGCTTCTGGGCCGTCGTCCCGATCGACGCCCCGAACCTGCGGATGTACTGCCGCGAGATGGTGCACCGGGACGGCGCCTCGACCTACCGCCACCCGCTGACCTCGCGCGGCGAGGAGATCGACGCATTGGTGGCGTTCGACGACGTCTTCGTACCACGGTCGAGCATCCTGGAGACGCACAGCCAGGAGCTGCACAACCCCAACTTCTACAATGAGTGGGGTCGCTGGGAACACTGGTACACGTTCGTCCGCATCGCCGCGAAGGCGGAGATGTACGCCGGGCTGGCCCAGCTGATCGTCGACACGCTCGAGCTCGACCAGGTGCCGGTGGTGCGCCAGCGGGTCGCCGACATCTACGAGTTCGCCATCCTGCTGCAGGGCATGGTGCTGGCCGCTGAGGAGACCGCGTTCCTCTCGGAGAACGGCGTCATGACGCCGGACCACGTGATGACGACCGCCGCCCGGTCGTATGCGCAGGCGCAGCTGCCATTGGTGCTGCACATCCTCCAGGACATCTGCGGTCAGGGCATGGTGCTGCGGTTCGACGAGTCGGACCTGCGGTTGCCCGCGGCCTACGGCAAGGACCTGGCGTGGTTCCTCGACACCCGCAACGTCTCGGCCCGGGACAAGAACCTCGTGATGAACCTCGCCTGGGACGTCGCGGCCAGTGAGCACGCCACCCGCTCGAAGATCTTCGAGGAGTCCAACGCGCTGAACGTGCCGTTCCTCAAGGAGCGCATCTACGGCGAGTGGGACCGTGCCGAGCTGGTCAGCCTCGTGCGCCAGTACATCGGACTCGAGGCCGGAGGCCTGAGCAACAACCTGGCCCCGCGCATCACTAACTCTCTGAGCGCGCCCACGAACGGCAAGCCCCGGTAGCCGGCGCCGGCCCGCCGGGAAACGGTGCCCGGCGGGCTTGCGTGCTCAGCCCGCTCGAGACAGGGACGGTGGCATGTTCGACGTTGGCTTTCAGTCGGTGGAGGATGTCGAGAAGGCGTTGCTGCACGAGCAGTACCTTCCCGACCGGGCGCTGTCCACGTCGGTGTTCCTCGCCGCGACGCTGCAACGCCCGCTGTTGCTGGAGGGCGAAGCCGGGGTCGGCAAGACCGAGCTCGCGAAGGTACTGGCCCGGATCTTCGACACCGAGCTGATCCGGCTGCAGTGCTACGAGGGCATCGACGTCTCCCAGGCGCTCTACGAGTGGGACTACGCCCGCCAGGTGCTCTACACCCGGGTGCTGTCCGATGACGCGCCGGACGAGCAATCGTCAAGACCTGTGGATGAAGATCTTTTAGGCGGCTTCTGTTTGAGGGTGCTGCTCGGGTCGTTCGACGAGCTTGCCGGCCTCGAAGGTGGCGCCGGCGCGGACGAGGGCGACCAGGTG
>NZ_JAHDTG010000148.1 GCF_018531475.1 Pseudonocardia mahuensis
CCTGGTAGGCGGCTGGCGTAGACAACCGTCCGGCTACCAGGAGTTCACCTCATGATCGGGGAAGACACGACGAACACGCCCACATCGTGATCAACACACCACGGCCCCGAGTTCCAAAACGCTCACTCAGACCTGACCGGCGCCCCGTCCTCCGGGCGGGGCGCCGGTCAGGTCGTCGGGGGCCCCGCGCGCAGCACCGTGGGCGCCGCCCCCTCGAGCGGTCGCCGCGCGCTCTCCCGGATCCGCAGCACCGGCCCGAGCGAGATCAGCGCCGCGAGGGCGATGTAGAGGCCGGGCACGGTCGCGTTGCCCGTCTCCTCGACCAGGAACGTCAGGATCAGCGGGGCGGTGCCGCCGAAGATCGACCTCGACAGGTTGTAGCCGATCGAGAACCCGCCGTAGCGGACCTTGGTGTCGAACAGGGCGGGCAGCGTCGCCGACATCGTCCCGAGCAGCATCACCAGCAGCAGCCCGAGAATCATCAGGCCGAGCACGACCGTGATGATCGAACCACGGATCATGAGCAGAAGCGCCGGGTAGGACAGCAGGATGAACCCGACACACGGGGTCACCAGCAGGGGTTTGCGGCCGCTCCGGTCGGACAGCGCACCCACCGGCACCACGAGCATCATGCCGAGCACCGACAGCAGGGCGGTGGTGGGGCCGAGCCCCACCACGACCTCCAGATACGTCGGCATGTTAGAACAGCACCGTGTAGTCGGCCACGTTGTAGAACAGCACCAGGCCCATGACGAGCAGGATCGGGCACCAGTGCCGGGTCAGGAGCTCCCGCAGCGGCGCCTCCGACACGTCGTCGTCGCTCTCGAGCTGCTGAAACGCCGGCGTGTCCTCCAGCTTCGAGCGCAGGTAGAGCCCGACCAGCCCGAGCGGTCCGGCGACCAGGAACGGAACCCGCCAGCCCCAGGTCTCCATCGCGTCCGGGGGCAGGGTCAGCTGCAGGGTGGTCTCCATGCCGGCCGCCAGCACGAATCCGCCCAGCGTGCTGAACTCCAGGAAGCTGCAGTAGAAGCCGCGTCGGCGGTCCGGGGCGTACTCCGCGATGAACGCCGCCGCTCCGCCGTACTCGCCGCCGGTGGCGAAGCCCTGGACGAGGCGGGCCACCAGCAGCAGGATCGGAGCCAGGATCCCGATCTGGGCGTAGGTCGCCAGCAACCCGATCGCGAAGGTCGCCGCGGACATCATGATGATCGTCAACGCGAGCACCCGCTTGCGCCCGATCCGGTCGCCCAGTGGCCCGAGCACCAGTCCTCCGAACGGCCGGACGAGGTAGGCGATGGCGAAGATCGCAAACGTGGCGATCAACCCGCTGCCGTCCTGAAACATGGCCGCTGAACGCCCGAGCAGCTCATCGTGGACACCTGAGCGGCTGCCGACGCTCCGGCACCCGGATCAGCCGCGGCGAGGCCGGGCGGCCGGCACGGCGAGCACCAGCAGCAGCGCGGCGGTCCCGAACGCCGTCCGGAACCCGTACGGTTCGGCCACCGCGCCCAACCCGACCGCCCCGGCCCCGGTGCCGGCGTCGTAGGCGATGTTCCAGATCGCGCTCGCCGTGCCGTAGCGCTGCGCCCCGCCCGCGGTGAACAACGCCACCAACGAGTCGTTCTGCACGACGCCGAACCCGACCCCGACTGCAGCCGCACCGCCCACCAGCGCGGTCGCCGCCGGCGCCCCGGCGCCACCCACCGCGAGCAGCTCGGCGAGCATCCCGGCGGCGGCCAGCAGCATCCCGGGCACCAGCAGCCGGCCGCCCATCCCGCGCCGGTCGACCAGCTCCCCGGCGAGCCACCGGCCCAGCAGCGCCCCGGACCCGGTGGCCAGCAACGCGAGCGGGACCAGCAGCCCCGGGTTCGCGACCGCCAGCGGCAGGAAAGTGATCAGCCCGCCCTGCGCGGTGGAGCAGGTGAGCATGGCCAGCACCGGGCCGACGGCGTGGCGTCGCAGCCCTGCCCCCGGCTCCCCGGCCACCGCCACCGCGGGCGCGACGGGTTCGGCCCCGGGCCGGTCGTGGCGCTCCGCTCGGATCAACGGGACCAGCAACGCGCCCAGCAGCGGTGCTGCACCGGCGACCGCGAACACGACGGTGAACCCGAGCCGCTCCGCCACGGCCACTCCCGCGGGCAGCAGCACCAGCTGCGGAGCCCCGACCGCGAACCCGTAGCGGGCGGCCGCGCGGCCGTGCTCGGCCCGGGGCACGAGTTCGGCGACGAGGGCGCTGCCCGCCACGGTGAGCATCCCGAAGCCCACGCCGCGCACCGCGGAGATGGCGAGCACCGCGACCAGGTCGGTGGACAGCGCGAACAGCGGGGTGGGCGCGCCGAGCAGCACCATCCCGGCACCGAGCACGAACCGGTACCCCCAGCGGGCCAGCAGCCACGGCACCCCGAGCTGGGTGGCCACCGTTGCCAGCATCAGGACCCCGGTGGTGGCGCCGGCGCCGAGCTCCCCCGATCCGCCGCGCGCCGCCCACAACGGCACCACCGGCAGCAGCAGCGCGTAACCCGCGAACCCGAATACGGTCGCGGCGAGCATCGTCCGGAAGGACCCGCTCGCGGTTCCCCGCCGGGGTGGCGCACTCACGCCCCGGGCCGCCACACCCGGTTCTCGGTCACGACCGCGGTGACGAGGTCGGCGGGGGTGACGTCGAAGGCCGGGTTCCAGGCCGAGGTGCCGGGCGGGGTGAAGCGCACGCCCCCGACGACCAGGACCTCCTCGGCTGCCCGCTCCTCGATCTCGATCGCGGTGCCGTCGGGGGTCGCGGGGTCCAGCGTGGACTCCGGTGCCGCCACCACGAACGGGATGCCGGCCCTGGTCGCCGCCAGCGCCAGCGGGTAGGTGCCGATCTTGTTGGCGACGTCGCCGTTGGCCGCGACCCGGTCGGCGCCGACGACGACGGCGTCCACCAGCCCGCGCGCGATGACCGACGGGCCGGCCCCGTCGACGACGACGCGGTGCGGGACGCCCATCTCGGCCAGCTCGACCGCGGTGATGCGCGAGCCCTGCAGCAGCGGCCGGGTCTCGTCGGCGACGACGTACCGGACCCGGCCCTCGCCGTGCAGCGAGCGCACCACGCCGAGTGCGGTCCCCCAGTCGACGCAGGCGAGCGCGCCGGCGTTGCAGTGCGTGTGCAGCCGCAGCGGGTCCGGCCCGCACAGTTCACCGAGCAGTCGGGCCCCCCGGCGGCCGATGGCGTGGCAGGCGGCGACGTCCTCGGCCAGCACCTCGAGCGCCGCCGCGAGCACGCCGTCCGGTCCCTTGCCGGCGGCGGCGAGCGCCCGCTGCACCCCGAGGCCCAGGTTGACCGCGGTCGGCCGGGCCTCGGCAAGTTTCGCCGCCGCAGCGGCGAGCTCCGTGCCCTCGAGCGTCCGCGCGGCCAGCGCCACCCCGAGCGCTCCGGCGGCGCCCAGCGCCGGGGCACCGCGCACGACCAGGCGGCGGATGGCGTCGACGAGCTCCTCGACGGTTCCCACCGCGATCACGCGCAGGGCGGGCAGGACCGTCTGGTCGACGAGCTCGATACGGCCATCCACCCAGGCGATCGTCGGCGGCAGCACGACCTCAGCCTAGGCCGCGACGCGCCGCTCTCAGATTGAGACACCCAACCGCGGCGCGGAACATTACAGTGATGCGAGTTAGCATGGACTCATCTGGGAGTTAGAGTCGCCTAATGTCTGATGTGCGTTCGGCGTCCTGCTGCGGGCTGACCTACACCTCGGCGGTGGAGGACGCGCTGCGCACGATCTTCGTACGGTCCGGACGGGGGGAACCGGTGAGCACCTCCGCACTCGCCCAGGCCCTGGGGGTCACCCCGCCGACCGCGTCGGTCATGCTCAAACGACTCGCCGCACACGGGCTCGTCGACCGCACCTCCGACCACCGCGCGACGCTCACCCGGCACGGCGCCGAGCACGCCCGGACCATCGTCCGCAGGCACCGGCTGCTGGAGACGTTCCTCGCCGAGGTGCTCGGGCTGCCCTGGGACGAGGTGCACGCCGAGGCCGACCTGCTCGAGCACGCGGTGTCCGACCGGCTGCTGGACCGGATCGACGAGATCCTGGACCGCCCGGCGCGCGACCCGCACGGCGACCCCATTCCGCTGCCCGGCGGTGGGCACGAGGAGCACTGGGGCACCCGGCTCGACACCGCGCCGGTCGGCTGTCGGTTCGTGGTCGAGCGCGTCTACGACCACGACGACGCCGCCCTGCGCCACCTCGCCGGGCTCGGCATCCGGCCCGGGATCACCCTCGAGGTGCAGGAGCGCCAGTCCTTCGGCGGCCCGCTCTGGATCCGCCTCGACGGCCGGTCGCACGCCCTGGGTGAACCACTGACCAGCCTGGTGCACGGCCGGGAGGCCCGGTGAGGGCGAGATCACCGCACATCGTTCTCGCCGCCCTGGTCGCGCTGCTCGCGCTGGCCGGCTGCACGACCGGCCCGCCGGCCGACACCGCACCGATCGGCGACCGCGCCGTGCGGGTCACCACGACCACCAACTTCATCACCGACACGGTCCGCCGGATCGGCGGCGACCGGGTGGAGGTGACCGGCCTGATGGGCCCGGGCGTCGACCCACACCTCTACCGGGCCAGCGCCCAGGACGTCCGCGCGCTGCGCGACGCCGACATCGTCTTCTACGGCGGTCTCGGACTCGAGGGCAAGATGGCCGACCTGCTCGCCGACCTCGCCCAACGGCAGACCACCACGGCCGTCACCGACGGCATCCCCCGTGAGGCGCTGCTCCCCGCCCCCGGCGGCGCGCCCGGGCAGTACGACCCGCACATCTGGTTCGACGTCACGCTCTGGGAGCAGGTCAGTGCCACGATCGCCGCGGCCCTGAGCGAGCGCGACCCGCAGCACGCCGCGACCTACCGGCGGAACCTGGACGCCTACCGCACCGAACTGCGCGCGCTCGACACCGAGGTCCGCACCCGGATCGAGGCGATCCCACCCGGGCGGCGGCTGCTCGTCACCTCGCACGACGCGTTCGCCTACTTCGGGCGGCGCTACGGCATCGAGGTCGCCGCCATCCAGGGCATCTCGACCGCCGCCGAGGCCACCACCGCCGACGTCGAGCGCGTCGCCGATCTGCTCGCGAGCCGCGCCGTCCCGGCCGTGTTCGTGGAGACCAGCGTCCCGCGGCAGACCATCGACGCGCTGCTCGCCGCGGCCGCCCGGCGCGGTCAGCAGGCCCGGGTCGGCGGCGAACTGTTCACCGATGCCGCTGGGGCTCCGGACACACCCGAGGGCAGCTACGCCGGGATGCTGCGGGCCAACGCCGGACGGATCGCCGACTCGTTGAGTGCCACCACCGCCACACAGGGGGGCTGACCGGGATGCTGATGCCGAGCCGCAGGGACCGGGCGACCGCGCCCACGATCACCGCACTCGACGACATCGCAGCACTCGAGGTGCGGGCGCTGACCGTATCCTACCGCGCCGCCCCGGTGCTCTGGGAGGTCGACGCCCGCTTCCCCACCGGTGTCCTCAGTGCGATCGTCGGCCCGAACGGCGCGGGCAAGTCGACCCTGTTGAAGGCCGCGCTGGGCCTCGTCCCCGCCGACGCCGGCCGCGTGCTGGTGGCCGGGGCGGACAGCGCGGCTGCCCGCGACCGGGTGGCCTACGTCCCGCAGCGCGAGTCGGTGGACTGGGACTTCCCCATCACCGTGCGCGAGGTGGTCGAGATGGGCCGCTACCGATCCGTCGGCTGGTTCCGCAGGGTCGGCCGGCACGACCGGCGGATCGCCGCCGAGTGCCTGGACCGGGTCGGGATGGCCGCGTTCGGGCGCCGTCAGATCGGGCAGCTCTCCGGCGGCCAGCGCCAGCGGGTGTTCCTCGCCCGCGCGCTGGCCCAGCAGGCCCCGGTGCTGCTGATGGACGAGCCGTTCGCCGGCATCGACGCCCGGACCCAGGCCGACCTGCTGGGGCTGCTCGGCGAGCTGCGCGACGCCGGTGGCTCGGTGATCGTCGTGCACCACGACATCGCGCAGGTCCGGGCCGCGTTCGACTGGACCCTGCTGCTCAACGTGCGCGCGCTGGGTTGCGGACCGACCGCGGAGGTCCTCACCGACGACGCGGTGCGCGCCGCCTACGGGGCCGGCGCCGGGGCCGAGCGGGCCGACGAGGTCGCGGCGTGGACCGGCTGAGCACGCTGCTCGGCCTGCCCTACACCGACACGGTCGTGGTGTTCGGCGCGATCGTGCTCGGCGTGACCAGCGGGGTGCTCGGCGCGTTCGCGGTGCTGCGCAGGCGAAGCCTGGTCGGCGACGCGATCGCGCACTCGACGCTGCCGGGAGTGTGCGTCGCGTTCCTCGTGGCCGGGGTCAAGGACGTGCCCGGACTGCTGCTCGGTGCGGCCGTCGCCGGGCTCGTGGCCGCGCTTCTCATGGTCGGTATCGAGCGCGCCGGGCGGATCCGCCCGGACGCGGCGATCGGCGTCGTGCTCTCGGGCTTCTTCTCCCTCGGCGTCGTGCTGCTCACCCACATCGCGAGCACCGACGACGCCGACCAGGCCGGTCTCGAGCGCTACCTGTTCGGCCAGGCCGCCGGGCTCCTGGAGCGCGACGTCGCCGTGATGGCCGCGCTGGGCGCCGCCGCGTTGCTGGTGGTGGGCGTCGGCAGGCGGGCGCTGACGACGACGCTGTTCGACCCGGCCTACGCGGGCGCGATCGGCCTGCCGGTGCGCGCGCTGGAGACGCTCATGACCGGGCTGCTCGTGGTCGCCGTGGTGATCGGCGTCCGGCTCGTGGGGGCCATCCTGATGGTCGCGATGCTGGTCATCCCCACGGTCACCGCCCGCCAGCTCGTCGACCGGTTCGCCCGGGTGCTGCCGCTGGCCGGGGTCGTCGGCGCGGCGGTCGCGGCGGCCGGCACCCTGGCCGCGACCCGCGCCGAGCTGCCGACCGGCCCGGTGGTCGTGCTGGCCGGGTTCGCGCTCGCGGTGGTGGCGCTGCTGCTCGCACCGGGCCGGGGCGTGGCCTG
>NZ_JAHDTG010000149.1 GCF_018531475.1 Pseudonocardia mahuensis
ACGCGGGCGCCCTCACGGGCGCTCCTTGACCCCCGCCGCCACTTCGACGCGCCCACAACCAGCAGCGAAGAACATCAACCACAAGAACAGAGGGTTGACCGGCCCCGCTCCTTCAGGGATGACCCCTCCCCGCGAGTCGCCGTTCTTCCGCGCGCGAGTCGCGGCTTCCGGACGCGCGAGTCGGTGTCTCTCCGTGCGCGTGCCGACGCTTTCAGGTGCGCGAGTCTCGGTACTCCCGTCCACGAGGCGCGAGATCTCCGTGGTGGCGCTGCGGGGGTTGCTCCGAAACGCGGGCCGAGCGGCAGGATGGTGGCGTGCGCGAGCCCGAGGGGCGCTGGGTCGAGGTCGGTGACGGGGTGCTGGTGCGCCGGCACGCCGAGCTGGACCTGACCACCGGCCTCGTGCTGGGTTCCGATCGCGCGCTCGTCATCGACACCCGGGGTGATGAGCGGCAGGGCGCCGAGTTGGCTGCGGCCGTCCGCGCCGTGACCACGCTGCCGGTGGAGGTCGTCCTCACCCATGCACACTTCGACCATTGCTTCGGCACCACGGCCTTCCTGCCCTGCCCGGTGCACGCCCACGCCGCCTGCCGCACCTCGATCGCCGCCACCGCCGACGCGCAGCGCACCGAGTGGGCCGCCTACTACCGCGAGCACGGCGACCCCAGCACGGCCGACGCGCTCGCCAGGACCAGTCCGCCGTTGCCCGACCACGCCGTCGACCCGGTGTCGGCCCTCGACCTCGGCGGCCGCACGGTCGAGCTGCGCCACCTCGGGCGCGGCCACACCGACCACGACGTCGTCGTGCATGTGGCCGACGCGGCCGTCGTGTTCGCCGGCGACCTGGCCGAGCAGGGCGCCCCACCGGACTTCGGCGACGCGTTCCCGCAGGAGTGGCCGCATACGGTCACCGCGCTGCTCGCGTTGAGGCCGCGCGTCGTGGTCCCGGGGCACGGGGAGCCGATGAGCGTGCACGACGTCGCGGAACAGCGCGACGCGCTCGCCGAGATCGCCGGGCTGTACGCCGCGGTCGCGGCCGGTGAGCTCGACGGGGCGGCAGCGCAGGCCCGATCCCCCTATCCCGGGGTGCGGTGGCCCGGCTGAGCGCACAGCCCACCGCCGGGAACCCCAACTCGCTGCGCCGAAGGGGCCGGTTCGGAAGTGGCAAGGCGTGGCTCGCTGTCCGGCGACGCACGATTCGCCGCGCTGAGGCGCCACTCGCCGCGCCGGACGCCCAACTTCTCCCATGCGGACGCACCGTTCGCCTCCCCGAACTGCCGACTCGCCCCCTTGAAACGCGCGACTCACTCTCGAAAAGAGGGCGACTCGCGGGGCGGGGGCGCACGACTCGCCCACGGAAGAACCCCGACTCGCGGGGATTGCGGCGGCCCGCGGGGAAGCGGGGCGGGCGCCGAGGGGCCGGGGCTCAGCGTGCCCGCCTACGGTGCGGTACGTGACTTTCAGCGAGGAGCTCCGGGCGTCGACCGCAACGGTCTGGGACGCGGCGGTCGGACATCGGTTCGTCGACGAGTTGTGGCAGGGCACGCTGCCCCGCGACGTGCTCACCCGCTACCTGGTGCAGGACAACCAGTTCCTCGACTCGTTCGTCGCGCTGCTCGGCGCGGCGATCGCCGGGTCCGGCCGCGGTGAGCCGCGGCTGCGGCTCGCCCGTCAGCTCGGTCTTGTCGCCGGGCCGGAGAACGACTTCTTCGCCCGCGCGTTCGATGCGCTCGACGTGCCCGCGGCCGATCGCACGCGCCCCGAACTGCTGCCGCCCACGGCGGGCTTCATCGCGCACATGGACGATGTCCGCGAGAACGGCCGCTACCCCGATCAGCTCGCGGTGCTGCTGGTCGCCGAGTGGCTCTATCTCGACTGGGCCACCCGCCCCGGCGCGGATCTCCCCGTCGACCCCATCGCGCGCGAGTGGATCGAGCTGCACCGCGGACCGGCGTTCGAGGAATGGGTCGGCTTCCTGCGCACCGAGTTCGACAAGGCCACCGCTGACCTCGGCACCCCACACCGCCAGGCCGTCACGGCCCATTTCACCCACACCGTCGACCTCGAGCGGAAGTTCTTCGAGGCCACCTGCGCCGCCTGATGGCCGCCACCCCGGCCGCCGAACGGCCCTCGGCCTGCCCGCCGTTCGTCGCCAGGTGACACGCAGGAAAACCAGCCGTAACACCCGAGCCCCTAGCGTCATCCGTATGAGTGGCCCCGGTCCCCCTCTCATCGGCGTCGAGGAGGAGTTCCACGTCGTCGATCTGGAGACCCGCCACTCGGCCCCCGAGGTCGACGCGCTGCTGGGCCGGCTCGACGGCGCCGAGTTCGCGCCCGAGTTGCAGCGCTCGCTCGTCGAGACCAACACCCCGCCCTGCACGACGCTCGACGAGCTGCGTGGGCACCTGAGACGGCTCCGCGCGGCCCTGCACGACGTCGGCGAACCACTCGGGCTGGGCGTGGTCGCGGCGGGCACGGTGCCGCTGGTCGACCTGTCCGGCGACGACATCTCGGCGGGCGCCCGCTACGAGCGGATGCAGCACGAGTACCAGTTGCTGGTCCGCGAGCAGCACATCTGCGGGGCCCAGGTGCACGTCGACGTGCCCGACCGGGACATCGCCGTCGATGTGGTCCGGCGGTGCGCGCCGTACCTGCCCACGCTGCTCGCGCTGAGCGCCAGCTCCCCGTACTGGCGCGGCCGCGACTCCGGCTACGCCAGCTACCGCAGCATGATCTGGCAGCGCTGGCCCACGGCCGGCCCGCCCGGATCGGTGCGCAGCGCCGCCGACTACGACGAGATGGTCGCCGAGCTCATCGCCTCCGGGACGATCAGCGACCCCGGCATGGTCTATTTCGACATCCGGCCCAGCGCGCACCTGCCCACGGTCGAGCTGCGGGTCTGCGACGCGTGCCCCGAGGTCGACGACGTCGTGCTCATCGCGGGCCTGTTCCGCGCGCTGGCCACCCGGGCCTGCGAGGAGATCGCCGCCGGGCGTCCCCCGCCCCGGCACCGTCACGAACTGCTCCGCGCGGCCAGCTGGCGCGCCGCCCGCTCCGGCCTGGAGGGCGACCTGGTGGACCTGGTCGGCCCGGTGCTGGTCGCTCCGCCCCTGCTGGTCGGGAAGCTGGTGGACCACCTGCGCCCACAACTCGAGGCGCTCGGTGACTGGGAGCAGGTGCTCGCGCTGTCGCAGGCGACGCTGGCCCGGGGCAGCGGGGCGGCCCTGCAACGCCGCGCGTTCGGCCGCCGTGGCGAGCTCGCCGACGTTGTCGACGCGCTGCTGGCGTACACCCGGGGCGAGCTGGTCCGCCAGGATCTCCCCACCACCGTCCCGATCGCCCCCGATCTGTTGTCGGGCTACCACCCCACCGCGTTCGACGAAGCGGTCGGCGCCACCGGCACCGTGCTGCCGCACTACGGCTGGATGTTCCGCACGCTGGACCGGCTGGGCCCGCGCGGGATGGTCGCAGCGGAGTCCGCGCTGCGCACCGAGCAGCGCGCCCGCGGGGTCACCTTCCGGGCCGCCGACGACGAGCCCAACCGGCTGTTCCCGCTCGATCTGGTGCCCCGCATCGTGACCGCCGAGGACTGGGTGACCCTCGAAGCCGGGCTCACGCAACGGGTCCGGGCCCTGGAGGCGTTCCTGCGCGATGTGTACGGCAAGCAGCGGATCGTCGGGGATCGCGTCATCCCGGCGAACGTGGTGGAGGACTCCCCCGGCTGGTCCCGGCTCGGCCGGCTGCTGCCCGCCGACGCACTGCGGGTGGCTGTCGGTGGGATCGACCTGGTCCGCGACTGTGCCGACCGCTGGCTGGTACTCGAGGACAACCTCCGGGTGCCGTCGGGTATCGGTTACTCGATCATGAGCAGGCGGCTGGTGCGCAGCGTCATGCCCGACCTCGAGCCGCCGGCGGGGGTGGTCCCGCTGGAGGGAGTGCCCGCCCGGATGCGGGCGGCCCTGCTCTCCGGGGTCAGCGACGAGATGGCCGACGCCGCCGGCGCCGACGAGGCGGCGCTGCTGTCGGCCGGCCCCCGCGACGCGGCGTTCTTCGAGCACCGGTTGCTGGCCGACCGGATGGGCGTCCCGCTGGTCACCCCGCGCGACCTGCAGGTCACCGAGGACGGCGTGTACCTCGTCGGTGACGGCGCCCGGCGGCGGCTGTCCGCGTTGTACCGGCGGCTCGACGAGCAGGCCCTGCTGGAGGCCACCGGGGCCGACCTACGGCCCGTCGGCCGGGCGCTGGTCAACGCCGCCGCCCAGGGCCGGGTCGCGCTGCTCAACGCGCTGGGCAACGGCGTCGCCGACGACAAGCTCGTCTACGCCTACGTCCCGGAGATGATCGCGTACTACCTGAACGAGCCGGTGTTGCTGTCCGGCGTGCCGACGCATCCGTGCACCGATCCCGACCGGCTCACCGAGGTTCTCGACCGGCTCGACGAGCTCGTGCTCAAGCCCGTCGACGGTTACGGAGGGCGAGGAATCGTGATCGGTCCGCACGCCGGGCGCCGTGAGCTGGCCGAGCTGGCCGACGCCGTCCGGGCCGAACCGGCGGGCTGGGTCGCGCAGGACATGGTGAAGCTGTCAACCCACCCGACTTTCGCCGACGGCAAGCTCGAGCCCCGCACTGTCGACCTCCGCGCGTTCGTCCTGCAGTCCCGGCACGGGGACACCACGCACGTGGAGGTCGCCCCGGCCGCCCTGAGCCGGGTCGCGCCCGCGGGCAGCATGGTCGTGAACTCCTCGCGCGGCGGGGGCGCCAAGGACACCTGGATCCTGAGATGACGGCGACGGTGACGGGAGGGAGGCGCCATGTGCGGTATCGCCGGGGAGGTGCGTTTCGACGGGCGGGCGGCCGATGTGGCGGCGCTCGCCCGGATCACCGACGCGATGCAGCCCCGCGGCCCGGACGGGCACGGCGTGCACGCGACCGGCCCGATCGCCCTCGGCCATCGCCGGCTGAAGATCATCGACCTGTCCGAGCGCGGCGCCCAGCCGATGGCCGACCCGCAGCTCGGCCTCACCGCGGTGTTCAACGGCTGCATCTACAACTACCGGGAGCTGCGCACCGAGCTGGAAGGCCACGGCTACCGGTTCTTCTCCGACTCCGACACCGAGACGCTGCTCAAGGCCTACCACCGGTGGGGCGTCGACTGCGTCGACCACTTCCTGGGCATGTTCGCCTTCGCCGTCGCCGAGCGTGACACCGGCGTGCTCACCCTGGGCCGCGACCGGCTCGGCGTCAAGCCGCTGTACCTCGCCGAGGAGCCGGGCCGGCTGCGGTTCGCCTCGTCGCTGCCCGCGCTGCTGGCCGGCGGCGGCGTCGACACGAGCATCGACCCGGTGGCGCTGCACCACTACATGACGTTCCACTCGGTCGTCCCGGCGCCGCGCACGATCCTGACCGGAGTCCGCAAGCTGCCCCCGGCGACGGTGCGCACGATCCAGCCGGACGGGCGGGCCACCGACCACGTCTACTGGCGCCCGTCGCACGTGCGCCGCCCCGAGTTCGCCGGTTGGACCGCAGCGGACTGGCGCGACGCGGTGCTCGAGTCGCTGCAGGTCGCGGTGCGGCGCCGCATGGTGGCCGACGTCCCGGTGGGGGTGCTGCTGTCCGGCGGGCTCGACTCGTCGCTGGTCGTGGCGCTGCTGGCCGTGGAAGGCCAGACCGGGCTGCAGACGTTCAGCGTCGGCTTCCACGCCGCCGGCGGCGAGTCCGGGGACGAGTTCGCCTACTCCGGTCTGGTCGCGGAGCATTTCGGCACCGACCACCAGCAGATCCTCGTCGACCCGGCCAGGATGCTGCCCGCCGTCGACCGGGCGATCGCCGCGATGGCCGAGCCGATGGTCAGCCACGACTGCGTCGCGTTCCACCTGCTGTCCGAGGAGGTCGCCAGATCGGTCACCGTGGTCCAGTCCGGTCAAGGCGCCGACGAGGTGTTCGCCGGCTACGACTGGTACCCGCCGCTCGCCGACGTGGCGCGGGACCGCGCCGTCGAGGCCTACGCCCGGGTGTTCACCGACCGGACGCACGCGCAGATGGCCGAGATCCTGGAACCGGACCGGATGCTCGGGCACGACCCGAGCCGGGCCTTCATCGCCGAGCACTTCGGCGCCCCGGGGGCGCAGGACACCGTGGATGCAGCCCTGCGTCTGGACAGTACCGTCATGCTCGTGGACGATCCGGTCAAGCGGGTCGACAACATGACGATGGCCTGGGGACTGGAGGCACGCGTCCCGTTCCTGGACCACGAACTGGTGGAGCTCGCCGCCGCGTGCCCACCCGAGCTCAAACTGGCGCACGGCGGCAAGGGGGTACTCAAGGAAGCGGCCCGCGGTGTGGTGCCCGACGGCATCATCGACCGCCCGAAGGGCTACTTCCCGGTGCCGGCGATCCGACATCTGGAGGGTCCGTTCCTGGACCGGGTCCGGGACGCGGTCACCGATCCGGTGGTCAAGGCCCGAGGGCTCGTCCGCGGCGACTGGCTGGACCGGATGCTGGCGGATCCGAACACTCATCGGACCAATCTGGGTTCCAACGCGTTGTGGCAGGTAGCACTACTCGAGATGTGGCTACAGGAGAGGGGATCTGAGCTTGATCTTTAACCTGTTCGCTGTTGGCGGGCGGTGATGGTGCGGTCGCGTTTGACGGTTTTCCCGACTTCGTAGCAGGGTGCGGGCTGTCGGTTGCGGGAGCCGGGTGGGCGTCCGGGCCCTGGTCTGGTGGGTTTGGGTGCGCGGGCCGGGAGGGCGGTCCGCCCGCGGATGTTCCGGAATGCGCGGCGGACCCGCGCTGGTGTCAGTCGGTCGGGCGGGGTGGGTTTCTCCCAGGGGCGACGGAGATCTT
>NZ_JAHDTG010000150.1 GCF_018531475.1 Pseudonocardia mahuensis
AGCCCGCTCCGGCCCCCGCCACGGCGACGCCGGGCCCGAGCGTCGCGGCGGACGCCCCGGCGGCGATCGCGACGACCACCGCGAACGACGCCCCGGCGCTGACTCCGAGCAGGCCGGGCTCGGCGAGCGGGTTGCGGGCCACCGCCTGCAGGAGCGCGCCGGCCACGCCGAGCGCGGCGCCGACCAGTACCGCGACGACCGTGCGGGGCCAGCGGAGCGAGCCGACGGTGAACACCGCATCGGGGTCGCCGGTGCCGAGCAGCACACGCAGCGCGCGGGCCGGGGTCACGTCACCGGCCCCGAGGGCCAGGCTGGCCAGCATCGCCGCGGCCAGCAGCAGGGCAGCAGGGAGCAGGCCCCGGCGGAGCAGTGCGTCGGTCTCCACGCGTCTCCTCGGGCTCGTCGTTCTTGACAATTAGGCGAGCCTGACTTTACCTCTGCATCCGAGGTTTTCCGGAACATGAGGAAGGACACGCCATGAGGACACGCTCCGCTCGCGGCCGCTCGGCCGCCGTCGGCGGGCTGCTGGCCGCGGCCACGTTGCTGCTGACGGCCTGCGGCGGCGCCGGTGCGACCGATGCGGGCCCGGAGGCCGCGGCGGAGACCCGCACCGTGGCGACGGCGTTCGGGGACATCGCGGTGCCCGCCGCGCCACAGCGGGTCGTGGCGCTCGGCGAGCCGGCACTGGACACCGCGCTCGCACTCGGGGTCGTGCCCGTGGGCACCACGGCGAGCCGCGGCGGCACGGCACCGCCCGCCTACCTCGGCGAGCAGGCGGCATCGGTCCCGGTCGTCGGGACGGTCAACGAGCCCAACGTGGAGGAGGTGCTCGCCGCGGAGCCCGACCTCGTCCTGGCCGGCACGAACACCACGCGGGAGCAGTACGACGCCCTGTCGAAGATCGCTCCGACGGTGGCGCCCGCGGCGGCGGCGATGAACGCGTGGCGGGAGCCGCTGCGCACCTACGCGGCCGCGCTCGGACAGTCCGAGGAACTCGACCGGCAGCTCACCGAGATCGAGCGCCGGGCCGCCGCGGTGCAGCAGGACGGCACGTTCGCGGTCCTGCGCTGGATGCCGGCCGGCCCGGTCGTGATGAACGCGGGACTGATGCCCGGCACGCTGCTGAGCGCCGGCGGCGCCGCCCCGGTGCAGCCGGCCGCCACCCTCGGTGGCGCCCCGCACAGCGATCCACTGTCGCTGGAGAACCTCACCCAGGTCGACGCCGACCGGATCTTCATCGCCAGCCTGAACGCCGAGGGCCGCGACGCGCTGGAGGCCGCGCAGCAGCAGCCGGCGTTCACCCGCCTCAAGGCCGCGCAGGCGGGTGCGGTGACCAGCGTCGACGGCGGGGTGTGGAGCAGCAGTTCCGGGCCGATCGCCGCCCGGACCGTCGTCGAGGACATCGAGCGGGCGGCCGCCGCCGGCTGACGCGCCGACGCGCCCGGGTCGGACGCGCCGCGGCCGACCTGGGGCACACTCGCCGGACGATGTCCGCTCCGCTCCCTCCCGACGACCCGCTCGTGTCGGCCCTGCCCGGGGCGCTGGGCCCCTTCTTCCGGCTGATCCGGGCCGCGGTGCGGGCCGACCTGCCCGCGCCCGGGCTACCCCCGGCGGACGTGGACCTGCTACGCGTCGTGGAACGCCACCCGGGGATCACCGTCGCCGGGGCGGCCGACGTGTTGCGGGTCGCCCCGAACACCGTCTCGACGCGGGTCCGCTCCCTCGTCGATGCCGGCCTGCTCGAGCGGCGCCGCGGTGACGGCGACCGGCGCCGCGCGAGCCTGCACCTGACCGCGGAGACCCGGGCGCGGCTCGACGCGTGGGCCGTGCACCGGGCCGAGGTGCTGGGGGAGGTGCTCGGCCGCCTCGACGCCACGGACCGCGAGGCGCTCGTCGCGGCCCTCCCGGCGCTCGCCCGGCTGCAGGCGCTGCTCGCCGAGCGGCCGCGGGGTCGCGAGGGCCCTGACCCGACGACCCGCTCGCGATGACCGTGTGAGGGCAACCCCTTGCCCGGGTCCGGGAACATCCTGATGCGCTGATTCGTCCTCTGGGTGGAGACTGGTGGCCGTGGCCGAGATCGACCGGGGGGAGAGGACCGATATGCTGAAGGTGCTGGGGGTTGTACTCCTCGTGTGGATCGCGTTCTCACTGATCGGCGCGGTCTTCGAGTTCCTGACCTGGGCGGTGGTCATCGGCGGCCTCGTGTTCCTCGGGGCGGCCGCCTACTCCGCGTTGACCAGCAGGTCCGGTCGTCGGACGATCCGCTGAGCGGGAACGCGGCCACCACCGCAGCCGTTGAGAGATGACGTGACTGCGACATTCAGCCCCCGCCGCCTCGCGGCGTTCCGTGCCCTGTGGCGGGCCGTCATACAGGGCCGCCGTCCGGGCGCGCCCGGTCTCGGAGATCGGCTGCGTGCGCTGCCGCGGATGCTCGGCGGTGCGGCGAGCGGCCGCTACCCGGAGCTGACCCGGGGCCGGCTGGCCCTGTTGGTGCTCGCTGTCGCCTACCTCGTCTCACCGGTCGACGTGGTGCCGGAGGCGTTCCTCGCCCTGCTCGGGCTGGCCGACGACGCGGTCGTCGCGCTCTGGCTCGGTGGCGCGTTCTTGGTCGAGACGCAGCGCTTCCTGGACTGGGAGCGCACCCGGCCGGTGATCGTGGAGCAGGCTCCGCCGGCCTGACCGGGCATTCTCCTGCGGGGAACAGGTCCGTTGGCGGCGGCGCCCGCGCTGCCTAGCGTGACCGGCATGCCCATCGTCACCGTCCACCTCGTCGAGGGCCAGCACACGCGCGAGCAGCACGAGCGGCTGCTGACCGAGCTCAGCGCCCGCTATGCCGACGTGCTCGACTCCCCGATCGAGCGGGTCCGGGCGCTGATCACGCTGCACGGGCCCCAGGAATGGGTCACCGCCGGCGTGCCCGCGTCCGTCGCTGCGGCCCCGGCGCCGTACTTCACCGCGCTCGTGCTGGAGGGCCGGCCGCCGGAGCAGCGGCACCGCCTGCTCACCGAGTTCACCGACATCATCGTCGAGGTGCTGGGCGTCGAGCGCGGTGCCGTGCGCGGGCGGATCATCCGGATCGACCCGGACGACTGGGGGATCGGCGGGGTGCCGGCCGGCGCGGCCCGGCGGGCGGAGATCGAGGCCCGTGCGAGCCGTTCTGCTGGAGGGTCTCGCGTGCCATCATGAGGGGCCGGACCCCGGGGGGTGGGGATGGTGCACGAGGCGGTCGCCCGGCGCTCGTCGAGCCCCCTCGAGGTGTGCGTCGGCAGGCAACGCTGGGTGGTGCCCCCCGGAGAGTCGATCACGATCGGTCGTGACGTCGCGGACGGTGTGCAGATCGCGGACGAGCAGGTCACCCGCCGGCACGCGGTCGTCGAGCCCACCGCCGCGGGGTGGCTGCTCACAGATCACAGCTGTAGTGGGCTGTTCCTGGACGGGCGGCGGATGCAGCAGGTGCTCGTCACCGGGCCCACCGCCGTCTGTCTGGGGGATCCGGAAGGCGTCCTGGTCGCGATGGCACCGGTCCGGTTCTCGGGACCGGCATCCGCATCTGCTGCACCGGCTCCGACCCACGCCCGCATGTCGGGGGTACACGAGCTCCCGGCGGTCCGCACGACGATCGGACGGCTGACCGGCAACGACGTCGTGGTCGACGACCTGCTCGTCTCCCGCCGGCACGCCGTCCTGCACCGCGGCGCGGCAGGCTGGCGGATCCGTGACCTTGGCAGTGCCAACGGCACCTATCTCGGCGGGCGGGCCGTCACCGACGCCGCGGTCGTCGACGGCGACCTGATCGGTGTCGGGCACGCGCTGTTCCAGCTCACCGGCGATCGGCTCGTGGAGTACGTCGACAGCGGCGAGGTCGACATCGTGGCCCGCGACCTGGTCGTGACCCGTGGGGGCCGGCGGCTGCTCGACGCCGTCGGGTTCCACCTGCCGGGCGGCCGGCTGCTGGCGGTGCTCGGCCCCAGCGGTTCGGGCAAGTCGACGCTGCTCGGCGCGCTCAGCGGGACCCGGCCGGCCGACTCCGGCGAGGTCCGTTACGGCGGGCGGGACCTCTGTGCCGACTACGACGAGCTGCGGCAGCGGATTGGCCTGGTGCCGCAGGACGACATCCTGCATCCGCAGCTGAAGGTGCGTCGTGCGCTGTCGCACGCGGCCCGGCTGCGCTTCCCCCCGGACGTCCCGGCTGCCGACCGGGAGCGGCGCATCGGGGAGGTCCTCGCCGAGATCGGGCTGACCGAGCAGGCCCACCAGCGCATCGACAGCCTGTCGGGCGGCCAGCGCAAGCGGACGAGCGTGGCGCTCGAGCTGCTGACCCAGCCGTCGCTGCTGTTCCTCGACGAACCGACCTCCGGCCTCGACCCCGGCCTGGACAAGCAGGTGATGCAGAACCTGCGGGCACTCGCCGATGACGGGCGGACGGTCGTGGTCGTCACGCACAGCATCGCCAACCTCGACGTGTGCCACCGGCTGCTCGTCCTCGCCTCCGGGGGGCGGGTGGCCTACGACGGGCCCCCGGACGGCGCACCGGGGTACTTCCAGGTGACCGACCTCGCCGACGTGTTCCTGCTCTTCGACCGCGAGAAGTCGGTCGACTGGACCGCCCGCTTCCAGAACTCGGAGCACCATCGGCGCGACCGCCGCCGCGCCCCGCAGCGACCGGCGCGGGCCCGACCGGCGCAGTTCCCACCGCGGACCGGTTCGGCGCCGACCCAGTACCGGGTCCTGTGCCGCCGGACGCTGGACGTCATGGTCGCAGACCGGGCGTACCTGGTCTTCCTCGCGCTGCTGCCGGTGCTGCTCAGTGGTCTGGCCCGTGCGGTGCCGAGTCCGAACGGGCTGTCCGTCCAGACGGGCAGTCCCCGGCCGGGTCAGCTGCTGCTCGTGCTGGTCGTGGGCGGGGCGCTGATGGGAACGGCCAGCTCGATCCGGGAACTGGTCAAGGAGCGGGCGATCTACCAGCGGGAACGAGCGATCGGGCTGTCCAGCATCGCGTACCTCGCCTCGAAGCTCACCGTGCTGGGACTCGTCACCGCCGTCCAGGCGATGGTGTTCGCCGCGCTGGCCATGCTGGGCAGGCCCGGCCCCGACGACCCGGTGCTCCTCGCGTCGGGGAAGCTGGAGGTCGCGGCGGCGGTGATCGCGGTGACCATCGCCTCGATGGTGCTCGGGCTGGTCATCTCCGCCGCGATCAGCAACGCGGACCGGGGGATGCCGCTGCTCGTGCTGGTGGTCATGCTGCAGCTGGTCGTGTCGGGCGGGCTCTTCCCGCTCGAGGGCAGAGCAGGGCTGGAGCAGCTGGCCTGGGCGGTGCCGGCCCGCTGGGCGTACGGGATGGGCACGGTCACCATCGACCAGGTCCGGGTACCGACCTCCGACACCGACCCGCTGTTGCGGCACGAGCCGGTGACCCTGGTGGCGGATGCGCTGGTGCTCGGCGGCCTGACCCTGCTACTGGTCGTCCTGGTCGGGCTGCTGCTGCGACGCTTCGATCCCCCCCGGCGCCGCCCGGCCCGTTGAGCCGGGACGATACGGCGAGGGGTGACCGTCCCCGGTCCGCGTCCGGGTCACGCCGGCCCTGCCAGGACCCGGCCACCTCCGGCCCAGCGCCGGTCACGTGGTCGGCGTCGCCGTCGTATCGGGGTCCCCCCACCGCCCCGTCTCGTCATCCGACGCCGGTGACGGCGACCTCTGCCCGGTGCCCTGCGGCGTGACCTGCCGAGGGTTCGGGGCGGCCGTCGACGGCGGGGAGGACGTCGGCGGGGGGGACGGCGGGTACATCCTCAGCACGTGGGCCGTCGCCGCCGGAGCGGCCGGGTGGTCCTGCTCGCCCGCGGTGGCCCGGGGCCGGGCGAGGACCTCGTTCGTCGTCGGCGCGACGATCAGGAACTCGTGGATCGCGGCCGGCGCGGGCGCGACGACCGTGACCGCCCGGTCCGAGAACCCCGGCCACATGGAGCCCGTGTAACGCGCCGCCGCCCGCGGTGTCGGAGGTCTGAGGGGGTTGCCGCAGGTGCACCGCACCCGCGGCATGCCGCGGTCGTCGATCAGCACGGCCGTGCCGGCCTGCAGCACCGACTGGAACTGCGTCGCGCGGCCGTCGGCGAATCCGTGATTGGTGACGGCCGTGTCGGCGCGCAGCGTCACGGGGGTGAGGCCCTCGAGGAGCTGCGGGATCCGGGCGGGCTCGATTCCCTGCGCCGCGGCCCACGCCGCAGCCCGGTCCGGATGCTGCTGCAGGAACATCGCCATGGACACGGTGTCACAGGCGGTGCTCAGCGTGGCGCCGTACAGACCTGCCGTGTCGCCCGTGACGGTCCCGCCCGGCGGTGTCGCCGGCGAGATCCGGGGCGCCCCGGTACCGGTCGGCCCGAAGGGATGCTCTCCGGGAGACCCGACGGGTTCGGCGGTGACCGATGCCGCGCCGGTCGGGGCGGAGTGGAGGAGAAACGCGCCCAGCGCGACGCCCGCTCCGGCGACGGCGAGAAGCACGATGGTGAGCAGCGCCGAGCCGAGCCGGGCCCGGCGCTGCGACCCGGCCGGCGCGCCGGGCCGGGGTGGCTGCGCGGTGGTCGCGGCAGCCGCCGCGGCGAGCGCTCGGGAGACCATCGTCGGAGCGGTCCCGGTCGCCGCCG
>NZ_JAHDTG010000151.1 GCF_018531475.1 Pseudonocardia mahuensis
AGGAGCTCCTCACGCGACAGCGGCTCCGACCCGGACACCGCACATGATCAGCACACCACGACTGGCCGGTCACGCACCGACACGCCGCAAGATCACCGGCCCAAGACCTGAATGGTTACTCAAGTGGGGACTTCTCGAACGAGTCGATCGCGCCTACTGCGACCGCAAACGCGCCCAAGGCAAACGGCACAACGCCGTCCTGATCTGCCTGGCCCGCCGCCGCACCGACGTCATCTACGCAATGCTTCGCGACCGCCGTCCCTACACCCCGCCGAGCACCAACAGCCCCGAACCGGTGCTCGCAGCCGCTTGACGAACCCATAGAGACACCCCCCCGCAAGAAGGCCCCTGGGGCTTGCCCGTGGGACCTGCGAAGACCACGAGGCCGGGATGCTTTAATTCTCGACGTCTACGCTCGGAGGTCCGCATGCCCTTTACGTTGTCGCACCCTGCGGCCGTGTTGCCGCTTTTCCGTCGACCTCTGCGGGCAGCCGCGCTGGTTGCTGGTGCGATCGCGCCGGATATGGCGTACTTCGTCGGCGCGCTGGGCATTCCGGTCAGCGCGCAGTCGTGGTACGAGCCGTTGCTGAACGCCACGACCGCGCACTCGCTGGGCGGGATGGTGACCGTGGATCTGGTCTACGGACTTGCGCTGTTCGGGTTGCTGGTCATGGCGCGGCGACCGTTCATACCTGTCCTGCCTATATTGGCTGAGCAGGCTCACGCGCGGCCCACCGGCTTGCGTGAGTTGCTGGTCTGCGGCGGGTGGGTACTGGTGTCTCTATTAATGGGCATTGCGACGCACCTGTTGTGGGATTCGTTCACTGACGGCGATGGTGTACTCGTGCGCGACCTTGCCTGGCTCGGCTCCCAGGTGACCGGTGACATGACCTGGGCCCGGGCGTTACAGCACGGGAGCACTGCGATCGGTTTGGTGGTGATCGGGGTCTTCCTATGGCGCCGCCGATTACTTGCCGGTACCGCAGACGGACCGCACGCTTCGCGCCGCTTCCGCTCCAGCCTCGTGTTCGTGTTCGTGTCGGTCGCCGCCGCCGGGGCTGCGGTGAACATCGCGCGCGGATGGGCGGCAACCGAGAGTCTGGCGGCTGGTGACCTCAGCGAGTACGTGCTGTCCGCTGGCGCTAAGGGCGCGGGGGCGGCCTTCCTCGCAGCGCTGATCGGATACGTCGCGGTCTGGTGGCTATGGCGGTTGACCGCGCAGCGCGTCTGACGAACTGTCCGCAGTCCCAGAACCCGGTGCCCGGTCGGAGTTCGGTCAGCGCAGGCGCTACCGGAAGAGTTTGTGGAAGGCCCTGCAACACAAAGCCCCGGGCCTGCGACCTGGGGTGTTGCTCCCTCGGTCGGACTCGAACCAACAACCTGCCGGACGGTTGATCACCTAGATCAATGGGGTTCTCCGTCATGAAGCTGGGAGGGTGACGGCGGCGCTGTTCGGGTTGGACGGGTTCGAGGTGCTTGCCGCGGCCCACGCCGGCGGCGAGCTCGAGCTGATGATCGAAACCACCACCGCTGACCTGGTGGGCTGCCCGGAGTGCGGGGCGGTCGCGACACCGAAGGACCGCCGCCCGACCTGGGTGGCCGACCTGCCCCTCGCCGGGCGGCCGGTGGTGCTGTGCTGGTCAAGCGGGTCTGGCAGTGCCGGCACCAGCTGTGTCCGAAGCGGACCTGGACCGAGCGGCACGAGGCGATCCCGCCGCGGGCGGCGCTCACCGCGCGGGCCGCCGCGGCGAGCGTCGACGCGGTCCGCACGGGCGCGACAGTGGCCCGCCAGGCCCGCGGGTTCGGGGTGTCCTGGCACACGATCATGCGGCAGGTCCGCGCGCTGGGCCGCCCGCAGGTCGACGACCCGGCCCGGCTGGACGAGGTGACCGCGATCGGGGTCGACGAGCACGCCTGGCAGCGGGCCCGCGCCGGACGGCCGGCTCAGTACGCCACCGGCATCGTCGACCTCACCCCGGGACGGCCGGCGCGGCTGCTCGACCTGGTGCCCGGCCGCACCGGCGCCGCGCTGCGGACCTGGCTGGCCGCCCGCCCCGCGACCTGGAAGGCCCAGATCACCACCGCCGCTCTTGATCCGTTTCGCGGGTATGCGACCGCTGGCCGACCAGATGCCCACCGCGACCCGGGTGCTCGGCCCGTTCCACGTCTGCAAGCTCGCTCTCGACGCGCTCGACGAGGTCCGCCGCGTCCAGCACGACACCCTGGGTCGGCGCGGCCACCGAGATGACCCGCTCTACCGGGCCCGGCGGCTGCTGCGCCGTCGCGCCGACCGGCTCACCGGCCGGGCGTGGGCCCGGCTGACCGCTCGGCTCACCAACGGCGACCCGAACGGTGAGGTCAGCGCCGCCTGGGCCGTCGCGCAAGACGTCATGGCCGCCTACGCCACCGACGATTTCACCACCGGGCGGGACCGCGCCGAACAGGCCATCGCGGCCGCCCTGTCCTGTCCCGTCCCGGAGGTCGCCCGGCTCGGCCGCACCCTGCGCGCCTGGCGCACCGAACTGCTCGCGTACTTCAACACCGAGCGCGCCAGCACCTCCAACGGCCCCACCGAGGCGGTCAACCTGCTGATCGAGACCAGCCGCCGCGCCGGCCATGGATTCCGCAGCTTCGACAACTACCAACTGCGACTCCTCCTTGCCCACGGCATGTCGACTTGCGATCATGGCGCGCCACGGATCAGAGGGTCCCGTCCCAGGTTCGCGGCGTAGAGCCCTCAACGGCGCGGACTGCGTGCCCTTCGTGTGCCCCTCGCGTGCCCGAGCAAGGGGATCGAAGCGGTCAACTGCGGTTACGGACGGCGGCGACATCGAGGGTTCGCCTGGTCGGCGTCTTGCCTGGTCGCGCGACTGATCATGGGCCTGAGCTTCCAAACTGGCTACGCGGGTTCGATTCCCGTCGCCCGCTCCACGCTGTCTACCAGCGACAACGGCAGCTGCTCCCGATCATGGGAGAGGCGGCCGTCCTCGTTCGTGGAGGATGTCCCGAGTTCCGTGGAACTTCGGTGGCGGTCCGGTGATCATTAGGCTGCGTCGACGATCTGATCATGACGGGTCGCACCGACAGGTTCAATGACTCGCTCGAGCGTGTCGCGCAGTGATCGCAGGTGTAGGTGGCCGTTGACCCGTCGGAACTGCTTGCCGGCCTCGACCATGCCGGCGGCGCACCAGCGCAGCGCCATCGTGCCGTCGCGCCAGCGCTTGACGTTGCTCGCGTGCGTCCGGCAAATCGAGATCATCGACTCGATCGCGTTTGTCGATCGCAGCGTTCGAGCCAGCGTGGGCGGTATGCCAAGCCGGAGCACGGTCAGGGTCTCGGTCATGCCCTCGCGCAAGCTCGCCGCAGCGCCGGGATGGGTGCGGTCGAGCTCGGCGGCCAGCGCACCCAGTTCGGCCTCGGCGGCCAGGGCGGAGTCGGCGTGATACGCCCGCCGCATCCGCGAGGCCACGACCGAGCGCAGCTTCTCGGGCAGCCGATCCTGCACGTTGCGGATCTTGTGCAGCTGGCAGCGGGCGATCACCGGGCGGTCGAACACGTCCAGGACCGCAGCGCCTTCGACCCGTCGGGCACCACCAGGATCGGGCGAGTCACGTCCAGGCCTCGCTCCCGCAGCCCGACGATCAGGTCGGTGACCAGGGTGGCGTTCTCCGTCGAGCCCTCGACCAGCGACAACGGGTGCTTGGTCCCGTCGATGCCGATCCCGAGCGCGACCACGCAGGTGTGCTCCCCGAAGTGCACCCCTTCCATCATGAGCGCCACCAGGTCCAGCCCGGACAGGTCTGCGGCCAGCAACTCGGCCAGGGCGGTCTCGGTCTGGGCGACGAACCGCCGTGACACCGCTGAGCGCGAGGTACTCGTCGCGGCCGTCTCGGTGCGCGCACCGACCGGCTCCAGCCCGACCCGGTAGCGGCGCGTCGACAGGCCGGCGAGCATCCGCTCCAGCGCCAACCGCCCGAGGACCTCGGTGTCGGAGAACAGCTCATACAACGCCACGGCCAGTTCACCCGAGCCGTCGACTGCACGTATCCGCGGCCGCTCGACCGGTACGCGGCGACCGCCCAGGGTCACCGACCCGACGCCGTGCCCGTGGCGCACCGCGGTCCGCTCGGGGTTGTGGCGGCCCCTGGGCCCGCACGCCACGGCGGTCCCCTTCCTCTGGTGTTCTTGGCGGTTCACCCGAGTACCTACCTCACGGCAGGACTCAGGCGGGGGACCGCCACCTCAAGTTCCACGAGACCCGGGACAACCTCCGTTCGTTGCTATTCCCGTGCTATTGGGCGACGGGGACCAGAACACCAGAGGCTCCGTCGTCGTCCTCGTCACCGCCCTGGCCCTCGTGCGCTGTGCCTGCCCTGCTGTCGTCGACGAGCGCCCCGAGCGCATCCGCGATCCGCCGGTCCCTCTCGGGCGTCGCGTGCTGGTAGATCAGCGCGGCACGCATCGAACCGTGACCCATCCGGTGCATCAGCTCCCGCGTGATTGCGCCGGCGTTGACGGCGAGCTGATTCCCCGTGTGCCGGAGGCCGTGGAAGTGGAAGCCGGCCGGGAGTCCTGCCGCCGTCACCGTCGCCGACCACTTCACCACCCGACCGAAGTTGCCCCGCCGCAGCATCGCCCCCTTCTCCTCGCGGAACACCAGGCCCTCCGGCCCGTTTCCGGCATACTCCGCGAGGTGTGAACGCAGCTCGTCGACGAGGAACTCGGGGAGCGCGACGTTTCGGACATCCGCAGCCGACTTCGGCGCACCCTCTTGCATGCCTCCACGGCTGAGCTGCGCAAGGCGCCGACGGACATGCAGCACACCGGAGATCAGGTCGACGTCGCAGCGACGAAGCGCGATCAGCTGTCCCCAGCGGAGCCCGGTGAACGCGGCTGCCAGAACGAGCACGCGGTACCGACCTGGCATGCGGTTCGCGAGCGCATAGACCTGCGTGACGGTGGCCGTTGGGCGCTCGGCCGTCCGGTGCTCGCCTGCCCCCTTGATCCGGCACGGATTGCGCTTGATGCGGCCGTCATCCACCGCCGTGGTCAAGATCGCGCGTACGAGCCGGTACGCCTTGGCTGTCCGGTCCTCGGAACGCCCCTCGCGCAGGAGCGTTGCTCGCCACGTCCTGATGGTCCCGGTGGACAGCTCCGCCAGCTCGACGTGCCCGAGGAACGGTGCGACGTGGTGCCGCCACAGGCTCTGGTACTCCTCACGGGTGCGCGCCCCGAGCGGGTGCTCGGCGATCCACCGCTCGCCGTACTCGCCGAACCGAACGCGGCCCAGCAGTGGATCGGTCCATTCGCCGCGAAGCATGTCGCTCTCGACTGTCGACAGCCACTGGCCGGCGTCGCCCTTGCGTTCGAACGTCTCCGGTGCCACCCGGCGGCGGCCATCTGGCCCGAGGTAGCGCGCCTGGAAACGGCCCGAGGGCAACTTGCGCACCCAGCCAAACCGCCGACGGCCCTTCCTGTTCGCCATCACGCAACCCGCCGGGTACGCCGACCGCCGGAGATCGGCTCGACACGACAGGCGACTAGGGCGTGTCCCGCGGATCTTGATCTCCGGGTGCGGTAGTTGTCGTTCGTGCTGGAGCGCCATGACCTGACCGAGGCGGAGTGGGAGCGGCTGGAGCCGTTGTTGCCGGATCCGACGCCGCGTCGGGGTGGACGTTGGGCCGATCACCGGACGGTGGTCAACGGGGTGCTGTGGCGGGTCCGGACCGGGGCGCCGTGGCGTGATCTGCCGGCCTGCTACGGCAACTGGAAGACCGTCTACAACCGGCATCGCCGCTGGTCCGGGGATGGGACGTGGGCCACGGTTCTCGACGGGCTGCGGGTCGGGGCCGACCAGGGCGAGGGTGAGTGGGTGGTCGGGATGGACGCGACGATCGTCCGCGCGCATGCTCACGCCGCGGGCGCGCGGCACGCCGCGCCCGCCGACATCCCCGCCGACCGGCTGGTGTCGGTGCTCGACGAACTGCTCGGCCCGTCCCCGGCCGCGGCGGGCCACACAGGGGGCGGGGTCGAATGACAAGAATCCGCGGCGCCCGCGCCGGGATCGGGAGGCGTTGGGCCGCTCCCGGGGCGGGCTGACCACGAAGATCCACCTGCTGGCCGACCGGCGGTGCCGGCCGCTGGCCCGGGTCACCACCGCCGGGCAGCGCCACGACTCGCTGGCCTTCGCACCGCTGATGGCCCGGCTGCGGATCGCCCGGATCGGGCCGGGACGGCCCCGCACCCGCCCGGACCGGCTGCTGGCCGACAAGGCCTACTCGAACCGGAAGATCCGCGCCCACCTGCGGCGACGCCGGATCATCGCGACCATCCCCGAGCCGGCCGACCAGATCCGCAACCGTGCCCGACGTGGCAGCGCCGCAGGCCGCCCACCCGACTTCGATGCCGCGGCCTACAAGGCGCGCAACACCGTCGAGCGGGCGTTCAACAAGCTCCGGGCCTTCCGCGCTGTCGCGATGCGCACCGACAAACGCGAGTACGTCTACCAGGGCACCGTGGACGTCGCCTCGATCAAGATCTGGCTCCGCGACCCCGTCACCACTGATCCACGGGACACGCCCTA
>NZ_JAHDTG010000152.1 GCF_018531475.1 Pseudonocardia mahuensis
GCAGATGGAGGCGATGGGCGTCGACCACCTCGCCTGCCTGATCGCCTGGGGCCAGCCCATCGAGGCGGTCGTCGCCCAGATGGAACTGATGGCCGAGCAGGTCCTGCCCGCCTTCGCCGAGGGCCCCACGCCCTCCAGGGCCTGACCGCCCCAGCGGCTCGGTGACATGCGGGGGGCTCGGCGACATGCAGGCGGCTGTCGCCGAGCTCCCTGCCCCAGACGTACCCACCTACCAGCGGGACGGTGAACAGGTGAACGACATCGCCATCGAGGGCGGCCTGGTCTGGGCCGCCCCAGGCACACACCACGTGAACGGCCTCGTCGTCATCCAGAACGGGATCATCACGTACGTCGGGCCCGCCGACGACGCCGCGGTGCCCGCCGGGACACGACGTATCGACGCGACCGGCTGCACCGTCCTACCCGGTCTGATCGACGCGCACGTGCACCTGACGACCAACTCCGACCACGACAACGTGGTGTCGAGCGGCGCCTTCCGCGGGCAGGTGACCAAGCCGGCGAAGCTGCTGCACGGGCTGCGCAACGCCCATCGCGCCCTCGCGGCCGGCTTCACCACCTTGCGGGTGATGGGACACCGCGACGTCGGAGAGATCGAGCTGCGCGACTTCGTCGAGCGGGGCCTGACCATCGGCCCGCGGCTGCTGGTCTCCCCGTGGTGGATCACCATGACCAACGGCCACGGCGACCTGTTCTACCCGCCCTACACCCCCCGCCGCCGCTGGGACACCGCCGACGGCGTCGACGAGTGCCGCAAGCTTGTCCGGCTGCAAGCTCGCGAGGGCGCCGACTTCATCAAAGTCATGGCCAGCGGCGGAATGTCACCTGGCGAGCAGCCCCACTGGCCGAACTACACCGTCGCCGAGCTCACCGCGATCGTCGACGAGGCACACGACCTCGACCTACGCGTCGCCGCACACGCACTGTCGATCGACGGGATCCGCCGCAGCCTCGCCGCCGGGGTCGACAGTATCGAGCACGGCTCCTACCTGGACGAGCCCACCGCCAAGGAGATGGCCGAGCGCGGCACCTACCTGGTGCCGACCATGGCCTTCAACGACTGGTGCCAACGCGAAGGAACCCGCCGCGGACTCACCCCCGAGGGCGTGGAGGACCTGCGCGACGCCCACGACCGCACGCTCGAGGCCTTCGCCATCGCCCGCCAGGCCGGAGTCCGGATCGCCATGGGCACCGACTCCTCCGGCACGCTGTGCCCCTTCGGTGCGCACGCCCGGGAGCTGGAGCTCTACGTCGAGCACGGCATGACACCGGAGGAAGCCCTGACCACGGCCACGGCTACCGCGGCCGAGCTGCTCCAGCGCGAACACCAGATCGGCAAGCTCGCGGCCGGCTTCGCCGGGGACGTCGTGGTCGTCACCGGCGATGTGCTGTCCGATATCCGACTGCTCGGTGACCAGAGCAACATCGCGCACGTCCTCACCGCCGGTGTGGACCGCAGCGACTATCTCGCCGCTGCGGCGTCGGTCCTCAGCTGACCGCGGCGCCAGGTCGAGTGGGCCACCACAGGGAAAGCAGGAATGCATGAGTTGGGTTCGTGTTCGGGGCTTCGACTGCTTCGTGGCGGAGTTCGGCAGCGGTGACCGCACTATCGTGTTGATTCACGGGTGGTGCAGCGACTCGACCGACTGGGTCGACCAGATTTCTGCTTTCGCCGGCGACGCGCGTGTTGTGACACTCGACCTGCGGGGGCACGGACATTCCGAACGGACCGCGAGCGGGTACGGGAGCGTGGAGCTCGCCGAGGACGTGATCGCCGTCCTCGACCATCTGGGCCTGAGCGACAGCCATCTGGTCGGGCATTCCCTGGGCGGCATCATCGCCCATCTGGTGGCTGTGCGCCGCCCGGACCTGGTCCGCTCGGTCCTGCTGATCGACCCGGCCTACGGGCAGCCCGAGGAGTGGGAGGGCCAGGTTCGCGCGATCATCGGCGACCCGGCTTCCGCCGACAGCGCAGAACGCGCCGCGGTGGCAGCCGACCTCGAGCCGGAGGTACACAACAGCGTCACCGCCGCCCGCCGGATCCGACGCCGGCTACAGGCGCTCGCACTCGGGCCCGAGGTCGTCTGGCCCACCTTTGCCGGCATGTGGTGCGGCGAGGACGCGCCGGGGCTCCGCCCGCAGACCGAACGCGCGATCCGCGAGCGCCGCCGGCCGACACTGTGCATCTACGCCTACGAGCCGACCTACATCTGGGAGTCGCACCTCGTCGACGAGCTCGGTCTCGATACCCGGGTCGAGCTCTGGACAGGCGTCACCCACTTCCTGCACCAGGACGACCCGGAGCGGTTCAACAAAGTTGCATCAGCCTGGTTCGACGCGAATCGCCTGTAACCCAACAAGTGCTCCGTCAGTACTTCTGGCCACAGAAAGGAAGCGGCAGGATGCCCTACATCGAGGTGAAGGTTTTCGAGGATCGCTTCGAGGACCCGTCATTCTCGCAGCGGATGGTCGAGGCGGTCACACAGGCCATGATCTCCGTGCTCGGCGAGGAGGTCGGCGCGGAGTCGACCGTCATCGTCGAAGGCGTCCCGCGCAACCGCTGGGGCCACGGCGGCAAGCTGATGGGCTGACCCCACAGGCGGCGCGCACTGCTCCCTGATGCGCGCCGTTCAAATCTCACCCGCGTGACTTCGACAACCCGAGCCGAAAGTAGATCAATGCCCTCGAAACTGAGTATCGGTCCGCTGCCTGTTGACGAAGCGGAGTTGAGGCGGGCCTACAGCTGTTTCCCCAGCGGTGTGACCGCTGTCTGTGCGCTGGACGACGAGGAGCCCGTCGGGATCGCGGCGAGCTCGTTCACCTCTGTCTCGATCACTCCACCGCTGGTGTCGGTCTGTGTGGCACACAGCTCGACGACGTGGCCGCGGTTGCGGCAGCTGCCCCGGCTGGGGGTGAGCGTGCTCGCCGACGGCCAGGAGGCGCTGTGCCGCTCACTCGCGGCGAAGGACCGCGACCGGTTCGCCGACGTGCCGTGGGAGCCCAGCGAAGACGGCGCCATCTTCGTCAGGGGCGCTGCAGCATGGCTCGAGTGCTCGGTGCACTCCGAGGTGACCGCGGGCGACCACGACATCGTGCTGCTGCAGATCCACCGTCTGACCGCAGATCCCCGCAACGAGCCGCTGGTCTTCCACAGCAGCCGGTTCCGTCGCCTCATCGCACTCGAATCCTGACCGGGCAGCCATGTCGCGAGCCGGGCAGTCCCCACCCTCTCACCCGTGGGCCAACCGGCACGGTCCCCAGGCCAGACCCGCTTCGCCTCCCGAAGACCGGCGGAGCGTCCTACCGCGGACATAGCGAGACAGTATGGTTCTCCCAGCGTCAACGAGGGCCGGGCAGGTGGAAGGGAATCGTGGAGTGCGAGCGAGACCTCGTTCCGATGCCACCCGCCTCACCCTCCTCAATGCAGCCCTCGATGTTGCTGCCGAGTACGGGGTCAAGGGCGTCACCCACCGACGGGTCGCCAGCGCCGCCGGCCTGTCCCTCGGGCTGACCAGCTACCACTTCGCCAACCTCGACGATCTACTACTCGAGGCGTTCCGGCTCTTCGTCTCGCACACCTCGGCCCTGTACGAGCGTCAGTTCCACGAGGCCACCGACCTCGAGTCCATGATCGAGGCGGCCCTCGCGGTCGTGAACGCGGTCAAGGACAGTGCCCGAGAACGCACCCTGCTCTACGAGCTCTACGCCCAGAGCGTCCGCGACCCCGCCTACCGAGAGCTCGTCATTTCCTGGGCAGCATCAGCACGCGCGGGTGTGGAACGTCTCTACAGCGCACGCACTGCCCGGTTCCTCGAGGCCGCCTGGGAAGGCGCCAACGCGCAGCTGATCCAAGGTCGCGACGATCAGTCCGAGGATGAACTACGCGACCTGTTCCGCCTGATCCTGCTTCAAGACTCGAACGAGCCCACAGGCGGCACGACCGCAGCCACCCCTCGCGGCTGAGAGGCGCCGGCGTGTGGCCAGCCGGCCGAGACTGCGTTCGACTACCCAGCGGCGGGGATGACCGCGAGCCCGCGTTCACCTGCAGATTCGCGCACGACCTCGATCGTGGTGCACAGGAAGGTCCGAGCCCACGCGGGTAGGCGCCCGGCGAAGCCGCCGTCGCGAAGACGAACCGTCCCGGGGTGGTGAGGTAGGTCCACAGCAGGATGGTCTTCGCGCCGGCAGCACCACCAGCACCAGGACCATCAGCACCGTGATCGGCAGGACCGAAGCGCTCCTGGCCGCGACCGGCCGGCAGCTCGCGGGGCCGACCTGACTGTCCTGCGTGCGATCCAGCGCCACTCCCTCAGCTCGCCGACGGCCCGGGGCAGTCGCCGATCGCCTGCACCACTCGGTCGTAGCCGGGCAGGTCGGCCCCGGCTCCCGCCCCGAACCCGGAGACCGAGCAGTACACGAGCCGCGGGTCAAGCAGCGCCGCGTCCGCAGCGGCCAGTCCTCAGCGGTCCGGGCCGCTCCACCTCGACGACGTCCGCGCCGAGGTCGCCGAACAACACGGTGGCGTAGGCCGATGACGCGGCCGAGGTCGGCGACGAGCACGCCGTCGCGCGCCCGAGGGAGGCCTCGGACATGATCTGTCGACTCCGTCGTCGGACCGGGCGGCGCCTCGGGCGCGTGCGGCGCCACCCGATGTCTTACCCCGCGGCCGGGGAGGGCGGCGGCACCAGCACGGGTCCGCTGCCGAGGGCGGGGATCCGGTCACCGCCTACCCGGTCAGCGGGCTGTGCATCTCGCTCGTGCCCTCGTCGGTCAGCAGGGACTGCAGGCCGTTCGCGTGCCGCAGCGTCGTGTGCTCGACGGTGATCCGCTGCTGTCGAGGACCGGTCCCCGCCGTGTCACCGGGCGGTGGTCCGCATCGACAGCGAGCCCTGCACGGAGACGATGCTGCGGAACCCGCTGTCCGCACCTCCGGCGCTGCGCAGCCCGGCCCGTAGGACACCGCATCGCGCCCGCGCAGTCGTAGCCCTGCAGGTGCATGCCCAGCACCCCGAGCGGCCCGCGCGCCCCGAGCGGCCCCGAGCCCCCGAGCTCCTTGGCGATCTCGTGCGGCGGGGCCTCACTCACCGAGTCGTCGGTCAAGACCCGGCGGACGGGGTCCGCCGGCGGCGGAGTGCAGGACACGACGTCGCGCCAGTTGTGTCAGGACGGCACCAGGTCCCGGCCGAGCGCGTAGGCCGCGCGCAGGTCGAGGCCCTCGTAGACGACGGCGCACCGGTCGCGCAGCAGGTCGGTGGGGTTGATGCCGACGGTGCGGGTGAGCCGCTCGAACAGCAGCATGTCGGAGCGGGAGTCGCCGTAGGCCGTGCAGTCGTCCTCGCTCAGCCCGAGGTCCGCGAGCAGGCCCAGGGTGATGTCGACCTTGTCCTGCAGGGTCAGCAGCGAATCCGTGGTCGGCGGGCGGCCGGGCACGACGTCCGAGCCGAACGTCCGGTGCGCACCCCACCCCTCCAACCTGCGCACGAAGAAGTGCGGGGACTGGGAGATCACGGCGATGTGTTCGCCGCGGGCCCGGATGTCCGCGAAGACCTCCGGGACGCCTTCGATCCAGGCGGCGGCCGCGAAGGCGGCGTCGATCTCGGCATCGGAGGCGTCCATCCAGAGGGGCAGCACCGACTCCCAGAACTGCAGGTCGGTCAGCTCTCCGGCGTTCCAGGCCCGTTCGACGGCGTCCGCGACCTCGAACGTGCCGAGGTGACGTGACAGTTCCACGGTGGCGGCGCCGCGCAGCAGCGTGCCGTCCATGTCGAAGACGTGCAGGCGGGTCATGGTTCTCCTAGCGGGTGGCTCGGCGCGCCGCCGGGGAGGGGAGGGGCGGGGCGCCGGAGGACTGCGTCAGGCCCAGACGGCCATCTCAATCGAGACGGTCCGCATCGGACCGACATAGTCTATGTAGTCGGACTCCGGAACCTCACGCTCACAGTTCGCGATCAGCTCGGTGAAGTCTCACTTCCTGAGCAGCTTGCCGTTGCGGAACACCGGCTGCAGCACGTGCTCCGGTTCGTGTCACTGCTCAGGCGGTGACCACCGGGGCGGCGTCGAGGACCCGCCGCCGCATCGTCGCGAACAGCGGTCCGTCAGCCTCGGCGGCGGTCAGCGCCGCGACCCACTCCGGGTCGGCCAGCATCGCGTTCCACTTCCGTTCGAGGTCGGCGAGGTCGTCGAACCGCAGGGTGTAGACGAGTTCGCCCCAGGAGTGCTCGCCGATCATGGTACGGCCGGCGCTGACCAGCTCCATGCCGTGCTTGGCCAGCATCGGCTGGGTGGCGGAGGTGAAGAGGTCGATCACCGCCTCGAGCCGCCCCGGGACGGCCACGTACTCGCGGACCTCGTAGATCACGCCCGCTCCTGCCCGGCGAAGGCGGGCAGGACCTGCTCGGCCATCAGTTCCATCTGGGCGACGACCGCCTCGATGGGCTGGCCCCAGGCGATCAGGCAGGCGAGGTGGTCGACGCCCATCGCCTCCATCTGC
>NZ_JAHDTG010000153.1 GCF_018531475.1 Pseudonocardia mahuensis
GTCCGCGGCGGCGGCCCGTCCGGCGCCCGGCCCCGAGGCCGGCGAGCAGGCGAGCCCGGTGACGCAGGCGGCGGCCGCGCCGGGTCGCCGGTCCGCGCCGGCGCCGGAGCCGGCCTCGGAGGAGGCCGGCGAGGGACCGCTGAGCGAGCGCGAGCGCGAGGTCGCGGCGCTGGTGCTCGACGGCCTGACCTACAAGCAGATCGGCGAGCGGCTGTTCATCTCGGCCAAGACGGTCGAGCACCACGTCGCGCGGATGCGTCAGCGACTCGGGGCGAACAGCCGTGGGGAGCTGTTCGCGCAGCTGCGCCAGATCGTGGGGTCGCCGGGAGAGTGACGCCGGGCCGCTACCGCGGCGGCCTGCTCAGCCCGGCCAGGATGCCTTCACCGCTGCGCACGACCACCCGCGCGGCGTCCGCGGTCGCTCGGCTCGACAGTGGACTCTCCGCGCGTCGCTGCCAGCGGACGACGGCGTCGAGCGCGGCCGCGCGCAGCTCGTCGACCCCGGCCTCGGGTGGGAGCCCGAGCCGGGACGCCGCGGAGCCGCCGTCGCCGCCCAGCAACCGCTCGGCGTCCTCCATGGCGTCGGCGGACAGCCGGATCCCGCCGGCCCGCAGCGCCGACAGCATGCGCAGCTCGACGAACTCGTGTGCGCCCGCGAGGATGCGCTCGACCTCGGCCACCAGCGGCGCCGCCGAGGGGCGCGGCTCGCGCTGCAGCACCATCTCGACCGCCAGCAGCGCGGAACGCGCCTTGAGCAGGTCGCGCCGCTCGGTGAACTGGTTGGCCAGCACCGTGCGCAGCTCGTCGAGGCCGCTGCGCTTCACCAGCTCCTCGGCCACCCGGGACGGGTCCTTGATGCCCTGGCGCACCAGTGTCGTCCCCAGCCGGACCCCGAACAGGCCGAACCGTTCGATCAGGCGGGCTCTGGTGTCCGTGTTGGGGGACGCCAGGTCGGCGCGGACGAACCGGTCGACCGACAGCAGCATCGAGTCCAGGTCGGCGCGCGGCAGCGCGGCGAGCTCGGTGAGCGCGGTGAACTCGTCCTGGCGCATCGTGCGGCCGGTCTGGGCCAGCAGCCCCGCCACGGCGACGACGGTCTGGCACAGTCCGCGCAGCTTGTCGTCGGAGCGGTAGCGCCGCGCGATCCGCCGTGCCGAGCTGAGCGCGTCGAGCCGCCCCACGCCGATCTCGTCGGCCCGGGAGAGCACGGCGATCGTGTTGACCGGCGTGGCCCGGGCCACTCCCTG
Organism: Pseudonocardia mahuensis; assembly: GCF_018531475.1. Taxonomy (GTDB): domain Bacteria; phylum Actinomycetota; class Actinomycetes; order Mycobacteriales; family Pseudonocardiaceae; genus Pseudonocardia. The sequence continues at coordinate 1,248 of NZ_JAHDTG010000153.1, forward strand.
GTCGAAGAAGGACTCGAGGAAGCGAACGTCGCTCGCGTGCAGGTGCCGCATCAGGTAGACGACCGCGTCGGCCTGCGTCGGTGAGTCCTCGGGGGCGAGGAAGGCCCCGGCGCGGGCCGAGATGTCCGCGGACAGCGACGCGATCCCCGGGGTGTCGATCAGGGTGGTGGACCGCAGGTTCTGCGACGGCCAGTCGACGACGAGCCGGTCGACCTCCTCGGTCGGCGTGCCCTGCAGGTCGAACGACAGCGCACCGTGCGACCGGCTGACCGTCAGCTGCCGGGGCGGCGCGGTGCGCGGGAACATCTGCACCCGCGGCACCGGCGCGTCCTGGTACCAGGTCACCACGCGGGTGCACTCGCCCGCGTCGGTCGGTGCGATCTCCTCGCCGACCAGCGCGTTGAGCAATGTCGACTTGCCCGCCTTGACCTTGCCCGCGATGGCCACCCGCAGCGGCTCGTCGAAGCGGCTGAGGTGGTGCTGCAGCCAGCCGACGGCCTGCGGGTTGTCGCGGTAGGTGTCGATGGTGCGGCGGAGCAGGACGCGGACGACGGAGCCGAGGCTCGGCGCGGGCCCGCTCATGCCGTGCCCTGCGTGATGCTGGCCGGGGTCGAGGACAGCAGCGCCTTGGCTCGGTCGGCCAGCGCGTCGATACGGCTCAGCTCGGCCTTGAGATCGCGGATGCGCCGGTCGCGCTGCGACGCGTCGGTCTTCACGGCCTTCTGCGCTGCCGCGACGGATCCCGCCAGCGACGTCGACACCTCCTGGGCCAGTTCGGTGAAATGGTCGCGCAGTTGCCGTTGCACGCGCCGGAGCATGTCCCGCGAGTCCTTGCCCACCTGGAACGTCACCTCGTCGATGTGGCGGCGAACGGCGTTCTTGGCGTCCTGTTGGCGCCGCTGCAGGGAGCGCTTGGCCTCATCCTTGAGCTGCTTGCGACCCAGGAGCAGTGCACCTCCCGCCGCGGCGATGGGCGCGGCGATGCCGATACCGGGGATGAGGCTGAGCGGCATCAGGAACATGAGCCCGCCCATATAGCCGCCGCGCATGCCGCTGAGGATGCGCTCGCCGGCGCCGAACTTCTCCGACTGCGGTTGCTCCAGTGCGTTGACCTTGCCTGCCATCTCGCCGGAGTTGTCGAACCGCAGCTCGGGTAGCGCGACCTCGGCACCGGCGGCGAAGTGTTCGGCGACCTGACCGGCCAACCAGCGGGCGCGCTCGGCGGTCCAGACGAAGTTGGCCGACGCCGCCGAGGACACCTGCTGGTGGAACCACTCGGCGAACTGGTCCCAGATGTCGGCCGGGTCGGCGTCCTCGATCAGCTGCTCGGCCTCCCGCCCGATGGAGCGCAACCGGTCGCGCAGGTCGTAGTCGATGTCGGAGATCAGGTCGGCGATCCCGTCGTTGAGCGTGGTCTGCCAGCGGGCCGAGCGCTGCCGCAGCTCGTCGGCCCGCGCCTTGGCCCGGGTCAGCTCGGAGACCAGGGCCTCGGCGTGTTCGGGATCCTCCTGGGCCTTCAGCTCGGCCTTCATGCTGGCCGCGAGCTGCTCGGCGACCGCACGGACGTCCTGGCTGGTGGAGCGGCGGTCCAGGTCGTCGGCGCGGGCGACCACCTTGCGCAGCAGGAAGCCGATCAGCTCCTTGAAGCCGGACTCCTCCATCAGCGTGGCGTCCTGAGTCTTCGCCGCGTGCAGGCGCAGCGTCGAGGACACCGGGAAGATCTCGGACTGGATCCCCGCCGCGGCCAGGTGCCCCTGGTCGAGTTCGACGATCCGCCGCCAGTGCGGGTACAGGTCGGTCTTGGTGACCACGCAGGCCACGTTGGGGCACAGTTTCATGGCGGCCGACAGGAACTCCAGCTCCGGGCCCGTGTACTCCTGCGCGGCGTCGGAGACCAGGATCACGGCGTCCGCACTGGGCAGCACCGACATGGTGGCGGCGCCGTGCGCGGACCCGAGCCCGCCGACGCCGGGGGTGTCGACCAGCACGAGCCCGCCGGCCAGCAGCTTGCGGGGCAGCCCGACCTCGGCGTAGGACAGCTGCGCCTTGTTGCCCGGGTTGCCGGCCTCGGAGACGTACTCGGCGAGCCGGCCGATGGGGACCTCGGTGCGCTCGGGCGGGCGCTCGTCGTCGGTGCCGGACTCGCGCACCAGGGTCACCGACGTGGTCTCGGCGTGCCGGACGACCGTCGGGACGGCGGTGGAGATGTCGTCGTCGACCGGGCAGACGGGGGCGTTGACCAGCGCGTTGACCAGCTGGCTCTTGCCCTGCTTGAACTCCCCCACGATCAGCACCCGGACGTTGGGGTCGGCGAGCCGTTTGCGGGTCTGCCGCAGCCGGGCCCCGAGGTCGGGGCGCTCGTAGGCCGTCGTCGCTTTCAGGGCGAGGTCGACGAGATCGACTGCTGCCGGAACTGCCACGGCCTTGCTGCCCTCCTCGCCGTCCGCGGGTGCGCGGACGTGTCGTATGAGACCGTCGTATCAGACCACTGCACCCTGCGCCTACACGACGAAGCCGGCTCCGCCATCCCGGGGTGTCCGGAAAGGGCGGAGCCGGCTCGTCGGTCAGGTCAGGCTACCGGTTGTGACCGGCGCCGGCCCGTGCGCTGTCAGCCGAGCACGGTCTCGGTGTTGCCCGTGCCGTTGACGCTCGTGTCGATCGTGGTGTTGCCCGAGTCCTCGATCGTGTTCTGGCTGTTGTCGTTGTGCGAGTCGTTCACGCTGGCGTCGACGTCGACGTTGCCGACGTTCTCCCGGCTGTTGTCGCTGTAGTCGTTGTGCGAGTCGTTGACGCTGCGGTCGCTGTTGTCGTTGTGCGAGTCGTTGACGCTGCGGTCGGTGTTGTCGACCGTGGCGTTGCCGCCGGAGGCGAAGGCGGCGCCGTCGCCGAGGGTGACGTCGCCGTCGATGTCGGTGCTGGTGGCGTTGCCGTTGCCGAAGGCGGTGGTGTTGTCGTCGCCGTTCACGACGTTGTTGCCGTCACCGACGACGTTGCCGTCACCGGTGGTGATGGTCGAGTCCTCGATGTCGCCGCCGGCGGCGACCGCACCGTCGCCGGAGGCGACCACGGAGTCGACATCGATGTCCTGGCGGAAGTCGCCGCCGCCGGTGTCGATCTGCTGGTTCACCGAGTTGTCGACGATGGTGTCGCGGTCGTCGACGTAGTTGTTGGTGATGTAGGTGTTCAGGTACTTGACCGCGGCCTCGTGGTTGCTCTCGTCGTCGGACGGCTTCGGCGGCGGGGGCAGCTGCACGTGGTTGTGGTTGCCGCCGGTGTTGTAGTCGCGCTCGAAGCTCGCGGTCTGGTTGTCCTCGATCAGCACCAGCGCGTCGTGGACGTCCTCAGGGGTCAGCTCGGTCAGCCCGCAGGAGGACAGGAACCCCTCGGGGTCCTCCTGGAAGGCGGCCCGCGTCTCCGGGTCGCGGAACAGGTTGAGCAGCAGGTCGAGCAGCGAGGTCGGAGCGCTCATGCGATTCATCTCCTGAGGAAGAAGTTCGGTTCGGGCTGCCGGTGTCGATCTCCCGGCGCTGAGGAGAAAGTTAGTGCGGTGGGCGTCCCGGGCCATCGGGGATCAACCAGAGTTCGGATTGATCCCGATGCGGGGACGGCGATGGCCGGCGATAGGGGGATCGGGGGCGCGGGCCTACCCCGGGCCCGGGTGCGTCGGGGGTGTCGATGCAGCTCAGGGGCCTAGGACGAGGATCCACCACTCGGTCGGGCGACGGGGCTGCGACTCCCGGACCGGGGCTGTCGGCACCGCAACGGCGACGACCCCGCCGCCCGGGGAACCGGTCGGCGGGGTCGCCTGCGGGTCAGGGTCAGCCGACCTCGACCTCGGTGTTGAACGAGTCTTCGGTGCTGGTGTCGATCGTGGTGTTGCCCGAGTCCTCGATCGTGTTCTGGCTGTTGTCGTTGTGCGAGTCGTTCACGCTGGCGTCGACGTCGACGTTGCCGACGTTCTCCCGGCTGTTGTCGCTGTAGTCGTTGTGCGAGTCGTTGACGCTGCGGTCGCTGTTGTCGTTGTGCGAGTCGTTGACGCTGCGGTCGGTGTTGTCGACCGTGGCGTTGCCGCCGGAGGCGAAGGCGGCGCCGTCGCCGAGGGTGACGTCGCCGTCGATGTCGGTGCTGGTGGCGTTGCCGTTGCCGAAGGCGGTGGTGTTGTCGTCGCCGTTCACGACGTTGTTGCCGTCACCGACGACGTTGCCGTCACCGGTGGTGATGGTCGAGTCCTCGATGTCGCCGCCGGCGGCGACCGCACCGTCGCCGGAGGCGACCACGGAGTCGACATCGATGTCCTGGCGGAAGTCGCCGCCGCCGGTGTCGATCTGCTGGTTCACCGAGTTGTCGACGATGGTGTCGCGGTCGTCGACGTAGTTGTTGGTGATGTACTTGTTGAGGTACTCGACGCCGGCCTTGTGCGACTCGGCGCCGTCACCGTGGTGGTCGTGGTGCGCGGGCGGCGGCGGCAGGTGGACCTGGTTGTGGTTGCCGCCGGTGTTGTAGTCGCGCTCGAAGCTCGCGGTCTGGTTGTCCTCGATCAGCACCAGGGCGTCGTAGACGTCCTCGGCCGACAGGTTCTCCAGGCCGTGATCGGCCAGCTCGCCGTACGGGTCCTCGTTGAACTCCGCGCGGGCGTCCTCGTCGTTGATCAGGTGCAGGATGAATTCCAGCAGGGAGAACTGCTCGGCCATCGGGATCATCTCCTGGTGTCGCGTCTGATGTTCTGGGCCGGGCTTCCGCCCTGGCGTTGACGATGAAGGTAGGCAACCGGGGCCCTGCGGCCATCGGGGATCGGACATGGTTCGGAACCGACCGTGATCGGGGACTCGGGCTCTCGCCGTTAGGGGGCTTGGGGGATCGCCCACTACCCCCATTCGTGTCGAAGGCGCCGAATGGCGCTAACGGGCGCCCGACATACTCCGATGGGCGGTACAGGGGCCGGTGTGGGCGACGGCGTGTCACCCACACCAGAAGTGAGTCGGGGGACAGGGGACACCATGAGCTACCAGCTCGGGATCGATCTGGGGACGACGTACACCGCGGCGGCGGTCTGCCGGTCGTCGGACCAACGCTGGATCGAGCCCGAAGTGGTTACTCTCGGCACCCGGACCGCGACCGTTCCCTCGGTGTTGTTCATCGCCGGGGACGGGTCGGTGGTGGTGGGTGATGCCGCGGAGCGGCGGGCGTTGACCGATCCGGATCGGGTGGTGCGGGAGTTCAAGCGGCGGGTGGGGGATCCGACG
>NZ_JAHDTG010000154.1 GCF_018531475.1 Pseudonocardia mahuensis
GTGCGGGACTACGAGACCCTGCCCGAACACCACCAGGCGATGATCCACCTCGCCATGATCATGACGATGTCGCGCCGTCTCGCCCGCACCGCGCACCGGTAACCGGAGTTTCAAGATGCGCTCTCAGGTCGTACACGGGGATTCCCTTCATCGTTGCGGTGTGGAGACGTGCTGCTGCAGGGAGACCGCGGCCTTGGCGGCGAGCCTGCCGGAGACGAACGCCCAGCCGAGGTGGTTGCCGTGCCCGTTGAGGATCAGTCCGCCCTGGCCGTTCGAGCCGGCGGCGTACAGGCCGGGGACGGGCACCCCGTCCGCGCCGAGGACCCGCAGCGACTCGTCGGTCGCCAGTCCCCCGTCGGTCATCACGATCCAGCTCTTCACCGGTCCGAGCGCGATGAACGGTGCCGACCCCGCCGGGACGGACCGGGCCAGCCGGTCGGCCGGGACCCCGATCTTCGCGGCGAGCTCGTCGACGGTCCGGGCCTCGTGGAATATGTCCTTGCGGTTGCGCCGGTAGTCGTCGATGAACGCGTAGGCGACGCCGGGGGCGGTGGAGACGAACCGCGGCCACTTGCGGAACATCGCTGCCACCTGGCTGTCGAGGACGATGTAGCCGACGCCGTCGGGCTGCAGCGGGAGGTCCAGCCACGGCGTGGCGAGCTCGTCGGTGAACCGGTCGCCGCGTGCGTTCACCAGGACGGCACCCTCGCGGTACAGGTCCTGCGTCGGCGCGAGGTACGACGTCGCGAACGCCATGATGAACGGCCGCAGCAGGCGATCCGGCATGAACCGCAGCGCCAGCTGCATGCACGCGGTGAGCGGCCGGACCGGCGGGAGCATCTGGACGAGCATCTTGCGCGGCGGCGCCACGAAGCGCATCTCCGGCCCCCACAGGGCGAGGTCCGCGTTGAGCAGCGTGCCGCCGACCTCCATCCCGAGCCGCAGCCCGTCCCCGGTGCTGTTCGGGTTGATCCCCTCGACGCGGGCCACGTCGGCGCCCATGTGCTCGGTCTTCAGCTCCACGCTGGAGCTGAAGTCGCCGGCGGCCAGCACGACGCCGCGGCTGGCCCGGACCGTCAGCCCTCGCCCGTCGGGCCCCACGCAGTCCGCCCCCACCACCCGGTCGCCCTCGCGGACGAGGTGCTCGACCCGGGTGCCGGTGACGACCCGGACGCCGAGCCTGGTCGCGGCCTTGTGCAGCCGGTGGATGTACGCGCCGGCGTTGGGCAGCACGTTGTGCATCCGGGGGTGGCGGTTCGGGGGCTCGGGCATCGGGCCGAAGAAGGCGACCCCGAGGGACTTCAGCCAGTGCAGTGTCTCGCCCGTGTTCTCGACGTACACGCGGCGCAGGCGAAGGTTGTCCCGGTGGACGTTCTCGCCGGCGAGCGTGCCCATGTCCTCGAAGTGCTCCTCGAGCGAGTCGTGGATGCCCTTCCGGCGCTGGAACTCCGTGAGGCTCGCCGACACGGACCCGACGGCCCGCGCGGACGTCCCGCCCAGCTCGGAGTTCTTCTCGACGAGGACAACGTCGGCGCCGAGCTGGGCGGCCTGGACGGCGCTGGCCAGGCCACTGCCGCCGCCTCCGACCACGAGGACCTCGGTCTGCAGGACCTTCGTCACGCTGCCGCTCCCCGCTTCGCCGCATTCGCCTCGTACTCCGCGTCGATCTCCTCGAACGTGCGGCCCTTGTTCTCCCGCGCCACGGCGATCGCGACGAGGCTCACGGCGCAGGTCCCCAGGAGGTAGAGGGCGATCGCCGTGGCCGAACCCGTGCGGCGGAAGAGCTCCAGCGCGATGATCGGCGCAACCGAGCCGGCCAGGATCGACGACAGCTGGTACGCGATGGACGAGGCCGAGTACCGGACCGGGGTGGTGAACATCTCGGAGATGAACGCCGCCTCAGGGCCGCTCATCGCACCGTGCAGGACGAGCCCGACGACCATCGCGATGACGACGTTGACCGTCGCACCGGTCTCCAGCAACTGGAAGAAGCCGAAGCCCCACACCGCGCTGCCGAGCGCGCCGATCGCCAGCACCGGTCGCCGCCCGAACCGGTCGGACAGGGCGCCCCACACCGGCAGCATGCCGACCTGCACCGCCGCGCCGACGAGCACCGCGTTGAGGATCACGCTGCGCGGCAGCCCGACGATCTCGGTGGCGTACACCAGCGAGAACGCGGTGATGATGTAGTAGGTGACGTTCTCGCCCAGGCGCAGCCCCATGCCGAGGAGCAGGCCTCGGGGATGGCGACGGACGGCCTCGATCCCGGGGGCCCGCTCGGTCTGCTGCGCCCTCTCCGCCGCACGGCGCTGGGCCTCGACGAAGACAGGGGTCTCGGCGACGCTCTGCCGGATCCAGTAGCCGACGAGCACGAGGACCGCGGATAGCAGGAACGGGATTCGCCACCCCCACGCCTCGAAGTCCGCCTCGTCCTGGACCCCGGCGAGCACGGCGAGCACCCCTGCGGCGAGCAGGTTCCCTGCCGGGACGCCGACCTGCGGCCAGCTCGTCCAGAACCCGCGGCCCTTCGCGGTGCCGTACTCCGCCACGAGGAGGACCGCGCCGCCCCACTCACCGCCGACGGCGAAGCCCTGGACCAGCCGCAGCGTCACCAGCATCAACGGGGCCCAGATGCCCACCTGGGCATACGTCGGGAGCAGGCCGATGCCGACCGTCGCCACTCCCATCATGATGAGACTGACCATGAGCAACTGCTTGCGGCCCACCTTGTCTCCGAAGTGGCCGAACACGATGCCGCCGACCGGCCGCGCGACGAAACCCAGCGCGTAGGTGCCCAGAGCCAGCATCGTGCCGACGATCGGATCCGAGGCCGGGAAGAACACCGTGTTGAACACCAGCGCGGCCGCGGCGCTGTAGAGGAAGAAGTCGTACCACTCGATGGTGGCGCCGACGAGACTCGCGAGGACCACCCGCGGCAGCGATCGGCGGACCTCAGCGGTCTCGGTGACCGACTGACCGGTCGACGTCATTGGCGTACTCCTAGTCGTGGCAGGTCACGGAGACCTGCGAGCGATGACCGCGGACGAACGATCACCTGCAGATGTGCACACGCAAGAAGCAATGAGGCCCTGTGGCGTGCAGAATTGCACACGTGCTCTCGGCAGACGATCTCCAGTACTTCCTCGCGGTGGCCCGCCACCGCAGGTTGACCTCAGCAGCGGCCCAGCTCGGCGTCGACCACACGACGGTCGGGCGGCGCATCACGAGCCTGGAGAAGTCGGTCGGCCAGCGGCTGTTCGACCGGACCCCGAACGGGTGGGAGCTCACCGAGGGCGGCCGCCGACTGCTGGCCCCCGCCGAGCTCGTCGCCACCGCGGTGGCCTCGGCCGAGGAGCAGCTCGGGGGCCGCGGCTGCACGCTCACCGGGAGCGTCAGAGTCGTGTGCCCGGACGGGTTCGGGGCCTTCCTGCTGGCCCCCGCCCTCGGCCAGCTCCACGACGCGCACCCCGAGCTGACCATGGAGCTCATCACGGCGACGCCGCACATCGCGAACACCGTGCAGGCGTTCGACCTGGCGGTGATCCAGCACGAGCCGTCGTCGCCCCGGGTGCAGAGCCGGCACCTCACCGACTACCTGATCCGGCTGTACGCGACACCGGAGTACCTGGCGACGCACCCTCCCCTACGATCGGCGGAGAACCTACGGCAGCACGTGGTCATCTGGCACCTCGAGGACATGCTGGACGTGCCGCAGCTGCGCTCGCTCCACGCCCTGCTGCCCTCGCCGGTCCACATCCAGTCGACGAACCTCGTGGCGCACTGGCAGGCCGCGGCGGCCGGCGTGGGCATCGCCCCGCTCCCCCAGTTCATCGCGGCCCAGGATCAGCGGCTCGTTCCGGTGCTGCCCGAGCTGGAGTTCCGCAGCACGTACTGGCTGGCACTACCGCGGGAGCACGCGCGGCTGGCGCGCGTCCGGGCCGTGGAGAGGGTGCTGGACGACCTCGTGGCGGCCCGCCACGACGATCTCCTCGGCCGGTCCTGACGGCGCCGACCGGGGCACCTCACCCCACATCGCGGGCGCCAGGGCGGGCGCGACCGTGCCCGCTGCAAGTGGGGTCGGGATCGAACGTCAGCACCACCACCTGCGCGCGCAGTATCCCCCGGTGAGCGCCCCGTCCGGCAGGTTGACGTTCGGCACGTCGACGTCCGCGTCGACGTCCTCCTCCCAGTCGGCCACTCCGTTCCCGTCGTCGTCTCCGTAGACCAGAGGTTTCCCACACGGCGGCGCGTAGATGCCGTCCGGCCGATTGACGCGTTGGTTCTCCATCAGCGAGCGGGTGTACTCGGTCACGCCCGGCCCTGGGCAGGTGTCCACTTCCGGCGCGTCGATGCCGAGCAGCCGCACCCGCCGGCTGTCGGCAAGTTCGAGCGTGTCGCCGTCGATGACGCGACGAACCGTGACCAGCTCGCCGCCCGGATGGCAGGTGTCATCCCCATCGCAATTCGTGTCGGTGGAGTGGCACTCCGCCTCCAGCGCAGCAGGGGCGACGGCGGCCATCGCCGCTCCACCCGAAGCATGTGCCTCGCGCGGTGTCGAGGTGTCCACCTCGTAGGCCGCGGCACTTTCTTCGCTCGTCGTCGTTGGCCGAGCTGCACGATCCGACCACGACGAAGAACGCCAGCACACCCAGCAACGCCTTGTCCTTGCTCACCTGCTGCTCCTGCCGGTGGACCGCGGTCCTTCTCGGCGGACCCGGAACGGGCCTTCTCGGCCTGAGTGTGCAGCAGGCCGTGGATCGCTGGTGAATCAGCATCACCTCGCCGACAGAAGAAGAACGATCTTGAGTGGGGCCGGGCTCCGGCTCAAAGACGCCCCGACCTTGGTAACGATTGCGAGGGCGCGATCGACAGTCCGGCGAGGTCCGCATGCGCGGACCGCGGCTCGCACTGTCGCGACACCCGGGGGAGTTCATGACCACGCCACAGCTCGACCCGTACGGCCGTCCCGCGCAGGTCACGACGCCGGCGACCACCGCTACAACACCCCCGCGCAGAGGGCCGCTGCAGTGGTTCACCCGCGGAGGCTGGTACCTCTTCGTGGTCGTGCTCTCCTTCGGGATGCTCAGCTTCGTCCCGTTCCTGCACGCCGCCGCCCGCACCCGCAAGCCCCTGATGTGGCTGTGGACCGCGCTCTACACCACGGCCGTCGTCACGCTCTTCCTCGTCACCGGCAGAGTGAACGTGGGCGGCTTCGCGATCGGCCTCACGATCATCGCGTCGGTGCACTCGGTCGTGCTACGCCAGCAGGTCTGGCCACCGACCGACCCCCCGCAGTCCGCCCCCACCGGCCTCGGCCCTGCCGGCCCGGCGATGGACCCCGCAGTCGCTGCGGTCCTGGCCGTCCGCGCCCGCCGCGAGGACGCACGCCGCCTGGCCGCCAGCGACCCCCAGATGGCTCGAGAACTGCGCATCGGCCGACCCGACCTGCCCCGGAGCTACGACGATGGCGGGCTCGTCGACCTCAACAGCGCTCCCCCCAGGCGATCGCGGAAACCTGCGGGATCGCGCTCGCCATCGCCTCCCTGATCGCCGACGCTCGCTCCGCCGGAATCGCCTTCACCACGGTCGACGACGTCTTCTCCTTCACCGACATCCCCTACCCGCTCTGGGACCGCATCCGCGACCGCGCGCTCGTGATCACCGGCTGACGCCGCGGCCCACATCGGCGTCGTCGCGAGCTCGGCGCCGGCAGCTCGTCGATCGTGCCGCGTCCCTGCGGCGGCCAGCCCGGGACCGCGGCATGACGCGAGCGTTTCCCGTTCGCGTCACGAGAACCAGTGGCGATCTGCGACGAACAAGAACCTGCTGGTCAGAACGGTGGGCGCGGCAGGATTCGAACCTGCGACCGCTCGGGTGCAAGGCGAGATCGGGTGGACCAACAGGGCCTAGCAACGGCTGCCGGCCCGGTCTCACGAACTGCCTCCATGCACTTTGATCACCCCACCTTCCGCACCATGATTGATTCCATGAGGGCGCCGCGCTCGCCCTCACATGAGCGCCGGCTCCTCGCGGTCACCGCCACTGAATGATCTTCGCGAGGGGGATACGGGTGTCCCAGCTGTATCCGGTTCGCACGGTCACGGCCCGGGTGTTGACGCGGACGACCTCGTGCCAGTCGTAACCGGTCCTGAGCGAAGCGAGCCGCGCAGCACGTCCGCTGTCGGTGTCTCCTCCGGCCCGCACTCAAGCCGGGCGCGGATGGCCGCGGCCTCGCGCTCTGGACATGCAGCCTCCCTGGCGTGATCAGCACTGGACCTGTCGGCCCCGCCCCTTGGGGTGTCGGGGGTGCTTTCCCCGGCGCCGCACAAAGGGGCGTCGCAGCACTAGGCCGTGTTTAGGAAGTGGTGCTGGCGAGGGCACGGAGCCAGATGTTGATCGTGGCGACGTGCACGGTGGCCTGGTAGCGGACGGCGAGTTTGTCGTAACGGGTCGCGACCGCACGGTGCTGTT
>NZ_JAHDTG010000015.1 GCF_018531475.1 Pseudonocardia mahuensis
GGCCGCGCGGGCGGGGCGCGCGGCAGCCGCCGTGAGCGCGGCCCCGGCCGGCACCGGCTCGGCGGTCCCGCCCTGCAGCGCCGCGGACAGGTTGCGGGCGAACGTGGCGGTCACCTTGCCGGCCTGCTTGGCCACGACCTTCTGCCCGACGCTGCCGATCGCACCGGCCAGCGCGATGTCGGCGTCGACGACGATCCGGGTGCCCTGCTCCCCCGCGTGCAGCTGCGCCGCGATGTCTGCGCGGATGTTGCCGATCGCACCGCGGACGCTCTTGCCGGTGGTGGTGAACCGGATGATCTGTTGCGGCACCCGCTCGGTGATCCGCACCTTCGCGTCGAAGGTGGCCGTCATCGGGCCGAGGCTCTGGGTGGCCCGCACGGTCATGTTGTCCTGGTCGGCGACGGTGACGTCCTCGACCCCGGGAAGGCACTGCGCCACCTGCTCGGTCCGGGAGAAGAAGTCCCACACCGTGCCGACCGGCTCGGCGACCTCGAACTCCTCGCGCAGCTTCATGACGTCCTTCCGTTGCTCGTGGATGTGCCGGACGCGCCCGGTCCTGATCGCCGCAGCTCGGCGAGCACCCGACGCACGTAGACCGGGACCAGGTGGCGCCGGTACTCGGCGGACGCCCGCACGTCCGTCGGCGGGTCGATCACGTCGAGCGCGAGCCGGGCCGCCTGCTCGATCGCGTCGTCGGCCAGGCCGGTGCCGTCCAGCGCGGCCGCCGCGGCGGGGGCCAGCACGGCGGTGTCGGCCACCCCGCCCAGCCCGATCCGCAGACCCGACCACCGCCCGCCCGGACCCCGGTCACCGGTGGCGGCGACGGACAGCACGGCGAAGTCGTTGTGCCGCCGGCACCGCTCCGCGAAGGCGACGTGCGCCGGGGCGGCCGGGAACGCGATCTCGGTGACCAGCTCGTCCGGGTCGAGCACGGTCGCGTACGACCCGGCGTACAGCTGCGCGACCGGGATCTCCCGGGACCCGCGCGGGCCCATCGCACGCACCGTGGCCCCCAGCAGCAGGCACACCAGCGGCATCTCGCCGGTGGGATCGGCCTGCACGAGGCTGCCGCCGAGGGTGCCGCGGTTGCGCACCTGGCGGTCGCCGATGTGGCGGACCACCCGGGCCAGCAGCGGCAGTCTCTCGGCGATCACCGGGTCGTGCTCGATCGTGGAGTACCGGACCAGCGCACCGAGCACGGTGGTCGGTCCCTCGACCCGGACCCGGGTGAGCTCGTCGATGCCATTGATGTCGATCAGCGCCCCGGGCCGCCAGAGACGCATGTTCAGCATCGGCAGCAGGCTCTGCCCACCGGCCAGGATCCGGGCGCTGCCCTGGTAGTCGTCGAGCAGGGTCACCGCTTCGGCGGTGCTGCCGGCGCGGTGGTAGACGAAGCTCGCCGCCTTCACGACCTCACCGCCTTCACGACGTGGTGGAGGCGATCGAGGTGCCGGCGAACCGGGCGAGCACGTGGTCCAGCGCCGACTTCGGCGCCGCGATCGGGCTCTGGGCCGCGCGGCGGCTCCACACGGTCTCCGGGCGGACCTGCAGAACGTGCACGTCCCCGTTCTCCGCGACGGCCCACTCGATGTCCTGCGGGGCGCCGCGGTGCCGCTCGATCTTCTTCGCCAGCTCGGCGAGCCGGGTGATGTGCTCGTCGGTCAGCGGGGACAGCTCGCGCCGCTCCGCGGGCACCGGGACGAGCCCGACCGCAGCGGTGGCCTCGTCGAAGCGGTGCTGGCGGTCCTGCGGGGTGATCTCCCGCTTGAGGATCTCGAAGGTCACCTTGTCCACGACGTAGCGACTGGGCGTGAGGTCACCGGAGACCACGCCCTCACCCAGGCCCCAGACCCCCTCGAGCACGACCTTCGAGCGGTCACCGGTCACCGGGTCCAGGGTGAACATGACCCCGGCGGTGCGGGCGTCGACCATCTGCTGGACGCCGACGCAGATCCCGAGATCCGACGGCGGCGGCGAGCCCGGGTCCGGGCGGTAGGTCAGCACCGCGGTACCGAACATGCCTGCCCAGCAGCGGCGCACGTACCGCAGCACCTCGTCGGCGCCGCGGATCCACAGGAACGTGTCGTACTGGCCGGCGAAGCTCGCGCCCGCCAGGTCCTCGGCCTCACCGCTGGAGCGGACCGCGACCGGCAGCCCGGCGACGCCGGAGCGGCGCTCGAGCTCCGCATAGGACTCCCGGATTGTCGCCTCGAGCTCGGCCGGCAGCGGCGCGGCCTCGAGCTTCGCGGTGAACGCCGCGCTGAGCGCGGACACCTCGGGCAGCTCGGCCTGCGCCGCGCGGGCCTGCAGTGCGCGGGCCTCGCCGGCGAGCCCGGAGCCGTCGAGGAAGCTGCGGTAGGCGTCGGTCGTGATCCCGAAGCCCGGGGGCACCGCGAACCCGGCGGCGGTCATCTCGGCCAGGCTGCCGAACTTCCCGCCCAGGACCCGGTTGCCGGGAGCGGCGGAGTCGTCGAGCCAGAGCACGTGCGGGGCGGTCATGCGGACTCCTGCGACAGGATGCGGACGACGCCGGTGTTGCCGTCGACCTCGATGAGCTGGCCGGTCTTGATCGTCACCGTCGCGTAGCCGGTGCCGACGACGGCCGGCAGCCCGTACTCGCGGGACACGATCGCGGTGTGCGCCATGATCCCGCCGACGTCGGACACCGCCGCCCCGATGCGGGAGAACACCGGCGCCCAGCTCGGAGCGGTGATCCGGCAGACCAGGATGTCGCCCGGCTCGATCTCGTGCAGCTGCTCGGGGTCGGTGATCACCCGCGCCTTGCCGGTGGCCTTGCCCGGGGAGGCGGCGACGCCGCGCAGCTCGTCCGACGCCGCGTCCCCGGCGCCGAGCCACTCCTGCACCGTCTCCTGCGTGATACCCCAGAGCATCACGGTCAACGGCTCGGTGATGACGTCCGGTGGCGTGCCCAACGCGGGCGGCGGGGACCACTGCTTCAGCGCGTCGCGCACCCGGCGGCGTCGCTCGACCTCCGGCGGCCAGTAGGTCACGCCGCGGGCCTGCGTGCCGGTCGCCCAGCCGATGTTGAGGTCGTAGAGCGCGCTGTAGATCTCGTTGCGGTGCAGGTAGAAGATGTCCTCGCGGTCGTTGAGGAAGCCCGCCGCCACGAACACGTCGCCGAGCTCGCGCACCTTCGACCAGAACAGCGAGTGGTGCCAGTGCTCGACGTAGAAGTTGTGGTTCTCGACGAACGGGAACACCTTGCGGGCGAGCTCCACCAGGCCGTCGAACGCCTCGCGGTCGGCGTCGGTGGGCAGCAGCGACCGGTACTCGTCGGTCACCCGGACCCGCTCGGCGAGGATGGCCTCGAGCGGGCGGCGGATGTCCTCGCCGCGCTGCAGCGCCTCGATGTAACCGCGCAGCGCGGCGAACGGCAGCCGCAGGTCGTCGATCCACGCCCGGTCGGTGTGGGTGTAGCCGGCGCCGGTGGAGAACCAGAACCACGGGTCCTTGGCCGCCTCGAACGCCTCGAGCCAGCGCGCCCCGCCCTCGCGCTCACCGATCGCGCGCAGCACCGCACCCGGGTCGTCCGAGCTCAGCACGGCGTCGGCGAGACCGAGGCCGACGGCGAGCTGCGCGAGCTTGCGCACCTCGTCGTCGGGGCGGAACAGCAGGATGTCGATCCCGGAGACCATGCTCGCGACCGTCTGGTCGGTGATCCCGGGGAAGGCCTGCTGGCAGAACTCGCGGAAGGTCAGGTAGGCGCCGTACCCGAGGTTGAGCATCTCGAAGTGGTACGAGCCCATCTCGAACAGGTTGTGGATCAGCTCGCCGTACTTCGTGAGCAGGTCGTAGGACGAGTAGACGCCGCGGTGTTCGAAGACGCTGCTCTCCGGCTCGATGTCCGGCAGCGGCGCGAACGTGATCGCCTTGAGCCGGGAGATGCAGTCGTTCGCCTTCTCGACCCACTGCTCGTAGATCTCGTCCCAGTTCTCGTAGTAGTGCCCGGCGCGCTTGCCGAACTCCACCGCGCGCCGCGCGATCTCCTCGGGGTCGGTGACCGCGTTCGGGCTGATGTAGAGGTAGCCGTTGATGATGCGGTGGTCGATGCCCAGCGCGGTCGGGATCGGCCAGACCCGGGTCGACATCTGGCTGACCGCGACCCACCAGTTCTCGGTCATGATCGTGTCGAACGGGAACAGCGGCTCGGGGTTGTGCATCCCGTCGAAGAACCAGAACTTGCCCTGGTCCTGCGCCCGGCGCTCCTCGCTGAGCAGCGCGTAGTACGGGTAGAGGCTCTCCCACCCGTCGGCACCGGCCGGGGTCTGGATGTCGAAGGGACTGGCGAAGCCCGCCGGAGCGGGGAGGTTCGGGTCGGTTGCGGTCATGCCGGCACCTCCGCGGGGTCGGTGGTCGGGTGGGCGGTCGCGTCGGGGAGCGAACCGAGGTGGTCCAGGACGTCGTCGAGCCCGACGACGTCGGCGTACTTCGCTGCGATGTCGAACAGGTTGGCGTCGTGCGGGCCCTGCGCCCGGTCGGCGACGCACTCGCGGGGAACGAGGACCGGGTAGCCGTACTGCACGGCGTCGACGACGCTGGCCCGGACGCAGCCGCTCGTGGTCGCGCCGGTGACGATCAGCGTGTCGACCCCCAGCCCGGCCAGGATCCCGGGCAGCGGGGTGCCGAAGAACGCCGAGGCGCCGGTCTTGACCAGCACGGTGTCGTCACCCTCGGGTGCGACCCGGTCGTCGATCTCCACCAGCCGCGTCCCCGGCTGCAGCGCCGCGAGCCCGGGGGCCTTCTGCAACCAGGGCAGCGCGGCCCGCTGGCCGCCGTCGAACGCGATCGTCGTGTAGAGCGCCGGGGCCCCGACCGCCCGCGCCGCGTCCAGCAACCGCCGGGTCGCGAGCACGGCCGTGCTCATGTCGGCCCCGGTCGGGTACTGCGGATCGGTGAAGCCGTAGCTGAAGTCGACGACCAGCACCGCCGGCCGGACACCGCGACGCACGGTTCGGCCGAACCCGGCGCGGTCATAGATCTCGTCGGTCTGGGTGTCCACCCGGTAGATCCTCTCGGCGCCATCAGCAGTGATGGCATACTTGTATACCATCATGCTCCGGGCTGTCCATGGTCCGAAACAATCGGAAACAATCGACAGACGGGTCGACCGGGGAGCGGGGCGCCGCTCGGCAGGCCCGGTGATCAACAGCGCTTGTACCATCCCTGGCGGGACGCAGGTCACGCCTGGTGTCGAGGCCGATCTTGGAGACTGCGGACGCAATGGACCTACGGGCGGGCGACGGACTGCCGATGTCGCAGCGCAGCAGTGAGGGCGTCGCCCGGCTGCTCCGCAAGGCGATCCTGGACGGCCGGCTGCAGCCGGGCCAGCCGCTGCGCGAACGGGCGCTCGCCGAGGAACTCGGGATCAGCCGGACCCCGATCCGGGAGGCCCTGTTCATCCTGCAGGGCGAGGGCCTCGTCGGGCTGACGCCGAACCGGGGCGCGACCGTCCGGACGATCACCGCCACCGACATCGCCGAGATCTACGCCCTGCGTGCGGTGCTCGAGTCGCACGCCGCGGCCACGGCGGCGGATCGGATCACCGAGGCCGACCTGGCACAGCTGGAGGACGCCTACGCCCGCCTGGAACGGATCGGGGTGCACGGCAACGCCCACGAGCAGGCCGACGCCGACCTGCAGTTGCACGCCACGATCGCGAAGGCCGCGGGCAACCAGCTGCTCCGGACCATGATCGGGCAGGTGCACGCGTTCACCGTCACCTACCGCTCGCAGTACCCCTACTCCGCTGAGCAGGTGCGCCGCGCCAACGTGCAGCACCGGGCGATCATCGACGCCCTGCGCGACCACGACGCCGCGCGCGCCGAGGAGCTCATGCGCGAGCACGTGTCCTGGTCCCGCGAGCTCGCCCTGGACCACTTCACCGAGGGCGACCCGCCCGCCGAGCCCCCGCAACGCCGCGCGGCCCCCTGACCCGCACCGCCCCGTGCCAGAGCCCGTCCCGTTGTCGCGGCCCGCCCCCTTGTCACGAACAGTGGGCGCAGCGCGGGGTCACCCGGCTGGCGGCAGGCCGCCCGCGGCGCGCAGGATGAGGTGCATCGCCACGTCCACCGAGCGCTCCCGGATGTCGGACCGGCTGCCCGGCAGGACCGGGTCGCGGCTGATCACCTGCCCGTCGGCAGTGGTCACGCAGAAGCACACGTAGCCGATCGGCTTGGCCTCGCTGCCGCCGTCCGGTCCGGCCACCCCGGTGACGCCGACGCCGATATCGGCGCCGAACCGGGCCCGGGCCCCGTCCGCTAAGGCCCTCGCCACCTGCGGCGACACCGCCCCGTGCTGTTCGATCAGCTCCGCGGGCACGTCCAGCATCCCGACCTTGGCCTCGTTCGAGTAGGCCACCACCCCACCGGCGACGTAGGCCGACGAACCGGGGCGGTCCACGAGCCGGCCGGCCAGCAGCCCACCGGTGCAGGACTCCCCCGTCGCCACTGTCAGGCCGCCGTCGAGCAGTGCGCGGGCGACCAGATCGTCGGTGCTCGTCCCGTCCGCACTGACCAGCTGCTTGGCGTGACGGGCGACGAGCTCACCGGCCAGCTTCTCCGCGACGTCCTCCGCGCCCGGCCGGGGCCGCAGGTCGACCTCGAGCTCCGAGCGACGCAGGCACGTGGTGACCTCGACGGCCGAGAGGTCCAGTTGCGATTCCAGCTCGCGCAGCGTCGCGGCGATCTCGGACTCGGGCAGCCCGAAGTAGCGCAGCGAGCGGGCCGCCGCCCGCGGCACCCGGGCCAGCAACGCGGCGACGGGCTCGGCGGCCAGCGCGGCCGGCCACATCCCCTGCAGCTCCCGCGGCGGCCCGGGCAGGACGACCACGAGTGGGCCGCCTGGCCGGGAGACGACCAGGCCGGGGGCGGTACCGACCGGGTCGAGCGCGATGGCGCCGCGCGGCACCATCGCCTGTTTGCGGTTGGCCGCCTCCAGCGCGGGCCCACCGAAACCGGTCCGGGCCGCCCACCTGGCGAGGATCCTCGCGATGTGGGCCTGCATGGCCTCGTCGAGGACCAGGTCGACCCCGGCGAAATCGGCGACGACCTCCCCGGTGAGATCGTCCGCGGTCGGACCGAGCCCGCCGCTGGTCACGATCAGCTCGGCCCCCGCATCGGCGACGAAGCGCAGGGCATCGGCGAGGTCCTCCGGGCGATCACCGACCACCAGCAGGTGCGCGACCTCGAAACCCAGCTCCCCGAGCCGCTCGGCCAGCCACGGACCGTTCCGATCGGCGATCGCACCGGTCAGCAACTCACTACCGGTGACGACGATGCCTGCCCGCGGCCGGCGACAGGTGTCGAATCCGGTCCCTCCCTTGCCCATACCGGCGACGGTAACCGTTCACGGGGCCGACCGCGCCGCCGTGATCGGAATGCGGACACGCGACGCTGCGCCCCCGGGGTCAGCCCCGGCCGATGCCCAGCATCCCCGGATCGGTCGCGACCTCGGACAGCCGGGCACGTGGGTCGGCCACGAGCCGTCGTGCACTCATGTCGAGCAACCCCATCCGGCAGCTGATCTCCGCGGCGACCCGGCCGTCCGGCTCGTCCACCCGGCGCAGCACGTGCTCGATGCCGAACGTCTTGCCGTCACCGAACTCGACCCGCGAGCCGATCTCGACCTGCTCGCCGAGCAGCAACTCGCTCAGGAACCGGACATGGGTCTCCAGTAGCACCACACCCCAGCCCCGCCGGCCCAGCTCGACCGGCGAGCAGCCCGCGGCGCGCATGTGCTCCATCCGCGCATGCTCGCCGTACTGGTGGTACACGGCGTGGTTGACGTGGCCGTTGGCGTCCACCTCGTAGCTACGGACACCGACGCGCACCGTGAACTGATCTCCCATGACGGCAGGATGGCAGCCGCCGCGGGAGAGGACGAACCGGCGCGGCGGTTCAGCTGGTGGGACGCGTCCGGGCCGCCGCCTGGACCCCCGGCTGGGTCCGGTAGCCCGGCCGCACCCGCGTCGGCGGGGCGAGCAGGCCGAGCGCGGTCAGCACCGTGGTGAGGTCCGGGTAGGTCGCCACCGGCAGCGACCACAGCTCGGCCCGGGTGCAGGCGTCCGCGCCGTAGTGCTCGGCGTGGGCGATCAGCTGCCACTTCGCTGCCGGGAACTCCACTGCGGCGAGCACCTGGCCGATCCGCCTGACATCGGCTTCGGGCGATCTGCGGTACACGTCGTCCTCCTCGGGGCCACACCGATGGCCGGTATCGCGCCTGTGCCCGCCATCACATCGGGTTAAACGCGTCCGGTGGGGCTTTGTTGTGCGCCGAGGACGAGGGGTCGTAGGGTTGGGTCGCGGTTGAGACCACAGTCCGCACCACGAGTCCGCGAGAGGTGTCGAGGAGCAGGGGTGCGCATGAGCGGTGAATCACCCGCCGAGATCGGCGACACGACCGTCGGCGAAGTGGTCCAGTTCGAGGTGGTCGACCACGGGCCCGGCGCCCTGGTCGTGCACGTACGGGGCGAGATCGACACGGTGACGGCGCCGGTGCTGCACACCCAGCTCGACGGGCACCTGCCGACCGTGCCGCTGGTGGTGCTCGACTTGTCCGCGGTGACGTTCCTCGGCTCGGCCGGGCTGGCGGTCCTGGTCGCGGCCAAGGACGACGCGGAGCAGCGCGGCCACCGGCTGCGGCTTGTCTGCGGCTCCCGGATCGTCACCCGCGCACTGGAGGCCACCGGCCTGCTGGCACTGTTCGACGTGGCCGCCGGCGTGCCGGAGGCCCTGTGCCCGGCGGGCTGATCGCCACTGCCCTAGGCTCCGGTCCCGGAGGCGTCAGGGTGCCTGGTGGCCCTCGCGGTCTTCAAAACCGACGTGGTCGAGCATCTCGGCCAGGCGGGTTCGATTCCCGTCCGCCTCCGCCAAACCTCCTCGCTCGACACCCCGGCCTTCAGGTCCCTCTCAGCAAGCGCGGGCAAGCTCGGTGACCGGACCCCATCGAGGGAGGCCGCTGTGCCGTTCGACCTGACCGTGCTCGATCTGCTGTTCATCGCCGTCGTCGTGCTGGCCGCGGTCGGCGGGTTCCGCCGCTCCGGTGGGGCCGAACGCACCGGCCGGCTGGTCGGTCTACTGCTCGGCACCGCGATTGCGCTGCCCCTGGCCGCGCTGTTCGCGCCCGCCGGGTCCGGACCCCTCGCCCAGGGCCTGCTGCGTCTCGCGGGCCTCGCGCTCGGGCTGCTGCTCGGGCTGTGGGCCGGGGGCGCCGTCGGGCGGCTCATCTCCCGAGGTCTCGTCCGCGGCCGGCTGGGCGTGGTTGACCGGACGCTCGGTGCGGTCGCGGCGGCCGGGACGACGGTACTGGTCGTGTGGGCCCTCGCCACCGCGGTCCCGCTCGTCGTCGACGCCGACGCGCTGGCCCCGGTGACCGCGGCCCTGCAGCCGCTCGGCGGCCACAGCGAGGTGCTGCGCGCCGTGGACACCCGGTTGCCGCTGCCGAACCGGGCGCTGGACGAAGCGGTGGGCACCGCGGCCTGACCGGTCGCCGGCCCCGCCACGCGATCCCTCGCCGCCCGTCCTCGCGCGGTGTACCCCGTTCGGCTACCCCTGCGCCCGGCGGGTCGTCGCCCGTCTGACCGGCGCGGATGCCAAGGTGTGCCGATGGCCAGCAAGGTTTCCGTCGACCCGGGCGGGTTGACCGGGCTGAGTGCCGTCGAGCTCGGCGGGCGCGTGCGCGACGGGCGCAGCAGCGCGGTCGAGATCGCGCGGGCGCACCTGGCCCGGATCGCCGACCGGGATCGGGTCATCGGTGCGTTCCAGGCGGTCGACCCGACGCGGGTGCTCGCCGAGGCGGCGGGCATCGACGCCCGCCCGGACCGCTTCGCGCTGCCGCTGGCAGGCGTCCCGGTGGCGATCAAGGACAACGTCGACGTCTCCGGCTTCCCGACCCGGCACGGCTCGACCGCGACGTCGACCGAACCGGCCCGCCGTGATGACGAGCTCGTCAAGCGGCTGCGCGGGGCGGGCGCGGTGGTGATCGGCAAGACCCGGATGCCCGAGCTCGCGATCTGGGGTTTCACACACTCGGACCTCGGCACGACCCGCAACCCGCTCGACGAGGGTCTCGACCCCGGTGGGTCCAGCGGCGGCAGCGCGGCCGCGGTCGCTGCGGGGATGGCGGCGCTCGCGCTGGGGACCGACGGCGGGGGGTCGATCAGGATGCCGGCGGCGTACTGCGGTCTGGTCGGGCTGAAGCCGGGTGCCGGGATCGTCCCGCTGCCCGGCGGAGCCGACGAGCACTGGTGCGGGCTGAGCGTCGCCGGGCCGATCGCTCGCACGGCCGCCGATGCCACGATCATGTTCGAGGTGCTGTCGGGGCGTGCCCCGGCCGAGCCGTCGCCGCCGGCCCGGATCGCGATGTCGCTGCGCAGCCCGTCGCCGATCGCCCGGCTGCAGCCGGTCTACCGCGATGCGGTGCGCAAGGCCGCCCGTCTGCTGGCCGAGCGGGGTACGCGGATGGTGACCGCCGATCCCCCGTATCCGCTCGCACTGACTTCCCGCTGGACCCGCCGCTGGCACGCCGGCGTCGCCCTGGACGTCGCGGAGCTCGGCCTGGGCCGGCGCGGCGTCGAACGACGAACGGCGACGATCGCGCGCAAGGGCCGCCGGGTGCTGCGGTTCGGCGGCCCCAGGCCCGGTGTCGCGGACGCCTGGCGGGATCGGATGGTGTCCTGGATGGACGACGGCCGCCACGACCTGTTGTTGCTTCCCGCCGTGGCCGGCCCGCCGGTGACCGCCGGTGCGATGGCGGGACGCGGTTACCTGTCGACGCTGCTCGTCTCGGCGTCGCGGATCCCCTACACGCAGGCGTGGAACCTCGCCGGCCTGCCCGCGATCGTGGTCCCGGTGCGGTGGGGTGCGGCGCGCGTGCCGGTCCAGCTTGTCGGCCGACCGGACAGCGAGGCGCTGCTGCTGGCCACCGCGGCCGCGCTCAGCTGAGAACGTGGTCGGGCATGTTCCGGTCCGGCGTTCGGGCTCTCAGATGGCGAGCACCGCGACGATCGAGGCGTAGATGCCGACCAGAAGCACCCCCTCGAAGCCGACGCGGGCCCAGCCGCGGTCCTGCCGGACGAGCAGTCCGGCCACGACGACCACGGTCATCAGCACGCCCGCGAGGCTGAGGAACAGCTCATCGGGGGTCGCGGCGTGGTATAGCGAGCCACCGCGGAAGGCGACATCGCCGACCACGACGTTGAGCGCGTCGAGGCAGTTACCCCCGAGGATCGCGGCGATGGCCAGGGTGGGGGCACCCCGGCGCACCGCGGCGATCGCGGTCACCGTCTCGGGCAGCGCGTTGACCCCGCCCATGAACACAGCTCCGACGAACCCGGCGGTCAAGCCGGTCGCCGCCACGATGCTCTCGGCGGCCCGCGCGACCGCCCCACCACCGACCGCGACAACACTGCCCACGCACACGAACTCCAACCAGAGGGAGCGCGTGGGCCGACGATCCTGTCCCTCGTCCGCGGCCGGCTGGTCCTCGAGGGTGGCACGGGTGCGCACCGCCTGCCACATCGGTCGCTCGCTGCTGCTGCGGATCAGCATCAGCCCGCCGACGTAGACCGCGACGATGACCACCGACATCGGGTGGATGGCGGCCACGGTCACCGGAGGAACGAAGGCCGCCATCACCACCAGGGTGAGCAGCGCGATCAGCAGGCAGCCGAACAGGATGTTCGACAGCGAGGCGGCGACGTGCTCGAGGTTCCCACGGGAATAGGCCATGTCCACCACCGCGATCGCCGCGGTCTGTGCGGCGATGCCGCCCACGGCGTTGCTGTAGGCCAGTTCCGGATCGTTGGCCGCCGCGGCGACGGCCGTCATCACGATCCCCGACAGCGAGGTGGCCGCCCCGAAGAACACCGCCCCGAACAGTGCCTCACCCCAGCCGGTGCGGTCGGCGAGGGTATCGCCGAGGAAGGCCATCCGGATGCTCCCGACCACGGTGACGACGGCAGCGGTCGCGAACACCGCGACGCTGACCGTCAGGGGCCACGAGCCGAGCAGGACGTCGATCATCGGTCCGGTCCCGCGCCCTCCTCGGACGCCGCAGCCGCCTGGTCCGGACCGGCCGGTGATCGGCAGATCGTCCTCATGGGCCGACGGCAGTCTCCTGAACCGTGTCGACTACCACCGACAGACCTGGCTAAACCCACCCGACATCTCGGACGCCGGGCCGATCGCTCGCTGTCGTGCTGTGCCCCCGGCGTAGACCGTGCTCAGTCGCGCGGATCGGGTGGCGCCCACTCGCCGGTGGCGAGGAAGCGCTCCAGCGTCGCGGTGTAGGGCGCGAGGTCGAGGCCTTGCGCGGCGACCCAGCCGTCGTCGTAGTAACTGTGCCGGTAGCGCTCACCGCCGTCGCAGATCAGCGTGACGACGCTGCCGCGGACGCCCTCGGAGCGCATCCGCGCGACGAGCTGCCACACGCCCCACAGGTTCGTCCCCGTGGAACCGCCCGCCCACCGCCCGGTGACGGCGTGCAGGTGCCGGGCCGCGGCGACGCTGGCCGCGTCCGGCACCGGGATCATCAGGTCGATCACGCTCGGTACGAAGCTGGGTTCCATCCGCGGCCGGCCGATCCCCTCGATCCGCGACGGCAGCCCGGTGGTGTAGTCCGTCGCACCGCCGGCCCAGCCCGGGAAGAACGCCGAGCCCTCCGGGTCGACGACCGCGAGCCGCGTGCGCAGGCGCCGATAGCGCAGATAGCGGCCGATGGTCGCCGACGTGCCACCGGTCCCGGCGCCGACGACGACCCATTCCGGGACCGGGTGCTCCTCGAGGGCGAGCTGGTCGATGATCGACTCGGCGATGTTGTTGTTGCCCCGCCAGTCGGTGGCCCGTTCGGCGTGGGTAAACTGGTCGAGATAGTGCCCACCGCACTCGCGAGCCAGCCGCTCGGCCTCGGCGTACACGTCGGGAGCGCGTTCGACGAAGTGGCACCGCCCGCCGTAGCGCTCGATCAGCGCGATCTTCTCCGGGCTGGTGGCCTGCGGCATGACCGCCACGAACGGGACGCCGATCAGCCGCGCGAAGTAGGCCTCGGACACCGCCGTGGACCCGGAGCTCGCCTCGACGAGCGTCGTCTTCTCGGTGATCCAGCCGTTGGCCAGGCCGTAGAGGAACAGCGACCGGGCCAGCCGGTGCTTGAGGCTGCCGGTGGGGTGCACCGACTCGTCCTTGAGGTAGACATCGACGCCCCACTCCGGCGGCAGCGGGAGGACGTGGAGGTGGGTGTCGGCCGAACGGTTGGCATCTGCCTCGACCAGCCGGATCGCCTCGTGCACCCACTCCCGGGTACGGGCCGGCGAGCGGTGGGCAGGGTGATGTGCTTGTTCGCTGATGCCGCCGACCCTAGCCCGGGACCGTCGTGCCCCGTTCACGGTCCACGTCCTTCAGGGACCACGGTCCCTAGACGGCCCGGGTGCGCCGGAGGAGTGTCCGGATCGGGCGATTCCCGCGAGGCGCACCGGGCGCCCCGAACCCATGGACGGCGGCCCCCGGGGGAACCATGCGGACGCCGGACCGACGCCAGGATGCGAACCCGCAGACCCCGGATGCCCCGGCCGATCCGGTCGCACCGCCGACCGGTGGGGGCTTCCCCGCGGTGGGCGGCGCGCGGATGGCCGGCTGGTCGGGGCTGATCTTCGCCGTATTGTTCACCGTCGGCCTGTTCCTGGTCCGGCAGGCCCCGGGCCTCGCCGCCCCCGACGCCGACTACGTCGCGTTCTACCACGACGGCGGCCAGAGCGCCCTGGTGACCCTGGGCCTGTACATCGTGCCGTTCGCCGGCATCGCCTGCATCTGGCACATGATCGCGACACGCACCCTGATCCAGGTGCTGCGGCCGCGCTCGTGGTCGGAGATCCCGCACTGGCTGCACCTGGCGAGCGGCGTGGTGTTCGTCTGCATGCTGTTCGCCGGCTCGGCCGCCGTGGGGGCGGTGGCCCTGCTGACCCGGTTCTCCGCCGCCCCGCTGCCCCCGCCCGACGTGGCCAGGGCGCTGTCCGCCGCCGGCTACGCGATGGTCTTCGTCTACGGCGTCCGGCCGCCGGAATGTACATGATCACGACCACCGGGATGGCCCGCGCGGCCGGGCTCCTGCCGCGGTGGCTGGCCGCGCTCAGCTACCTGGTTGCAGCGTTCCTCCTGGTCAGCACGACGTTTCACCCCGCGATCCTGCTGGTGTTCCCGGCTCGGGTGGCGCTGATGAGCGTCGCTCTGCTGGTCCACCGCCCGAGAGGAGTGACCTGATGAGCGCACCTATCGGCATCGACGAGCTTCCCGGCCCCAAGGGGCTGCCCCTGGTCGGCAACCTCTTCGACATCGACAGCGACAGCCCCATCGAGGGGTTCATGCGGATGGCCCGCGAGTACGGGCCCATCTACAAGCTGAACGTGCCCGGCGGTACCCGGGTGATGGTCTCGGGCCCGGATCTGGTCGACGAGATCTGCGACGACACCCGCTTCGACAAGATGATCGGCGGGGGGCTGTCGAACGTGCGCAACAGCGTGGCCGGCCGGGGGTTGTTCACCTCCGAGACCGACGACCCGCTGTGGCACCGCGCGCACAACATCCTGCTCTCGCCGTTCAGCCTGGCGTCGATGCGCGGCTACATGCCGAAGATGCTCGACATCGCCGATCAGCTGATGGACAAGTGGGCGCGGCTCAACCCGGACGACGAGGTCGACGTGCCCGTCGACATGACGGCGCTGACCCTGGACACGATCGCGCTGTGCGGGTTCGGCTACCGGTTCAACTCCTTCTACCGCGACACCCCGCACCCGTTCGTCGCCGCCATGGTCCGCTCGCTGGCGGAGTCGCAGGCCCGCGCCCGTCAGCTGCCCATCCAGACCCGACTGAAGATCCACGCGCAGCGCCGGCTGGAAGAGGACCAGGCGTTCATGGAGGAGCTGGTCAACAAGCTCATCGCCGAACGCAGGGAGCAGGGCGATGCCGCCGACACCACCGACCTGCTCGGCCGGATGCTCACCGGCGTCGACAAGCAGAGCGGCGAGCGGCTGCCCGATGAGAACACCGTCGCGCAGTGCATCACGTTCCTCATCGCCGGTCACGAGACCACAAGCGGCCTGCTCTCGTTCGCCGTCTACTTCCTGCTCCAGAACCCGGAGTACGCCGAGCGCGCCCGTGCCGAGGTCGACGAGGTGCTCGGGGACGCGGCCTGGCCGACCTACGAGCAGGTGCACCGGCTGACCTACCTCACGCAGGTGCTCGAGGAGGCACTGCGACTGTGGCCCACCGCGCCGGCCTTCACCCGGCACGCCCGCTCCGACACGACGATCGGCGGCGGCCGCTACGCGATGCCGGCGGTCATCCCGATGACCGTGCTCATCCCGATGCTGCACCGCGACCAGGGCATATGGGGCCCCGACGCCGGGAAGTTCAACCCCGACCACGTCTCCCCGGAACGCAAGGCCGCGCTCCCGCCGAACGCGTACAAGCCGTTCGGCACCGGCCAGCGCGCCTGCATCGGCCGGCAGTTCGCGCTGCAGGAGGCCACACTGGTGCTCGGCATGCTGCTGCAGCGCTTCGAGCTGATCGACCACCTGAACTACCAGCTGACGACCCGGACCACGCTGACCATCAAGCCCGACCAGATGCGGATCCAGGTCCGCCCGCGCGCCGGTCACGCCCTGGACCGCACCGGCGCGGCACCCGCCGCGGCCGCCCGCGCCACTGCGGCGACGACCGAGCCGGCCGCGGCTGCGATGCCAGCGGTGGCCCGGCACGGCACCCCGTTGCAGGTGCTGTTCGGATCGAACCTCGGGACCGCGGAGGGGATCGCGACCCGGCTCGCCCGGGAGGGCACCGAGCGCGGGTTCGCGGTGACCCTCGGCGCGCTCGACGACCACGTCGGCGACGTGCCCGCCGATGGCGCGACGGTGCTGGTGTGCTCGTCCTACAACGGCACGCCGCCGGACAACGCCGCCGCGTTCTGCGGCTGGCTGCGCGATCCGGCGACGCCCGCGGACGCCTGCGCCGGGGTGTCCTACACGGTCTTCGGCTGCGGCAACACCGACTGGGCGGCGACCTACCAGACGGTGCCCACGCTGCTCGACACCGAACTGGAGGCGCACGGCGCCCACCGCGTACATCCTCGCGGCGAGGGCAACGCGCAGGGGGATTTCGACGCCGAGTACCGGGCCTGGCACACCGGCCTGTGGGCCGACGTCGCCACCGCGCTCGACCTCCCGGCGACCGTCGCCGAGCCGGCCGTCACCGGCCCGCGGCTGTCGATCACGCTGACCAACCGCCAGCTTACCAACCCGGTGATCATGTCCTACCGGGCACAGCCCGCGATGGTGCGGGTGAATCGGGAGCTGATCGGGCACAACGGGGGCGACCCGGCCGGACGGTCCACCCGCCACCTCGAGATCGCGCTTCCGGCCGGGGTGAGCTATCGCGCCGGGGACCACCTCGGGGTGCTGCCGCGCAACAACATCGACCTGATCCAACGGGTGATGCGGCACTTCGCGCTCGATGCCGGGCAGTACGCCACGATCATCCCGAACTCCGGCAGCCACACCCATCTGCCGATCGACGAGCCGGCCCCGCTGCTCGGCGTGCTGGGCAGCTGCGTCGAGTTGCAGGACGTGACCACCCGGGCCGACATCGAGATGCTCGCCGCCCACACCGAGGATCCCGCGACCCGGGCCGCGCTGGAGTTACTCACCGGGGACGACGAGCAGTCCCAGGCCCGCTACCGGGAACAGGTCTTCGAGCCGAACCGGTCGCTCCTCGATCTGCTCGAGCAGTTCCCGGCCTGCGCGGTCCCGTTCGAGGTCTACCTTGATCTGTTGCCCCCGCTGCGGCCCCGGTACTACTCGATCTCGTCCTCACCGCTGGTGAGCCCGGAGGTCTGCAGCATCACCACCGGCGTCCTGCGCGCACCGGCCCGGTCCGGTGCGGGGGTCTTCCGCGGGATCTGCTCCACCCACCTGAGTCTGGGCCCGGGTCCGAGCACGCTGTTCGTCTTCGTCCGCGAACCGACGATCCCGTTCCGGCCGCCCGAGAACCCGCACACCCCGATGATCATGGTGGGGGCGGGTACCGGGCTGGCACCGTTCCGCGGGTTCCTGCAGGAACGCGCCGCGCTGCGCGAGCAGGGCGTGCCGATCGGCGAGTCGCTGCTGTTCTTCGGCTGCCGCAACCCGGAGACCGACCTGCTCTACGCCGACGAGCTGCGCGACTTCGAGAAGCAGGGCGTCGTCCGGGTGGAGAACGCGTTCTCCCGCGTGCCGGGCGGGCGACGCCGCTACGTTCAGGACGCCATGCGGGCCTGCGGTGACGAGGTCTGGGCATTGCTGCAGCAGGGCGCGATCGTGTTCGTGTGCGGCAACGCGTCGACCATGGCGCCTGCGGTACGCGCCGCGCTCACCCAGATCTTCCAGGACAGGACCGGGGCGTCCGCGGCGGATGCGCAGGCCTGGCTCTCCGGGCTGCGCAGCGCCGACCGGTTCCTGGAGGACATCTGGGGCAGCGGCTGAGGCTCGATCGCGCTCGTCATGCCCGCCGGTCGAGCAGGGCGCAGGTCCATCTGGGCCGGCCGTGGGCGCTGGGCCGGCCCAGGACGCTGAGCCGGCGGGGCGGCCGATCACCCCTACCCGGCGCGGGTCGACGCTTCGCTCAGCGCAGAGCGACGCGGCCGGTTCCGGTACCGGCCGTGCCGATCACCGCCGCCGGGACGCCCTGCGCGGTGAGTTCTGCAACGGCTGCGGCCGCGCGCTCGGGTGCGGCGCCGAACAGCAGGCCGCCGGAGGTCTGGGCGTCGGCGAGCAGCAGCACGTCCAGCTCACCGAGCCCGTTCACGTCGACCACCGGCGCGGTCCAGTCCCGGTTGCGCCGGGTGCCGCCGGGCACCATGCCGCTCTCCGCGATCTCCCGGATCCCGTTCAGGTAGGGCACTGCGGCGACGTCGATCTCGGCGTCCACGCCGGAGGCGGCGGCCATCTTCGACAGGTGCCCGAGCAGCCCGAACCCGGTCACGTCGGTGCACCCGGTCGCACCGGCGGCCACCGCGGCGGCAGAGGCGGCGGCGTTGCTCGCCGTCATGGACCCGACAGCGGCGGCGACCAGCGAGTCCGGCGCGACCCCGGCCTTGATCGCGGTGGTCGCGATGCCGATGCCGAGCCGCTTGGTGAGCACCAGCGCGTCGCCGTCGCGCAGACCGGCGTTGGTCAGGATCCGGTCCGGGTGCACCTCGCCCACCACGGCCAGCCCGTACTTCGGCTCCGGATCGTCGACGGAGTGTCCGCCGACGACCGCGAAGCCGCAGTCCCGGCCGACGTCCGCGCCGCCGGCCAGCACCTCGCCGAGCATCGCCGTCGGCAGTTCCGAGGACGGCCAGGCCACCAGGTTCAGCGCGAACAGCGGCCGCCCGCCCATCGCGTAGACGTCGGAGACGGCATTCATCGCCGCGATCCGGCCCCAGGTCCGCGGGTCGTCGACCACGGGCGTGAGGAAGTCGGTGGTGGCCACCAGCGCCCGATCGGCGTCCAGCCGCCAGACGGCGGCGTCGTCACCGGTCTCGGTACCGACCAGGAGGTCCGGGTGCTCGGTGGGAGTCAGGGTGCGCAGTACCTGCGCGAGCTCGCCGGGGGCGAGCTTGCACGCTCAACCCGCGCCGTGGCTGAACTGCGTCAGACGCCGTGCCGTGGGCCGATCACTCACCGGACGAGGCTACCCGCGAGCGGTCGCGCCACCGACGCGGACCACCTAACGTCAGTGACGTACGCCACACCTGCACAGGGAGGTGCACGTGACAGCCACAGCACCGACGCCGGTCGGGACGATCAACGTCGTCGATCCGTCGCCGCTCAACTGGCTCTTCATCACGTGGAACACGATGGAGGAGCCCATCCGGATCGATCAAGACGGCCGCACCGTCTTCGCGCTCGCCGAGTCGGCCGACTGGCCGGACGACCGGACCCTGGAGTTGAAGCTCCGCACCGGGGTCGTCTTCCAGGACGGCGAGCCGTTCACCGCACACAACATCAAGCTCAACTTCGACGAGATGCAGCGCTGGGCCGCCCCGCACCCGCCGGGAACCTGGCTGAACTTCCCACCGGAGTCGACCGCCGAGGTCGTCGACGACCACACCGTCCGATTCCACTTCCCCGGCCCCGACGGGCTGGCCGTGGGCAAGATGCGCGGGTTCCACATCGCGTCGACCGCGTTCTGGAAGGGCCCGGACGCGCCGGGCTTCGGGTACAAGAAGTTCGGTTCCGGCGAAGGCCACTGGTGAGTGATCGATGAGCCCGGCCCCTGGGGCACCGGGCCGTTCACCCTGGTTCAGGGTGCTTCGTCGATCCTCACCCGCAACGCCATCATGTCGCCGGACCCGTACACCTGCTCCTGGTTGATCGAGTCCGAGGACCGCTCGCCGGAGGTGGTCCTCGATGCGAACCCGGCCCACTGGAACCGGGCCCGGCGCGGCCCGCGGGTCCAGCGGGCGGTCTTCCGTAACGACCTCTCCCCTGCCGAGGCGCTGGAGCGCTGTATCAGCACCGACGGCGAGGTGGACATCGTCACCGAGGTGAGCCCGGCCGATGCGGCCCAGGTCGAGGCCTCCGAGCACGCCCGGCTCGTCACCGCCGACGCCAACCGCGTGCTCACCTGCATCATCAACCGGGGTCGCGCCGACGTCCCGCTCGACAGCGTCGACGTGCGCAAGGCGCTCAACCTGGCGGTCGACCGGAGCCGGATCATCGCCGACGGGCTGGCCGGCTACGCGAACGAGATGCCCGCGATGACCCCGCCGTGGAGCTCCGGATTCCCGGAGGGTGCCCGGCCGTACCCGCACGACCCCGACGAGGCGAAACGGCTGTTCGCCAAGGGCGGGTGGCCCTCGGGGCGGCCCGTCCGGGTCGCCGCCACGCCGCCGTTCGCCGGCATCGCGCAGCTGGTGGCGGGCGACCTGCGCAAGGCGCTCGACATCGGCGTCGAGGTGATCCGGGTGCCGGCGGAGGAGGTGCTCGCCGGCTCCAGGGCGCTCGTGGAGAAGAAACTCGACCTGCCGTGGGACCTGCTCGTGCACGCCTGGTTCGACCTGTCCTCGGAGGCGCCGCCGGCCGCCGTGCACCGGGAGTTCTTCGGGCGCGACGGCGCGTTCCGGGCCGGGCCGCCCGACGACGGGTTCGACGCCCTGTTCGAGGCGATGGCCGTCGAACTGGACGGCGAGGCGCTGGTGCGCATCGCCGAGCAGATCGACACCTACTGCTTCGACCAGGCACTCGCGGTCTTCCTGTGCGCCCCGCAGGCGCTGTACGCGGTGAACAGCCACGTCGACTTCGGACCGTACAGGACCACCTTCGAGATCGCCGAGGTGGCCGTCGACGAGGGGCACTGGTCGCGGCGACCGGGAGCGGAGCGGGCCACGACGGCCGCGACGAAACCGGCGCCGGCGGCGACGGACCGGCCGGGATTCTCCGGGGCGTCCGGGAACGCCTGCTAGCCCTGGGGCGGGTCGGGTGCGGGCGACCGGCACCGAGGATCCTGCCGCGGGCTCGGTGTGCTGCTGCAGCCCCGGCTCGCGCTGTTCGACCACGGCGTCGCGGTGAGCACGATCCTCACCCTGCCGGTGCTCACCGCGGGCGTCGACGCCGTCAGCGCGGCGGTGCGCCGGGGCGTGCGCTGACCGGCGCCGAGAGCGGAGCGTGATCACGTCG
This sequence comes from Pseudonocardia mahuensis, assembly GCF_018531475.1. Taxonomy (GTDB): domain Bacteria; phylum Actinomycetota; class Actinomycetes; order Mycobacteriales; family Pseudonocardiaceae; genus Pseudonocardia. The sequence goes on from NZ_JAHDTG010000015.1 coordinate 20,708, forward strand.
TCGGTCGGGGAGACAGCACACCCATGGCCGACACGGGCACGTCGACCGTTCGCCGATCTCAGAAGCCGGAGACGGCGCCCGCCCTGTGCTGGCCGCCCACCCGAGGCGGTGTCACGCGGGCCGGCCGGAGCACCGGGACCGAACGAGGGCGCCAGGAAGCCGCCGATCGCAGCAACCGACCCGCCCGGCGACGAACCCCACGACGGCGTTTGAGGACCACCCGTTCGACACGGACGCTACAAGTTGTGACCGCAAGCCCCCCACACCTGCCGAGCCCGCCGCCTGCGCCCCGCTTCGACGTCGTCCGCCGTGGATACGACCGCGACCAGGTCGACGCCGAGATCGCGGCGCTGCGCGAGCGCTGCGTGGCGGCCGAGGCCGCTCGCGCCATGGCCGAGCAGCACGCTGTGGCCACCGAGAACGAGCTGCGTGCCGCCCGGGCCGAGGCCGCGCCGGTGGCCGAGAGCTTCGGCTTCCGCGCCGAGAAGATCCTGCGGCTGGCCGAGCACGAGGCGGCCGACGTCCGGGCGCGGGCGGCCGAGGACAGCCGGGCGCTGCTGGAGCAGGCGTACGACGAGGTGGGCCGGTTGCACGAGCAGGTGCGTGCCGACCTCGCCGCCCGGGCCGAGGAGCTGGAACAGGAGGCGGCCCGCCGCGAGAGCCTGGTGCAGGAACGCGAGCAGCAGGCCGCCCATCGACTGGCCGCGGCGGTCGAGGAGACCAACCGGATCCGCGACACGGCCCACCAGCAGGCCGAGGCCCTGCTGGCCGAGGCACGCGAGCGGGCCGGCCGGCTCCACGAGCGCGACGAGCGCGAGATGCAGCGGCTGGGGGCCCTGCGTGACGGCGTGCGCAGCGAGCTGGCGCGGCTGCACGCACTCCTGGGTGCCGGTCTGCAGGACCGGGCCGAGCCGGCGGACGCCGGCGCGCCGCAGCAGCACCCGGCCATCCCGGCCCCCCGGTCGGGTCCGCCGGACATCCCGGCCCCGGCCCGCCCGCAGGAAGCGCCGGCCCCGGCCCGCCCACAGGACATCCCGGCGCCGGCCCTTCTGCAGGAGGAGCCGACACCGGGCGACGCAGCTCCGACCACGCCGCCGGTGACGGTCGAACCCGGACCCGCCGCCACCCCGCCCGGCGGGATGCAGGTCGCGCGGCCCAGGCCCGCCGGCACCGGGGCCCGGCACTCCGACACGGCGCCGGCGGGCATCTAGCTCGTCGCGGTACGACCGCCGCCGTAAGGTGCGATCGTGACCCCGCGAGGAGGCGCCGTGACCGGGCCGGCGACCGATCCGCGGCGGCTGGTGCCGCGCACGGACGCGGTGCTGGCCGATCCGCGCATCGCCGCGGCCGTCGAGCGCCTCGGCCGTGAGCTCGTCAAACGGGCCGTGGCCGCGGCCCAACAGCGTGCGCGGCGCGGCGAGATCACGCCGCAAGCGGTGCCCGGCGCGGTGTTGGACGCCCTGCCCGCCACCGCCGCCGGCCTGCGCCCGGTCCTGAACGCGACCGGTGTCCTGCTGCACACCAACCTCGGCCGGGCTCCGCTGTCCGCGGCGGCCCGCGAGGCGCTGTCCCTGGCCGCCGGCACCTGCGACGTCGAGCTGGACCTGGCCACCGGCGGACGGGGCCGGCGCGGGCACGGTGCGATCGAGGCGCTGCTCGCCGCCGTGCCCGGCGCCGGAGCCGCGCATCTGGCCAACAACGGCGCGGCCGCGCTCGCGCTCGTCGCCACCGCGCTCGCCGCCGGCCGGGAGATCGTCATCGCCCGCGGTGAACTGGTCGAGATCGGCGACGGGTTCCGCATCCCCGACCTGCTCACCTCCACCGGCGCCCGGCTGCGCGAGGTCGGCACCACCAACCGGGTCCATCCCGCCGACTACGCCGACGCGATCGGGCCGGACACGGCGTTCATCCTCAAGGTGCACCCGTCGAACTTCCTGGTCAGCGGCTTCACCCGCGCCGTGGACATCCCGGACCTGGCCGGTCTCGGCATCCCGGTGGTCGCCGACATCGGTTCCGGTCTGCTCGCACCGCACCCGCTGCTGTCCGACGAGCCTGATGCCGCGAGCACCCTGGCGGCGGGGGCCACGCTGGTCACGGCGTCGGGTGACAAGCTGCTCGGTGGCCCGCAGGCCGGATTGCTGCTGGGTGGGCCGGGGGCCGGCGCCGACCTGGTCCACCGCATCCGCCGGCACCCGCTGGCCCGCGCCGTGCGCGTCGACAAGCTGACGCTGGCCGCGTTCGAGGCGACGCTGCGGGGCCCGGTCCCGCCCACCCGCGCCGCGCTCGACGCTGATCCGGCGGACCTGCATGCCCGGGCCCGGCGGCTCGCCGTACGGCTGGCCGGGCACGGCGTCGAGGCCGAGGCAGTCGAGTCCGCAGCTACCGTCGGCGGAGGCGGCGCGCCCGGCGTCACCCTCCCCAGCGCGGCCGTCGCACTGCCCGAGCGCTACGCCGCCGCGCTACGCGCGGGGGACCCGGCAGTGCTGGGCCGGCTCGAGCACGGACACTGTCTGCTGGATCTGCGGGCGCTGCCCGCCGGGTCCGACGACGATCTGGCCGCCGCGGTGTGCGCCGTTTCTCGTAAGGGGCAATAGTCGGCGGAACAGCGTTATCCACTCACGAGCGCGGAGCGCATATGCAGGTGATCGCCACCGCCGGACACGTCGACCACGGCAAGTCGACTCTCGTCCGGGCGCTCACCGGGATGGAGCCCGACCGGTGGGCCGAGGAACGCCGCCGCGGGATGACCATCGACCTCGGGTTCGCCTGGACCACGCTGCCGGGCGGCGGGACCGTCGCGTTCGTCGACGTCCCGGGCCACGAGCGGTTCGTCACCACCATGCTGGCCGGCGTCGGCCCGGTGCCGGCGGTGCTGCTGGTCGTCGCCGCGGACGAGGGCTGGATGCCGCAGTCCGCCGAGCACCTCGACGCGCTCGAGGCACTCGGCGTGCGGGACGGACTGCTCGTCGTCACCCGCAGCGACCTGCTCGATCCCGAACTGGCCCGCGACGAGGCCCTTGAGCACCTGGCGGGCACGGGGCTGGGCCGGCTGCCCGCGGTCTGCGTGTCCGCGCCCACCGGGGCCGGCATGGACGAGCTGCGCACGGCGCTGGACGATCTCGTCGGCGGCCTGCCCACTCCCGACCCGGCCGCCGACGTCCGGCTGTGGGTCGATCGCGCGTTCACCATCCGCGGCGCGGGGACCGTGGTCACCGGGACGCTGGCCGCAGGCCGGATCCGCACCGACGACGAACTCGAGCTGACCTCGGCCGACGGCCCGCCACGCCGGGTGACGGTCCGCGCGTTGCAGAGCCTGGGCGCACCCGCCGACGAGGTCCGCGGGGTCGCCCGCGTCGCGGTCAACCTGCGCGGCGTACCCCGGGAGGCCGTGGCCCGCGGGGATCTGCTGCTCACGCCCGGGGCGTGGCTGTCCACCGACCTGATCGACGCCCGCCTGCACGGCGTGCGTGGTACCGCCCCGGGCCCGGCCGAGCTGCCCGAACAACTGACCCTGCACGTCGGGTCGGCCGCCGTCGCGGCCCGGGTCCGGCCGCTTGGCCCGGACACGGTCCGGCTGCGCCTGCGCCGCCCGTTGCCGCTGCGGATCTCCGACCGTGCGGTGCTGCGCGACCCCGGTCGCCGCCAGGTCGCGGCCGGGGTGACCGTTCTCGATGTCCGCCCACCCGAGCTGCGTCGCCGCGGCGCCGCGGTCCGCCGGGCCGCCGAGCTGGCCGCGATGGAGGGCACGGCGGACGCCGCCGGCGAGCTGGCCCGTCGCGGGGTGGCCCGCCGCGCGGAGCTGGTCGCGATGGGGGTTCCGGCGCGCGCCGTCGACCTGCTGGTGCAGTCCGGGAACCCGGCCGCGGCCGGTTGGGTGATCGCCGCCGAGCGGGCCACCGAACTGGCCGCGCAGCTCACCGCCGCGGTCGCCGCGCACGACGCGGCCGACCCGCTGGACCCGGGCCTGCCCGTCGAGGCGGCGCGCCGGGCCATCGGGTTGCCGGAGGCGCGGCTGGTCGAGGCCCTGCTGAAGCACGCGGTGAGCGGGCGCGGAACCGATTTGGTGGTGCGCGACGGCCGTGTCGCCCACTCGGCCGCCGCGGGACTCCCGGCCCCCGTGCTGGAGGCGTTGGAGGCGCTGCGCGCCGACCTGCTGCGCGATCCGTTCGCCGCGCCGGATGCCACTCGGCTGGCCGAGCTGCGGCTCGGGCCCAAACAGCTCGCGTCCCTGGTACGGGCGGGCGAGCTGATGCGCATCGCCGACGGCATCGTGCTACTTCCCGGGGCCGACGACCGAGCCGTCGAGGTGCTGGCCGGCCTCGGGCCCGAGTTCACCCTGAGCAGTGCGCGGCAGGCGCTGAACACCACCCGCCGGGTCGCCGTGCCACTGCTCGAGCTGCTGGCGCGCTCCGGCCGGACGGCCCGCACGCCGGACGGCGGGCACCGGCTGGTGTGAGTTCGGCCGGGCGGCTGTGGTCCCGACTGGCACCGCCGCCCCGGGGGCCTTACCGTGTCGGCGATGCCCGACACGCGCGAGTCCTCTCCCACCGATCCGTCGTCGGTCCGCCGCGGCAGTGATGCCGACGACCAGATCACCGTCACGACCACGACGCCCGCCCCCGGCCAGGCCGTCATCGAGGTCGGGGGCGAGGTCGACATGCTCACCTCACCGCAACTGCGTGGGGTGGTCCTGGAGAAGCTCGACGAGAGCGCCGGCGTCGAGCTGATCGTGCTCAGCCTCGACTCCGTCACGTTCCTCGGCACCAGCGGCCTCGCGGTGCTCATCGAGGTCCGGGAGGCGGCGCACAAGGCCGGGGTGGAGTTGCGGCTCGCCTGCACGGGCCGCCGGGTGCTGCGCCCGTTGACGATCGCCGGGCTCGTCCCGATGTTCGACATCCACGACACGGTCGGGCAAGCCCTGGTGGCCACCTGAGCGGAAGGACGGGTCGTTCCGTCCGCTTCGTCGGCATCACTGCCCCGCAGAACTGTGACCTGAAGCACTTTTCTGCGGGCTTTGTCATGCCCGGAGACGACCCGGGCCGCCCGGTGCAGGGGCGGCCGGGACCGGGGCGGCGATCGCCCGGCCTGCCGGCGATCCGGCCCCTCACCGCTCGGGTGAGCTGCTGACCAGCGACGGTGAGCAGCATCGACGGTTCGGTACGGGCCTCGCTGTCACGGAGCTCACCCACCACGTGCGACCTCCTGCGGCGCCTCGACACCGCGCTCGTGTACCGCGTCCGTCGGGCCGTCGCCGACGCCCAGCACATGTCGTGGGCACCCGCCGTCCGGGCCCGGGTTTGGCGTTCGGAGCGGGCGGGAAGAAGCACCTCAACAGCCCGGCACATGCCGTCGGAGCGAAGGAACGAGAACAAGGTGGGCCCGCGATGAGCGACGTTTCCCGACTCCCTGGACCAATGGATCATGCCTGGCAGTGGCAGCGTCTGGGCTCCTGCCGGGGCATGGACAGCGCCGTGTTCTTCCACCCGGACGGCGAGCGCAACCCCTCCCGGGCGCGCCGCACGGCGCAGGCCAAGGAGGTCTGCAGCCGCTGCCCCGTGATCGAGCAGTGCCGCGAGTTCGCCCTGCAGACCCGCGAGCCGTTCGGGGTGTGGGGCGGGCTGGCCGAGGCCGAGCGCCGGGTCATCCTGGAGCGCCGCGAGATGGCCGCCGCGAGCTGAGGCCGTCGATGCCTCCCGTGGTGTCGGGGGCCGCGGGAGGCATCGGTCATGGCGTGACATCGTCGCGAGCACGACGGAGGGGCGGTCCCGCACGGGACCGCCCCTTCGTCGTGTCCGGGAAGGATCAGCCGGCGGGCTGCTCCGACTCATAGCCGGCGTTCTGGGCCTGCCACATCCACCGGGCCTCCTCGAGCTGGCGGACGATCTCGATCAGCAGGTCCTGGGTCACCAGATCGGTCTTCTCGGTCTCGTCGATGCGCGGGCGCACCCGGCGGACCGCGATGTCGACCGCCTCGAAGACCTGCTTGATGACGTCGCGGTCCTTCACCCAGCCGCTCGGGAAGGCGGGGATGCCGCTCTCCTTCGCGACGGTGGCGGTCCGGCCGTCGGGCGAGACCCCGATCGCGGCCGCTCGCTCGGCCGCCTCGTCGGTGTACTTGCGGGCGAGGTCCACGAGCTCGTCGAGGTGCAGGTGGACGTCGTGGAACTGGCGGCCGACCAGGTTCCAGTGCACCTGCTTGGCCACCAGGGAGAGATCGATCAGGTCCACCAGCGTCGCCTGCAGCGCCGCGCCGGTGGTGTCGCGGGCCTGGTCATCGAGGGTGCTGGGGATGGGCTCGGCCATGACTGCGCTACTCCTTGGACTCGTCCTCGGCGACGACCGGTCCACACCGGACGGTCGCGCCACCTGCCTGTGCAGGGGCATACCCCACGGCGTCGGGCCCGAATCGCCGCTGCGCGTGAAACGCGCCATATCAGGCAAAGCTGCGCTGCGTCAATATGTCACGCCGTGCCGATTGCTGTGCCGATTACAGGTCCGTCGCTGTGACCGTGGGTGGTCAGGCCGGGTCGGCGACGACCGAGAGGGAGAGGCAGCGGTAGCGCAGCACCGGCAGGCCGTACACCTGCGCGACGCGCTGCGCGGCCCGGACCACGACGGACCGGTTCGGATCTCCAGGGGCCGGCACCGGAGCCAGACAGTAGACACCGGGCTCGGGATCGAAGCCGACGAGCTCGCTGAGCGCCGCGACGAGGTCCGACTCCGCACCGGGGCCCAGCGGCGACCGCAGACCGAGGCGGTGCAGCCGAAGGTCGGGCAGATCGAGCCGGGCCACGGCCGACGGCACCTCGTCGACCGGCTCGGGGTGCGGCGGTATCCACGGCAGACCGTCCGGGGCGTCGCCGGCGGGATCCTCGTCCTCGTCCTCGTCCTCGTCGTCGTAGTCGGGGTAGTCCAGGTAACTGGTCAGCGCCCGCTCGGCACCCGCCGGACCGTCCTCGCACGCCGTGAGCAGGTCGACCTGCCCGGCCGTCCCCACCAGCCGCGCGAGGTCGGACTCAGGCCGCAGGAGCTCCATCGGGCTCACCGCGATCGCGACCAGTCGGACGGGGACCGGCACGCGGGCACCTTCGGTTGCACAGGGAACGAAAGGTCCGGACGTTCCGATCTCCGGAACCGCGACCATGTGTCGTCCCCCTCGACGCCGGCTGTCGCTCCGTCGCTGCAGCGGCTTTGACGTGCACGACCTAACCCGCTCACGTACGTGCACGTCCAGCCGATGCAGCACGATACGACGAACGGCCGCCCATGATCCGTGAGCGGGCAGCTGGATCAGATCGCCGGTTACCCCATTCGGGAAGTGGCCACGCTCCGGAACAGGGCCCATCGGGGGCCCGAACGACGTGGGTGGCGGTCAGCCGTCGAGCCGCACCGCGAGCAGCGCGACGTCGTCGCGCAGCGGGCTGGGGATGCAGGCGGTGAGCACCTGTTCGACGACCGTCTCGGCGTCCGAGTCGGCCGGCAGCCCGGCCAGCGTGCGCTCGAGCAGTTCGGTCCGCTCGTCGGCGTCCTCACCGGCGACGTCGGTGAGCCCGTCGGTGTAGAGCAGCAGCAACGACCCCGGCGGAGCGCCCAGCGCCGCCTCGGTGCGCCCCGGCCCGGCCGCCCGGCCGAGAGTCGGCACGGCGCCGATCATCGGCGAACGGTGCTCGTCGAGCCGGACCAGCTCGCCGGAGCGGGTCAGCAGCAACGGGCTGGGGTGCCCGGCGTTGGCGTAGCGCATCAGCCGGTGGCCCGCGGCGTCCGGCGGCTCGATGCGCGCGTACACCGCCGTGGCCATCGCAGCCATCTCCAGGCCCTGCACGAGCTGGTCGCAGCGGTCCAGTACCGAGCCGGGCCGCGCCGTCCCAGGCGTAGGAACGCAGCACGCCGCGCAGCTGACCCATCGCCGCGGCGGCGGCCAGATCGTGGCCCACCACGTCGCCCACCGCGATGCCGACCGCGATGCCGACCGCGCCGTCGGGCAGCGGCAGCACGTCGTACCGGTCACCGCCGGCCTGGTTCCCGTCGGCGCCGACCAGGTACCGGGCCGCGACCTGCAGCCCCGCGACCTCGGGCACCGCGGGCAGCAGGCTGCGCTGCAGGGTCGCCGCAGCGGCGTGTTCGACCTCGTAGAGCCGGGCGTTGTCGACCGTCAGTCCGGCCCGGCCGGCCAGATCGGTGGCCAGGTGCAGGTCACGCGAGCCGTAGCGGCGACCGTACGGGTGCTGGGTGAGCAGGGTCAGCGCGCCCAATACCCGGCCGCGGGCCCGCACCGGGACCACCATCGTCGACCGCAACCGCAACCGGTCGTAGGCGTTCCCGGCCGTCGCGTCACCGGGATGCCGGTCCGCCCCGCGCTCGGGCAGCTCGGAGAGCAGCACCGGTTGGTCCCCCGCCAGCACGTCACTCGTGTCGCTGCCGGCACCGATCCGGTAGTCGCGCACCAGGCTGAGCTCGCGCAGCCGGCCCTCGTCGGCCGGGTCCCGGGCCGCGACCGCGACCCGCTCGGGGGTACCGGAGCCGGGGCGGTCCAGCAGGTCGACTGCGCACAGGTCGGCCAGCTGTGGCACGACGATCCGGGCAAGCCGCGCGCACGCGTCGGCGACGTCGAGAGCCTCGGTCATCCGGGTCGTGGCCTCGGCGAGCAGCCGTAGCTGGCTGCGGGCCTCCTCTGCGTCGGCCAGCCCCGCGCGGCGTTCCTGCTCGACGAGCACCCGCTCGGTGACGTCGTTCTGCACCCCGACGAAGTTCACGAGGTCGCCCGCGCCGTCCATCACGGGCGAGATCGACACCTGGTTCCAGAACGCGGTGCCGTCCTTGCGGTAGTTCAGCAACACCTCGGTGATCGGCCGCCCACCCGGAGCCGGGTCGGCGCGATCCCCCGTCGCAGGGCTAAGGTCGGGGGGCGCGGTTGAGACCCCAGCCGCCCCGACCCAGGCGGCGCCCGGCGTCGCGGGTCTTGCCCATGCCCGGCGCGCCGCCTTGTCCACCAGGTCCGTCGCTGGAGGTGACGACGCTGCTCGACCCCGCCCCGCGAGACCCGCCCGGCCGAGCCGGAGGCCTCGAGACGCGACTGCTCCGGCCCCGGGGCGGTGTCGTCGTGCTGACCGTGGGTGGAGAGGTTGACACCCTCACCGCTGCGCAGCTCGCCGACGGTCTCACCCAGCTGCTGGGCGACCCCGCCGACGACACCGCCGTGGTCGACCTGACCGGCGTCACGTTCCTCGCCTCGAGCGGCCTGGCGGTACTCATCCGGGCCGCCCACCGGGCGACGGAACAGGGCCGGCCACTACACCTCGTAGCCGCGGCCCGCGCGGTCACCCGACCGCTCGAGGTCACCGGATCCGACCAGCTGTTCGAGATGCACACCGCCATGGACGACGTCCTCGGCGAGCCCGGCCGCCCGGCGAATTGATCCGCCCCCGGCCAGGTAGCAAGATGAATGGTCAGCCCGGGGCAACCCGACGGAAGGAGAAGCGTCCGCGTGTCCGATAGGGACTATGCCGGCTCGACGGCAACGGTGGGCGACCCGTCCACCGTGGAGGTCCGGACGACGGCCAGTGCCGCGTTGATCCCCACCATCCGCGCCGTCGCATCCGACCTCGCCGCACGCGCCGACTTCGACCTCGACGCCATCTCCGACCTGCGGATGGCGGTCGACGAGGCCTGCGCGACGCTCGTCGACGTCGCCGCGCCCGGCTCCCGGCTGCACTGCACCTTCCGGGTGCTGCCGGAACGCATCCAGGTCCGCGCCGAGGTCGAGGCCGCCGCCGCGGAAACCACCGTGTCCACCGACACCTTCGGCTGGCGGGTCCTGCAGACCCTCGCCGACGAGGTGGCGGTCCAGCACTCACCAGGCGCGGACGGCCGCGCCACCGTCGGAATCGTGCTCGACAAGCGCGCCGGCGCCCCGACCCGGTGACCGGGGCCGACCCCGAGTACGGCCATCTCGTCCCGCTGCTCGAGGAGTACGCGGGGCTGCCGGCGGACGATCCCCGCCGCGAAGGGCTGCGCGACCAGCTCGTGACCGGCTACCTGCCGATCGCGCAGCACATCGCGCGCCGCTTCGCTCACCGTGGGGAGCCGCTGGACGACCTGGTGCAGGTGGCCACCGTCGGGCTGATCAACGCCGTCGACCGGTTCTCCCCGGAGAAGGGCAGCGACTTCTTCTCCTTCGCCGTGCCGACGATCAGCGGCGAGGTGCGCCGGCACTTCCGTGACCAGGGCTGGTCGATGCGGGTGCCGCGGCGGCTCAAGGACATGCACGTCTCGATCAACGGCGTGGTGTCGGAGCTGTCCCAGCGTCTCGGCCGCGCGCCGCGGCCCAGCGAGATCGCCGAGCAGCTCGGGGTGCCGGTCGCCGACGTGCTGGAGGGCCTGGAGGCCGCCGAGGCGTACCGCAGCTCCTCGCTGGACGAGATGCTCTCCTCCGAGCAGGGCAGCGCGACCGTCGGTGAGCTCGTCGGCGCAGCCGACGCCGAACTCGACCGGGTGGACTACCGGCAGGCGCTGCGCCCGGTATTGGCCGAACTCGCCCCGCGCGAGCGGACGATCGTGATGCTGCGCTTCTTCGGCAACATGACCCAGACGCAGATCGCCGAGCAGGTGGGCATCTCCCAGATGCACGTCTCCCGGCTGCTCACCCAGACCCTGGACCGGCTGCGCAACCGGCTCGACCCGGAGACCCGGACGGGCTGAGCGTCCCCGGATGGTCGATCCGCGACGTCCCGGGCAGCGCCGGTGCCGGAATCACCGCGCTGACGGGTGCGGAAGGTACATGCGATGGATCAGGTGCGCTTCGGCGAGCGGCTGATCGAGCTGCTGATGACGTCGTTGGCCTCGGCGCTCCCGGGGTGCGCGGGGCTCCGACGCCGCGGTGATCGCCGACGATCTCGCCGGCGATCCGCGCTGGACCGGTTTCGCCCGGCCCGCGGCGGCCTCGGGGCTGGCCGTCGTCGCCGTCCCGGGGCGGCTGGGACGACAACGGCCCGGTGGTGCTCTCCGCCTACCTCGCCGGGCCGGCCGGCCCGGCCCAGCTGGCCGTCATCGACCGCTACGAGCCGCTGCCGGCCACGGGTCCCGGGGTCGTCGAGTACTGCTCCGACGAGCTCGTCAAGGCCGACGAGATGATCGACACGATGCGCACGACGTCAAGATCCGCCCGGCTGTGGCAGGGGCTCGCCGATCAGGGTGCCTGAGGAAGCGCCGGTTCGGACATCCGTCAAGATGGGTCGGAACTCGGGCGTGGGCCCGACGGGAAAGGGGTTCGACGGTGCGCACTCGCGGGGGAACGGCCCGGTGAACGGCCAGCCGCAGCACGTGCTGATCGTCGGCGCGGGTCTGGGCGGGCTGCGGACCGCCGAGCAACTGCGCGCCGCCGGTTTCGAGGGCCGGATCAGTCTCGTGGGCGAGGAGCCGCTCCCGCCCTACGACCGGCCGCCGTTGTCCAAGCAGCTGCTGGCCGGCGACTGGGAGCCCGAACGCATCGTGCTCCGGGGGTCCGAAGGCCTCGACGAGCTCGCCGTACGCCCGTACCTCGGAACGCGCGCGGTGGCGCTGCGGCCCGGCGAGGTCGAGCTGTCCGACGGGTCCACACTGCACGCCGACGCCATCGTCATCGCCACCGGAGTCGTCGCACGCCGGCTCCCGGGCCAGCCGGAGCACCTGCACACGCTGCGCACGCTCGACGAGGCCCTGGCCCTGCGCGATGCGCTGGAGAAGGCCGGGTCGCTGCTCGTCGTCGGGGGCGGGTTCATCGGGGCCGAGGTCGCGAGCACCGCGAGGAACCGCGGACTCGACGTCACCGTGATCGAGGCGCTACCGGTGCCCTTCTCCCGGGCCCTGGGCGACGAGGTCGGCGCCCTGTGCGGGCGGCTCCTCACCGAGGGCGGGGTCACGCTGCGCACCGGGGCCCGGCCGGCCCGCTTCCTCGACACCGGCGGTACCGACGCGGTCGCCGTCGAACTGGCGGACGGCACCCGGATCGACGCCGACGTCGCGATCGTGGGTGTCGGCGGGCAGCCACGGCTGGACTGGCTGGCCGACACGGGTCTCGACCTGAGCAACGGGCTGGTGTGCGACGACAGCGGACGGGTCCGCGGGCTCGCGGGTGTGTGGGCGGTGGGTGACGTCGCCGCGTGGGACGACCCCGAGCGCGGTGGACCGCACCGCAGCGAGCACTGGACGAACGCGACCGACCAGGCCGCGGTGGTGGCCCGCGCGATCGCCGGGGCGGAACCACCGCCGCCAGCCGTGCCGTACTTCTGGTCCGACCAGTTCGGACTGAAGATCCAGCTGATCGGGCGACCCGAGCTGGCCGATTCGACGCTGCCGCTGCACGGCACGGGCCTGAGCGGCGGCGCCGTCAAGGGCACCGTCGTCGGCTATCTCGCGGGTGACCGGCTCGTCGCCGTCGCCGGCTTCGGCGCCGCGCGGCTCATCGCCCGCTACCGCACGCTCGTCGCGCGCGGAGTGGACCGGGCCGAGGCGCTCGGCACCGCCGAGTCACTGGGCTGACGGGCGCCCCGGCGGATCAGCGGAACAGCTTGCGGAGCAGCCCGAACGCGATCAGCGCGCCCACGCCGATCAGGGCGTAGCGGATCCGCGGGTCCTCCAGCTTGGCCTGGACCTGCTGCTTTCCGCTCTCGACCAGGTGCTTGGGATTAGCCCGATCGGTCAGGGCGTCCAGGCTCTCGGCGAGCGCGTCCCTGGTCCGTTCGATCTCACGCTGGATGGTCTCGGGGTCGCGCGCCACGACTCCTCCTCGGTGCCGGTCGGTGGTACCTGCGCTCACTGGGTCGAGCCACACCGTAGATCACCCCGCCCCGAAGCGTCCGACCAGCCGCGCGGTCGGGTGGTCGGCGCGCCGTCAGCGGCACGAGCTGGGACGATCGTGGGATGAGCGAGCGACTCTCGGCGGGCGACCCCGCGCCCGACTTCACCCTCCCCGACGCCGACGGCAAGCCGGTCTCACTGGCCGACTACCGAGGCCGAAAGGTGATCGTCTACTTCTACCCGGCCGCGAGCACTCCCGGCTGCACGAAGCAGGCCTGCGACTTCCGCGACAACCTCGCCGAACTCGGCGACGCCGGCATCGACGTCGTCGGCATCTCCCCGGACAAGCCGGCCAAGCTCGCGAAGTTCCGCGAGGCCGAGGGCCTGACGTTCCCCCTGCTGTCCGACCCGGACAAGGAGGTGCTCACCGCGTGGGGCGCCTTCGGCGAGAAGCAGATGTACGGCAGGACGGTCACCGGGGTGATCCGGTCGACCTTCCTCGTCGACGCCGAGGGAAGGATCGAGGAGGCCCTGTACAACGTGCGGGCCACCGGGCACGTGGCGAAGCTCCGGCGGGATCTCAAGGTCTGAGGACCGTGGACACCCTGATCATGTCGAACAGATGTTCGGCATGATCAGGGGTGTGCCGCGCGCGAGCTGGACCGACGAGCAGTTGGTGGCCGCCGTCGCGGCGAGTTCCACGCTGAGCGAGGTGTGCCGGCGGCTGGGGCTGGCTGCAGCCGGGCAAGTACGACGTGCTGCGCAGGCACATCAAGCGGCTCGATGAGGAATGCGGTCTGAAGGAGTGGCGCGGGAGGCTGTTGTCGCTCACTCTCGACCACATCAACGGCGACCACACCGACAACCGACTCGAGAACCTCCGTATCCTGTGCCCGAACTGCCACGCGCTCACCTGCACGTGGTGCCGAGGAAATCGCGGCCGGCGTACTCCAACAGGCAGAGAGACGCGACTTAGAATCGCGCCAGTGCGGGTTCGAATCCCGCCGCCGGCACTCTGACCAGGACTTTTGTTCCCGGTCAGCGTTACCCAAAGGGCGAGGCTCAACGTCGCGCCGGCTCTGGCTCGGCGTCCCCCGCCACGCCCTCCGGCACCGGCCGTCGTGCGGCCACCACGACCCCGGCCAGCCCGATGAGCCCGCACACCGCCGAGACGGCAATCAACGCCGGCGAGGGCTCCCCCGTCACCGCGTCGCCGAGCACGACGATGGCCATGGTGCCCGGGAGGATCCCCACCACCGTGCCGACGACGTAAGGCACGAACCGCACCGCCGACAGCCCGGCCAGGTAGTTCAGCACGGAGAACGGCACCATCGGCACGAGCCGCAGGGAGGCGACGGCGAGCGTCCCGTGGTGGTCGAGGCGCCGCCGCACCCACTCCACCGCACCGCCGCGCGCGTACCGCTCGACCAGCCGCCCGCCGGTCACCCGGACCAGCCAGAACGCGAGCAGCGCGGCGAGTACCGTGGCCAGCAAGGTCAGTGCGAGGCCGACCACGGAACCGAACAGCAGCCCGGCGGACAGGGTGAACACCGTGCGCGGGATCGGCGCGACGGTCAGGGCCGCCTGCAGGGCGACGAAGAGGGCCGGCGCCCACAGACCGGCCCCGGTCATCGTGGCCTGGAGGTCACCGGCACCGGGCACGCCGTACGCCCGGCCGAGGAGCACCATCACGACCAGCAGGACCACCGCACCGATACCGGCGATCACCGGGCGCCACCACGTCACGCTCCGACGGTACCGGCGCGCCCCTCGCGAGCAGTCGCGGCTGCGCGGGACCGGCGCAACGGGCATCCGGCGAGCGGTTGTGCGCGCTACCGAGACGTCGGCCTGCCGCACACCGGTCCCGGCCACCGACGCACGCCCGCGGCACGCGGCCGGGTTACGGTGGCCGACCGTGAGTACCCCCGATCAGCCCGGCCGCCCGCCGCTCGACCTCGATCCCGACGGCCTGGCCGTGCGCCGCGAGGTCCTCGGCCCGGCGCACGTCGACGCCGCCCTCGAACGCGCGGACGCGACCACCGCCGAGTTCCAGGAGATGATCACCCGCTACGCCTGGGGCGGGATCTGGACGCGCCCGGGACTGGACCGTCGGATGCGCAGCGCGATCACTCTCACCGCCCTGGTGGCGCACGGGCACCTCGCCGAGCTGGAGCTGCACCTACGCGCCGCCCTGCGCAACGGGCTGACCCGCGAGGAGATCGTCGAGGTGCTGATGCAGACCGCGATCTACTGCGGGGTCCCCGCCGCGAACTCGGCGTTCGGGGTCGCGCGCCGGGTTCTCGCCGAGGAGCCCGACACCGACAGTTGACACCCGGCCTGCGGCCGCTCACCCACCCGCGGCCGCCCGACCCAGGCCCTCAGCGCGCCAGCGCCGCCAGGTGCGGCAGCAGCGCCCGCATGGCCCGGCCACGGTGCGACGCGGCGTCCTTCTCCGCGGCCGACAGCTCGGCGGAGGTCCGCTCCTCGCCCTCCGGGACGAAGATCGGGTCGTAGCCGAACCCGTTCGTGCCGCGGGGAGCGCGCGCCAGCCGGCCGCGCCATTCGCCGTGCACGACCGTCTCGGTGCCGGCCGGCACCACGAGCGCGGCAGCACACACGAACGCCGCACCCCGGCGCTCGTCGGGCACGTCGCCGATCTGACCGAGCAGCAGGTCGAGGTTGCCCCGATCGTCGCCGTGCCGGCCGGACCAGCGCGCGGAGAGCACCCCCGGCATCCCGTTGAGCGCGTCCACGGCGAGACCGGAGTCGTCGGCCACGGCGGGCAACCCGGTCGCGACCGCCGCGTCCCGCGCCTTGGCCACGGCGTTCTCCGCGAAGGTGGCCCCGGTCTCGGGTGCCTCCGGGAACTCCGGCACGTCGGCCAGCCCGAGCACCTCGATGTCCCCGAGGTCGGCCGCGGCCAGCATCCGGCGCAGCTCCACGAGCTTGCCGGCGTTGCGGGTGGCCAGCAGCAGCGTGCCGGCTGTTCCGGTCACACGGGTCACGACTTCTCCGGCAGCTCGCCCGGGTAGGGCTCGGCGAGTGCGGCGGCCTGGATCTCCGACAGCCGGCGGATCCCGGCCATCGCGGAGTCGAGCATCGCGTCGAGGGTGCGGCGGGTGAACGTCGCACCTTCCCCCGTGCCCTGCACCTCGATCAGGGTGCCGGTGTCGGTCGCGACGACGTTGGTGTCGACTTCGGCCCGGGAGTCCTCGGAGTAGGGCAGGTCGAGGCGCACCCGGCCGTCGACGACGCCGACGCTGACCGCCGCGACCTGGCAGGACAGCGGCTTGGGGTCCGCGAGCCTGCCGTGCGCGCCGAGCCAGGTGACGGCGTCGGCCAGCGCGACGTAGGCACCGGTGATCGCCGCGGTGCGGGTACCGCCGTCGGCCTGCAGGACGTCGCAGTCGATGGCGATGGTGTTCTCGCCGAGGGCCTTCAGGTCGATGCAGGCGCGCAGCGAGCGTCCGATCAGCCGGCTGATCTCGTGGGTGCGCCCGCCGACGCGGCCCTTGACCGACTCCCGGTCGCCGCGGGTGTGCGTCGCCGACGGCAGCATCGCGTACTCGGCGGTGACCCAGCCCAGCCCGGAGCCGGCCCGCCAGCGCGGGACGCCCTCGGTCACGCTCGCCGCACACAGCACCTTGGTGTCGCCGAACTCGACGAGCACCGAGCCCGCCGGGTGCTTCTGGAAGCCGCGCGTGATGCGCACCGGCCGCAGCTCGTCGTCGGATCTGCCGTCTGCTCGTGTCACCGCGACAGCTTAGGCGCGCAGGAAACGTGCGGCTCACACGTCCTGTGGTTGACTACCGAATGGTCCTGATCGGCGGGATCCCCGCCCATCCACTGATCATCCACGCGGTCGTCGTGCTGCTCCCGCTCGCCGCCGTCGGGACCATCGCGATCGCGGCCCGCCCGGCGTGGCGGCGCTCGCTCGGCGTACCGGTCGCGCTGATCGCCCTGGTCGGCGTCGGCGCCGTGCCTCTCGCGGTGCAGACCGGCGAGCAACTGCGGGAGGCACTGGGCGGCGGTGGTCCCCTCGTCGAGATCCACGCGCAGCGGGCTGAGACGCTGCTGCCCTTCGCCGTCGCCTTCCTCGTCCTGCTCCTCCTCGCCGTGTACTCCGGTCGTCGCGCGGACCGGGCCGGCGAGGAGCCGGGCGACGGCCGGCCGCTGTGGCGGCGCACAGCGGTGGGCAGCGCGGTACTGGCCGCGGTGGCCGGTGTCGTGGTCACGGGGCTGGTCGTGTGGATCGGGCACGCGGGCTCGTCGGCGGTCTGGCTGGCCGTCGCGAGCTGATCGGGCCGCGGGTCAGATCTCGTAGGCCGCATCCGGGGAGACCAACTCGACGGGCCCGTCGAAGGCCTCCTTGGCCTCGGCGAGCAGCACTGCGCCGTCGTACCAGGCCGGCACATGGGTGAGCAGCAATCGGCCCACCCCGGCGGCGGTCGCGTGCTCGCCGGCCTGCCGGCCGCTCAGATGCACGCCGGGCGGCGGGGCGTCCCACTCGTCGGTGACGTGCGGCCAGGTCGCCTCGCAGAGCAGCACGTCGGCACCGCGGGCGAGCTCGACCAGGCCGTCGCAGGGTCCGGTGTCGCCGCTGTAGACCAGGCTCCGCCCCCCGTGCTCGACGCGCAGTGCGTAGGCCTCGCACGGATGGTCGACGGCGGCGGAGCGCAGCACCGCACCGGCCACGTCGGCCACGGTGTCCCCACCGAGCGGGTGGAACTCGAGGATGTCGGTCAGGTCGGTGACCGCTCGCTCCGCCGCGGACGGCGCGTAGGCCGCCGCGAGCCGGTCCGACGCCTCGGCCGGAGCGTGCACCACGAGCCGCCGCCGCGTGGCGTCGAACGGGGGACGTGGGTGGTAGCGACGGTGCACGGCGAGGCTCGCCATGTCCGAGCAGTGGTCGGGATGCAGGTGGGAGAGGGCGACCGCGTCGAGCTTCCACGGGTCGAGGTGGCGTTGCAGCGCGCCGAGGGTCCCGTTGCCCAGATCCATTGCCAGCCGGGCCTCCCCGGCCTCGACGAGATACCCCGACGCGGGTGACCCCGGTCCCGGTCCACTGCCCGAACAGCCGAGCACGATCAGCCGCATGAGTGGCGAGGCTAACGGGCGCGTGTGTGCCGCAGCCACCACAACCCGATGATCGGCAGCACGAGCGGGACGAAGCCGTACCCGCGACCGTAGACCGACCACACGGTGTCGTCCGGGAAGTCGGCGGCGTCGAACACCGTCAGCGTGCCGACCACCAGCACCCCGGCCAGTTCGAACGCGACCGCGGCCCAGGCCAGCTTCCGGTACCCGGGGCCGTGCCCGGCCAGCCCGATCGTGGCGAGGATGTACACGACGCCGGCGAGCGCGGACAGCAGGTAGGCCAGCGGTGCCTCGCTGAACCGGCTCGCGATCTGCACCCCGGCCCGCGCGGTCGCGGACAGAGCGAAGATCGCGTAGACGGCGATGAGCACGCGCCCGGCGCCGCTGGACGTGGCACGCGGAGCCCGCTCAGACACCGCCGGCCGCCCAGAGCCCCTGCAGCCGCAGCACCGCGACGCCGGTCGCGATCGCGGCCACCGCGATCACGGTGCCGCCCCAGCGCGTCGGCTCGGCGTTCGCGAACTGCAGCGCGATCGGCAGCACGCACACCGACACCACGAGGTAGATCAGGAACGTGGTCGACTCCGGGAGCGCGACCCCACCGAACACCCGGGCCGCGGCGATCAGGGCCTGGACCACCAGCAACGCCTCGACCGCGCCGACGGCGAGGGTGTGCACCCGCCCCGGCGGGCGGTTGCACACGGTGCTGGCGATGCCGAAGACCGCCAGGGCGCCGGTCGCGACGAGCACCACGATCACCAGGGCGTCGATCACCCGGCGGACGCTACTCCAGCCGCGCCGGGACCGGCCCGGCGCCCGAGCGGCTCACCGGCCGCCGCCACCACCCCGATCTCCGGGCCCAGGAACCGGCGGCCGAGGCGCCGGAACGGCTCCGGATCGCCCGTCGCGAGGAACTCGTGCGGGCCGGGCGGCGGGTCGTCCCCGGGATCGCGCGCGAGGTCCTGGGCCAGCAGCAGCCGCACCACGTCCTTGGCCGTCTCGTCGGCACTCGAGACCAGCGTGACCTCGGGACCGAGCACGATCTGCAGCACGCCGGCCAGCAGCGGGTAGTGCGTGCAGCCGAGGACGACGGTGTCCACCCGCGCCCGCTGCAGCGGTTCGAGGTAGCTCTGCGCCAGGCCGAGGATCTGCCGTCCGCTGGTCATGCCCCGTTCCACGAAGTCGACGAACCGGGGGCACGCCACCGCGGTGACCTCGACGTCGCGGGCGGCGGCGAACGCGTCGGTGTAGGCGCCGGAGGCGATGGTGGCCCGGGTGCCGATGACGCCGATCCGGCCGTTCCGGGTGGCCGCGACGGCCCGGCGCACCGCGGGGAGCACGACCTCGACGACCGGGACCGGGTAGCGCTCGCGGGCGTCGGCCAGGCAGGCGGCGGACGCGGTGTTGCAGGCGATGACGAGCAGCTTGACGCCGCGGTCGACCAGGTCGTCGCCGACCGCGAGGGCATGCCGACGGATGTCGGCGATGGCCAGCGGCCCGTAGGGGCCGTTCGCGGTGTCCCCGACGTAGACGACGCGCTCGGCAGGCAACTGGTCGATCACGGCACGCGCCACGGTGAGCCCACCGACGCCCGAGTCGAAGATCCCGATGGGGGCGTCGCGGTCGGGTCCGCTCACGCAGCACCCAGCCCGGGGGCCCGTCGGCGGTCCGCCCGGGCCACGACCCACGCCGCGAACAGTCCGGCCAGCGCGCCGAACAGGTGCGCCTGCCACGAGATGTTCGCCTGGCCGGGCAGGACCCCGAACAGCATCCCGCCCCAGAACGCGAACAGCACGATCGCCAGCAGGATCTGCTTGGCGCTGCGCGCGAAGAAACCGCGGGCCAGCAGGAACGCCAGCCAGCCGAAGATCACGCCCGAGGCGCCGACCGTGAAGCCGCCCGACGGCGCCGTGAGCCACACCCCGAGGCCACCGAGCAGCCAGATCGTGGCGGTGACCGCGATGAACTGCTTGATACCCCCTGCCATCGCCAGGAAACCGAAGATCAGGAACGGCAGCGTGTTCGCGATCAGGTGCCCCCAGCCGTCGTGCAGCAGGGGCGACCACAGCACGCCGTCCAGGCCGCTGACCTCGCGCGGCGCGATGCCACCCGCCCAGTCCAGCTTCAGGTTCGTCACCTGGTCGACGAGCTCGATCACCCACAGCACGGCGGTGAACACCAGCATCGTGACCAGGGCGGCCAGCGGGGCGGCCGGCAGCACCCGGGTGGTGGATCGTCGGGGCGTCGGCACGGGTGGCGTCGGCACGGGAGCGACCATGACGTCGAGATTACGCGGCCCGGACGCCCGGCGCGGGCGTCGCCCGGTACGCCGGCCGCCGCGGCCGGGGACACCGGTCAGGCCCAGAGGTGCCCGTCGAGCCCCTCGGCGGCTTCGTCGAGGTCGCCCGAGTACGCCCCGGTGGACAGGTACTTCCAGCCCCCGTCGCAGACCACGAGGACAATGTCGGCGGTCTCCCCCGCCCCGGCGGCCTTTTCCGCGACGGCCAGCGCCGCGTGCAGGATCCCGCCGGTGGAGATGCCGGCGAAGATGCCTTCCTTCTCCACCAGCTCCCGGGTTCGGCGCAATGCGTCGTGGCTGCCCACGGAGTACCGCGCGGTGAGCACGTCGGGGTCGTACAGCTCGGGGACGAATCCCTCGTCGAGGTTGCGCAGGCCGTAGACGAGCTCGCCGTAGCGCGGCTCGGCGGCCACGATCTGCACGTCCGGCTTGTGCTCCCGCAGGTAGCGGCCGGTACCGACGAGCGTGCCGGTGGTGCCCAGCCCGGCCACGAAATGCGTGACGGTGGGCAGGTCGCGCAGGATCTCCGGACCGGTGGTCCGGTAGTGCGCGTCGGCGTTCGCCGGGTTGCCGTACTGGTAGAGCATCACCCAGTCCGGGTTCTGCGCGGCCAGTTCCTTGGCCATCGCGACGGCCTGGTTGGAGCCGCCCGCGGCCGGCGAGGAGATGATCTCCGCGCCGTACATGTGGAGCAGCTGACGGCGTTCCTCGGAGGTGTTCTCCGGCATCACGCAGATCATCCGGTAACCCTTGAGCTTGGCCGCCATGGCCAGCGAGATACCGGTGTTGCCGGACGTGGGTTCGAGCACGGTGCAGCCGGGCGTGAGCAGTCCCTCCGCCTCGGCCTTCTCGATCATGGCCAGCGCGGGGCGGTCCTTGATCGAGCCGGTGGGGTTACGGTCCTCGAGCTTGGCCCACAGCCGCACCTGCGGCGCGGGCGACAGCGACGGCAGGCCCACCAGCGGGGTGTCACCGACCGCCTGGAGCAGCGAGTCGTACCGGGCCATTTCGCCTCCCTGGCAATCGGCCGGTGAGCGGACGGCGGGCGGGTCGGGAACCCCTGTCGGCTACCCGGCCCGGCCGCCGTTCACCCACTACTCAGCGCATGCCACCGGCGACGGCGGGCAGGATCGTGACGTTCGAGTTCTCGCCGACGGGGGCCTCGAGGCCACCGGCGAAACGCACGTCCTCGTCGTCGACGTAGATGTTGACGAAGCGGTGCAGCGAGCCGTTGGTGATCAGGCGGTCCTTGATGCCGCTGTGCCGCGACTCCAGGTCCTCGATCACCTCGGCGACGGTGCCCCCCTTGGCCTCGACGGCCTTCTCGCCCCCGGTGTGGGTGCGCAGGATGGTGGGGATGGACACGGTGACGGCCATGCGGATGCTCCTGGTCGGATCGTTCTGGTACGTGCGGACGGGCGTGGCGTCAACCGTTGTCGGGGACGTCGTCCGCGCCGGTGTGCGCGAACATATAAGTCTCCACGACCTCGATCTGTTCCTCGGTGACCACACCGTCGACGATCCGGTACGACCGGAACTCATGGGTGTCCGGCTCGCGGGTGGAGACCAGGACGTAGTGAGCCTCGGGCTCGGAAGCGTAGGAGATGTCGGTCCGCGACGGGTAGGCCTCGGTCGCGGTGTGCGAGTGGTAGATGACCACCGGCACCTCGTCCTTCGCGTCCATCTCACGGTAGAGCCGCAGCAGGTCACCGGAGTCGAACTCGTAGAACGTGGGCGAGCGCGCGGCGTTCAGCATCGGGATGAATCGCTCGGGACGGTCGGAGCCCTCGGGTCCGGCGATGACGCCGCAGGCCTCGTCGGGATGGTCCCGGCGGGCATGGGCGACGATCTCGTCCACGAGATCAGCTCGGATCACCAGCACCGTTACAGGGTACGGGCCGACGCGGACCCGGTGCACGTCACGCCGCGCGTCTCACATGCTGCTCGCCGTCACACCCGCTCGACGGTTCGGCGCAACCGCCGCCCTACAGCTGCATCCGCGTCTGCACCAACGCGTCCTGCACGAACGTCAACCAGTGGTACACCCCGAGATGCGCCGAGCGCGGGTCGTCGGGCGGGAGGTCCTCGGGCATGTCCTCGCTCACGTCGAGCGCCGTTCCCAGCGCCAGCCGGACGTCGTTGAGCGCCGTCAGCCAGGCGTCGGCCTGCTCCGCCGTCAGCTCGACGCGCCCGCCGGCCTCCGGCAGCGTGTCGAGCACGACCGTCGCGGCGGCGTCCTTCGCCTCGATCAGTTCCGGCTCGTGCAGCGATCGCATCGCACCGGACAGGTCGGCGTCGTCGCCGGAGAAGTCGGGCAGCAGCCGGGCCAGCACGCGGTCGTCAGGGCGGGTCGAAGGCCCGGTGCGCAGCCCGGTCAGTACCGCGAGCTCGTCGGCCGGGGTCTCCTCGGATCGGGCCGCGAGCATCTCGCGCACCTCGCCGATCAGCCCGCGGAGCACCGCCGCCTCCTGGGCCTCGAGGGTGCCGACCAGCCGGCTGCGGGCTCCGCGCCCGGAGCGCCTCCACCCGTTCACGAGCGCTGCATGGTGGCCCAGAGGCCGGCTGCGTGCAGCTTCGCGACGTCGCCCTCGACCTTCTCCTTGTCCCCGGACGACACCGCGGCCTTGCCCTTGTGGTGCACGTCCAGCATCAGCGCGGTCGCCTTGGGCTCCGGATAGCCGAACAGCTTCTGCAGCACATAGGTCACGTACGACATCAGGTTGACCGGGTCGTTCCACACGATGGCCTGCCACGGGGTGTCGCTCGTGGCGTCCTCGGCGATGACCGGGTCCACCTGTCGGGTGGGGGTGGGTAGCGGCGCGGCCATGTCCCCATGGTGACACCCGCTCCGCGCGCTGTGCACGGCACATAGGCTGCTGTGCCATGAGCGGCATCCCAGGGTCGACCAGCACCGCCCCGAGGAGCACGGCACTGCTGACCGACCGGTACGAGCTCACGATGGCCGCGGCGGCGCTCGCCGACGGCACCGCCCAGCGGCAGGCCGTGTTCGAGGTGTTCGCGCGCCGGCTGCCCGACGGCCGCCGCTACGGCGTGGTCGCCGGCACCGGCCGGCTGCTCGACGCGATCGAGAACTTCAGCTTCGGCGATGCCGAGCTGGAGCAGCTGGCCGAGGTCGTCGACCCGGCGGCGCTGGACTGGCTGGCGAACTACCGCTTCAGCGGCGACATCGACGGCTACCCCGAGGGGGAGCTGTACTTCCCCGGCTCCCCCATCCTCACCGTGACCGGCACGTTCGCCGACGCCGTGCTGTTGGAGACCCTCGCGCTGTCGATCCTCAACCATGACAGCGCGGTCGCCTCGGCCGCCGCCCGCATGGTCACCGCCGCCGCCGGCCGGCCACTGATCGAGATGGGTTCGCGGCGTACCCACGAGGAGGCCGCGGTGGCCGCCGCCCGCGCCGCCTACCTGGCCGGCTTCGCCGCCACCTCCAACCTGGAGGCCGGCCGCCGGCACGGCATCCCCACCGCCGGCACCGCCGCACACGCCTACGTGCTGCTGCACGACGAGGAGCTGGCCGCGTTCCGCAGCCAGATCGCCGAGCTCGGCTCGAAGACGACGCTGCTGGTCGACACCTACGACATCCGGCAGGGCATCCGCAACGCCATCACCGCGGCCGGTCCGGAGCTGGAGGCGATCCGGATCGACTCCGGCGACCTCGGTGTGTTGGCCCAGCAGGCCCGCGAGCAGCTCGACGCGCTCGGCGCCACCGGCACCCGGATCGTGCTGTCCGGCGACCTGGACGAGTACGCGATCGCCTCCCTGCGCGCCGAGCCCGTCGACTCCTACGGGGTCGGGACGTCCGTCGTCACCGGGTCCGGCGCGCCGACCGCGAGCATGGTCTACAAGCTCGTCGAGGTCGACGGCCACCCGGTGGCCAAGCGCAGCACGTCGAAGGAGTCGCGCGGCGGCCGCAAGTCCGCGCTGCGCCGCTACAAGCCCACGGGCACCTCGGTCGAGGAGGTCGTGCACCCGGCCGCCGAGCAGCCCGCCCTCGGCCCGCACGACCGGGTCGTGCCGGTGCCGCTGATGCGCGGCGGTGAGCGGGTGCCCGACCTGCCGACGCTCGAGCAGTCCCGCGAACGGCTGCGGGCCGCGCTGGTGTCGGTGCCGTGGGAGGGACTGAAGCTCTCCCGCGGCGAACCCGCCATCCCGACCGTTTTCGAGGGGGCCTGATGGGACGCGCGCTGATCGTCGTCGACGTGCAGAACGACTTCTGCGAGGGCGGCTCACTGGCCGTGACGGGCGGCGCGGCGGTGGCCGCGTCGATCTTACGGTACGTGCGGGATGCCGGTTACGACCACGTCGTCGCCACCCGCGACCACCACATCGACCCGGGCGCGCACTTCAGCGACAACCCCGACTACGTCGCCACCTGGCCGCCGCACTGCCGGGCCGGGACGCCGGGTGCGTCGTTCCACCCGGCGCTCGACGTCGCCCGCGTGGAGGCGGTGTTCGACAAGGGCCACCACTCGGCGGCGTACTCCGGCTTCGAGGGCGCCGAGCCCACCGGCACGACGCTGCGCGACTGGCTGCGCGAGCGGGGCGTCGACGCGGTGGACGTGGCCGGTATCGCGACCGACCACTGCGTGCGCGCCACCGCGCTCGACGCGGCCGCGGCCGGGTTCGCGACGACCGTGCTGCTCGAACACTGCGCCGGCGTCGCGCCGCAGACCACCGAGCGGGCGCTCGACGAGCTGCGCGCCGCCGGGGTCACCGTCGCCTGACCGGGGCCTGACCGGGGTCAGACCTCGCGCATCCGGAACGGCTCGAACGCCGCCGCGAGCTCGATGATCTCGTCGCCGGTGCGGGCCGGTGCCGCGTGCGCCCCGACCGCCTCGGCCAGCCCGATGCAGCGCGGCCCGTCGAACAGCCCGCAGGCGTAGCGCACCGAGGTGTCGTCGAGGTCCAGCACGCCCACCCGCAGCTGGTAGATCGCGGGGTAGCAGACCTCGTCGAGGTACTCGACCGTCAGCGAGCTGGGCGAGAGCCCGTCGAGCGGCCCGCCCGTCGGGTAGCCGAGCACGTCCAGGTGCAGCTCGGCCAGGGCGTCGAGGTACCAGCCGGCGAGCGCGACGTTGTTGACGTGGCGGTTCGTGTCGAGGTCGCCGAAGCGGGTGCGGATGTCGAGCCGGAACGGGTACGCCTCGCGCACGAGCCGGGCCGGGTCGCGGTCGGGCCGGCCGACCTCCGCCGCGGGGACGGCCACGGCGGTCAGCGCCTCCCGCACCGCGGCCGGCAGCGGCGCCGGTCCGGAGTCGGTGATGTGCACGTTGGTCGACTCCCCGACCGCGACGCACTCGTCGTCGGCGAACACCCCGAAGGCGTAGGAGTACGAGGTCTGACCGACGCGGCTCGCGCCGACCCCGACCCGGTAGCGCCTGCCCCACCGCAGCGGCGCCAGCACCTCGACGCGCACCGACGCGACCAGCGTCCGCAGCGGCGACCGATCCGCGAGATCAGCCTCGAACACGTCCCGCTCGACGGCCAGCCGCGCGTCCTCGAACCACCGCACGATGGCGTCACGGCCGATGCGGCGGCTGGGGTCGAGGTCGCTGTAGCGGACCGGCTGCTCGATCAGCACCGGGTACAGCGACGGTTCCTGGCGTACGGGGGCGGCAATCGTCGTCACCCGCCCATGATGGCCAAACCGGACGGCGACGGACTCACCAGGGTGTGTGACGGCTGTTACGGACAGTGCCCGTACACCGGCTTTCTCGGTGCCGCCTCCCGTCCGTGCCCGGGGGCGGTGCATCCGGTACGGACGAACGTCCCGTTCCGTTCCGACCATGTCTCCCAGTACCACGGCGGCGCGGAGTGGTCCGGGGCGTCGCTGCCCTGCCGCAGGACCGCGTCCGGGCGGCCGTCGCCGTTGAGATCGGCGATCACGGCGTCCGGGGTCCCGGCCCGCACCCGGTCGGTGACCTCGATCCCCCGGTCCCCGGTGAGCAGCATCGACACCACGCTGGAGCCGTGCGCGCCGACGGTGAAGCTCACCGCGCAGCGCTGCGCGTCCCCCTCGCCGTACCCGCAGGCGCCGTCCCGGACGGTGGCCTGCCTCTCCGGCTCGGCCACGGCGTGCAGCCGGTCGCCGATCCAGTAGGCGACGTAGCTGCGCCGCGGCCCGGTCGCGACGTCGGTGGTCCGCAGCCCGGCGAGCCGCACGTCGTCGGGCAGCTCGCGGACGAACACGACCGAGCAGCCACGCTCACAGCCCGGCACCGCGGTCAGCGGGTCCGGCGACGGGGGCGGCGTCGCTGCTGCCGGCGCCGCCGTGAGCAGCGCGAGCGCGGCGGCGCCCGCCGCCACGATGAGTCCCGTGATCCGCATGCGCACAACCTCGCCTGTTCGTCTGCGTATCTTTCGCGTTGCCCACCCTGCCGCACCGACGGGCCACGGGCAGCCGGGCGCGGCGGGTAACCTCCCGGGGTGCCCGCCCCGCTGCCAGCCGACCGCGACATCCCCGGGGTCGCCGAACTCCTCGAGGCGGCGGTCGACGCGGTCGGCGGCACCCGCCGCGAGGGTCAGGACGCGATGGCCCAGGCCGTCCGTAAGGCCATCGCCGGCGGCGAGCACCTGGCCGTGCAGGCCGGCACGGGCACCGGGAAGTCCCTGGCCTACCTGGTGCCGTCGATCCGGCACGCGGTCGCCCACGACGCGACCGTCGTGGTGTCGACGGCGACGATCGCGCTGCAGCGCCAGCTCGTCGACCGCGACCTGCCCCGGCTGGCCAAGGCCCTCAAGCCACTGCTCGGCAACCTGCCGACGTTCGCGATCCTCAAGGGCCGGCGCAACTACCTGTGTCTGAACAAGCTGCACGGCGACGAGTCGATGGTCGACGAGGCCGAGGAGCAGCTGTTCGACCCGTTCGCGATCTCCGCGCTGGGCCGGCACGTGAAGCGGCTGCACGAGTGGGCGTCGGACACCGAGACCGGCGACCGCGACGAGCTCGTCCCCGGCGTGCCCGACAGCGCCTGGCGACAGGCGTCGGTGACCGCACGCGAGTGCCTGGGCGCCGCGCGGTGCCCGGTCGGTGAGGACTGCTTCGCCGAGAAGGCGCGGGCCGAAGCCGGCCGCGCCGACGTCGTCGTCACCAACCACGCGCTGCTGGCCATCGACGCCATGGGCGACGCCGCGGTGCTTCCCGAGCACGACGTCGTGGTCATCGACGAGGCGCACGAACTGGTCGACCGGGTTACCGGTGTGGCCACCGCCGAGTTGACCTCCGGGACGGTCGGGGCCGCCGCGCGACGCTGCGGCCGGCTGGTCGACCAGGCCGTCGCCGACCGGCTCGCCGAGGCCGGCGAGGGCCTGGCCATGGTGCTCGAGGACCTGCCGCCCGGCCGCTGGGAGACGCTGCCGCAGGCCGCGGCGGGCGCCCTGGCGGTGATCCGCGACGCGGCGGCGTCCTGCCGGCAGAGCCTGGGCGGGGAACGCCGCGAGGACCCGGAGGGGGCCACCGGACGCAAGCTCGCGCTGGCGCTGCTCGACGAGGTGTCCGAGGTCGCGGTGCGACTGCTCGGGGCGTTCGACGAGCCCGACCCGGCGAAGCGGCGCGACGTGGTCTGGCTGGCCGAGCAGGGCCCGGACGGGGCCCGCACCAGGGTGCTGCGTGCGGCGCCGCTGTGGGTGGGCTGGCTGCTGCGCGACCGGCTGTTCGCCGAGCGCACGACCGTGCTGACGTCGGCGACCCTGGCCCTGGGTGGCTCGTTCGACGCGCTGGCCCGGCAGTGGGGCCTGCCCCCGGCGAAGGCCGCCGACGCAGGCGGGCCGGACGACCCCGTCCCCGACCCCGACGCACCGAAATGGTCCGGATTGGACGTCGGCTCGCCGTTCTCGCACGCCCGCAGCGGCATCCTCTACCTCGCCAAGCGGCTGCCCCCACCCGGTCGCGACGGGCTCGCTCCGTCCTATCTGGACGAAATCGCCGGTCTGGTCGAGGCCGCGGGCGGCCGCACGCTCGGGCTGTTCTCCTCGATGCGCGCGGCGAAGCAGGCCACCGAGGCGCTGCGCGACCGCCTCGATGTGCCGCTGCTGTGTCAGGGCGACGACTCGACGATGCTGCTGGTCAAGCGGTTCGCCGAGGACCCGGAGACGTGTCTGTTCGGCACTCTGTCGCTGTGGCAGGGCGTCGACGTGCCCGGTCCGTCGCTGTCCTGCGTGATCATCGACCGGATCCCCTTCCCGCGCCCCGACGACCCGCTCGTCGCGGCCCGGCAGCGCGCGGCCGACTCCCGCGGCGGCAACGGGTTCCTCACCGTGTCCGCGACGCACGCGGCGCTGCTGCTCGCCCAGGGCGCCGGCCGGCTGCTGCGCGGGATGGACGACCGCGGCGTCGTCGCGATCCTCGACCCCCGGATCGCGACCGCGCGCTACGGCGGGTTCCTGCGGGCGTCGCTGCCCCCGTTCTGGACGACCGACGACCCGGACAAGGTGCACGCGGCGTTACGCCGGCTGCGGGGCGCGCCGGCCTGACGACGGCGGCGTCAGGCGGGCGGCTCAGACGGCGATGCAGGTGATCGTGCCGGGCGCGACCTCGGTGAACCCGGCGTCGCGGACGGCCACCGCCTCGCCCGCCTTCACGGCGTCACACAGCGCCGTCCACCGCGTGGGCTCGGCGGTCCGCACTGCGAAGTGCGGGGCGTCGGTGACCGCACGGACGGCCGCCCACAGCATCGACGCGTGCCCGACCTGCGCCGCGGCCTTGCCCACGGTCATCTCGACAGCCGGGTTCAGCCAGATCACCGGCACCCCGGGAGGCGGTGGGGGCGGCGAGTCGGGCGGAAGGTCGGTGCCCTCGATCTGCAACCGGGAGACGATCTTCGGGACCGCGTCGACGGGGCCGGGGACCAGCGCACACACCTGCGCGCCGTCGTCGTCCACCGTCACGCCCGGCAGGTCCTGTACGGCCTCCCAGTGCTTCCCGCGCGCCCGCCGGGCGATCTTGCGGATGCGCCCGGCGATCCACGTGGACATCTCGTCGTACCACTCGCCACCGGGTTGCGAACGCGGGTCCAGGCAGACCACGAGCGCCGCCTCGGCGGCCGCCTCCAGCAGCGGGGTCCGCCGCGGCGCGTCGCGCTCGATCCGCAGCACCACCGGCATCGCCCGGGCCACACCGTGCGCCTCGGGCGGGATCACCCCTGGCGCCCCGCAGTAGCGCTGCGCCAGGGGCGCCAGCACCGGGGCCCCCCGGTACACCGGGGCCCCCGCATCACAGGGTGGACGCCCCGCCACGTTCATGCGATCGGCACCCGCCGCAACACACCCTCGGCCGCGTCGGCCCGCTCGACCTCGTCGCGGGTGATGCCCAGCACGAAGAGCACGACGTCGAGGTAGGGCTGCGACAGTGCCGCGTCGGCCACCTCGCGCAGCGCCGGCTTCGCGTTGAACGCGATGCCGAGGCCCGCTGTGGACAGCATGTCGATGTCGTTGGCCCCGTCGCCGACGGCCACGCACTGCTCGAGCGGGACCCCGTAGGTGTCGGCGAACCGGCGCAGTGCGACCGCCTTGCCCTGCCGGTCGACCACCTCGCCGAGAACCCGGCCGGTCAACCTGCCCTCGGAGATCTCCAGCTCGTTCGCGGCGCAGAAGTCGAGCCCCAGCTCGTCGACCAGGCCGGCGATCACCCGGCTGAAGCCACCGGAGACGACGCCGCAGCGGAAGCCGAGCCGCTTGAGGGTGCGGATGGTGGTGCGCGCCCCGGGGGTCAGCTCCAGCGTCGCGGCGACCTCGTCGAGCACCGTCTCCGGCAGCCCCTCGAGCACGGCCACCCGGCGGCGCAGGGACTCGGTGAAGTCGAGCTCACCGCGCATCGCCGCCTCGGTCACCGCCCGGACCTCGGCCCCGGCCTCGGCGCCGGCGCGGGCCGCGAGCATCTCGATGACCTCGCCCTGCACGAGCGTGGAGTCGACGTCGAAGACGATGAGCCGCTTGCTGCGCCGGGCGAGCCCGGCCCGCTCGACCGCCACGTCGACGCCCGCACTGCGGGCCACCTCGACCAGCCGGGCGCGCAGCGTGCCGTGCGGGTGATCGGTCGGATCGCCCGGGTCGGGCGAGACCCCGAGTTCCAGGCCGGTGACCGGATAGTCGGCGACCCGCCTGATGGAGTCGATGTTGGCGCCGACGGCGGCGAGCTCGCCCGCCACGGCACCGAACGCCCGCGCCGTGATCGGACGGCCCAGGAGCACCACGACGTGGGTGGAGCCCCGGCCCGCCGCCGGGTCGTCGTCGAGCTGCAGCGACGTGTGCACCTGCATGTCGATGCTGTGCATCGCCTGCTCGACGGCTTCCTGCAGGCCCTCCGGGTCGTGGTGGGCGGACACCAGCGCACCGAGCGTGAGCCGGCCGCGGATCACCACCTGCTCGACGTCGATGAGGTCGACCCCGTGCCGGGTGAGCGCGGTGAACAGCACCGAGCTCACTCCCGGCCGGTCGGGGCCGGTGACCGTGATGAGCACGGTCGGCCGGTTACCCGGCTGCAGGGTCTGGCTCACGTCGCGCACGACCTCACGTCGACCGGCCGCACCACCGCCGAGATCACCGAGACTTCGGGTCCTCGTTCGGCTGCTCCTCGCGGCCGACGCTCTGCGCCGCCACCTCGTACGGCGACGCCTTGTGGCCGACGTGCGCCTCGGAACGGAACCGCTCCACGAGGTGCGGGTAGTGCAGCTCGAACGCCGGACGCTCGGAACGGATCCGGGGCAGCGAGGTGAAGTTGTGCCGCGGCGGCGGGCAGGACGTGGCCCACTCCAGTGAGTTGCCGAAGCCCCACGGGTCGTCGACGGTCACGACGCGGCCGTAGCGGTAGCTCTTGAACACGTTCCAGATGAACGGCAGCGTCGAGGCACCCAGCACGAACGCACCGATCGAGGAGATCGCGTTGAGCGTGGTGAACCCGTCGGTCGGCAGGTAGTCCACATACCGGCGCGGCATGCCCTCGTTACCCAGCCAGTGCTGGACCAGGAAGGTCATATGGAACCCGATGAACGTCGTCCAGAAGTGGAACTTGCCGAGCCCCTCGTCGAGCATCCGGCCGGTCATCTTCGGGAACCAGAAGTAGATGCCGGCGTAGGTGGCGAACACGATCGTGCCGAACAGCACGTAGTGGAAGTGCGCGACCACGAAGTAGGAGTCCGAGACGTGGAAGTCCAGCGGCGGCGAGGCCAGCAGGACGCCGGTCAGGCCGCCGAAGAGGAACGTCGCGAGGAAGCCGATGGAGAACAGCATCGGCGTCTCGAAGGTCAGCTTCCCCTTCCACAGGGTGCCGATCCAGTTCACGAACTTGACACCCGTGGGCACCGCGATCAGGAACGTGGTGAAGGAGAAGAAGGCCAGCATGACCGCGCCGGTGGCGTACATGTGGTGCGCCCACACCGCGACGGACAGCGCGGCGATCGCGATGGTCGCGAAGACCAGGCCCTTGTAACCGAAGATCGGCTTGCGGCTGAAGACCGGGAAGATCTCCGAGACGATGCCGAAGAACGGCAGCGCGACGATGTAGACCTCGGGGTGGCCGAAGAACCAGAACAGGTGCTGCCACAGGATGACCCCGCCGTTGGCCGGGTCGAACACGTGAGCACCGAGGTGGCGGTCGGCGGCCAGGCCGAGCAGCGCCGCGGTCAGCACCGGGAACGCGATCAGGATCAGCAGCGAGGTGATGAAGATGTTCCAGGTGAAGATCGGCATCCGGAACATCGTCATGCCGGGCGCACGCATGCAGACGATCGTGGTGACGAAGTTGACGCCACCGAGGATCGTGCCCAGACCGGAGACGACCAGACCGATGATCCAGAGGTCGGCGCCGGCGCCCGGGGACCGGACGGCGTCGGACAGCGGCGTGTAGGCGAACCAGCCGAAGTCGGCCGCGCCGCCGGGGGTGAGGAACCCGCTGAGCACCGTCAGGCCGCCGAACAGGAACAGCCAGTAGGAGAAGGCGTTCAGCCGCGGGAACGCGACGTCGGGGGCGCCGATCTGCAGCGGCACGATGTAGTTCGCGAACGCGAACAGGATCGGCGTCGCGTACAGCAGCAGCATGATCGTGCCGTGCATGGTGAACAGCTGGTTGTACTGCTCGGCCGACAGGTACTGCTGCCCCGGCGCCGCGAGCTCGCCGCGGATCAGCAGCGCCATGGCGCCGCCGACCAGGAAGAACCCGAACGACGTGACCATGTACAGGATCGCGATGTCTTTCGGATCCGTCGTACGCAGCATCTTCAGCAGCGTGGATCCCTTGGCCGACCGCCGCGCCGGGTACGGGCGCGTCGTGATCGGTTTGGGCGCGACGGCTGTCACTGTGCCTCCTGCACTGGCCTCGTGGTGGGGCAGGCCCGGACTCTATCTCCGCAGACCGCGGGGGGCGTCCCCGGGTGATGGTCGTGACCGAGGCCAGGACCGACTGCGCCAGTATTGTGCTCTACGGAGAGTAGAACGACCACGTGGGATCACCCAACATCCATCCGGGGCCCGCCCTCGGCCTTGCGGCGGCACTCGCGGTGCTGGTCGCGGCCATGATCGGCCACTGGGCGCGGCTCGGCACGGCCCGCGTCGGTGCGCGCGGTGGCACAGCTGGGCATCGTCTCCGCACTGCTCGGAGTGATCGTCGGCTCGGTCGGTGCCGGCGCCGGCTTGATCGCACTCATGATCATTGTGGCTGCCTTCACATCCGCACGGCGGATCACCCGCCACCCCGGCGGATGGTGGGCCGCGTTTCCCATCTCGCCGGCCCCACTACCGGCGGCGGCCGGGCTCGTCGCCGCGGGCGTCGTGCCGTCGACCGGGATCGCGGTCATCCCCACGGCCGGCATCCTCATCGGCCGCACCATGACGGCCACCTCGCTGGCCGGGCGGCGCGCGCTCGACGAGCTGACGGCGCGGCGCGGCGCGGTGGAGGCGGCGCTCTCGCTCGGCGTGCCCGGCCGCGACGCGGCAGCGGAGATCGCCCGGCCGGGCGCGGCCCGGTCACTGGTCCCCGCGCTCGACCAGACCCGCACCGTCGGGGCTCGTCACGCTGCCCGGGGCGTTCGTGGGGATGTTGCTGAGAGGGGCCACACCGGCGCAGGCCGGCGGTTCCCGGTCCCGCTGTCGAGCAGCCCGGCCGGACGCATCTTCCTCAGCGCAGGGGCGTGAACAGCTCCAGGAACAGGTCGGGGGCGGCAGCCGGGCTGGGCTCGGGATCGACGATGTAGAACTCGGTGCCGAAGCCCATCGTGAAGATGGGGTCGGGCATGGCCAGCATGAAGTGGTCCGGGCTCATCTGGCTGGCGTGCGCGCGCATCGCGTCCCGCTTCGCCTCGACGAAGTCCACGGCCTCGACCCGATGAGTGATCTCGGATTCCGGCTTGCCGAACGTCGGAGCGTCCATCGACGGGGGCTTCCAGTCCTCCGGCAGCTCGCCCGCCTTCTGCAGCCCGCTCATCCCCCGGACCATCCAGTCACGGTTGATGGTGCCCTGCGCGACGACCGGGACGGCGCTCAGCTCGGCGGCGCGCATCCCGACGCGGTGGACCTGGATGTGGTCGGGGTGCCCGTAACCGCCGTTGTCGTCGTAGACGGTGAGGACGTCCGGCTCCTCCTCGTCGAGGATCACCGCCAGCCGCCGCGCGGCGTGCTCGACCTTCGCCTGCCAGAAGGAGTACGGCGCGTCGTTGGTGGGCTCGCCCATCATCCCGGAGTCGATGTACCCGAGGAACTCGACGCGGGCCGCACCGATGGCCTCCGCGGCGGCGTAGCACTCGGCGGAGCGCCGCAGCGACAGCTGCTCGCCGTCGGCGAGCACACCCGGCACGGGCTCGCCGTGCTCTCCGCGGGTGGCGAAGACGAGGACGACGCGGTGCCCCGCGGCGGCGGCCCGGGCCAGCGTGCCGGCGGAACCGATCGCCTCGTCGTCGGGGTGCGCGTGGAAGCTGACAATGGTCCCCACGCGACGACTCTATCCGCGCGCCGCCGACGTCAGCTGAGCACCCTGGTCAGGGCGGGTCCCACGTCCGCCAGCCGCCGCACCGGCTGGCTGATCCCGCCGCCCCGCGCGGCGAGCGCCGCCGCGGCGGACTCGGCGTCCGCGTCCGGCAACGGACACAGCACGTGCAGCCGGTCGATCCCGCCGAGCGCGGTCATCGGGTCGTCGCCCGCGGTGTGCAGGCAGTCCGACAGCAGCACGACCATCCGCTCGTCGGCCACCGCCCCGGCGAGCTGTCGCGACGCCTCCCGCAGCCCTGCCGCGAGGTCGGTCGTGCCGTGCCCGCGCAGCGCCACGAGTTCGGAGATCAGCTCCTCGGGTGGGCGGCGGACCCCTTGGCGCTGCAGCGTCCGCACCCCGGCGCCGAACGCCAGCACTCCCGGTTCGAGCTTCGAACCGCCCGTCTCCGAGGCCAGCATTACGCCCGAGGCGGCGACCGCGGCCAGCGCCACGGCAAGCCCCTGCATCGACCCGCTGATGTCGACCACGAGGCAGACCGCACGGCGGTGCGCCGTCCAGGTGCGGGTGACGAGGTCCTCCGGCGCCGGGCGGCCCGAGAGCCCCGGGTCCCAGCGGTCGAGGGTGCGGTCGAGGTCCAGGTCGCCCTCGCCGTTGCGCGCGGGCCCGAGCCGTCGCGTCCCGCGTGCCTGCGCCGGCCCGACCTTGCCGAGCTGGATGAACACCCGGCCCGCGAGCCGCCGGGCCGCCGCCCGCAGCTGCGCGTCGGTGGCGACGGCCATGTCCGCGAGCAGCGCGACGGCCGCTTCCGGCTCCTGCGCGAGCACGGCGTCGAACGCCTCCGCGTCGAGTTCGCCCAGCTCGGACGAGACGTCGGAGAAGTGCTCGTGGCGCGCCGCGAGCTGCTGGCGGCCCTGGGTGCGGCCCGCCGGCTCGCGGCCCGGGCGCCGGCGGGGCTGGAAGCCTGCCGCGGGTGGCGGCAGGCCGTCAGCTTTTCCCGGGCCGTCCGCGGGATCGTCGCCGGGGTCGGCCGGTTCGGACTCCTCGGCGGGCCAGAACCGGTCCAGCAGTTCGTCGATCACCGACTCCGGGGTGCGGTCCACCCCGTCGGCGATCCGGATCCGGCCCGACAGGGCGGCGTAGGCGGCGTCCCGTGCGGTCTCGCGCTCCAGCCGGGGCTCGCCGCGCAGCTCGCCGAGCCCGGTGAGCACCAGGGCCAGGTCGATCGCCCCGCGCACCGACGAGCCCATGCGCACGTCGCGGTGCTCGCGGGTGGCCCGGGTCAGCGCAACGGCGAGCTCGACGACGTGGCCGTCGAGCCCGCTCACCGACGAGGTGATGAGGCGCTCGGACGGCTCGTCCTGGTAGCCGAGAACGACCCGGCACATGCGGTCGGCGATCGCCTGGCTGACCCGGGCGGTGCCGATCGCGTCGAACGGGTTCATCGCGGCGATGAGCCGGAACCGCGCACCGGCGTGCACCGTGCCCAGCCGCGGGACGGCGATCTCGCCCTCGGTGAGCACGGTGATGAGGACGTTGAGGGTCTCCTCGGGGACGCGGTTGAGCTCCTCGAGGTAGAGCAGCCCGCCCCCACGCATTGCGGTGAGCAGCGGACCGTCGACGAAGCTCGCGGGCTGGTAGCCGTCGACCAGCACCTGCGACGGGTCGAACGCGCCGATCAGGCGGGCCGGGGTCAGCTCGGCGTTGCCCTCGACGAACACGACGTCCTGTCCGGCGTCGCGCGCGATCGAGCGAAGCAGCGTCGACTTCCCGGTTCCGGGCGGGCCCTCGATGACGACGTGGCGACCGGTCGCCAGCGCGACGGTCAGCACCTCGCGCTCGCGGCGCAGGCCGACGATCGGTGATGGCGTGGTGGTGGCCGGCGGGCTGGGCGTCACGAACGCTCCTGTGTGAGGACGTGCGTCGGCGGGGTGGACCGGTCCGACCCACCCCGCCGACTCGGCGATCAGGCGATCAGCTGTCGTAGACGATGACGCCGCGGATGTTCTTGCCGTCGTGCATGTCCTGGTAGCCCTGCTGGATATCGTCGAGCGTGTACGTCTTGGTGACCAGCTCGTCGAGCTTCAGCACACCCTCGCGGTAGAGCTGCAGCTGGCGCTTGATGTCCCAGTTCGGGTTCGAGGCGCCGAACATCGCACCCTGCAGCCGCTTCTGGAAGAGGGTCAGCTCCGACAGCGCGATCGGCAGGCCGACCTCGGTGATGTCGCCCAGCGCGGTCACCACGCAGGTGCCGGCCTTGCGAATCGCGGCGAACGCCTGCTGCACGTGCTCGGGCTTGACCACCCCGGTGGTGACGATCGAGGAGTCCGCGCCCTGGCCGTTGGTGAACTGTTGGGCCAGCTCGATGGCCTCCTCCATCGTCTCGACCGCGTGCGTGGCGCCGAGCTCCTGCGCCTTCTCCCGCTTGAACGCGATCGGGTCGACGGCGATGACGTTCGACGCCCCGGCGTGCGCAGCACCCTGCACGGCGTTGATGCCGATGCCCCCGATGCCCATGACGACCACCGTGTGGCCGGGCTGCACCCCTGCGGAGTTCACCGCCGACCCCCAGCCGGTTCCGACGCCGCAGCCGACGAGGCAGGCCTTGTCGAGCGGGATGTCGTCGTCGACCTTCACCACGGAGTCGGCCGACACCGTGGTGGTCTCGAGGAAGGTCGAGATGCCGCACATCTGGCCGACCGGGGTGCCGTCGGTCATCTTGAGGCGGAAGTCGGTCGGGTCTCCCCAGCGCGACCCGGCGAGCAACCCGGCGCCGAGGTCGCAGAGGTTCTGCATGCCCGACGCGCACCAGCGGCAGTGCCCGCAGGCGGGCAGGAACGAGAAGACGACGTGGTCGCCCTCCTTGATGCCCTTGGTGTTCTCACCGGCCTTGGTCACGATGCCGGCGCCCTCGTGGCCGCCGGCGAAGGGGTAGACGCCGACCGGGATGTCGCCCGTCGCGATGTGGTCGTCGGAGTGGCACAAACCCGACGCCACCATCTTGACCTGGATCTCACCCGGACGCGGGTCGTCGACCTCCAGGTCCACGACCTCGTACTTGCCCGGCGCCTGCCGGATGATCGCCCCACGGGTCTGCATGAATGCGTTCTCCTTTGAACGGTGGACGGTCGGACACACCGGCCCCGGCCGGGGAGCCGGACAGGACGCCCCGGCTCGACGTCGATCGGTTCGGCACGGTCCGACGTGTTCCGCGCCACTCCCGAGTTCATATCAGCATGCGCATGTCTTGTGGAAGATCCGCACGCCTTCGGACGAACCCATCCGGAGACGGGCGCGGCGGCGGCATCGATCTTCTACGAATCGTTGACGCAACGTGATCAAGCAGTAGAGTTCGGGCACCCGAACGGCACAGGAGCCACGTTCATGACCGAACTCTTCAATGCTGCGGAGTACCTGACCGAGCGCCGGGTCACCGCCGGCGATGCCGACCGGGTGGCCGTCCGCCATCCCGGCGGGACCCTGACCTACGCCGAGCTCGCGGCCGAGGTCCGCCGCGTCGCCGCGGGACTGAGCGCGATCGGG
Source organism: Pseudonocardia mahuensis (assembly GCF_018531475.1). GTDB lineage: Bacteria > Actinomycetota > Actinomycetes > Mycobacteriales > Pseudonocardiaceae > Pseudonocardia. The sequence goes on from NZ_JAHDTG010000015.1 coordinate 58,354, forward strand.
GTCCGGCCGGAGGAACGGGTCCTGCTGTGCATGGTCGACGACGTCGAGCTGTTCACCGGCATCCTCGCGACCATGTACATCGGCGCCGTCGCGGTGCCGTCGTCGACGATGCTCACCGGCGCCGAGATGGGCAAGCTCGTCGCCGACTCCCGGGCCCGGGTGCTGCTGGGCAGCCACCAGTTCAACGAGGCGGTGCACACCGCGGCTGCCGGCGCGCCCGACCTGCGCCACGTCGTGCTCACCGGGCCCGACGGCCCGGACCCGGCCGCACTGGGCGCCGGGGTGACCGCGTTGACCTGGGAACAACTGCTCGAAGCGGGGGCCGCCAACCCGGTGACCGCGCCCTACCCCACGTGGGACGAGTCGCCCGCGCTGTGGCTGTACACCTCCGGCACGACCGGGACGCCGAAGGGAGCGATGCACCGGCACGCCGACATCCGCCACGTCGCCGAGACCTACGGCCGGCAGGTTCTCGGCATCCGGCCCGACGACGTGTGCCTCTCGGTCGCCAAGCTGTTCTTCGCCTACGGCATCGGCAACTCGATGTTCTTCCCGCTGTCGGTCGGCGCGTCGGTGGTGCTGGAACCCTCGCGACCGAGCCCGGACCTGTTCGCCACCCGGGTCGCAGAACACGGCGTCACGCTGTTCTTCGCGGTGCCCAGCTTCTGGGGTCCGCTGCTGGCCGCCGACGGCTCGGTCGTGGACCCGGCCGCGTTCCGCACCGTCCGGCAGGGCGTGTCGGCCGGGGAGACCCTGCCCGCCCGCATGTTCCACGGGATCCGCGACCGGTACGGGATCGAGATCCTCGACGGCATCGGGTCCACCGAGGCGCTGCACATCTTCATCTCCAACCGGCCCGGTGCGGTCACCCCCGGCAGTTCCGGGACGCCCGTCCCCGGTTACCGGATCGAGCTGCGCCGCACCGACGGCACGGTGATCGAGGGGACCGGCGAGTCCGGGATGCTGTTCATCGCCGGGGACTCGATCTGCACCGGCTACTGGTGCCGCACCGACGTCAACCGGGCGGTGTTCCACGGCGAGTGGATGCGCACCGGCGACCAGTACGTGCGCAACGACGACGGCACCTACACCTGCCTGGGCCGCGCCGACGACGTGCTCAAGGTCGGCGGGATCTGGGTCAGCCCGACCGAGGTCGAGTCCCGGCTGCTGGAGCACCCGGCCGTAGCCGAGGCGGTCGTGATCGGAGTGCCCGACGAAGACGGCCTGGACAAGCCCGTCGCCTACGTGGTGCCCCAGCCCGGCATGGTCGTCGACCCCGACGAGGTGATCGCGTTCTGCCGCGCGGGGCTCGCGGCGTTCAAGCGCCCCCGCGCCGTGCTGCCGATCGCCGAACTGCCGAAGACCGCGACCGGCAAGATCCAGCGGTTCCGGCTGCGCGCCCTCGCGGCCACGGCCCCGGTGCCCGAGGCGGTCAGCCAGCAGGAGACCCCGGTTTGAGTGGACCCGTGCGGCGCGGCGGATCGGTGTCGTCGGCGCGGGCACGGTGGGCACCGGGATCGCCTTCGTGTTCGCCGCTGCCGGCGCGGAGGTCGTCGTCGTGGAGTCCGACGGCGACCGGTTCGCCCCGCCGCAGCTGCTCGTGGACGAGGTCGCGGCGGGCGAGCTGGGACGCAGGACCGGGCGCGGGTTCTACGACCGGCCCGCGCCGGGCTGACCGAGCGACGGATCCGGCGGCGTTTCCGTGCTGCGCCGTCGCCGGGGGCCCGACACACTCTGCAGACCCAGGACGCCAGCAAGGAGGCCGGCATGACCAGCCAACCGACATCGGCACAGCAGACATCGGTGCGGTGGATCCGCGAGACCCCTGCCACATGGGACGCCGACAAGGCCCGGGTGCTCGGCGGGCTGGCCCCCGCGCTGTTCGGGCTCGGCTCCCCGAGCGAGGGCGACGCGCTGGGCGACGAATGGTGGCGGATCGAGGACGACGGCCGGGTCGTGGGCTACGGGCGGCTCGACGACTCCTGGGGTGACGCCGAGATCCTCGTGCTGGTCGACCCCGAGCGGCGCTCGTCCGGCATCGGGTCGTTCATCCTCGGCCACCTCGAGCGCGAGGCCGGCGTACGGCACCTCAACTACATCTACAACGTGGTCCCCCGCGGGCACCCGGATCCCGAGTCGGTCACGTCCTGGCTGGCCACCCGCGGTTTCGCCCCCAACGACGTGGGCGAGCTGCGCAAGCGGGTCACGGACGGCGGGATGCGCTGAGCCACGCCGGGGCACACTGATCGACGTTCTACATCACTGTCCCGCTGCGCAGTCGTGTTGTAGAGTGACGGGCAACCCACCGCGCCCGAGCGCAGGAGGCTCCCGACATGACCACCACCGAAAGCGCCCCGGCGGATCCCGCCGACCCGGACGCAGCCGAGATCCCGAAGATCTCCTTCGACGCCGACCCGGCGTCGTACAAGCACTGGACCCTCGACGTCGACGGCAGCGACGAGACCGGGGTCGCGTACCTGCGGCTCGACATCGACGAGACCGCGGGCCTGGTGCCCGGTTACGAGCTGAAGATGAACTCCTACGACCTCGGGGTGGACATCGAGCTCTACGACGCCACGCAGCGGTTGCGCTTCGAGCATCCGCAGGTGCGCGCCGTGATCGTGACCAGTGGCAAGGACCGCAACTTCTGCGCCGGCGCGAACATCCGGATGCTCGCCCAGAGCAGCCACCCGTGGAAGGTGAACTTCTGCAAGTTCACCAACGAGACCCGCAACGGCATCGAGGACGCGACCGCGAACTCCGGGCAGACCTACATCGCCGCAGTGAACGGCACCGCGGCCGGTGGCGGCTACGAGCTGGCGCTGGCGTGTGAGCAGATCCTGCTCATCGACGACAACTCCTCGGCGGTGTCGTTGCCCGAGGTGCCGCTGCTGGGCGTGCTGCCCGGCACCGGCGGGCTGACCCGGGTCATCGACAAGCGCAAGGTGCGCAAGGACCGAGCCGATGTGTTCGCCACGCGCTCCGAGGGCATCCGCGGCCACCAGGCCGTCGCGTGGAAGCTCGTCGACGAGACCATCCCGAAGCGCGCGTGGGACGAGACGGTCCGCGAGCGTGCCACCGAGGCGGTCGCCCGGTCGTCGCGTCCGGCCGGCGCCCGCGGTATCACGCTCCCCCCGCTGCAGCGCGAGGAGACCGACGACGGCATCACCTACCGGCACGTGAGCGCGGCGTTCGACCGCGCGCAGGGCCTGGTGGAGATCACCGTCAACGGCCCGTCGGGCGGGGTGCCCGGGTCGCTGGAGCGCGTCCACGAGCTGGGCACGGACTTCTGGCCGCTGGCCATGACCCGCGAGCTCGACGACCTGATCCTGCGGCTGCGGGCCAACGAGCTCGAGCTCGGCACGTGGATCATTCGCACGAAGGGTGACGTCGAGGACGCCCTGGCGTTCGAGCGGCTCATCGCCGAGCACTCGGGCGACGACTGGCTGGTCAACGAGATCCGGCACTACTTCAAGCGGGTGCTCAAGCGCCTGGACGTCACCTCCCGGTCGCTGATCGCGCTGATCGAGCCGGGCTCCTGCTTCGCCGGTGCGCTGCTGGAGCTGGCGCTGGCCTGCGACCGGCAGTACATGCTCGACGGCACCCTCGACGAGGACAACGCCGAGCAGGGCGACGAGGCCCAGATCGTGCTGTCGGAGAGCAACTTCGGCGCGTTCCCGATGGGCAACGGCCTGCCCCGGCTGGCCTCCCGGTTCTACGGCGACGATGACCACGTGGCCAAGCTGCGCCAGGAGACCGGCCGGCGGATCGAGGCGCGGGAGGCGATGGAGCTGGGGCTGGTGACCGACGCCCCGGACGACATCGACTGGGACGACGAGATCCGGATCATGCTCGAGGAGCGCGCGTCGCTCTCCCCCGACGCGCTGACCGGCATGGAGGCCAACCACCGGTTCGTCGGCCCGGAGACCATGGAGTCGCGGATCTTCTCCCGGCTCACCGCCTGGCAGAACTGGATCTTCGTGCGCCCCAACGCCTCCGGCCCGGAGGGGGCGCTGCGCAAGTACGGCACCGGCCGCAAGGCCGAATTCGACCGCAGGCGAGTCTGAGTAGGGATGTCCAGCAATGTCGATTGATTACACCGAGAAGATCCCGAACAACGTCGACCTGGCCGGCGACCGGAAGCTGCAGCGCGCGCTGGAGTCCTGGCAGCCGAACTTCCTGAACTGGTGGAAGACGATGGGCCCGGCCGTCCCGACCCAGGACGTGTACCTGCGCACCGCGGTCGACGTCGGACGTGAGGGCTGGGCCCAGTTCGGGCACGTCGCGATGGAGGAGTACCGCTGGGGCGTGTTCCTCGCCGAGCGGGGTGACGACCGGCGGATCGCGTTCGGTGAGCAGAAGGGCCAGCCGGTCTGGCAGCAGGTCCCGGGTGAGTACCGCGCCGACCTGCAGCGGCTGATCGTCATCCAGGGCGACACCGAACCCGCCTCGGTCGAGCAGCAGCGCCGCCTCGGCGAGACCGCGCCGAGCCTGTACGACCTGCGCAACCTGTTCCAGGTCAACGTGGAGGAGGGCCGCCACCTCTGGGCGATGGTCTACCTGCTGCACGCCTTCTTCGGCCGCAACGGCCGCGAGGAGGCCGAGGCGCTGCTGCACCGCAACTCCGGTGACCTCGACAGCCCGCGGATCCTCGGCGCGTTCAACGAGGAGACCCCGGACTGGCTGTCGTTCTTCATGTTCACCTACTTCACCGACCGCGACGGCAAGTACCAGCTCGGCACGCTGAAGGAGTCCGCCTTCGACCCGCTGTCGCGGACGTGTGAGTTCATGCTCAAGGAAGAGGCGCACCACATGTTCGTCGGCACCACCGGTGTCGACCGCGTGGTGGCGCGCACCGCCGAGCTGATGCGCGAGCACGACACCTCCGACGTCGCCCCGCACGGCGGCATCCCGCTCGACGTCATCCAGCGCTACATCAACTTCCACTACTCGGTGTCGCTGGACCTGTTCGGCTCCGAGCAGTCCACCAACGCGGCCAACTACTTCACCGCGGGCCTCAAGGGCCGCTGGCAGGAGGAGCGCCGCCGCGACGACCACGTGCTCACCGAGGACTCGGCACACGTCGACCTGGTCCGCGACGGCGAGATCACCACCAACGAGGTGCCGGCGCTGCTCGCCCTCAACCACGACCTGCGCAACGAGTACGTCAAGGACTGCCAGAGCGGCATGAAGCGCTGGAACCGGGTGCTGGAGAACGCCGGGGTGGACCGCACCCTGACGCTTCCGCACGTCGGGTTCAACCGCGACGTCGGCCTGTTCGCCGACCACTACGTGTCGCCGGGCGGACAGCTGATGACGAAGGAGCAGTGGGAGACCAAGAAGGACTCCTGGCTGCCGAGCGAGGTCGACAAGACCCACGTCCGCTCGCTCATGCGCCCGGTCTACGAGCCCGGCAAGATCGCGGGCTGGATCGCCCCGCCGTCCAACGGCATCAACGGCCACCCGTTCGACTACGAGTACGTCCATTTGGCCTGATGGCCTGCCCACCCGGCCATCGCCCGCCGCGGCGACCGCTGCCGTGCCCTGCTCGCGCACCTGCATCTGCGGTCCATGTCGGCGACGCCTGATCGTGGGCAAGCTGGCGCGACTGCGCGATGAGCACGTCAAGGATGTCAAGGATGTTGTCGTCGGGACCTGCTCGAGGTCGATCCCGGCCGGCAGCGCAGCCAGGCCGGGGCCGGTCGACATCGTCGCCAGGCCCTCGGGAACCGCCTGCCCCGCCAGCACGGGCCGACCATACGTTCGACCACCGACATTCGGATCTTCCGGTGCTGTCGGCGCGAACGTCAGGACTCCACGACGTCCCGCCCCGTCCGCAGCACGGCCCACCCCGCCGCCCCCGCGCCCACGGCGGCCAGCACCGCGAACGCCGTCAACGCGACGGGCAGGCCCACGTGCCCGACGGCGTAGCCCAACCCGAGCACCGGGAGGACGAGTCCCAGGTAGGCCGCAAGGAACAGGCCCGCCAGCGTTTCGGCCCGGTGCTCCGGAAGCGTGCTCGCCGACACCACTCCTACGGCCGCGGCGAACACGAGCCCGGCGCCTGCCCCGACCAGGACCTCCCCGACGAGGAACACCGGCAGCACGACGAACCACGCCGCGGCGACGACGAGCGCGAGCCCGAGCGGCAGGGCGGCGAACGCCGCAACGGTCGTGGGCCGGCGTCTGGGGTTGCGCACAAGCGCCTGCGCGAGCGCTGCGGTGCCGAAGGTCAGCGTCGTCGTCAGCCCGCCCAGCGTGTGTGACGACTCGTGCAGCGTGCTGAGCATGAACGCCGGGCCCAGCGCGGCGAACAGACCGAACAGCGAGAACGCCACGACCGCGGCCGCCGCGGCGGCGGCGAACCGGGGGCGCTGCCCGGGCGGCACCACCACGCGTTGCGGCCGGTACGGGCCCCGGATCCGGACGACGGTCTCCGGCACCCCGGCCAGCAGCAGCACCGCGACTGTCAGTAGCCCGAGGTAGGTCCAGTACGGGACCTCCAGCGGCCGCGGAGCGAGATCGGCCAGCAGTCCGGCGGCCAGCGGTCCGAGGCCGAGCCCGCCCAGGTTGGCCGCGGTCGAGACCACGTCCGCGCGCCGCTTGCCTGCTTCCGGACGGGCCGCCGCATGCAACTCGGACAAGTAGGCGATCGCCGTGGCGGTGGTCATGCCCACCGAGATCCCGGAGAGCACCCTGGCCAGCAGCAATCCCGGTAGCGTCGGCCAGAACGCGAACAGCAGCGCGGACACGACGCCCACCAGCACCGCACTCACCAGCATCCGGCGCCTGCCGAGCCGGTCGGACAGATGACCGATCAGGAACAGGCTGACCAGCACGCCGATCGCGTAGGCCGCGAACACCACGGTCATGACCACAGGCGAGTAGCCGTCGCGCGCTTCGTAGAGGACGTAGAGCGGCGTCGGCACCGTGCCCAGCGACATCACGACGACGAAGGCGAACGCGACCACCCAGAACCCGGCCGCAGGACCGAACCCCCGGCCGCGGATCGCGTCCGGGTCGGTGGCGGCCACCTACGCCGCCGTCCGGCGGGCGGTCAGGGCATGGCACATCTGTTCGAAGCTCACCAGGTTGTGCCCGGCGAGGAAGACATCGATGTGCGGCAGCGCCGCCGCCATCCCGCGGGCCAGCGGGCGGTACCGGGGATCGCCCTTGAGCGGGTTGAGCCACACCACCCGGTGCGCCCGCCGGGCCAGGCCGCGCATCGCCGCACCCAGGACCTCGGGGTCGTCGCGGTCGAGGCCGTCCGAGCAGACGACGACCAGCGCGCCGCGCACGGCGGAGTGCGCGCCGAAGCGGTCGATCAGCTCCCGCATCGAGGTGCCCAGCAGGGTGCCGCCGTCCCAGTCGTCGACCTCGGCGCCGATCCGGCGCAGCGCGGCGTCGACGGAGGAGCGGCGGAGCGACTCGGTGATCCGGGTCAGGTGCACACCGGCGGTGAACACCTCCACGTGGTGCCCGGCGTGCAGCATCGCGTGGCCGAAGCGCAACAACGCCAGAGCGTAGGGGCCCATCGAGCCGGACACGTCGATCACCAGCGTCAGCGGCCGCTCGCGGGATGGCACCCGGCGCCGGGGCAGCCGCATCGGCTCGCCGTCGGTCGGCAGGGCTTCCCGCAGCAGCCCGCGCACGTCGAGGTGCGGGCCGGACGCGGCCGGCTTGCGCCGCCGCCCCCGGCGCCGCGGCAACTCAGGGCTCAGCCGCTGGATCAACGCGGCGGCCTTGCGCCGTTCCTCGGGGCTCATCAGCGCGAACGACTTTGTCTTGAGCACCTGGAGGTCGCTCGGCACCAGCCGGGCCTCGTCGGCCTGCTCCTCCTCCGGACCGGCGGCTTTCGCACTCGGAGTACCCGAGTTGTCGGCCTCTCGCTCCATGATGCTCGTCGGCGTGGGGGGCTGCGGCAGCCGAGGCAGGCCGTGGTCGTCGACCGGCGGCGGGCCGAAGAACTCGACGAACGCCGCGTCGTAGACCGGGTACTGGTTGCGCTGGGTGACCAGCACGGCCCGGCCCGCGAGATAGATCTCGCGCAGGCCGGGGCGCCCGATCAGGTGCAGCGCGGAGTAGAAGGCCGTGGTCTGCTCCGGACCGATGACGAGGCCCCGGCGGCGCAGCAGGGCGGCGAACCCGACGCAGGTCCGCCCGGTCACCTCGAGTGGATCGGCGATGCCGACCTCGCTGTGACCACCTCGGGAAACGGAACCGTCGACGGTCACGGGGTGTTCGGGATGACGCCGTCGATCTTCTCGGCCACGAGCTGCTGGTCGTCGACGTCCTTGACCAGCGCGCTCAGAGTGGCGGTGGCGATCTCCCGGTCCAGCGTGGCGACCCCGACCATCTGCAGGGCGCTGGCCCAGTCGATGGTCTCCCCCACGCCGGGTGGGTTGCCCAGCCCCAGACCGCGGATCCGGTGCACCGCCAGCGCCACCTGCCGGGCCAGCACCTCGGGCACCTCGGGGGCGCGCACGCGCAGGATCTCGAACTCGCGATCCGCGTCCGGGTGGGCCACCCAGTGGTAGAGGCAGCGGCGGCGCAGCGCGTTGTGCAGGTCGCGGGTGCGGTTGGAGGTCAGCACGACCAGCGGCGGCGACGCCGCCGCGATCCGCCCGACCTCGGGGATGGTCACCGCGAAGTCGGACAGCAGCTCCAGCAGGAAGGCTTCGAACTCGTCGTCGGCGCGGTCGAGTTCGTCGATGAGCAGCACCGCCCGGTCGCCGGCCTCCAGGGCCTCGAGCAGCGGGCGGGAGAGCAGGTAGTCGCGGGTGAAGACGTCGGTGGCCTGCGGGCCGCCGTTGTTCTCCGAACCGCGCACGGCCAGCAGCTGCCGGCCGTAGTGCCAGTCGTAGAGCGCCTGGCTCGTGTCGATGCCCTCGTAGCACTGCAGCCGGATCAGCTCCCGGCCCAGCAGCGAGGCCAGCGCCTTGGCGATCTCGGTCTTGCCGACGCCGTTCTCACCCTCCAGCAGCAGCGGACGGTTCAGGCCGAGGGCGAGGAAGGTCGCCATCGAGAGGGCGTCGTCGGCCAGATAGCTGACCTTGCCGAGCTCGTCCTTCAGTTCGGCGGGGGACGCGAACGGGTTCTGCACTCTCAATCCTCACTCTTGCGGCGCGACGCCGCTGGAACGGCCCGGCCCCGGAGCGCGAGTGGCTCCGGAGCCGGGCCGAGCTGGGTGGAGGCCTCTTACTTCGAGGACTCTGCCATGGCGGCATGCACCGTCTCGACGATCGTCGAGGGCTTCACCGGGAGCTCGCGGACGCGCATCCCGTACTCCCGCAGCGCATCGTCGATGGCCGCGGAGACCACGGACGGGGTGACCATCCGGCCGCCCTCGCCGCCGCCCTTGATGCCGTACTCGGTGAACGGCGAGGGGGTCTCGACGTGCCCGAGGCGGAACGGCGGGACCTCGTTGGCCGTGGGCACCAGGTAGTCCATGAACGTCGAGGACTTGAACTGCCCCTCGTCGTCGTAGGCCAGCTCCTCGTACAGCGTCGACCCGAGGCCCTGCGCGGCGCCACCGGTGACGTGGCCGCCCAGGCTCTTCGGGTTGACCATCGTGCCGGCGTCGTGCACCGCCACGTAGTCGAGGAACTTGGTCTGCCCGGTGTCCGGGTCGACCTCCATCACCACGATGTGGCAGGCGTGACCCATGATCGGGTAGAAGACACCCAGGTCGGAGCGGTCCGCCGAGGGCAGCGTCGTGTACGGGTGGTCGTAGGTGTAGCTCTCCTCCAGCCCGCTCTGCATGCCCGGGGGCAGGTTGAGCGCGAAGAAGTACGCCGTCGAGGCCAGCTCCGGCAGGCTCAGCGACTTCTCCGGAGCACCCTTGACCTGCACCCGGGCGTCGACCAGCTCCAGGTCCTCGGGGGCGACCTCGAGGGAGTGCGCGGCGATGTCGATGAGCTTGCGCTGCAGCTTGCGCGACGCGCCCCGCACGGCACCGGCGAGCATGACCGTGTACCGGCTACCACCCGGACCGGTGCCCGGAAGGGCGCGGGCGGTGTCGGCGTAGCGGACGTTGACGCTCTCCGGCTCGATGCCGAACTCCTCGGCCAGCACCGTGGTGCCCACCGTCTCGGGGCTGTTGCCCCACATCGACTGGCAGTGCAGCAGGAGCTGGAACTGTCCCGCCGGGTCGATGGTCACCGTCGCGCTCTCGGGGCTCGAGGTGAGCGGGAAGTCGGGGTTGTCGTTCAGAGCCCAGAACTCGGTCGCGCTGAAGACACTGCGCTCCTGGGTGGTGGCCAGGCCGATACCGATGTAGCGGCCCTCCTCCTCGCGCAGCCGCTTCTGCTCGGAGCGCCAGTGCTCCAGATCGATCATCCCGAGCGCCTTGTCCAGCACCGCCGGGTAGTTCCCGCTGTCGTAGACGTTGCCGCCGGGGATCTTGTACGGGAACTGGTCGTTGCCGATGAAGTTGCGGCGCCGGATCTCCTCGGGCTTGAGCCCGAGCTCGGCCGCCGCCTTGTCGATCAGCCGCTCCAGCACCCAGTTGTGCACCTCGGAGCCGAAGCCGCGGTAGGCGCCCTGCTGGCACTTGTTCGTGAGCACCGCGCGCAGGTGGTACTTCACGTTCCGGAACCCGTACGGACCGACGATCTGCGAGAACGCGTTGCCGTGGGTACCGACGCCGAACTGCATGTAGGCGCCGTAGTCGTCGACCACGTCGACGTCGAGGCCGGTGATGATGCCCTCGGACGTGAAGCCCATCTTCGCGTCGTAGTAGCGGTCCGACGCGTGATGGTCGGAGTTCATCAGGTGGTCGAGCCGGTCCTCGACGTAGGACACCGGGCGGCCCGTCCGCAGCGCCAGGAAACCGGCCAGCGTCGGCACCTTGTGCGCGGTGAACTTGCTGCCGAAGCTGCCGCCGGCCGGGACCGGGTTCATCGTCAGCCGGTTCGACGGCAGCTTCAGCGCTCCTGCGATGAGGAACGAGAAGTAGCTGAAGTTCAGCGAGTTGCAGAAGATCTCCAGCACGCCGTTGAGCCCCGGCCGGGCGACGGCGCCGGAGGTCTCCATCGGCATGCCCGCCGAGCGGCCCCAGTGCAGGGTGTCCTCCACCACCAGGTCGGCGCCGGAGAACGCCTCCGCCACGTCGCCGAACTCGAATGTCCGCTCGTAGCCGATGTTGCTGCCGTGTCCCTCGTGCAGCAGCGCCGCACCGGGCTTCATCGCGGCCACCGGGTTGGTCACCGCAGGGAGGTCCTCGAACTCGACATCCAGCAGTTCCACGGCGTCCTCGGCGATGTACCGGCTCTCCGCGATGACCGCGGCCACGGCCTCACCGACGTAGCGGACCTTGTCCACCGCCAGCGGGAACTGGAGGATCGACGAGGGGCCGAAGTTCATGCAGGGGTTCATGTGCGCCTTGCAGTCCTCGCCCGTGACCACGGCGACGACCCCCGGCAGCTTCAACGCCTCGGTGGCGTCGATGGAGCGGATCGTCGCGTGCGGGACCGGGCTGCGCAGGATCGCGGCGTGCAGCAGACCGGGGACCTTCAGGTCGGCGATGTATCCCCCACGGCCGACCAGCAGTCGCGGGTCCTCGACGCGCTTGCGGTCGGAGCCGATGTACTTGTACTGGGGCTTCTCGATCTCGGGAGCGGACATTGCTCTCAGGACCCCTTCGCCTCGTCGCCGCCGCAGCAGCCTCCGGAGGCCCCGCAGCGGAGCTTCCGGCCGGCGTTCTGGACCGCGTTGATGATGTTCTGGTAGCCGGTGCAGCGGCAGAGGATGCCGGAGATCTCGTGGCGCACCTCGTCGTCGGTGCGCTCCTGGCCGTCGGCCAGGATCTCCTTGGTGCGCAGCACCATCGCGGGGGTGCAGAACCCGCACTGCAGACCCTGCTCCTCGGCGAACGCCTCCTGGATCGGGTGCAGGTTGTTCTGGTCGGCGGACAGGCTCTCGACCGTCTCGATCTCGTGGCCCTGGGCCTGCACGGCCAGCATCAGGCAGGACCGCACGGACCCGCCGTCGAGCAGCACGGTGCAGCAGCCGCAGACGCCGTGCTCGCAGCCCAGGTGCACGCTGACCAGGTCGAGGTCGTCGCGCAGGAAGTCGGCCAGCGTGGTGCGGGTCGGCACCTCACGGGTCACGTCCTTGCCGTTGACCCGCAGGGTCACGGTCCGGGTCTCGCTGCCGTACCGGGTGTCGAAGTCGGTGGTCTCGGAGGTCGTCACGACCCGTTGCTCCTGTTCTGTGCGTCGGCCACGGCGGCCAGCACGACACGCTTCACCACGGTCACGGCGAGGTGGCGGCGGTAGGTGCCGGTGGCGTGCAGGTCGTCGCCAGCGGTGACGCGGTCGGCGATCTGCTTCGCGGCGGCGGCGATGTTCTCCGCGGACGCGGGCTGCCCGACGAGGGCCTCCTCGACGACGGTCGCCCGGACCGGCGTGGCGGCGATGCCGGCGACACCGATCGACAGCGCGGTGAACCGGCCGCCGGCGTCGACCTCGGCGACGGCCGCGGCGGCGGCGAGGGCGAAGTCACCCTCACGGCGGGCGACCTCGACGAACGCCGACCCGGACGCCGCGGAGGCGACCGGGAAGCGCACCGCGACGACGAGCTCGTCGGGCGCGCAGCAGTTCGTCATGAAGCCCTCGAAGAAGTCGCGGGCGGCGATCTCGCGGCGGCCCGACGGCCCCTGGACGACGACGGTGGCGTCCAGCGTGACGGCCGCGCACGGCAGCTCGGCGGCCGCGTCGGCGTGCGCGAGGCTGCCGCCGACCGTGCCGCGGTGGCGGTTCTCGATGTGGCCGATGTAGGGCACGACCTTGCCCAGCAGCGGGACCGCTGCGGCGACGGCCGCGTCGGTCTCCAGCTCCGACTGCCGCACGCCGGCGCCGATCTCGAGGACGTCACCGGTCCGCGTGATCCGCTGCAGATCGGAGATGCCGTTGATGTCGATGAGGACATCGGGGTTGGCCAGTCGCATGTTGAGCATCGGCATCAGGCTCTGCCCGCCCGCGAGGACGAGTGAGTCGTGGCCGTAGCGGCTCTTGAGCGCGATCGCGTCCTCGACGGTGTCGGGATCGCAGTACATGAACTTCGGCGGCTTCATTGCCTGTCCTTGCCTGTCCGTCGAGCGGGTCCTGACGAGGACCGGAGCTCGGGTCGCCTGTGGTGGATGTGACTGTCGGTCGCGGCGCCTCGGCGACGCGGCCGACAGTCGGGCTCGGCGTGATTCGGGTGATCCGGGGGTCTCACCGAGGCCGCTGGTGCGGCCGACCCTACGCCGGAGCGGGGATCATTCCGCTGGGATACCCCACAGTACCGCCCGGCGCCACTGTGGCATCCCCCAGTTCAAATTGTTGCGTTGCTCACTGATCCGGACCGTACAAGCCGAAGCGGAGGTCTCGATCGGCCGGATCCGCCGTGCTGTCGACCTGGTACTGCCGGCCCATCTCGCGCACCCGCGCGAGCAGGCTGCGTCCCAGCTCCAGTCGACCGGGTTCCCACTTCGCGAGCGCCGTCACGACGTCGCCGTCGGTGGCGCGCAGCGCGTCGGCCAGCGCCCACGCGTCGGCGGCGGCCTTGGCCGTCCCGGCCGCGGCGTGCGGGCGGGCCGCGAACGCGCCGTCGCCCATCAGGGCGACCCGGCCGAACGCCATCTGCGGCACCTCGATGTCGAGCACCGGCTGGATGAACGGCTCCTCGGTGCGCGTCACCAGTTCGGCCGCCGACGGCGGCAGCAGCTCCCGCGCCGCGGCCCGCAACTCGTCGACGAACCGGTCCTGCACCTGGCCCGGGTGCACCGACACCGGGCACGGGAAGCCGCGCTTGTCGGTCAGCAACTCGTCGAGCTCCGGACCCTCGGACACGTTGCGGTACCAGACGTAGTTGAGCTCGCGGTCGCCCACGGCGAGCTCGCCGTTCTTGCCCGGGATCGGGTACATGCAGATGTGCGTGTGCGGGGCGACGGCGTAGGCCAGCGAGTCGTTCAGCAGGCGGTGCGTCTGCTCACTGACAGCGCTCTCGGGCACCGTGCCCCGCCAGCCCACGTAGCCCGAGTACTGCGGCACGACCTCGGGCAGCAGCCGTCGCCGACCGGTCGAGGAGATGCCGTCGGCGAAGACGACCAGGTCGGCACTCTCGGTCCGGCCGCTGACGAACCGCAGGGTCACGCCGTCGGCGTCCTGGTCCAGCCCGGCGCAGTGCTCGTTCAGGTGGTAGTGCTCGGTGCCGAAGTCCTGCAGCAGCGCACGGTAGGTCTTGGTCCACGAGGTGAACCGCCAGGTGCTGGGCTCCTCGAAGACGATCTCGTCGTCGGCCCCGATGTAGCGCAGGGTCGACGACCCCGTGCTCACCGCCTCCACGGCCTCCACGCCGCCGTGCTCGCGGAACCAGCGCACGGTGTCAGGCTGCAGCACGATACCCGCACCCCGCCCGTCGAGCAGCTCCGGCGACCGCTCGAACACCTCCACCCGCAGGCCCAGGTCCCGCAGCACGAGGGCGGCCGTCAAGCCGCCCATCGATCCGCCGACCACGATCACACGTGGCTGATCGCCGTTGCTCATCGTCTTGCCTCCCACCGCGCTCCTCCTCGAGCCTGCCTCCGGCAAGCGTGACGCGGACACGACGCCGGAGCACTGTGACGAGAGACCACTTATCTCAGTTTTGCTGTGCATCACCACAGTGGCAGTCTGACGGCATGACGGAGCAGGCCGGCGCGGGCACCCAGACCCGCCACGACGAGGTCCGGCGATGGCTCGCCGGGGTGGGGACGATCGCCGCGGCGGTGAACAACCCGGTGGCGCTCCCCGAGTTGCTGGATCTCATCGCCCGCACCGCCTGCGAGCTCATGGGGTACGAGGGCTGCGGGGTGCTCCTGTCCGACGAGAAGGAGCACGCGCTGGTCATCTCCGGCTCGCACGGACTGTCCGCCGAGTACGTCGCGCGGGTCAATGCCGAGCACACCATCCAGCTCGGCTCCGGGCCGCTGAGCGAGGGGCCGTCGAGCCGGGCGTTCCGCTCCGCGGCGCCGATCCCGATCGGGGACCTCTCGGCCGACCCCTCCTTCGATCCGTGGGCCGGACTGGCCTGGGAGTACGGATACCGGGCCATCGTCGCGGTCCCGCTGCTCGTCGGCGGCACCCCGGCCGGCACGCTGAACTGCTACCGCACGGTGGTGCACCGGTTCGGGCCCGACGAGATCGGCCTGCTCAAGACCCTGGCCAACCAGGCGGGCATCGCGCTGGAGACCGCGCGGCTGCGCGACCGGGAACGCGACACCATCGCCGATCTCGAGCAGCTCAACCGATCGCTGACCGAGCAGCACCGGCTGCTGGAGCAGGCCGAACAGATCCACCGTGAGCTCACCGCGGTGGCCCTGCGCGCCGGCGGGGTACAGGCCGTGGCCGACGCGCTGTCCCGGCTGCTGTCGCGGCCGGTCCTGGTGGCCGACCCGGCCGGGCAACCGCTGGCCAACGCCCAGCACCGCGGCGTGCTGCTCGATCCCGAGCCCATCGCGGTGCCCGTCGAGACCACCACCGAGCGGCTGACCGAGATCGTCCCGTCGGGAGACGCACGGGCCGCGGTCCCGCGGATCACCGCCCCGGTGATGCTGGGCGACGAACTGGTCGCGCGGCTGTGGCTGCCCGGCCGGCTCGGTGACCTCGCCCCGCTCGACCGCCGCGCGGTGGAGCACGGGGCGGTGGTCTCCGCGCTGGAGCTGCTGCGCCGGCGCACCGCGATGGACGTCGAGTGGCGGCTGCGCGGGGACCTGCTCAGCGACCTGCTGTCGGGCAACCCGCCGGCCGCGCTGGCCGTGCGGGCCGAGACACTCGGCCACGACCTCTCCCGCCCGCACTCCGTGCTGGTGGTGCGCGGCGACCGGGCTGCGGGCGAAGCGGGTGCCGACGCGCCCTGGCCCGCGGACGTCCGCCGGCTGCTCGGCATCGCGCAGTCCGCCGCCGACCGGACCCGGCCGCGGCCGCTGGTGACCAGCTCCGGGGAGTACGTCGTGCTGCTCTGGCCACACGACGCGGCCGGACGCGAGGTGAGCCCGCACACCGCGGCCGACACTATCCGCCAGGCCGCGCACCGGGGGCTGGACGGCACGAGCGTCTCGGTGGCGGTCAGCCCGCGCTGCACCGAGTTGCGGGACTACGCGGCCGGGTTCCGGGTGGCCCGCGGGGCGGTCGAGCTGGCCCGGCTGCGCGGCGGGGCGGGGCGGACCATCACGCTGCCCGACCTCGGCGTCTACGGCCTGCTGCTGCAGCTGGAGGACCCGGGCGAGTTGATCGGGTTCGCCGAACGGGTGCTGGCCCCGCTGCGCGAGTACGAGGCACGCAAGGGCATCTCGCTGGTCGGCACCCTACGCACCTACCTCGACGAGGGGCTCAGCACCACGCGCACGGCGACGGCGCTGTACCTGCACGCGAACACGGTGGCGCTGCGGCTCAAGCGGATCGAGGAGCTGATCGGGATGCCGCTGACCCAGCCCGAGGCGTTGCTCCAGCTCACCGCCGCGCTGATGGCGCAGGACGTCGTCGACGTGGGCTGAGAATCCGCCGAGCTACCGGATCCCGTGCTCGGCGAGGTCCGACAGCGCCCTGCGGTAACCCTCGACGTCGACCGGCCGCTCGGTGAGCGCCGCGTGCAGTTCGGGAGCCACGAGCAACGCGAGGTGGTGCAGGATCTCGTGCCCCTCGTAGCCGTCGTCGAGCAGCCGGCGCGCCGCCGCCCAGGCCTCGGGAGGATCGTCGTCCCACAGCTGGTTGACGACGATGACGAGCGCCGCCCGCTCCGCGTCGCCGACCTCCACCGGTTCAGCGGCCGGCGACGGCGGCAGCACCCGCATCCGGGCGTGCGCGAACGCCCGATGCGCGGCGAAATCCTCCGCGCCCGGGGGATCGACGGTCATGTCGGTCATCGCGAGGGCCGGTTCGACCAGCCGGCGGGCGTCCGCAGGGCTCACCTGCGAGATCGTCATCATCGGCTCGTCGGGGAACTCACGGCGCAGTTCGGCGATCACCGCAGCGGGGCCGTCCAGAACGGTCGCGTCCTTCACGATGCCGCCGAGATTGTGGTCGACGAGCACGAGCAGGCTGTGCTGCCGGGCGGCGTAGTCCCCAGGGGCTCGCCGATCACGACGTCGGGGTCCTCCCCGAGCGGCAGTGCGTTCCACCAGGTGCCGACCATCGCGGAGACGAACAGCTCGGCGTCCAGCGGATCGGTGATCCGGGTCAGCTCGCGCGCATCCCGCAGGAACTGCGCGAACAGCTCGTTCTGGCTCGGGCGGCGCGGGCGGCGTGACCGGTGACCCTGCTTCTTCTTACGTCCACGACTCTGCGGGCTCATGGGCCATGCGTGCCAGCAGACGAGGCTCAGCGACCGAAGGTCTCGAGGATCGCGTCGACCCGCTCGGTGATCTCCGGCCCGGCCAGCCCGTAGCTGGGGGCGTAGCAGAGCAGGCGGTCATAGAGGCCGTGGAAGTTCGGGAGCTGGTCGCGCGCCTCCTCGGGCGTCCCCGCGACGGCCATCGCGGCCAGCATGTCCGGGGTGACGGCGGCGATCATCGCCTCCGCGTCGCGCCGGGACCACGCCTCGCGGATCGCGGCGACCTGCGACTCGAAGCCCTCCAGCTCGACGATCGAGCGATAGGTCCGGACCACGGTGTAGAACGCGATCTGCGCGGCGGCGTCGCGGCGGGCCCGGTCGCCGTCGTCGGCCACGCTGCAGATCACGTAGCCGGCGATCGGCACGTCGGGATCGCGGCCGGTCTTCTTCGCACCGGCTTCCAGCGCAGGCCGGACGATCTCCTCGACATAGCGCCGGGTGAAGATCGGGTGCCCGACCAGCCCGTCGGCGACCGCACCCGCGGCCTGCACCATCCGCGCGTTGAACCCGGCCAGGTAGGTCGGGATCGGCGCGCGGGGGGTCACCTCGGCCGTCGGCTGCAGAGCCATCCGGTAGAAGCGGCCCTCGTGCTGCACCCCGGAGGCGTCCATCCCCCAGATCCGGCGCAGGAGCGGAACCAGCTCCTCGACCCGCGGCGCCGGTGACTCACCGTCGATGCCGTGCCAGTCCTGCTGCATCCGCCGCGTCCCGGTGCCCAGGCCGAGCACCAGCCGGCCGCCGGACAGCTCGTCGAGATCGCGGGCCTCGGCGGCGAGCACCAGCGGGCTGCGGCCGACGGCGTAGGCGATGCCGCTCGCGATCGTGACCGTCGAGGTCGCGGTCGCCATCGCGGCCAGCGAGACCGTCGCCGAGCGGTCGTAGAACTCGGTGGTCCACACCGACTCGAACCCGCGTTCCTCCGCGCGCCGGGCGGCCTGCACCGCCGTTGCCAGGGTGCCGCCGTGGACCGCCACGCCCAACCGCTCTGCCACGAGCCCTCCTCGCTCTCGCCGAAGCGCCACACTAACCGGCCGAGCGTCAGGATTCCGTCCCATGCAGCGGCGGCGTGGGAGGCGCACACTGGAACGGATGCCTTCCCCGATCCGCCGGCCGGACCGCGCCACCAGGCTGCTCAGCGCCGCCGAACGTGACGGCACGCACTGCGTCTGGTGCCGGCGGGAGTGCACCGGCCTGATCCGCGCGACCACCGACCATCTCGTCCCCAAGGTCAAGGGCGGCCCGTCGTGGCTGGAGAACGAGGTCGTCTCGTGCGGGCGCTGCAACCGCGAGCGCGGGCACCTCAGCCCGGTCGACTGGTTCGTCGAGTGCGAACGGCGCGGCTGGTGCCCCGATCTCGGTGCCGTGGTGGGCACGCTGCGCTCGCTGGGCCAGGCGATCACGGCCCGGGGCGGCCGGCGCCGCGCCCGGCCCTACCTCGCCGCACAACTCCGCCGCCTGGCCCGACTCGAAGCCGAACGGACCCGCCTCGCGAGCTGACGGCGGTCCGCGCGAACGCGCCGCCGGTCGGCTCGCGCCCCGACCCGGCGCGCGCTCGCGGCGATCATCCGCGCGGGACGCCGCGCACCACGAGTTCATCGAGCAGGGTCCTCGTCGCCGCTTCGACGGCGTCGACGGCCGCCTCGAACGCCGCCAGGTTGTGGGGGGCGGGAGCCCGGAACCCGGAGATCTTGCGGACGTACTGCAGCGCCGCGGCCCGCATGTCGTCGTCGGTCGCCTCCTCGGTGTACGGCGGCCTGAGGGTCTTGATGCTGCGGCACATGGACTGTCGACCTCCACCTCGCCGGTCGGAGAGCATGACGCTGCTGCCCGGGGTGCGCTCCGCCACGGTCGGCACCGACCGGCTCGGAGGCACGACATCGGGACGGGCCCGGCCGACGCTACGCCGATCGTCATGGTGCACGGCAACTTCTCGCGAGTCGCGGTATCCCCGCCCGCGAGTCGCGGTATCCCCGTGCGCGAGTCGCGGTGCGCTGCTCCGATCGAGTGGTGCTGCGCCGTGCCCCGTCGGAGTTCACCCGTCCTCGCCGATGAACAGACGTGAGCAGTGACAAGGTCCGGCCCGATCCGGGCCTGACCGTGCTCGACCTCTACGACACCGCCCTGCCCGAGGTCTACGGCTACCTGCTCTCGCGCTGCGGACGGCGCACGCTGGCCGAGGACCTCACCGCCGAGGTGTTCCTGGCCGCGGTCCAGGCCTGCCGCCGGCGACCGCCGCCTACGCCGAGCACCGGCTGGCTGGTCGGCATCGCCCGGCACAAGCTCGTCGACCACTGGCGGGCGCTGGAGCGTGAGGAGCGCGGACTGCGCGCGCTCGACGGCCAACCTGCCCGCGACGAGGACCCCTGGGACTCCGAGCTCGATGCGCTGGTCGCCCGCGAGGTGCTCGACGAGCAGAGCCCGGCCCACCGGGCCGTGCTGACGCTGCGCTACCTCGACGGCCTGCCCGTCCCGGAGGTCGCCCGCGACCTCGGGCGCACCCTGCACGCCACCGAGGCGCTGCTCACCCGGGCGAGGGCCGCGTTCCGCCGCCGCTACACCGAGTTGACCGAGGGAGGCCCGGCATGACCGATCCGCTGGACGCCCTCCACGAACCGATCCGGCCCGTCGACCCCGATCCGGCCTTCGCCGCACGCCTGCGGGCCCGCCTGGAGCGCGCGGTGCTCGACCCGGCCACCACCCCGCTCGACCACTGGGAGGACGACATGCTGGCCACCGGACTCCCGGCCCTGACCACCGAGGCCGCCGCCGCGCTCGCGCTGCACACGGTGACCCCGTACCTGATGGTCCCCGATGCTGCCACCGCGCTCGCCTTCTATGCCGACGCGTTCGGCGGCGCCCGGCGCGGCGAACCGATCGTGATGCCCGACGGCCGGGTCGGGCACGCCGAGATCGCGCTCGGCGACAGTGTGCTGATGCTGGCCGAGGAGTTCCCCGAGATGGGGCTGGTCGCCCCCACCGGCGGGCCGGTCACCCAGTCGCTGCGACTCGAGGTCGCCGATCCCGACGACGTCGTCGACCGGGCGCTCGCCCGCGGCGCGCGGCTGGAACGCCCCGTCACCGACTCGCCCTACGGTCGCGGCGGCGTCGTCATCGACCCGTCCGGGCACCGGTGGATGGTCTCCCGGGAGGCACCCGCGGCCGCGGGCCCCGGCACCCCGCGCCCGGGCGAGGTCGGCTACGCGTCACTGTGGACACGCGACGTCGAGGCGGCCGAGCGCTTCTATTCCGCCGTCCTCGGGTGGCAGACCACGGCGGGCTCGGCCCCGCAGGGTCGGCAGGTCACGAACCTGGCGCTGCCGTTGGGGATGTGGGGCGGGCAGGAGCGCACCACCCTGTTCCTCTGCTTCGCGGTGCCCGACGTCGACGACGCGGTGGCGCTCGTGCGCGCCGCCGGCGGCAGCGCCGACGACCCGGCCGACGAGCCGTACGGCCGGATCGCGAACTGCGTCGACGACCAGGGCCTGCCTTTCGCGGTATTCGCGTCCCCGGCTGGTTCGGGGTCGCCACCGGACATCACGCGGCCCGGTGAGCTCGCCTCCGTCAGCCTGGAGGTGCCCGACGCCACGCGGGCCCGCGCGTTCTACGGGACGGTCCTGGGCTGGCGGTTCGTGCCCGGCCGCGAGGCCGGAGTGTGGAATGTGCGGATCGACGGCGGCGGCCCCCGTCCGGTGCTGGGCATCGCCGGGGGCCGGGAGCCGGCCGGGATCCCGATGTTCGCCGTCGCCGACATCGCCGCCGCGGTCGACGCCGTGCGCGCGGCCGGCGGGACCGCGGCGGAGCCGGGACTCGCGGGCTACGGCACGGCCGCCGGGTGCACCGACGACCAGGGCGCCCGCTTCGACCTCGTCGAGTACCCGGCCGCGCCGGGCGTCAGCGCCGTAGCTGCGCCTCGATGATGTCGGCCGCTCGTGCCGCACCGCCCGCCGCGCGCAGCACGTCCGCCCGTGCCGCCACCACCGGCGACCCGACGAGGTCCAGCACCGCCGTCCGCAACGCCTGCGGTGTCACCTGCTCCATCGGCAGGTGGACCCCGATCCCGAGCTCCTCCAGCATCGCGGCGTTGGTGAACTGGTCGACGGCCTGCGGGACCGCCACCATCGGCACCCCCTGGTAGAGCCCCTCGGAGCAGCCCCCCATCCCCGCGTGGGTGACGAACGCCGACGCCCGGCCCAGCACCGCGAGCTGGGGCACCCAGCGGTGCAGTTCGACGTTCGGCGGCAGCCTCCCCAGCTCGGCCGGATCGACGTGTCGGCCGATCGAGATCACGACCTGCCAGTCGAGCCCGCCGAAGGCAGCGACGCAGTCCCGGTAGAACGCCGCGTGGTCGGTGTAGGCCGAGCCGAGCGAGATCAGCAGCAGCGGACGGTCCGGTTCCGGCCAGTCGCCCTGGTGCGGGCGCGCGTCCAGCGACGGCCCGACGAACGTGTAGACCGCTTCGTCCACCCGGTCGGCGTGCGGCTGCAACGCCCGCGGGATGAGCGCGATGCACCGCGGAGGCCGGCCGGTGAAATCATCCACCGAGAGGACGATCCCCTGCTCGGCGAGCCAGGCGGCGAACCGCGTGCGGTAGGTCGGCCGGGCGGGGTCGTCCCGGATCGCCGCGAGCACCCCGGCCATGTCGTCGGTGTAACCGTCCCACGCCACCATGGCCGGGGAGAGCTGCACGAGCGGCACGCCCCACTGGTGCGCGAGCACGCGCGCCGCGTACGCGGCGATGTCGTAGAGGACGACGGCGGGGCGGTCGCCGGCGAACGCGGCGTGCAGTTGCGGCAGTGCCTGCTCCGCCTCGTCGAGGAAGATCGACATGGCCTCGACGCCACCGTCGGGCCAGCGCTCGCCCGCGGCCTCGTCGGGCAGCACCGAGTCGTAGACGACAGGCGTGGCGCCGCTCGAGGCGACGACGGGGGCGAAGGACTCCGGGACCGCGTAGCTGATCCGGTGGCCGCGGGCCACCAGTTCGGCGATCACCGGCAGGCTCGGGTTGACGTGGCCGTGCGCGCCGATGCTGAACATGGCGATGTGCGACATGCGAGGACTCCAAGCAGGGAACAGACGATGACGGGCAGCCGGCGCACCAACGGTCGAGCCCCGGAGGGCCCGGCCGACTGCGCACAGCGGCCGGTCAGCCGTAGATCTGCTGCTGGATCACGCGGCGGACGGTAGTACGACCCTCTCCCGGGCGCATCCCGATTTCTGCACCTCAGTCAGGCCCGTGGGGCCGCGATCACCCGAGAGGACCACTCGATCCGGTGAACCGGACGTTTACGATCCGTCGGTGTTCGTGCTGCGCGACGCCATGGCCGAGTGGTCCGCCCGCCGCCTGCTGCGGCGCCTGACCGATCAGTTCGGCCAGGGCGGTCTGTCCGCTGCCGAGCAGGTGCCGGGCCTCGCCGCCGCGATCGACCAGCACGCCGCGGCGGTGCGCGACATCCTCCGGGAGGCCGGCAGCGGCCGGGGCGGCACCACCACCCTCACCGGCTCCGCGAGCGCCACCGTGTGCCTCGCCGCCTACGCGCGGAGCCTCGTCGAGCAGCAACGTCGTGGCGGCGGGCCGTCCGCACCCCGCAGGCCGATCAGTGGCAGCACGCCGACTGGCCTACCCTCCGGCTGCTGGCGGTGTGCCATCTCGGCCGGGACGTCGGGCGGGGCGCCGGCCGACGGCGTCCGGCCGGAGCGTGACGAACGTCCGGGACCGGCAACAGGCCGTGGCAGGGCTGCGCTGGTCTACCCTCCATCCGAACGTGTCAGCGAAACGTGACTCGTCGCGAGGCGGGGAGGGACGAACGATCATGGTCTCCGACCTGGCCTTCGACGCCTTGGCCGATCCGGTTCGGCGGGAGATCCTCGCGGTGCTCGCCGAGAAGGAGGAGTGCAGCGCGGGTGAGCTGTCCGAGCGGATCAGCCGCGTCGGACGCACCGCCGTCTCCAGCCACCTGCGCGTGCTCCGCACCGCCGGGCTGGTCTCCGAGCGCCGATTCGGCCGGTTCCGCTTCTACTCCGTCGATCCGACGGGTCCCGCGCAGGACGTCATCCGGCTGCTCCAGGAGCTGTTCCAGGGCTCGCTGGACGCGGCCAAGGCCGCCGCCGAGACCCGCAGGAACGACGCGTCCACTCCCGCCGACAACTTCACCGCCGTCAACGCACCGGACCGCCGAGCCATGTGATGGTCGGCCTCGCACTCTCGGCCGAGCAGCGGGTGGACGCGCCGCCTGCGGCGGTCTTCGCGCTGTTCGGGGCCGGGGCGGGGGCCGGTTGGGTGTTCGACGCCGCGTGTGACCGGGTGGCCGTCGGCGCGGTCGTCACACTGCACGCCCCGCTGGGCGGGCCCGACGCCGCGCCGGTGCAGATCCTCGGGCGGATCTCCGCGGTGCGCGCGCCGTCCCGGATCGAGATCGTCCACGACCTGCCCTGGCGCGGGCGGCTGCGGCTGTTGTTCGACGAGGACTGTGTGCCTGCGGAGACGGCCGCGCGGACGCGGGTGCGCCTGATCGCCGATCTCGACGACGCCGGGCTCGCCTGGCTGATGCGCCGCCGTGGCTTCCGGGTGAGCGACGACCCCGACCGCGGACACCACGCCGTCGGCCTGCTGATCAGCAAGTCGGGTCCGGGCAGCGTGTTCGCCGCCGCGACCGAGAACCTGGCCGCGATGGCCGTCGAGGAGATCAACACCGACGGCGGCATCCGCGGCCGCCCGCTGCGGCTGGTCGTCGGCGACGACGCGACGGAGCCGGAGGTAGGGGCCGCGGAGGCGTGGCGGCTGGTCCGGGCCGGCTGCCGGGCGATCATGGCCACCACGACCTCGGCCACGTTCGCCCGGGTCGCGGAGGAACTGAGCGGGGCCGGCGTGCTGCTCGTGCACAGCCTGATGAACGAGGGCGGCCTCGGGGGCGAGCTGCGCGTGCAGCTGGGCGAGCGGCCGGAGAGCCAGCTGCGCGCGGCGGTCGGCTCGATGATGAGCGCCGCGGGCGGGCCCCGGTGGTTCCTGGCCGGCAACGACTACTGCTGGCCGCAGGTGGTGCACACCGCCGCACGCCGGGTGGTGGCCGAGCACGACGGCACGGTCGCCGGAGAGCGGTTCGCGGCCCTGGGCAGCCGCGACTTCACCCCGCTGATCGAGTCCATCCTGGCCTCCCGGGCCGACGTGGTGCTGTCGTCGTTCGTGGGCGCGGACCTCGTCGCGTTCGAACGCCAGTGCCACGCCATGGGTGTCCGGGAGCGCTGCCGGACGCTCGCGCTGGCGCTGGACGAGCCCACCCGGGAGCGCATCGGCGACACCGCGTCGACGGGCATGTGGGGGGTGTCGGGCTACTTCGAGCAACTCCCCGGCGAGGTCAACGCGGAGTTCCTGAGCCGCTATCGGCGGGCCTACGGGCCGTTCGCCCCACCGGTGTCGAGCATCTCGGAGTCGGCCTACGAGTCGCTGCACCTCTACGTGGCGGCGGTGCGCCGGGCCCGGGAGGACGATCCCCGGGCGGTGGCGCGGGAGATGCGCGGCGGGCGCTACGACTTCCCGCGCGGCACGGTCACCGTGGCCGGGCCGGAGACCGTCGAACAACGGCTCTTCCTGGCTGAGGCCACTTCGGACGGACTGGTCGTGAGCCACCCCGGTTAAGATCTTGTCAACGCGCCACCACCCATTGACGTGTTATCTACGTCATCAATAGGGTCCCGCGGGAAGTCCCGACCCGAGGAGATCCGCTTATGCCCGTACAACCCCCCGACCCGGCCGCCATCGCGAAGGTCGCCGAGGGCTACGGCCTGGGGCTGAGCGAGGACGACATCAAGTCGTTCAGCCCGATGGTGCACGGCCTGCTCGCCTCCTGGGACGCCGTCGAGGAGCTCTACGCCCAGACCGCGCCGAAGGCCCCCGAGCGGGCGTGGACCCGTCCGTCCGAGGTGGACAACCCGTTCAACGCCTGGTACGTCACGTGCTCGGTCTCCGAGGGCGGCGAGGGCCCGCTCGCCGGCCGCACGGTGGCGATCAAGGACAACACGATGGTCGCCGGTGTGCCGATGATGAACGGCTCGAAGACCGTCGAGGGCTTCACCCCGACCCGCGACGCCACGATCATCACCCGGCTGCTCGCGGCCGGCGCCACGATCGCGGGGAAGGCGGTCTGCGAGGACCTCTGCTTCTCCGGCGGCTCGCACACCACGCGCACCGGCCCGGTGTGCAACCCGTGGGACGAGACCCGCTCGACGGGCGGCTCGTCGTCCGGCAGCGCCGCGCTGGTCGCGTCCGGCGTCGTGGACGTCGCGACCGGCGGTGACCAGGGCGGCTCGATCCGGATGCCGGCCTCCTACAGCGGCATCGTCGGGCACAAGCCGACGCACGGCCTGGTGCCCTACACCGGCGCGTTCCCGATCGAGCAGACCATCGACCACGTCGGCCCGATGACCCGCACGGTCGCCGACGCCGCGCTCGTGCTGAGCGTGATCGCCGGCCGCGACGGGCTCGACCCGCGCCAGCCCGCCGACCTCACGGTCGACGACTACGTCGGCGCGCTGGCCCGCTCGGCCGAGGGCCTGCGGGTCGGGGTGGTCACCGAGGGCTTCGGCCACCCGAACTCGGACCCCGGTGTGGACGACGCGGTGCGCGCAGCGACCGAGACGCTGCGCGGCGCCGGGCTGGCCGTCGAGGACGTCTCGATCCCGTGGCACCTGCACGGTGCCAAGATCTGGGACGTCATCGCCACCGAGGGCGCCACCGCGCAGATGGTCGACGCCAACGGCTACGGGCTGAACTGGCAGGGCCTCTACGACCCGGAGCTCATCGAGCACTACGGCAACCAGTGGCGCGCCGACGCGTCGCAGTTCTCCCAGACCGTCCAGCTGGTCCTGCTGGCCGGCAAGTACGCGCTCAACACCTACCAGGGCAAGCACTACGCGATGGCCCGCAACCTCGCGCTCGAGCTGCGAAAGGCCTACGACGAGGCGCTGTCGCGCTACGACGTCCTGGTCATGCCGACCACGCCGATCCAGGCGTCGGTCATCCCGCCGGTCGACGCGCCGCGCGAGGAGGTCATCGGCCGGGCGCTGGAGATGCTGGCCAACACCGCGACCTTCGACGTCACCGGGCACCCCGGGTGCTCGGTCCCGGCGGGCCTGGTGAACGGGTTGCCCACCGGAATGATGATCGTCGGAAAGCACTTCGACGACGCCACCGTGCTGCGGGTGGCGAACACCTTCGAGCAGGCGGCCGGGGGCTTCCCGGCGCCGCAGTCCGCGGATGGAGGGAACTCCTCGTGAACGGCGTCCATGACCTGGGCGGTACCGACGGCCTCGGTCCCGTCGTCGTGCCGGAGAACGAGCCGGTCTTCCGGGCCGAGTGGGAGAAGGCGGCGTTCGCGCTGTTCGCCACGAACTTCCGGGCCGGGCTGTTCAACGTCGACATGTTCCGCTTCGGCATCGAGCAGATGCACCCCGCGGTGTACCTGCTGTCGCCGTACTACGAGCACTGGCTGCACACCGCGGAGCACTACGCGACCAAGGCCGGTGTGATCGACGAGGCCGAGCTGGAGGCGAAGACGCAGTACTACCTGGAGCACCCCGACGAGCCGCTGCCGGACAGGAAGGACGCCGAGCTGCTGGCGTTCGTCGACGCCGCGGTGAAGCACGGCGCCCCGGCCCGCCGGGAGTCCGACGCGCCGGCGCGGTACGCGCTCGGTGACACCGTGACGGTGACCCAGGACAGCCCGCACGGCCACACCCGCAAGGCCCGCTACATCCGCGGCAGGACCGGCGTGGTCACCCACGCCCACGGCACGTTCATCTACCCGGACAGCGCCGGCAACGGCGGCGAGGACGACCCGCAGCACGTCTACACCGTGAAGTTCACCAATTCCGAGCTCTGGGGCGCCGAGGCCGCCGAGCCCAACGGCGTCGTCTACTTCGACGTCTGGGAGCCCTACATCACCCCCGCGAAGGACAAGGGAGCCGCTGCATGAGCGCGACGGTCCGCAGCCAGGAGGAGATCGCCGCCCGGGTCAAGGCGCTCGAGGCGCTCATGATCGAGAAGGGCATCATGACGACGGAGGCGGTCGACCGCCTCGCCGAGATCTACGAGAACGAGGTCGGCCCGCAGCTCGGCGCCGGCGTCGTCGCCAAGGCCTGGACCGACCCGGAGTTCAAGGCGCGGCTGCTGGAGAACAGCACCAAGGCCTGCGCCGAGCTGGGCATCGGCGGCCTGCAGGGCGAGGACATGGTCGTCGTGGAAAACACCGACACGGTGCACAACGTGATCACCTGCACGCTGTGCTCGTGCTACCCGTGGCCGGTGCTCGGGCTGCCGCCGAACTGGTACAAGGAGCCGGCCTACCGGTCGCGGATCGTGCGCGAGCCGCGCAAGGTGCTGCGCGAGGACTTCGGCCTCGACATCCCGGACTCCGTCGAGATCCGGGTCTGGGACTCGTCGTCGGAGATGCGGTACTGGGTGCTCCCACAGCGCCCCGCGGGCACCGATGGCCTCGACGAGAAGGCCCTCGCCGAGCTGATCACCCGCGACGCGATGATCGGCACCGGCGTGGTGGCGGCACCCTGATGCGGCAGGACGCGACGGAGCTGGGCGACGCCCGGCGCCGGGTCGAGCAGCTGGTCTGCGACCTGCCGGGCGGCTCGGGTGAGCGTTCGTTCGAGCAGCCGTGGGAGCTGCGCGCGTTCGCGATGGCCGTGGCGGCGTACCACAGCGGGCAGTACGAGTGGTCCGAGTTCCAGCTGTCGCTGATCGACTCCATCAAGAAGTGGGAGACCGACGGCGGCTCCGACGGCAGTGAGCCCTGGAGCTACTACGAGCACTGGCTGACGGCGCTCGAGACGGTGCTCGCCGGGAACGGTGCGCTGTCGGACGCGGTGGTGGACGAGCGGACGAAGGCGGTCCTCGCCACGCCCCGCAACGCGGGGCACCACGAGGCGCACCGGGAACCGGTCGCCGTCGACCCCGCACGGTAGCCACCGCGGTCAGCGGGCTCGTCACTGTCCGGGCCCCCGTTGCGGTCACCGGAACGTTCGGAACGACAACGAGCCCGCTGAGTGCAGGCTCGTGCCGGGCGGGCAGTACCGGCCGATCGACACCCCGATGGGCCACTTCGGGATGTTCTGCCTGCGTGAGAGCGACGCGGCGGCGATCGACGCCGTCATCGCGGAGATGCTCGCGAACTGAACGCGGGCGTCGGGAGCACCCGGAGCTCTGCCGGCCGGCCGCGGTCAGCCCCTCTGTCCAGCGTCGGCGGGTGGGCGGGCCCCCGCCCACCCGTCTCGTCGGAGGCGGACTCGGCAACGCCGCGGTCCGCCCCGCCGTCGCGGGCCGCACCGGCCCGGGAGGGTGCGTCGGGATCGGGTGCCGGGGCCGGCAGGGCGAGCCCGAGCTGACCCTCGTCGGGCGCGCTCGGCCGCCGGAAGTGCGCGACGACCCACCCGGTCTCGCGCGCATGTCCGTGCACGTAGGCCACGACCGCTCCCGTCCCGCAGATCATCTGTCGTCGAGTAGAGCACGCGGGACCGACGGTGACGAGGACATCCGGACCGCCCCCGTCACCGAGGGAGCTGCGGCCTCCTCAGTACTTGCGGGTGTTCCCGAGCGCCCACTGCATGTAGGCCTCGGCGTAGTCCACGTTGCTCTTGTCGACCACCCGGGTCGGCACATTGATGATCTTGCCGACGGTCTCGCCGAGGACCGCGTTGTGGAACACGGTGTCGATGAACGTGATGGCCTGTCGACGCTGCCGACGTCGATGCTCGCGGTCAGCTTGCCGTTGCGGATGGACTGCATACCGGACACCAGCCCGTCGGCGCCGACCACCACGACGCCGGTCTTGCCGTCCCACTGCTTGATGCCGCGGGCGTCGAGAGCCTGCGAAGCACCGAGGGCCATGTCCTCGTTCTCACCCCAGATCGCCTGGATGTCCGGCTCCCGGGTGAGCAGGTCCTGGGTGGCGCTGAGACCCTGCTGCCGCAGGTAGCCGCCGTTCGCGGTGCCGGCCACGGTGAGGCCGGGGTGCTCGCTGAGCGCCTTCTTGAAGCCGATCTGGCGCGCGGCGGACCAGTCCGAGCCGGGCGGCCCGGTGATCTCGAGGATCTTGCCCTTGCCGCCGAGCTTCTCGGCGATGTACTTGCCGCACAGGTAGCCCGACTGCCAGCGGTTGTCGTAGCCGATGCTCGAGATCGCCTGCAGTTGCTCGACCGGGTAGATCTCCACGGGCTGGTTGAACTGGTAGATCTTCGTGCCGGCCGCCAGTGCCTTGCTGTAGACGCCCTGCATGGTGGCGAAGTTGGCCCCGGTGCAGATCAGCACCACGTCGAACTTGCGCTGCACCCAGCTCTGCACCGTCTGCACCTGCTGCTCGACGGCGTTGAAGTTGCCCGTCGGAGAGGCCCGTTCCCACTTCCAACGAACGCCGTAGGCGTCCTCGTACTCGCCCATTCGGCGGAACGCGGCGGCCTCCATCTGGCTGTACCACTCCGACAGGACCGGCGGGGTCCACCCGATCTGCACGGTGCGTCCGTTCACGATCTTGCGGACGGCCTCCTGGTAGGCGTCCCCGCCACCCAGGCCGGTGCCACCGCCGCCCCCCGCGGCGGACGCGGCCGAGACCTGCTTGGAGCTGCAGGCCGAGAGCAGGGCGCCGGAGCCGACGGCCCCACCGACCAGAGCGGCCGGCGCAGGAAGGCCCGCCGTGAGCCGACGGCGAACGGGAGTGAAGAGTCGTTCACGGCGTCCTCCAGGACGGGGATCGGAGAGGGGTGCGGCGGGTGCACGCGGCTTCGGTCGCGGAGGCGGTCACGGCGACGGAACGGCACGGCCGAGGCGGCGGGAGAGGTGGGCGCTCGCGCGGTCGAGCCCGACGGCGACCAGCAGGATCGCGCCGATCGCCACCGACTGCCAGGTGGGGCTGACGGAGGCGAGATTGATGACGTTGCTCGCGACGGTGAGCGTCAGCGCGCCGAGCACGGCGCCGAGGATCCGGCCCCGGCCTCCGGCCAGCGCCGCGCCGCCGATGACGGCCGCGGCGATCGCCTGGATCTCGTATCCGACACCCATCGTCGGCGCGACGGTGGTGGTGCGGCCGGCCAGCAGGACACCCGCGCAGGCGGCGAGGGTGCCGCTGATGACGTAGGCCGTGATCCGCACCCGGACCACGGCCACACCGGACAGTCGCGCCGCCTCCCGGTTGCTGCCGACGCCGTAGGCGTGCCGCCCGAAGCTCGTCCGGCGCATGATGAGCGCGACGAGCACGGCGATCACCACCATCGCCAGGATGGGGGCGGTCAGATCGCCGAGGAGCGCAGTGCCGCCGCCCAGGATCTCGTAGTCGGGCAGCATGAAACCGATGAACGGCACGCCGCCGGTCCACAGGAACAGCAGGCCGCTGGCGACGCCGAGCATGGCGAGCGTCGCGACGAAGTCCGGGATGCCGAGCTTGGTGATCACCAGCCCGTTGATCAGGCCCAGGCCCGCCCCGGTGGCCACGGCGAGCACCAGGGCGAGGCCGAAGATCAGGCCCTGGTTGATCAGGTAGGCCATCACACCGGCGCTCAGGCCGAGCACCGAGCCGACCGACAGGTCGATCCCACCGGTGATGAGCACGATCGTCATGCCGATCGCCAGCAGGGCCACGTACACCATCTGCTGGGCGAGGTTGTACCAGTTGCCGTAGGTCAGGAAGGACGGCGCGAGGAACGCCATCACCACGCAGATGAGCGCGAGCAGCGCGAGCACACCGGCGCTCGGCCGCGTGACGATTTCGCCCAGCAGGCCGGCGGGCCCACGACGTGCCGTGGGCCGCGTCGCCGGGGTCCCGGAGGAGGTCGTCCCGGAGGTCTCGGAAGTCCCGGAAGTCGTTGTGGAGGTCATGGCGTGCGGGCCTCTCGGGCGGAGCCGGCCAGCGGCTGGTCGAGTCGGGGGTCGTCGTGCTCGGGAGGCGGGCCGGCCGCTGCCGGCGGGTCCGCGCCGAGCAGCCGCGAGAGCGCGATGCGGCCGACGATCCGGTCGAGCGCGACGGCGGCGACGATGGACAGACCGGTGACGATGGTGAACCACAGCGGGTCGACGCCCAGCATCTGCAGCCCCTGGCTCAGCGTGCCGAGGAACAGCGCGCCCAGCACCGCCCGCCACACGCTTCCGCGCCCGCCGGCCAGGCTGATCCCACCGAGGACGGCGGCGGCGATGGCGGTGAGCTCGTAGCCGCTGCCGAGGCCGGACTGCACGGAGTTCAGCTTCGACGCGAGCAGCACGCCCGCCCCACCGGCGCACGCACCGGAGAGCACGTAGACCCCGAACCGCACCCGCCGGACCGGTACTCCGGCCAGCTCGGCCGCACGCGGCCCGATGCCGGCGGCGTAGGCGGAGCGCCCGAACGGGGTGGCGACCAGGACGAACTCGAGCGCCACCACCACGACGACGGCGATCAGCACCGGAGCGGGGACGCCGAGGACGCTCCCCTGGGTCAGCCACGCGAAGGCGTCGGACTGCACGCCCGTGAGCTGCGCGTCCGATGTCACCACCTGCAGCAGCCCGGCACCCACACTGAGCATCGCCAGCGTGACGATGAAGTCGTTCACACCGAGCAGCGCGATGACGGCGCCGTTGACGACCCCGGCCAGCAGGCCGGTCCCGATCCCGACGAGCAGGCCGACCGGTAGCGGCAGCCCCCGACATCAGCGCCCACATCGTGGTGGCTGCGCTCAGGCCCGTCACCGAGCCCACCGAGAGGTCGATGCCCCCGACCACCAGCACGAACGTCATGCCGGCCGCGAGCAGGGCGATGATCACCGTCTCGACCAGCAGGTTGGCGATGTTCCCGCCGGTGAGAAAGAACGGGCTCGCCAGCGAGAAGAAGACGACCATGCCGACGAAGATCACGGCGACCGCGACGCCCTCGATGGCGAAGACGCGGGTCAGGCCACGGGACGCGGTCATCACGCCACGCTCCGGGCCGCGAGGGACATGATCTCGGCAGAGGCCCGCTCGTCGGCCTCGTGGTCGTCGCCGCGCAGGTCCGGCCGGACCTCGCCCGCGATCGCCCCCTCGCGCATCACCAGGATGCGGTCGCTGACGTGCAGCAGCTCCGGGATCTCCGAGGAGATCACCAGCGCGGCGCCACCACCGGCGACGAAGCGGTGGATGAGCCGGTAGACCTCGACCTTGGCCGCCACGTCGATGCCCTGTGTCGGTTCGTCGAAGATGATCAACCGAGGCCCGGTGAACAGGCAGCGGGCGATCACGATCTTCTGCTGGTTGCCGCCACTGAGGTTGCGGATCCGCTCGGCGGCGCTGCTGGTCCGGACCCCGAGCTCGTCGATGTAGTCGCGGGTCACCGCCCGCTCCCGGCGACGGTCGAGCATCAGTCCCAGCCGGGCCACCTTGCCCAGCCGGGAGACGGTCGTGTTCTTGTCGAGCGGGAAGTCCGCCAGGATGCCCAGCGTCTTGCGCTCCTCCGGCACCATCGCGATGCCGAGCCGGTAGGCGTCGCGCGGGTGCCGGATCCGGACGGGCTCCCCGTCGACGAGGATCCGGCCGCCGTCGATCCGGTCGGCACCCAGGATCACCCGCGCCAGCTCGGTGCGGCCCGCGCCGGCCACCCCGGCGACACCGAGGATCTCCCCGCTGGAGATCGTCAGGCTCACATCCCGAGCACCGGGCGGCGGGAGACGTTCTCCAGGCGCAGCACCTCGGTGCGCGGACCGGCCGGTCGCTCGGTGGCCGTCCGGTCCTCGGCGATCGCGCCGAGCGACGTGGTCTTCCGCCCGACCATCAGCCGGACCAGGTCCTCCGGCGTCGACTCGGCGGTGTCGGTGGTCGCCACGGTGCGCCCGTCGCGCAGCACGGTGATCCGGTCGGCCAGCTCGTAGAGCTCGTCGAGGCGGTGGGTGACCCAGACCAGCGAGATGCCGCGCTCCCGCAGCCGGCGCATGTGGTCGAACAGCATGACGCGCTCCTCCTCGGCGAGACCCGAGGTGGGCTCGTCGAGGATGACCAGGCGGGCGTCGAACGCGAGCGCCTTGACGATCTCGACGACGTGCTGGGTCAGCGCCCCGAACTCGCCCACGGGACGGCGCAGGTCGCGCTCGGTCAGCCCGAAGTCGGCGATGATGTCCTGCACGCGCTCGCTCATGGCGCGCTCGTCGAGCAGGCCACGGCCGAAGGGCCCGCGGCGCAGCTCGCGGCCGAGGAAGATGTTCTGCAGCACCGTCAGGTCGGGTGCCAGCGACAGTTCCTGGTGGATCGTCGTGATACCGAGGTCCTGCGCGTCGCGGGGACGCCGCAGCCCGACCGGCTCGCCGTCGACGAAGACCTGGCCCGACGTCGGCTGGGTGATGCCTGACAGGACGCCGATGAGCGTCGACTTGCCGGCACCGTTCTCGCCCAGCAGGGCGTGGATCTCTCCCGCTCGCACGTCCAGGGAGACCCCACCCAGGGCGACCACCCCGGGGTAGTGCTTGACAACGCCCTCGACCCGGAGCAGTTCCTGCGGCCCCGGGTCCTGCGTGTCCTGATCAGGCATGTCGCCCGCCTCGTCTTTGAGGCCACCTGGTGACCAGGTGGTCTGACCAATGAGTGACACAGAACATAAGCAGGCTGATCACGGACCGTCAATGGTGCGAACGGCGCAGCCGGGTGCGGCAACGAGCCACCCGCTCGACGACCGTTGACGCCGAGCCTGGGCAGGTGGTCTGATCACCTGAGTACCTGCTCGCCGCATCGTCGCGCCAGGGCGCGCGCACTCATCCTTCGGATCGACAGGAGGCGTCGTGTTGCCCACGGCCACCATGCGCAAGTTCCTCAACGACCCCGGTGACGCGGTCCGGGACTCCCTCATCGGCCTCGCGGCCGCCCACCCGGGGGTGCTGCGCTACGACGCGGCGAACGGCATCGTCGTCCGGGCGGACGGGCCGGTCCCGGGCAAGGTGGGCGTGGTGTCCGGCGGCGGCTCGGGATGCGAGCCCCTGCACACCGGTTTCGTCGGCCACGGGATGCTCGACGCCGCCGCCCCGGGCCAGGTGTTCAGCTCCCCCGTGCCCGACCAGATCCTCGCCGCAACCCACGCGGCCGACGCCGGCGCCGGGGTGCTGCACGTCGTCAAGAACTTCACCGGCGAAGTCATGAACTTCGAGATGGCCGCAGAGCTGGCGGCCATCGACGGGGCGGTGGTCGAGACCGTCGTGGTCAACGACGACGTGGCCGTCCTCGACACACCCGGCACGGCCGGCCGGCGCGGGCTGGGCGCCACCGTGCTCGTCGAGAAGCTCGCGGGGGCCGCGGCGGAGCGCGGGCAGGCGCTGGACGTCGTCGCGGGCGTGGCGCGCCGCGTCGTCCACCGAGCCCGCTCGTTCGGGGTCGGGCTGTCCTCGTGCACGCCGCCCGTGGCCGGCCGGCCGATCTTCACGCTGCCCGACGGTGAGATCGAACTGGGCATCGGCATCAGCGGCGAGCCCGGGCGCCGGCGCGTACCCATGCGCAGCGCCCGCGAGCTCGCGGCGCTGATCGTCTCCGCGGTGCTGACCGATCTGGCTCCCACGCCGGGCGCCCCGGTGCTGGCGATGCTCAGCGGCATGGGCGGCACCCCGTCCTCGGAGCTGCACCTGCTCTACGGCGAGGTGGACCGGTGCCTGCGCGACGCGGGCGTCGAGCCCGTCCGCCGCATCGTCGGCAACTTCATCACGTCGCTGGAGCAGTCGGGGGCCGCACTCACCGTCCTCGAGCTCGACGACGAACTGATCTCGCTGTGGGACGCGCCCGTCCACACTGCCGCTCTGCGTTGGGGGATGTGACATGACCAACACCAGCAACAACATCGACGGCCGCGCGCTGCGCGCCTGGCTGCACGAGTTCGCCCGCCAAGTCGCCGAGAACAGCGACCATCTCACCGCGCTCGATTCCGAGATCGGCGACGCGGACCACGGGTCCAACATGCACCGCGGGATGGCCGCGGCCGTCGCGGCGATCGACGCCGATCCCGACGCCGGGCCGGGACCGCTGCTCAAGCTCGTGGGGCGCACCCTGGTGAGCACCGTCGGCGGCGCCGCGGGCCCGCTGTACGGCACCCTGTTCCTGCGCATGGCCGCAGCGGCCGGTGACACCGGCCCGCTGGATGCCGCCGGGTTCGCGAAGGCCCTGCGCGCCGGACTGGAAGGCGTGGTCGCGCGCGGGCGCACCGAGATCGGCGACAAGACGATGGTCGACGCCCTGGCCCCGGCGGTCGACGCGCTGGAGCGCGAGCTGGCGGCCGGCGCCGTGCTGGACACCGCGCTCGCCGCGGCGGCGCTCGCCGCGGCGGCGGGTCGCGACGACACCGCCGGCCGGGTCGCCCGCAAGGGCCGGGCCAGCTACCTGGGCGAACGCAGCATCGGCCACCAGGACCCCGGCTCGGCGTCGGCGACGCTGCTCGTGGAGGCAGCGGCGGCCGCGCTCGGCACGGTCGACGGGCAGGCCTGAGCCATGACCGGGATCGTCGTGGTGTCCCACAGCCGTGCGCTGGCCGACGCGGCCGTGGCCCTGGCCGGGGAGATGGTCCACGACCAGGACGTGCGGATGGTCGTCGCGGCCGGGCTGGACGACACCACGTTCGGCACCGACGCCGTGCAGATCCTCGACGCCGTGACCGAGGCCGACCGGGGTGACGGGGTCGTCGTGCTCATGGACCTGGGCAGCGCGGTGCTCTCGGCCGAGCTGGCCCTGGACATGCTCGACGACGAGGTGCGGGAGCGCACCCTGTTGTGCGCGGCGCCGTTGGTCGAGGGGCTGGTCGTGGCGGCCGTCGCCGCCGCGGGGAGCTCCTCCCCCGCCGAGGTCGCGGCCGAGGCCGAGGCGGCGCTGCAGGCCAAGCAGGCCCACGTCGGGACCGCTCCGGTACCGCCTCCGGCCGAGCCCGCTCCCCGCGACGACGTGGCCGAACCCGACGGGATCGAGGGATCCTTCACCGTCACCAACGTCCACGGGCTGCACGCCCGCCCCGCGGCGCGCCTCGTGCGCCAGGTGGCCGCGCTCGATGCCCGGGTGCAACTGCGCAACGCCACCGCCGGCTCGGCGTGGGTGCCCGCGACGAGCCTGTCCAAGGTGGCCACCCTCGCCGCCCTGCAGGGCCATGAGGTCGAGGTGCGCGCCGCCGGACCGCAGGCCCGCACGTGTCTCGACGAGCTGATCGCGCTCGCCGCCGACGCCTTCGGCGAGTCCGGCACGGAGCCGGAGCCCGCGCCGCCGGCCCGCCCGGATCACCGGGCCGGGCCGATCGGCGCCGCCCCCGGCATCGGCGTGGGTCCCGCGTCCCTGCCGCACGCATCGGGGGCCTCGGTGGACACCCTCGACGTGCCCGACGCCACCACGGACTCCCCGGCGACCGACCTCGCCCGCCTCGACGACGCCCTGACAGCGGCCGAGCGTGAGATCCGACGGGTCCGCGACGACGTGGCCGGCCGCGCCGACGCCGACGCGGCGGCGATCTTCGACGCCCACCTCGTCCTCCTCCCAGACCCCGACCTGCTCGACGACGCCCGCGCGCGGATCCGCGCGGGCCGGGCGGCGGAGCCCGCGTGGTGCGCCGCCGTCCTGCGAGTGGCCGGCGACCTGGAAGCCCTCGCCGACCCGTACCTGCGCGCACGCGCGGCCGACGTGCACGACGTCGGCCACCAGGTGCTGCGCGCGCTGCGCGGGGAGACCGGGACCGGCCCGGATCTGAGCGGTGTGGTGGTCGCGGCCGATCTGGCCCCGGCCGAGATGGCATCGCTGGACACCGACCGGGTGGTCGCGGTCGTGCTCGCCTTCGGTAGCCCGACCGCGCACAGTGCGATCCTGGCCCGGGCCCGTGGCCTCCCGGTGGTCTGCGGTGCGGGCCCGGCCGTGCTCGGTCTCGACGCCGGCACGCTGCTGGCGGTGGACGGTGCGACCGGTGAGCTCGTCGTCGACCCCTCCCCCGAGGTCCTCGACCGGTTCCGGTCGCGAGGTGCCGCCCTCGCCGATCGGCGCCGCCACGCGCTCGCCGAGTCCGCGTCGCCGGCCGTGACCGACGACGGCGTGCAC
Source organism: Pseudonocardia mahuensis (assembly GCF_018531475.1). Classification (GTDB taxonomy): domain Bacteria; phylum Actinomycetota; class Actinomycetes; order Mycobacteriales; family Pseudonocardiaceae; genus Pseudonocardia. The sequence goes on from NZ_JAHDTG010000015.1 coordinate 95,741, forward strand.
GTCCTCGTGGGCGCGAACGTCGGGTCGCCCGACGAGGCCCGGGCCGCCGCCGCGGCCGGAGCCGACCTGGCCGGCCTCGTGCGGACCGAGTTCCTCTTCCTGGGGCGCACGCAGGCCCCCGACGTCGACGAGCAGGAGCGCGTCTACCGGGAGATCGCGGAGGCGTTCGGCGGCAGGCGGATCACGTTGCGCACCCTCGACGTCGGAGGAGACAAGCCGCTGCCGTACCTGCCCGGGCCGGTCGAGGCGAACCCGTTCCTCGGCGTGCGGGGGCTGCGGCTCTCACTGGCCTGGCCCCAGCTGCTCGCCGATCAGCTGCTGGCCGTCGTGCGGGTCGCCCACGACGTTCCGGTCAGCCTGATGTTCCCCATGGTGAGCACGCTCGCCGAGCTGTTCGACGCCCGGCGCCTGCTCGACGACGCGGTCGCGGCCGTCGGGCGGGGGACGCCACGCGACCTGCAGGTCGGAATGATGGTGGAGGTTCCGGCGGCGGCCCTGCGCGCCGCGTCCTTCGCCCCGCACGTCGACTTCTTCAGCGTCGGCACGAACGACCTGACGCAGTACGCGCTGGCCGCCGAGCGGGGCAACCACGCCGTCGCCGAAATCGGCGATCCGCTCGACCCGGCGGTGCTGCAGCTGATCGACTTCGTCTGCCGGGGCGCCGACGGCCGCGCCCTCGTGGCGGTGTGCGGCGAGCTCGCCGCGGACGAGCAGGCCGCGGGGGTACTGATCGGCCTCGGGGTCCGGGAGCTCAGCGTCGGCCCCGCCGCGGTCCCGGGCGTCAAGCAGGCGGTGCGGGCGGTGCACGGCGAGGCGGCGGTCGCACTGGCCACGCGCGCACTGGCCGCCGACGGTCCCGACCGAGTGCGGGAACTACTCACCGAAGGGGCCTGACCCCACCTCACCTGGCATGCTCGACGTGACCTCGGCGAGGGGGCGGCGTGGACGGCAGGGGCGGCACAAGCAGCGATGTGATCGTGGTGGGCGGCGGTCTGGCGGGCCTCGTGGCCACCGCCGAGCTGACCGACGCCGGCCGCCGGGTGATCCTGCTGGACCAGGAGCCCGAGGCCTCACTGGGCGGGCAGGCGTTCTGGTCGTTCGGCGGGTTGTTCCTCGTGAACTCCCCCGAGCAGCGCCGGATGGGCATCAAGGACTCCCGCGACCTCGCGCTGCAGGACTGGTTCGGCAGCGCGGGCTTCGACCGCGAGGACGACGACCACTGGGCCCGGCAGTGGGCGCAGGCCTACGTCGACTTCGCCGCCGGGGAGAAACGGACCTGGCTGCACGCCCAGGGGATGCGGTGGTTCCCCGTGGTCGGCTGGGCCGAGCGCGGCGGTTACCTGGCCGACGGGCACGGCAACTCGGTGCCGCGCTTCCACATCACCTGGGGAACCGGCCCCGGTGTCCTCGAACCGTTCGTGCGCCGGGTCCGCGACGCCGTCGCGAAGGGCCTCGTCGAGCTGCGGTTCCGGCACCGGGTCGACGAGCTGAGCGTGACCGACGGTGTGGTCGACGGGGTCAGCGGCGCCGTCCTGGAGCCGAGCGATGCCGGCCGCGGCACGGCCAGCTCTCGAGCCGAGATCGGCCGGTTCGAGCTGAAGGCTCAGGCCGTGATCGTCACCTCCGGGGGCATCGGCGCGAACCACGACCTGGTGCGCGCCCACTGGCCGGCCCGGCTCGGCACCCCACCGGAGCGGATGATCTCCGGGGTCCCGGAGCACGTCGATGGCCGGATGCTCGCCATCGCCGAGGCCGCGGGTGGGCGGCTGGTGAACCGCGACCGGATGTGGCACTACACCGAGGGCGTGCAGAACTGGGATCCGATCTGGGCGCGGCACGGCATCCGGATCCTGCCCGGCCCGTCGTCGCTGTGGTTCGACGCCCGCGGCCGGCGCCTCCCCGCACCGAACTTCCCGGGCTTCGACACCCTCGGCACGCTCGAGATGATCATGGACACGGGCTTCGACCACTCCTGGTTCGTGCTCACCCAGAAGATCATCGAGAAGGAGTTCGCGCTGTCGGGCTCCGAGCAGAACCCCGACCTCACCGGCAAGGACATCCGCCAGGTCCTCCGCCGGATCCGCCCCGGCGCGCCCGCGCCCGTGGAGGCGTTCATGCGCAAGGGTGCGGATTTCGTCGTCGCCAGCACCCTGGCCGAGTTGGTCGAGGGCATGAACAAGCTGACCGACTCCCCGCTGATCGAGCTCCCCGACCTGGAGCGGCAGATCGTCGCCCGCGACCGCGAGATCGACAACCCGTTCACCAAGGACCTGCAGATCACCGCGCTGCGGGGGGCGCGCCGCTACCGCGGCGACCGGCTCGTCCGGGTCGCGAGCCCGCACCGGATCCTCGATCCGAAGTCCGGTCCGCTGATCGCGGTGCGACTCAACATCCTGACCCGCAAGACCCTCGGCGGGCTGCAGACCGACCTGTCCGGCCGGGTACTGAGCACCGACGGCTCCCCCGTACCCGGGCTGTACGCCGCCGGTGAGGTGGCCGGGTTCGGCGGTGGCGGTGTGCACGGCTACCGCGCGCTGGAAGGAACGTTCCTGGGTGGCTGCCTGTTCTCCGGGCGACAGACAGGGCGGGCCGTGGCGGTTGCGCTGGCCTGAGACGCAGCGACGGGTGGCCGAGATCGTGCTGCACCGCCCGGACGAGCTCAACGCCATGAACATGGCGTGGGCCGACGACCTGCTCGACGTGGTGACGGCGGTGGCCGACGACCCCCGGAGACTGCTGGCGCGCGACGCCTGGACGCGCGGTTCCGGCGCAGCGTGGGCACGACGACGGGAGTGACGGCCGGGCCTCCTATCGAGGCTCGATCACGACGAGCTTGCAGGTCGTGCCGGGGTGTAGCTGCACAGGGTGCGCCGGCCCGTCGTCCCCGAGGAGGCGGGGAGCCGGATCCGGACCACCACGCACCGGCACGCACTCCAGCCGAACGGTAGGCCGCGCGGAGCTGCTCCTTGGTGGTGAACGGGCGCCGGCCCAGATCGTCCAGCGAGCGCACCGTGTCCGTGCCCAGCCCCGGTTCGACCGCCGATCAGCACACCGCGCCGGACCACTCGCGCCACCACGCGGTGCGGTCAGACCAGCCGTCTCGAGAGGGGCACGTCATCCCATCAGCGGTCCCGGCCCCCTCACGACCAGCGGGCGCACGGTCTGACCGTAGAGCTCGACGCTCGGAGGTCGGGAGTGCTGACCCGCCGGCCGCTACCGGAGCCGAGTCTGGCACAATCAGGCCCGACACCTCCCATTAGAGGTCCAGCACGAGCCGACCGGAACGAGCGCGCGAGACGCAGACCATCATGCAGGTGTTCGACGCCTGTTCCTTGGCGGTGAGAACGTGGTCGCGGTGGTCGACCTCGCCCTCCAGGACCTTGGTCTCGCAGCTGCCGCAGATGCCCTCCCGGCAGTCGTTCATCACGTCGATCCCGTCCTCGAGCAGCACGTCGAGGACCGAGCGCTCCGCCGGGACCTGCACGGACCGGTCCGAGCGGCGCAGCACGATCTCCACACCGCTCTCGTCGGTGGGATCGCGGACCGGCTCCTCCGGTGCGGCGAACCGTTCCACGCGGAGTGCGTCGGCAGGCCAGCTCGAGCAGCGCTGCTCGACCGCGGCGATCAGCGACTCGGGCCCGCAGCAGTACACGAGGGTGTCCGGTCGCGGACTGCCCAGCACGGCGTCGAGATCGAGCCGGCCGTGGACGTCCTCGGGCACCAGCCGCACCCGGTCGCCGTGCCGAGCCAGAGCCTCGCGGAAGGCCATCGAGGCCGCAGCGCGCCCGCCGTACAGGAGGGACCAGTCCGCGCCGTTCGCCGCGGCGGCCTCCACCATGGGCAGGATCGGGGTGATGCCGATCCCGCCGGCGACGAACAGGTACCGGGGCGAGGACTCCAGTCGGAAGTGGTTGCGCGGGCCCTTGATGTCCACGAGGCCGCCGGGCCGGAGCACGGTGTGCACGCGCTCGGAGCCGCCGCGTGACCGCGGCTCACGCAGGACGGCGACCCGGTAGCGGCGTCGATCGGCCGGATCACCGCACAGCGAGTACTGCCGGACCAGGCCGTCTTCGAGCACGAGGTCCAGGTGCGCACCGGGCTGCCAGGCCGGGAGCTCCGTCCCTGCGGGGTCGACGAGCACGAGGCTCAGGACGCCGTCGGCCTCGACGGTCATCTGCTGGACGAGCGCCTGGCGCGGCTGTTCCATGAAGACGATCACCTTCGTCACGGTCGTGGGACGTCGTGGCGCGGCGGCCCGGGTCCGGGACGTGCTCCACTGTCCGGTTCGAGCGGCATCGGTCGCGGTGACGGTCGCAGGGCGAGCCCCGGGGGATCCAGGCCGTTGTTCCGCGTGCCCGAACGCGCCCTCGGAGGGTGTGCGCGTCGCCCGCTTCACCGACCCGCAGAGCGTGACGGTCGGTCTGGTGGCGTTGCACGTGCCGGAGGAACTGGTCGGTCAGGCGCACGACGCGACGCAGCGGTGGCCGGACACGGCCGAGGGCCGCTACGGGTTGGGTCGACGGGGCATGTTCCCGGCACGATAGGCGAGCGTGCTGGTCGGTCGACGTCGTCAGCGGGCAGGACCACAGATGCGGCGGGGCACGGCCCGGTGGTCGGATCACCTCACGGGTGTGATCGTCGTCGGTAGCGCCGTGGCCACCGTCCTGGCCCCTGGTGGCCACGGAACCGGCCACGCCGCACGAGGCGGCACCGGCGGAGCCGCCTCGACAGGGGCGGCCGGATCTGGCGCTCGATCGGAGCTCAATGGGGGCTACGCGCACTGCGGGTCGCGATCTCGGTGGACGCGGGGGTGCGTGCGGCCACGGAGGAGTTGGGCGGGTTGATCGATCTGCTCGACAGGCGGTGCCGGGAGGTGCTCGTGGGCGGGGACGGACCTCGATGAACTCTCTGACGCACCAGCAAGCCCGTCACGACGACGGTCATCAGGGCGCCGGCGCGGATGAGGAACAGCTGGTCGGTGCCGGCGGCGTGGAAGATCGAGCCGCCACGGAAGGCGGCGTCACCGACGATGACGTCGAGCACGTCGAGGCAGCTGCCGTCGCGGATGTTCGACAGCGGCGCGGCGATGTACACCAGCGGCGCGGTCACGGCGCGATGTTCTGGTTGAGATGGAACAGGTTGTCGGGGTCGTACTGCCGTTTGACCTCGACCAGCCGGCCGTGGTTCGAGCCGTAGTTGTCCGGTACGCGGTGCCGGTCGTCGGCAGGCATGAAGTTGACGTAGCCGCCCGCCGTCGAATGGGGGGCCAGCGCCGCGAAGTAGTCGCGGACCCAGGCGAGGGCGGCGTCGTCACCCGCCGGGTCGGGCCAGGTGCCTGCGATGATCGGCGCGAAGGCTGCGTCCCGGTGAGCGAAGGCGGTGTCCCCGGGACCCATGTCGTGCACCGCCCCGTCGATCGGGTACAGCTGCATCGCGGACTGCGCGAAAGGCACCCGCGGACCGTGGACGAGGTGGGCGGCGATCGCGTCGGCGGTCAGCTCCCGGGCGAAGCTGGACTTCCAGTAGTGCCGAAGTCCCGGCGGCAGGAGTGCATCGAACATGCTGTTCATGGCCGGGTAGGACAGCACACCGACGTGCTCGGCGACGGGCTCGGCGATGTCGCGGAACGCGCCGAGGAGTTCGGCGCCGTGTGCGGCGGGCCCGGTGAAACTGGTGACCAGGATCACGAACGGCTCGCCGTGACGGGCCTGCGGTATGAACGGCAGCGGCGGGGCGATCTGGAACGCGGCGAAGCCGCCCATCGCTCGCGGGGCGTCGGCGATCCAGTCGCGGAACGTCGTCAGCAGCGCCTCGGCATGCTCGAGCTCGAAGAGCATCGGCCCGCCGTAGACCTGGTCGACCGGGTGCAGGGTGAACTCGAGCTCGGTGACGACGCCGAAGTTCCCGCCGCCGCCGCGCAGGGCCCAGTAGAGGTCGGGCTGCTCCTTGGCGTCGGCACGAACCAGACGGCCGTCGGCGGTGACCACGTCGGCGCGGATCAGATTGTCGCACGACAGGCCGTGGGCACGTGAGAGGTAGCCGATCCCGCCGCCCAGGGTCAGGCCGCTCACCCCGGTGGTCGAGACGATCCCGCTGGGGGTGCCCAGTCCGAACGCGTGGGTCGCGTGGTCGACATCGCCCCAGGTGCAACCGGCCTGCACGCTGACGGTGCGCGCGATCGGATCCACGCGGATGCCCCGCATCGCGCCGAGATCGAGCACGATGCCGTCGTCGACCGTGCCGAAGCCCGCCACGCTGTGCCCTCCGCCGCGCACCGCCAGGTCCAGCCCGGACTCGTGGGCGGCGTCGACGGTGGCGATCACGTCGGCCGCGTCGACGGCCCGCACGACGACCGCGGGCCGCCGGTCGTGCACAGCGTTGTAGACCCGCCGGGCCTGTTCGTAGTCCTCGTCGTCGGGTTCGACGACACGGCCGCGCACCTGGTCGCGCAGCCGTGCTGTTACCGAGGTGAGCATGGCGACCTCCTTGACGTCGGTTGTCGAGTACCGAGGTGCACGGTAGGAACCGACGTTTGCAGCTGCTTTGCACGGCTCTTGCGCGGACACGACGCCTACGATCGCCTCATGCTGGAGGTCCGAGTCCTGGGCCCCATGGAGATCGTGCGTGACGGCGCGACAGTGCCGATCGGCAGCACGACCCAGCGGCTGGTGCTCACCGTGCTCGCCGCCGAGCGCGGCGTCGTCTCCCGCGACCGCCTGGTGGAGGCGATCTGGGCGGGACGCCCACCGCGGACGGCGGAGGCCTCCCTCGCCGCTTACGTGTCGAGGCTGCGCCGGGCGCTCGGCAGCGGCCGCATCGAGCGCCGGCCGTCCGGCTACGTGCTACGGGCGGACTGGTGGGACACCGACGTCTTCGAGACGCTGGTGCGGGAGACCGTGACCGACGAGCCCGGCTCCGAGGCGGCCCGCCTGGAGGAGGCCCTCGGGCTGTGGCGGGGATCGGCGTTCGGGAGTTCGCCGACCATCCCGAGGTGCTGACCGCCGCCTACCGTCTCGAGGAGCTTCGGTCGGCGACCACGGAGCGGTGCGCGCTCGCCCTCCTCAAGTCCAGCGGGGTGGGGGCGATGGTCCCGCATCTCGAGGAGCTGGTCACCCGGCAACCGCTGCGGGAGAGCGCGTGGATCCTCCTCGTTCGGGCGCTGGCCCGGGCCGGGCGGAAGGCAGACGCGCTCGGCGCGGCGCGACGTTGCCGCCGGCAGCTGCGATCGGTGGGGCTGGACGCCCAGACCGAGCTGGACGAGGCCGAGCAGGCCGCGCACGACCTGCAAGCGCCCGCGATCGACGACGAGGGACGCGGACGCACGCGCGGGAACCTGCCATCGCCGGTGAGCGCGTTCGTCGGCCGCGCCGCCGATCTGATCGAACTGGGCGAGCGCCTCGGCCGGTGCCGGCTCGTGACGCTCGTCGGCCCCGGTGGGGTGGGCAAGACGCGGCTCGCGGTCGAGGCGCTGCGCCGGCTGCCGGTGGTCCCGGCCGACGGCGTCTGGGCATGCGACCTCGGACCTGTGGGTCGCGACGAGGCGGTGGCACCGGCCATCTCGGACGTCCTTGGATTGCCGTCCTCGGGTGACGTCCACGAGCGCATCACCGGTTTCTGCGCGCCCCGACGGCTCCTGTTGCTGCTGGACAACTGCGAGCACGTGCTCGACGGGATCGCACCGATCGTCGAGGGCGTCCTTCGGCGCGCTCCGGCGGCCCGGATACTGGCGACGAGCCGCGAGCCGTTGGCGGTCGACGGCGAGCAGCTGGTCGACGTCGGCCCGCTCGACACCGCCGACGCCGTCGCCCTGCTCATCGAGCGGATCCGTGCGGCAGGACGCCCCGTCACCGACGACGACGAGGTCATCCGGCGGCTCAGCAGGCGTCTCGAGGGGCTACCGCTGGCGATCGAGATGGCCGCACCCTGGGCGCGGACCATGAGCCTGCACGATCTCGACCAGCGCCTGCATCACCGACTCGACCTGCGGTCCACCCGACGCACCCCGGACGACCGGCACCGGACGCTGCGAGCGGTGCTGGAGTGGTCCCACCGGCGGCTCAGCCCGCCGGAGCAGCACCTGTTCAGGCGGCTGTCGGTCTTCCGCGGCAGCTTCTCGCTGGAGGCCGCGGCCGCCGTCGCCGGCTGGGGACCACTCGACGTCGACCGGATCCCGGAGTTGCTCCGGGAGCTGGTGCAGCGATCGCTGCTCGTCCCGGTGACCGCCGGGCAGCAGTCCCGCTTCCGGATGCTGGAGACGATCGCCGAGTACGCCGACGAGGCCCGGGTTCGCGCCGAACCCCGCCACGAGACGACCGCGCGCAAGGCCGCCTACTTCGCCGGACTCGCGGATTCCATCGCTCGAGGGCTGCGTGGCCCCGGCGAGACGCGGTGGGCGCGCGCGGCCGAACTGGAGATGCCGAATCTGCGCTCCGCGGCCCACGAGGCCGCCGCCATCGGGCGGGACGACGAGGCCGTCCGCATCCCGGCTGCCCTCTACCTCCTCGTGCTCGAGCGGCTGCGGTCCGACGTCGCCATGTGGGCACGCCCGTGCCTGCGATCCGCCGAGCGGGCGCGGCATCCGCTCCTGCCGGCCGTGAGGGCGGTGGTCGCGCTCGGCGAGTTGCAGGGTGGCCGCCTCCATCACGCCGCGCTCATGGCGCGGTGGGCCGTCGAGGCGGCGGGCGACACCCCGGAGGCGCGGTTCGGTCACCACGTGTTGTGCGAGCTCGCGTTCGCGACCGGTCGGCAGTCCGAGGGGGTGCGCCATGCCGAGGACGTCATCCGCCTCGCCGACGATGCCGACGACCGCTACCTCGCTGCGCACGCATTCGGCAATCGGTGCCTGCTGCTCGGTTACGCGGGCGAACACGACCGGGCCCGTCCCCTGCTCGTCGAGTTCCGCCACCGCGCCCGCGCGGTGGGCTCCCCCACCCTGCAGGCGACCGCGGACTACATCGAGGGCGAACTCCTCCTCGACGTCCACCCCGCACGGGCGATCCCCCTGCTCGATCGCGCGATGGCGACGGCGACCACGGCCGGCAGCGCCCACATCGCGGGCGCGGCGCGCCTGTCGGCGACCACGGCACGCGCCCGCCACGGCGACCCGCGGGAGGCGCTCCGCTCCTTTCCGGAGGCCGTCCGGCACTGGTACGAGCGCGGCGACTGGACCCATCAATGGCCGACGCTACGCAATCTCGTCATCCTCCTCACAGAGACCGGCGCACATGACGCGGCGGCGGTGCTGCTCGGTGGGTTGGAGACACTCGGCGGCCGCATGTTCGGCGAGGAACGACAGCGCGTCGACGCCGCGCGAACCGCTGTCGTGGACCGCCTCGGCCCCGGTGCGGTGGCAGAGCTGGTGGGCAGGGGGCGGGCGATGGACGGGCAGGAACTGGTCGGATTCGCCCTGACCAGCTTGGACGCCTGTCAGGCCCTCAATTCCAGCTCACCAGGGACTGGTCCGTGAGCGAAGAACGGCCGATCACGGCGCGGTGGTCGTCGCTCAGTTCGTCGCGCACGACCGGTGGCTGGGCGGGCATGCTCAGGGGTGTGTCCGGCCGTGCGTCGCGCGGTGGATCGCGGGACGCACGGCCAGACGAGAGTGCTCTGGACCTCATGTAAGGGGCTTCGGGACTTGATCGGCCTGGAGTTCTCGGGTTGCATGCGCATCCCGGCTGGTCCGGTGGGTGGCGTCGAGTAGGGCTCTGAGGACGGGCTGACCTGTTCGTGCCTCGTTCGG